>DATGPV010000054.1:0-282006 GCA_035304545.1 Limnochordales bacterium | reverse complement strand
CTGCATGAACCACTGCATGGTGGACGTCGGCGACCTGCCCGTGCAGCCGGGGGACGTGGTGACCCTCCTGGGCTCCGACGGCCCAGGGGCCGTGGGCGCGGAGGAGTGGGCCGCGCACTTGGGCACGATTCCCTACGAAATCCTCTGCATGGTGGGTTCCCGCAATCCCCGGCGCCACCTGCATTTCCCTGGGGCCGATGCCGCGCCGTCGCCGGCCCCGTCGTAGGATCCTGTATGCATCCGCTGGTGCGCCTGCGGGTGCGGCAGGACCCGCGGGGGCCCCTGCGAATAACGGTGATGGGCACTTTGAAAGGGGCCGCGGGCGCAGCCCGGAACCGGTGCGCCCAGGAACTGGGGGTGCGAGCATGGCCCAAGCGGGCTTGGAAACCGTCGTGGATGGAGTGGTGAATTGGCTGCGGGAGCAGGTCGCGGCGGCCGGCGCGGCGGGGGCCGTCTTTGGCCTCAGCGGCGGCATCGATTCGGCCGTGGTGGCGGCCTTGTGCCGGCGCGCGTTTCCCGGCGCGTGCCTGGGGGTCATCATGCCATGCCACAGCGATCCGGCCGATGAGGCCGATGCACGCCTGCTGGCGGAGCACGAGGGCGTCCCGGTGGTGCGGGTGGACCTGACTCCTGTCTACGACCGTCTGCTGACGGCCTTGCGGGCGGCGGCGGGCGGGCTCGCGGCTGCGCCTGCCGAGAGGGTGCGGCTGGCGGAAGCGAATCTAAAGCCCCGCCTGCGCATGCAGACGCTCTACTACATCGCCAACCTCCACAACTACCTCGTGGTGGGCTCCAGCAACCGCTCGGAGCTGCACGTGGGGTACTTCACCAAGTACGGCGACACCGGCGACATCCTGCCCCTGGGAGGCCTGGTCAAAGGCCAGGTGTACGCCCTGGCCCGCCACTTCGGCCTGCCCGAACGCCTCATCCAGCGCCCGCCCAGCGCCGGGCTGTGGGCGGGACAGACCGACGAAGCTGAGCTGGGGCTCACCTACGCGGCCCTGGACACCTACCTCCTGGAAGGCCGCGCGCCCGCGGACGTGCAGGCCCGCATCGAAGGGCTGCACAAGGCCAGCCGACACAAGCGGGAGGCGCCGCCCATCGCTCCGGTGGCCTGGCCAAGCGACCCATGACGTGGTAATATATCCTGTGGACATGCAGATCGTACTGGTCGGCCTCAACCATAAGTCCGCGCCTGTGGCGGTGCGCGAGCGGCTGGCGTTCGGCCCTGACCAGGCGACCAGCTCTCTGCGGCGCCTGGTGGACGCCGGGGAGCTCGCGGAAGCGGCCATCCTGTCCACCTGCAACCGCACCGAGGTGTACGGCGCCGTTGACGACGGCGACCTGGGGACGGAGGCGGTGATAGGGTTCCTATGCGCCTTTTCGGGCCAACCCCCGGAAGCCGTCCGCCCGTACCTGTACCAGTACACCGGCGCCGCTGCGGCCCGGCACCTGGCGCGGGTGGCCGCCGGCCTGGACTCCATGCTCATCGGGGAAGCCCAGATCTTGGGCCAGGTGCGGGCGGCGCTGCGCCTGTCCCAGGAGGCGGGCACCGCGGGTCCCCACGTGACGCGCCTGTTTGAGGCCGCGCTCCGGGCGGGCAAGCGGGCCCGGGCGGAGACGGCCATCGGCGAAGGCGCGGCCTCCATCAGCCACGCCGCCGTCAAGCTGGCCGGCCGCATTTTCCCCGCGCTGGCGGACAAAGAGGTGCTCCTGGTGGGGGCCGGCAAGGTGGCGGAGCTGGTCGCGCGCCACCTGGCTCGCAAGGGGTCGGTCCGGGTGCGGGTCACCAACCGGACCCGGGAGCGGGCCCTGCAGCTGGCCGCGGCCTACGGCTGGTCCGAGCTGCCCATGACAAACCTGGCCGGCGGGCTGTTGGCGGCCGACATCGTCATCAGCTCCACCGGCGCCCCTGAACCGATCATCGGTGTGGAGCTGGTGCGGCCGCTGCTGGAGCAGCGGGCGGGCCGCCCCCTGTATTTTATCGACCTGGCCGTGCCCCGGGACGTGGACCCGGCGGTGCAGGAGCTGCCGGGCGCGTTTGTGTACAACGTGGACGATCTTTACGCCGTCGTCGACACCACCTTGGCGGAACGTCGGGAACAGATGGCCGCGGCCGAGGCCATCGTGGAGGAAGAGGTGCGGCAGTTTTGGGATTGGTACGGCCAGCGGGCGGTGGCGCCGGTCATCGCGGTGCTGCGGCAGCGGGCCGAAGCCATCCGCGCCCAGGAGCTGGACAAGACCTTGCGCCGGCTGGACCACTTGCCTGAGGCCGACAAGGAGCGCATCCGGGCCTTGACCGCGGCCATCGTCAACAAGCTGCTGCATGAGCCCATGGTGCGCCTAAAGCAACAGGCGGCCTCGCCCGAGGGCCAGCGGTTTGCCGATGCCGCGGCCCGCCTCTTTGGCGTGGAGCAGGAACTGCGGCCCCAGGCCCAGCGGCGGTTGGGCTGAGGGCAGAACGCGGGCTTTGGACCTGGCGCCGGCGGTCGGAGAGGAGTTCGGTGCATTGCAGCCGCGGGAACTGGTGGTGGGGACGCGCCCCAGCCCCCTGGCCCTTTGGCAGGCCCGTTGGGTGATGGCGCAGCTGGAGGCGGCGGCAGACCGGCACGGGCTGCCGTTGCGCTTTGTCTTGCGGGAAATCCGCACCGAAGGCGATCTCGACCGGCAGACCCCGTTGGCCCGGTTTGGCCAGCGGGGCATCTTTGTGCGGGCCGTGGAGCAAGCCTTGCGCCGGGGCGAGGTAGATGTGGCCGTCCACAGCCTTAAGGACCTGCCCGGCCAGCAGCCGCCGGACCTGGTCCTGGCGGCGTACCCGGTGCGGGACGATCCCCGGGACGCGGCGGTGGTGGCCGATGCCCGCGGGGCGTCGAACGGCCCGCTAGCCTTCTTGCCCCGGGGCGCCCGGGTAGGAACGGGATCGCCCCGCCGCATCGCGCACCTGCGCCACTGGCGGCCCGATCTGACCTTCGTGCCGATCCGGGGCAACGTGGACACCCGCCTGGGCAAGCTCCAGGGCGGCCAGCTGGACGCGGTGGTGCTGGCCGCTGCCGGCTTGCGGCGCCTGGGGCTGTGGGACCCTCGCGCCCACGCCCTGGAACCCCATCTGTGCCTGCCGGCGCCGGGCCAAGGGGCGCTGGCGGTGCAGGTCCGGGCCGATGACCCGGTGGCCCGGCAGGCCGTAGAGCTCATCGACGACCTGGAAGTGCGGCTGGCGGTCATCGCGGAGCGGGAGCTGCTGGCGCGGCTGGGCGGCGGGTGCCACGTGCCCATCGGCGCGCTGGCCCAGTGGCACGGGGAGGCCGGACAGCGGCACCTGCGGCTGCAGGCTTCGGTGGCCGACCCTGACGGCGCCCGCCTGTTGACGGCCGCCGCGGCCCGGGCACTGGCCGCGCTGCTGCCCGGCGGGCCGGCCTCGGGGACGGGCGGGCCGTCCCTGCCCGCGGACCCCGGGACCCGCCGCGAGGCTGTGGCCGCGGCCGAGGCCCAGGCCCGTTCCCTGGCCCATGAAGCGGCCGAGGCCCTCCTCGCCCAGGGGGCCGCCCGGCTGCTGGACGAGGCGGCGGGTGATTCCGGAGCATAGCCCCCTGGCGTACTGCGGCACGGCCCCCAGTCCGGGTCGGAGCACGGCCCCCGGTCCGGGCCGGGGCACGGCCCCCCGGGCAGGTGGTGGGCATGTTGGGGCCCCGCGCGGCATAGAAACCTCCCCGGGAGGGATCGGGGTGGTCCGCCGGCACGTTGGGGTTTCACAGCCGCAGGCCGCCGCGGCGGGGGGGCGCGCGCCCGCAAACCGCCGGCTGTCGGCGGCGGGGCGGGCCTCGGTGGCCGTTCTGGTGGCCGCCGTCTTGGGGGTGGGCCTGCTGCCTGGCGGGCCGGCGAAGGGCGGGGCCGGAGCCGACGGCGGTGCCGAGGGCATCGTCTTCCGGATGCGCGACCCCCAGGGCGACGACCACGGGCCGGGCCATTACCGGTATCCCGAAGATGCCACCTTTGTGCCGGGTTTGTTTGACCTGACCGACTTCACGGTCCGCACCGCCGCGGACCAGGTCCATTTCGACCTCACCTTCCGGGCCATGGTCAATCCTTGGGAGGCCCCGGAAGGGTTTCACCACCAGCTGGTCGACATCTACATCGACACGACGCCCGGGCAGGGGCGTACTGAGCCCCTTAGGCCCGGCCCCCAGGTGCGGTTTCACCCGGCCCACGGGTGGGAGGTCCGGATCCGGGCGGCTCCCTTTGGCGGCACCCGCCTGCACTGGGCCCATGATCCCCCGGACGCGCCGGGGCAAGCCCGGGGCCTGCGGGCAGCGGTGCTGGGCGACGGCCGCACCTTGCGGGTTTCGGTTCCCAAGAGCCTCCTGGGGATGCCCCAGCCGGCATGGCGCTACTACGTCCTGGTGGGGGGCTTTGACCCCTTTGGCGCGGACGACTACCGGGCCGTGGGGCCCACGGCCACCCAGTGGCGCTTCGGCGGCGACGCCACCGGAGCTGGGCCGCGGGTCATCGATTTGCTGGCTCCCCGCGGGTGGCGGAGCCAGGCCCGCCAGCTGGGTTCCTTCGCGGCGCCCAAGGATGGTCCCGCCGTGCACGCCCTGGTTCACCCGGTAGGTCCGGGACGGCCCTGGCCGGCGTTGGCCGGGGCGGGGCTGGCGGGGGTCCTGGCGGCCGGGGCGGCGTGGCGCTGGCGCCATCTCCGTCGGCCGCGCTCATGAAAGCCGGCGGGGATGGCAACCTACCGGCAGGGGCATCCGGAGCCGCGGGGCCAGGGGCGATGGCCACCTGCAGGAGGGGCCGGGCAAAGGCCCGCTCCAAGTCCCGCTGGGCCGCTTTGGCCGCGTCTTTGCCGGCCAGGTAGCGATCGGCGAAGGGCAGGCGCACCCGCACCCGCCGCTGGAACTGGTCAGGCGAAACCGTCATGCCCAGCACTCCTTGGACGTTACCCTATGGACCCGTCGGAAGCCGGGCAACGGGAGAGGAATCCTGGTTTGTGGGAGGGCCTGCAGATCCATTGGCGGCCCGGGGCCGGGCCGGGCGGGGCGCCGTCCCCCGAGGAGCTGCCCGAGTGGCTGGTCACCAACGGCCTGGGCGGGTTTGCCTGCGGCACGGTGCCGGGCTTGCCGACCCGCCGCTACCACGGCTGGCTGGTGGCGGCCGTGGCGCCGCCGGTTGACCGGCGGCTGCTCTGGGCCGCCACCGAGGAATGGGTGCGGACGCCCCACGGCGACTGGCCCCTGTCCACCTACGACTACGGCGACACCTGGCACCCCGACGGATGGAAGCACCTGGCCGGGTGGCGGCGGTACCCGTTCCCCAGTTGGGTGTTCCAGGCCGGCGGGGTCTTGCTGGAGCGCCGCTTGTTCATGGTCCGGGGGCAAAACACCACGGTGGCGTGCTACCGCCTGCTGGCAGGCCCCGGGGTGGAACTGTCCCTGAAGCCCCTCATCAACTGCCGGGACTACCACCACACCGTGCGGGCCAATGCCTGGCCCTTCCACCAGGAGGCGGCCGCCCACGGCGTGGGCATCCAGGCCTTTGCCGGCGCCCCGCCCCTCATCCTGGCGGGCGGCGGCGCGGTCCGCTACGAGCCCCAAGGCGCCTGGTACTACCATTTTCACTACGCGCTGGAAGCCCAGCGGGGCTTGGACCATCGGGAAGACCACTTCTGCCCGGGAACCTTTCACGTGCGCCTGGCGGGGCCCGGCGACACCGCGGTGCTGGTGGGCCACTGCCCGGTGCCGCCGCCGGGGGAAGCCCCGGGAGACGGAACGCCCCCGCCGCCGTGGCGGGACGGCCCCGGCGCCTTGGCCCGCTGGGCGGCCGCGGCCTGGGAGGCGGCCGTCCTGCGCCGCCGCCGCCTCGCGGCCGCGGTGCCCGGATCCGATCCCGATCGCAGACGCCTGGCGCTGGCCGCCGACGACTTTGTGGTGTGGCGGCGCACCACCCGGGCGGCCAGCATCATCGCGGGCTACCCGTGGTTCACCGACTGGGGTCGGGATGCGATGATCAGCCTGCCGGGGCTCCTGCTGGCCACCGGCCGGCACGACGAAGCCCGGCAGGTGCTGCTCACCTTTGCCCAGCACCGCCGGGACGGCCTTGTGCCCAACCGCTTCGCCGACGCCGGTGAAGCGGCCGCGTACAACGCCGTGGACGCGTCCTTGTGGTTCGTGTTCGCAGTGTGGAAGTACTTCCACGCCACCGGGGACGCGGCCACCATCCGACAGGAGCTGCTGCCGGCCGCGGAGGACATTCTCCGCCATTATGCGCGAGGGACGCGCCACGGCATCCGAGTGGGGACCGACGGGTTGGTGTACGCCGGCGAGGCGGGGCTGCAGCTGACGTGGATGGACGCCAAGGTGGGCGATTGGGTGGTGACCCCCCGCCGGGGCGCTCCGGTGGAAGTCAACGCCCTGTGGTATAACGCCCTGCGATCGGTGGAAAGCCTAGCGGGGAGGTTTGGCCGGCCCGGCGCGGCCGAGTGGGGGCAGCGGGCCTCTAGGGTCCGCCGCAGTTTCCTGCGGCGGTTTCCTCATCCCGCGGGTTGGCTGCGGGATGGGGTGCCCGGGCCCGAGGGCGCGGGCGCCGAGGGGCTGGGCTCGGGGGAGCCCGGAGCCGCTGGGGACGCCCTGCGGCCCAACCAGGTGCTGGCCGTCGCGCTGCCCTTTCCCGTGGTGGACCGGGCTCAGGGCCAGCGCGTCGTCGCGGCGGTCGCCCGCCATCTGTGGACGCCGGTGGGCCTGCGGACGCTGGCCCCCGGGGATCCGGCCTACCGCGGCCTTTACACCGGCGATCAATGGCAGCGGGACGGGGCCTACCACCAAGGCACCGTCTGGCCGTGGCTCCTGGGCCCCTTCATCAGCGGGCTGCGCCGCTGCCTAGGGTCGGTGCCCCGGCGCATATTGGACGGGCTCCGCCACCACCTGCGGGCCGAGGCCGCCTTGGGACAGGTGTCCGAGATCTTCGACGGCGATCCGCCCCACCGGCCCCGGGGCTGTTTTGCCCAGGCGTGGAGCGTGGCCGAGGTGCTGCGGGTGTGGGCCGAGGAACTGGAGGTGGCCCATGATCGCCCGGGAGATCATGACGACGGACGTGGCGACGGTTTCCCCGGAGACGCCGGCGGGTGAAGTGGCTTCCCTGATGGTGGAGCGGCGGGCGGAGGGCGTGCCCGTCGTTGACGGGGAAGGCCAGCTGTTGGGCCTCATCACCCCGGACGCGTTCCTGCGCCTGCTGATGCCCAACCGCGTACGGTTCCTGGATGTGGATCTGTACCTGGCGCCCCGGCGCCTGCACCAGGAGCTGCTGCGGGAAATCGCCGGCCTGCGGGCCGCGGACATCATGACCCGGTCCTTGCCCACTGTAGCCCAAGACGCGCCCTTGGATCAGGTCATCGGCCTGTTGGGCCAGCCCGGCGTGGGCCAAGTGCCGGTGGTGGACGGCGGCCGGCTGGTGGGCATCATCCAGCGGATGGACGTGGTGCGGCTGTTCGGCGGCCGGACGCCCGGCTCCGGGCCGGCCCCAAGCCCGTCCGCGCCGGAGGAGGAAGGCCCGTGACGCGGCACATCCTGATGCTGTCGTGGGAGTACCCGCCCCGGGTTGTGGGCGGCCTCGCCCGCCATGTGGCCTACCTGAGCCGGGCCTTGGCCGCCCGGGGGCACCGGGTGACGGTGCTGACCCAGGAGGCTCCCGGCGCGCCCGACCGGGAATGGGACCACGGCGTGGAAGTGCACCGCCTGCCGGTGCCGGGGCCGCCGCCCATGGATTTCCCCGGCTGGGTGATGCGCCTCAACTTGGAAATGGTGGAGCGGGCCTTGCACTTGTTCGCCTGTGGGCGCCGGTTTGACCTGGTCCACGCCCACGACTGGCTGGCCGCCTACGCGGGCAAGGCCTTAAAGCACGGCCTGGCGGTGCCCCTGGTGGCCACCATCCACGCCACCGAGCACGGGCGCAACAACGGCTTGCACAACGACTTGCAGCGCCACATCGGCAGCGTGGAGTGGTGGCTCACCTACGAGGCGTGGCGGGTCATCTGCTGCAGCCGCTTCATGGAAGACGAGGTGCGCCGGGTGTTTCACTTGCCCGCGGACAAGGTGCGGGTCGTGCCCAACGGCGTCACGCTGCCGGACCCGCCCCAGGACCCCCAAGCCGAGGCGGCTTTCCGGGCCCGCTTTGCCCAGCCCCAGGAGGCCTTGGTGTTTTTCTTGGGCCGGCTCGTCCACGAAAAGGGCGTGCAGGTGCTCCTGGACGCCGTGCCGTTGATTCTGGAGCGACACCCGCCCACCCGCTTCGTCATCGCCGGGGAGGGCCCGGCCCGGCCGGACCTGGAAGCCCAAGCCCGGCGGCTGGGCATCGCCGACCGGGTGACCTTCTACGGCTACGCCAACGACGGGGAGCGGGACCGGTTTCTGAGGGCCGCCCAGGTGGCGGTGTTTCCCAGCTTGTATGAGCCCTTTGGCATCGTGGCCCTGGAAGCTATGGCCGCGGGCACGCCCGTGGTGGCCACGGCCACCGGCGGTTTCCAGGAAATCGTCCGCCACGGCGACAACGGGCTCTTGGCCTTGCCGGGCAGCGCCGAGTCCTTGGCCCACCACGTGGCCCTGCTGCTGCTTTCGCCGGGACTGGCCGCCCGGCTGGCGCGCACGGCGCTGCGGCACGTGCGGGACCGCTACGGGTGGGGGCCGGTGGCGGAGCGCACCGGGGCCGTCTACGAAGAGGTCTTGGTCGAGTGGGCGTCCGCCCCTTGGGACGCGGCCGTGGCCCGGCGCCGGGCCGAGGAGGCGCAGCTGTGGACCGCGCTGGCGGGCCTGGCAGCTCCCCGGATCCCCAGCCGCTACGCCGACACCCGCCAGGCGGCCCACCGCTCCGGCGACCCTCGTTACAACGGCGCGGGCGACCCCGTCCCCGCGGTCGCGGCGGCCCGCGCCCAGGGGCCGTTCGCGTAGGTCTCCCCGCGGCTGCGGTAGACCCGGTAGTCGAGCCACGGGAACACGTTGTCCCGGGCTTCTACCGCCGCGAGCCACGCCTCGTCCACCTGGCCCCGCATCAGCTGATCGTACAAGTGCAGAAACCGCCCCAGGTGATCTTTGGTGCGCCGCTGGGCGTAGGCCACGTGGGTGCCCGTCCGCATGATGAAGGCCCAGTCGCTGCTTTGCGCGAGCAAAAGCTCCCGGGCCGCTTGGTTAAGGGCCCGCCGGGTAAGGGGGTCGGGCGCGGGAAACCGGTCCGCCAGCGCCACCATGCGGTCCGCGGCCATGTGCAGGTGGGGATAGATCCAGTCGTTGCTGCCTTCCAGCCACACTTCGCTGTAGCCCTTGTCGCCCCAGCTGGACATGGAGGGCTGGGCGGCCTGGTTGCGGGGAAAACGGTCCAAGTATTCGGACGGCGTGATGAGGGCTACGGTGTCCTGGTCGTAGGCGATCTTGCGCACCAGGAAATCCAGCCATTGGGGCCCCTCAAACCACCAGTGGCCAAAGAGCTCCGCATCGTAGGGCGCGACGACGATGGGCGGCCGGTCCATGTGGGCCCGCAAGTGCTCCACCTGGCGCTGCCGGTTGAACATGAAGTTGCCCGCGTGGATGGCCGCCTTCTCCCGGGCCGCGTCGGGGTCGTAGGGCTCCTTGGCGTCCGTGGGGCCGGTGATCCGGTAGTACTTGATCCCGGTGTGGCTGCGGGCGTCTCCCTTTAGCCACGGGCGCACGTACTCGTAGTCTAGATCCCAGCCGATGTCCCGGTAGAAATCTCGGTAGTCGTAGTCCCCCGGATAGCCTTCCGTCGCGCTCCACACCTGCTTGGACGACTCCACATCGCGGCCAAAGGCCGCCACTCCGGACGCCGGGCAGTAGATGGGAGCGTAGACGCCCCAGCGGGGCCGGGGCCGGGCGTGCAGCAGGCCGTGGGTTTCCGCCACGAACCAGCGGATGCCGCACGCCGCCAGCACTTCATCGTCGGGCGGGCTGTAGCCGCATTCGGGCAGCCAGAAACCGGAGGGATCCCGGTCGAAGGCCCGTCGGTACGCCTCCACGCCGACGGCCACTTGGGCGCGCACCGCGGTCCGGTTGGGGTGCATCAAGGGCAGGTAACCGTGGGTCGCGGCCGACGCGAGGAGCTCCAGGCGGCCCGTTTCTTGAAACCGGCGCAGCGCGCCGACCAGGTCCATGCGGTACTCTTCCACCAGGAGGTGGCGGGCCCGCAGAAACCGCTGGTGGTACATGCGGGCCAGCCGGTGAAAGGCGGGCTCCCGTTCCGTGCGGCGCAGCTCGTGCTCGGCCAGGGCGATGAGCCCGTCCAGGTGGCGGAGGCAGCGGGCTTGGAGCAGGTCGTCCCCCAGCATGGCCAGGAGAGTGGGCGTCACCGACATGGCCAGCTTCCAGGGAACGCCATCCCGCTCCCAGCCGGCCATCACGTCCAGCAGCGGCAGGTAGCATTCGACGACGGCTTCGAACAGCCAGTCCTCTTCGAGGAAGGTCACATGCTCCGGGTGGCGCACGTAGGGCAAGTGCGCGTGGAGCACCAAGGCCAAGTATCCCTGGGGCTGGGTCACGGGCTCGCCTCCTTGCTAGATTGCTAGAGCGCTGGTGAAAGCCGGAGGGCAGGGGCGCGGGCCGGAGCGGGGCGCGCGGGCACCGCTCAAACCCCGGGCGGTGCCTGCGGGCTCCAGCGGCCGGGACTCGTGGCGCCCGGCCCGCGCGCGAGGAACTGGCAGGCCACGGCCGCGGTGATCCAGTCGCCCTCCGCCCATTCCGCCACGGTGCCCGGCGGCGTGGTCACCGCGGGGGAGCGGGCGATGGGCACAAAGGCCGTGGCCGTGCCCGCGCCGATCTCCGCGGCCACGGTGCGGCCTGGCTGCGGCAGGTGGAGGTACCAGCGGTCGGCGCCCGCGACGACCAGGTCCACCCAAGCGCCCGGCCCCCAGCCCGTCGCCTCCCCGCCCGGGGCCGCCGCGGGTGAGGTGAGATCGTGCACCCGCAGCGTGAGGCGGGGCGTTTCCCCCGTCGAGGGCAGCCGGCGGGCCGCGGCGGCCCAGCCGTGGTCCGTCACTTCCCAAAAGGCGAAAACGCACTGGGGATCCCGGACCAGGAGGACCAGGCGGTCGACGCCGTAGCCCGGCGGGACTTCGTAGTGCGGTATGGCGTCGGTTTCCTGCGGTGCGGACTCCAACGGCGCGCGGCCCCCCTTGACCGTGAGTAGGATGTGTCCCGGCGGCGGAATCTATGACGGCATGGACCCTGCACCTCGTGCGCGGAGGGATGCCCATGCCGCGGCCTTTGGTAGTGGGCAACGGGCGGCTTCTCATCACCTTTGACGGCGGCTACGCCATGCGGGACCTTTACTACCCCCACGTGGGGATGCTCAACCAGCTGTGCGGCCACAAAAACCCCCTGGGCGTGTGGGTGGACGGCCGGTTCAGCTGGGTGGGCGACGGGGGTTGGCGGTGCGTGCTGGAGTACGAGGAGGACACCCTGGTCACCCGCGCCACGCTGACCCACGAGGAGATGGGCCTGCGCCTGGTGGCCCAGGACGCGGTCCACGTGCGCCGGGACGTGTACCTCAAGAGGGTGCAGGTGCACAACTTGGTGCCCGGCGCCCGGGAAGTGCGGCTCTTTTTTCCCTACGACCTGTGCGTGGACCAGACCGACATCGGCGACACGGCCCTCTATGACCCCAGCGTGGACGGCGTCCTCCACTACAAGCGGGACAAGTGCTTTCTCATCACCGGCCTGGTCCCCAACGCGCCCTTGGACCGCCAGGGCGTCTTCCAGTACGCGACGGGCACCAAGCGCTTTGCCGGCGCCGAAGGCACGTGGCGGGACGCGGAGGACGGCCATCTGGAAGGGAACCCCATCGCGCAAGGGTCGGTGGATTCGGTCATCAGCTTCCGGCTGCTGCTGCCGGGGGGCGGGCAGGAGACCCTCCACCACTGGATCGCGGTGGGGCGCAGCTTCGCGGAGGTGCGCCGTCTCCACGGGGAAGTGCGGGAGCGGGGGCTGCCCGGACTCCTCGAAGAAACCCGGGCCTACTGGCGCGCCTGGGTCAACAAACGGGAACGGGACTGGGCCGACTTGCCTCCTGAGGCCGTGCGCCTGTTCAAGCGGAGCCTCCTCATCGTCCGCACCCAAATGGACCACGGCGGCGCGATCCTGGCCGCCAACGATTCGGACATCCTGCAGTTCAACCGGGACCACTACAGTTACATGTGGCCCCGGGACGGGGCGCTGGTGGCCCATGCCCTGGACCGGGCGGGCTACCCGGAGCTGACCCGGTCCTTTTACCGCTTCTGCGCCCAAGTGCTGGCGCCGGGCGGCTTTTTCTGGCACAAGTACAACCCCGACCGTTCGGTGGGCTCCAGCTGGCACCCGTGGATCGTCAACGGCCAAGTACAGCTGCCCATTCAGGAGGATGAGACCGCGCTGGTGCTCTGGGCCTTGGGCAAGTTTTTTGACCGGGAGCGGGATCTGGAGTTCATCGAATCCCTGTACGATCCCCTGATCAAGCCGGCCGCGGACTTCCTGGCGGCCTATCGCGACGGGTCTACGGGACTGCCTCTGGACAGCTACGACCTGTGGGAGGAGCGGCGCGGCGTGTTCACCTTTACCGCCGCCGCGGTCTGCGCCGGCCTGTTGGCCGCGGCCCGCTTCGCGCGCCTGTGGGGGGAAACCGATCGGGTGGAGCGCTACCGCCGCGCGGCCGAAGAAGTGCGGGCCGCGGTGGAGCGGCACCTGTACTCCCCCGGGGAGGGCCGGTTTTTGCGGGGGCTGCTCGTGCGGAGCGACGGTACGCTGGCGCCCGACCCGACCCCGGAGAGCAGCGTGGCGGGCCTCTTTCTGCTGGACGCCTTTTCCCCCGACGACCCCCGGGTGGTCAATACCATGGAGAAGGTGCGGGAGGCGCTGTGGGTGCAGACGCCCGTGGGCGGCGTCGCCCGCTACTTCCGGGACTACTACTTCTCCCGCAGCGACGACTTTCACCGCATCCCGGGCAACCCGTGGGTCATTTGCACCTTGTGGGTGGCCCAGTGGTATATCGCCACCGCCCGCGGCCGCGACGACCTGCGCCGGGCCGCGGAGCTGTTGGCATGGGTGGTGGCCCGGGCCATGCCCAGCGGCGTTCTGGCCGAGCAGTACCATCCGGAAACCGGCCAGCCCCTGTCGGTGGCACCCCTGACCTGGTCCCACGCGACCTTCGTCTGGGCGGTGCTGGACTATGTGGAGCGCCACGCCCAGCTGCGGGACCGGGAGGTGTGGGCCCAGGCCTGGCATTTGAAGGCGTGACCTTTTGCAGCCGCCGTCCGGGCGCCGACAGGAAACTGGCGCGGGCACCCCGAAATGCGGACGGGGTGATCCGCCGCCATGCCACACCATCGGCACCGGACATGGGCCGCGGCCCTCTTCGTGCTCCTCGCCCTGGGGGCGGTGCCCCTGGCCCGCGCGGCAGGGGCGGCCCGCGACCTGCCCGAAGTCTACCGGCAAGACGGGTTTCTCATGCAAGTGCTCCTGGCGGCTGCCGCCGGCGACGTCACCGGCGAGGGCAAAAGCCAGCTGGTGCTGTCGGGGCGGAACTACGAGACCCAGGAAAATTACGTCTTCCTGCTGCGCTGGAACGGCCGGCAATTCGACGTCCTTTGGCAGAGCCCCAACTTGTGGGAGCCCGTCAGCCACCTGGCCATGGCGGTGGGCGATTTCACCGGGGCGGGTACGGATCAGATCGCAGTCCTCACCCGTACCCGCCTGCGCTTGTTCGCCTGGCGGGACGGGCAGATGCAGCTCATCCACGAGGAGGCGGGGTGGGGAGCGCCGGAGGAGATCGGGGTGGTGCGTCATCCCGACCATCCCCACGACCTGATTGCCGTCAGCCGCCA
Organism: Limnochordales bacterium; assembly: GCA_035304545.1. Classification (GTDB taxonomy): domain Bacteria; phylum Bacillota; class Limnochordia; order Limnochordales; family ZCTH02-B6; genus ZCTH02-B6. Next base: position 268,157 of record DATGPV010000054.1, on the reverse strand, counting down.
GCACGCCATCGCCGACGATCTCCCCCAAAAGGGCGTGGAACTTTTGGGCTGGCGCAACGGCCGCTTTCGCCTGCTGTGGGAGACGCCCACCATGGGCCGGGTGCGGGCCATCACCGGCGGCGACCTCAACGGCGACGGTGCCTGGGAGTTGGTGGTGGAGATCGGGGCCGGCACCAAGCCCGGCCAGGTGCAAGTCTGGGGCTGGCGGCAGGGGAGGTATGTCCTGCTGGACGCGGAGCCTTTGCGGCCCGCACCGGTGTTCGCGGCGGCGACGGTGCCGGCAGGGACGGGCCACCTGCTGGCAGTGGCCGACGACCGGGGCCGGGGTGCCGTCTACCGTTGGGGCAGCGGCTTTGAGCTCCTGGCCGAGACCAGCCGCGGCTTGGGGTGGGCGGTCGGATCGGCGGCAGCGGGAGATTTCTTTGGCGACGGCAGCCGGCAGTTGGTGGTGGTGGGCTATCCCAGCCGCCTCCACGTGCTCCAGCTGGAGGCGGGACCATGAGGGCGCCGTGGCTAGGCGGCCGCAAGGGCGCGGGGCGGCGCCGGCTCATTGGCAACGGGCGCCTGGTGACCGCGGATCAGCTTATTGAGGATGGGATCGTGATCATCGAAGGGGACCAGATCGTCTACGCCGGGCCGGTTGCCGGGGTGCCCGCTGGGGCGGCCGCCGGGGCCGCGGAACTGGATGCCGGCGGCGGCTACATTTGCCCCGGTTTTATCGACGGCCACGTGCACGGCGGCGGCGGCGGGGACGTCATGGATGCCGCCCCGGAGGCCCTGGAGCGCATGGCCCGGGCCCACGCGGCCCACGGCACCACGGGATTTGTGGCCACCACCATGAGCGCGCCCCACGAGCACCTGCTGGCGGTGGCCCGCGCGGTGCGGCCGCTGGTGGGGGCGCGGTGGGGCGGGGCGCGGCTGTTGGGCCTGCACCTGGAAGGGCCCTATTTGAATCCGGCCCGCCGGGGCGCCCACCCCGCGGTGCACTTGCGGCCGCCGGATGCGGCGGAGCTGGCGGAGCTGTACGGGGTCCTGGGGCCCGCCTTGCGCATCGTGACCCTGGCGCCGGAGCTGCCCGGGGCCGACGCCGCCATCCGCTGGCTCGTCCAGCGGGGGGTGGTGGTTTCCCTAGGCCACACTGCCGCCAGCTACGAGCAGGCCGTGGCCGCCATCGCGGCGGGGGCGCGCGCCGCCACCCACGCCTTCAATGCGATGGAAGGCTTGCACCACCGGGCGCCGGGGTGCCTGGGGGCGGTACTGGTGGACGGCCGCGTCCGGGCAGAGCTCATCGCCGACGGCGTCCACGTGCACCCGGGAGCCATGCGCCTGTTGTACCGGTGCAAGGGCGCGGCCGGCATTCAGTTGGTGACCGACGCGATGCGGGCCGTGGGCTGCCCGCCGGGGGAGTACACCCTGGGCGATGTGCCGGTGGTGGTGGGGGACGGCCAAGTGCGCCTGCGGGACGATCCCGCGGCCCTGGCCGGCAGCGTGCTCACCATGGCCCAGGCGGTGCGGGTGATGGTGCGCCGGGTGGGGGTGCCGCTGGTGGAGGCGGTGCGCATGGCCTCCCTGACGCCCGCGGAGGCCCTGGGGCTTTCAGGGCGCTTCGGCCGCTTGGCGCCGGGCTGCGCCGCGGATGTGGTGATTCTGGACAACGATTTGGGCGTAAAGATGACTCTGGTGGCGGGAGAGGTCGTATTTCCAGCATGAATGTGATCATCGTGCCCGACTATGAACAGATGAGCCTGCACGCCGCAGCACTGGTGGCAGGCGAAATCCGGTCCCGGTCCCGCACGGTGCTGGGGCTGCCCACGGGCAATACTCCCAAGGGGATGTACTGGGAGCTGGTGCGCATGCACCAGGCGGGCGAGCTGGATTTCGCCGGCGTGGTCACCTTTAATATCGACGAGTATTGGGGGCTGCCGCCGGACCATCCCATGAGCTTTGCCTACTACTTGCGGACCCACCTCCTGCAGCACGTCAATGTGGCCCCCGAAAACGCCCACTGGCCCGATGTGGGCCAGGACCCGGCCGCCGCTTGCCAGGCCTACGAAGACCAGATCCGGGCCGTGGGGGGCCTGGACCTCGCGGTGTTGGGCATCGGCCACAACGGCCACATCGGGTTCAACGAGCCCGGCACCGCCTTTGATTCCGTCACCCACCTGGTGCGCCTGGCCCAAGAGACGCGGCTGGCCAACTACCGCGGCTACGGCTTCAAAGACTTGGCCGATGTGCCCGAGTACGCCATCACCATGGGCATCCAGACCATTATGGCCGCCCGCCGGGTGCTGCTCTTGGCCTCGGGGCGGGCCAAGGCTGCCGCCGTGGCCCGGGCCGTCCAAGGGCCCGTGACCGAGGCCGTGCCCGCCTCCATCTTGCAGCGCCATCCCGACGCCACCCTCATCGTGGATGAAGCGGCCGCGTTTGCCCTGCATGCCTCTTCGGCGTAGAATTGAGGCCGGGAGGGGGGAGCACGGTGGAGGCGGTCAAGTTCGTCATCATCACCGGCTTGTCCGGCGCGGGCAAAAGCGAGGCCATGCGGTCCTTTGAGGACCTGGGCTATTTTTGCGTGGACAACCTTCCGCCGGCCCTCATCCCCAAGTTTGCGGAGCTGTGCGCCAAATCCGGCGGCCAGGTGGACCACGTCGCGCTGGTCATCGACATCCGGGGCGGCCAGTTTTTCGAGCATCTCTTTGACGCCTTGGGAGAGCTGGAAGCCCTGGGCCTGCAGTACACCATCGTGTTCCTGGAAGCCTCCGAAGAGGCCCTGGTCCGCCGCTTCAAGGCCACCCGCCGCCGCCATCCCCTGGCGCCCGAAGGCGGGGTGCTGGAGGGCATCCGGGAAGAGCGGCGCCGTCTGCAGGAGCTGCGGGGCCGCGCGCACCACATCCTCGACACCACCAACATGACTCCCCGGGAGCTCAAGGAAACCATCACCCACCTGTTTGCGCCGGGGCAGGCCGAGGGCGTGCCCGTAACGGTCATGTCCTTCGGTTTCAAACACGGCGTGCCTATCGACGCGGATCTGGTCTTTGACGTGCGCTTCCTGCCCAACCCCTATTGGGTGGAGGATCTGGCTCCTGCCACAGGGGAAGATCCTGCCGTCGAAGAATACGTGTTCAAGTGGCCCGTCACCCAGCGGTTCCTGGAAAAGCTGTACGATATGCTGGACTTTCTGATCCCCCAATACACCCGCGAGACCAAGAGCCATTTGCTGATCGGGATCGGATGCACGGGCGGGCGGCACCGGTCGGTGGCGGTGGCCCGCAAGGTGGCCGACTTCCTGCGGAGCCGCGGCTTCCGGGTGGCTGTGCAGCACCGGGACCTGGACGACTGAGCGGTCTGGGGTGACGCGGGTGGACCTGTGGAAATGGCTCTACCCCGGCATGGGCGTCAAGCGGTGGCTGTTGGTCATGGCCGCGGGCGTCCTTTTGGTCAGCGCCGGGTTTACCCTCATCGTGGACGTGGACCTGCTGGGCGCGGTAGAGCGGGGTTTGGCCCGCGGGGTGGGGCGACTGGCGGGTTCCTTGACGCCCTTGGCGGTGCCCGCCGCGGCGCTGGCGGTCATCGCGAGCGGCGCGGCCTGCATCGTGGTGGGGCTGCGCCAGACCATCCGCTCCTTGCTGGACGTGGTGCTGCCCGGGCACATCGACAGCCTGGCCAACCTGGTGTACCGGCGCCACTACTTGAAGCGGGGCCCCCGGGTGGTGGCCATCGGCGGCGGCACCGGCCTGAGCACCCTCCTGCGGGGCGTGAAGGGTTTCACCAGCAACATCACGGCCATCGTCACCGTGGCCGACGACGGCGGCAGCTCGGGCCGCCTGCGGGTGGAGTTGGGGATGCCCCCGCCGGGCGACGTGCGCAACACCCTGGTGGCCTTGGCGGACACCGAATCGCTGATGGAGCGGCTGTTCCAGTACCGGTTTCAGGTGGGCGAGGGGCTGAAGGGCCACAGCTTCGGCAACCTGTTTATCGCTGCGATGACCGAGATCACCGGCGACTTTGAGCAGGCCGTGCGGGAGTCCAGCAAAGTCCTGGCGGTCCGGGGCCAGGTGCTGCCGGCCACCTTGCAGCCGGTGGTCTTGGCGGCGGAATATGCCGACGGGAGCCGCACCCGGGGCGAAAGCCAGCTGCCCCGGGCGGGCAAGCGCATCCGGCGGGTGGCCTTGGAGCCCCCGGACGTGCAGCCCCTCGCGGAAGCGGTGCGGGCCATCCGCGAGGCGGACGTCATCGTGCTGGGGCCTGGCAGCCTGTACACCAGCATCCTGCCTAACCTGCTGGTGCCGGGCATCGCCGACGCCATCCGCCGCTCCGAGGCTATGCGGGTCTACGTGTGCAACGTCATGACCCAGCCCGGGGAAACCGACGGCTACGCCGCGTCGGACCACGTGCGGGCGCTCTTGGACCACGCGGGCCCGGGGATCGTGGACTACGTGCTCCTCAACAGCGGCCGGGTGCCGCCGGGGCTGGCGGAGAAGTACCGGCAGCAGGGGGCGTATCCGGTGGTGGCTGATTTGCCGGCCATCCGGGCCTTGGGCTTGGTGCCCATCTCCCGGCCTCTCATCAGCGCCACGGACTTGGCGCGCCACGATTCGGAAAAGCTGGCCCTCGCGTTGCGGGACTTGTGGGAAGCCCACCGGGCCGCCCACGGCCAGACCCGCAAGGCGTGGATGGCCCGCCTTTGGCCGGCGTGGGCCCGCCGCCATGGAGGTTGAGGGAAGACATTGAGCTTTGCCGCAGGCTTGCGGGACGAGCTGGCCCGGGTCATGCCCCGCCGCCGCTGCTGCCAGCGGGCGGAGCTGGCGGCCCTGGTGGCGCTGGACGGGCGCCCCGCGGGGGACGGGCTGGTGGTGCCGGCGGCCAACGCTGCGGTGGCCCGCAAGCTGTTTACCTTGGCCAAACAGGCGTGGGGAGCCGCCCCCCGGGTGTCCCGGGAGGCCCGGGGCCGCCGCAGCCGCTACTTTGTCGCGCTGCCGCCGGCGCCGGCCGAGGCCGGATTTCCCGGCTTTCCCCGGGCCAGGGACGCGGCGCCGCCCACCCGGGACTGCTGCCGGCGGGCCTACGTGCGGGCCATGCTGCTCAGCCGCGGGTCCTTCGCGGATCCCGAGGCCGGCTACCACTTGGAAGTGGTCCTGGACACGGCGCCGCAGGCCGACCACCTGCGCCAAGTGCTGGCCCATTACGGCGTACGGGCGGGGCTCATCTACCGCAAGGACAAGCCAGTGGTTTACCTCAAGGACGCCGATTCCATTGCGGAAGTGCTGCGCCTGAGCGGGGCCCACGGCTCTTTGTTGGCCCTGGAAGATTTCCGGGTACTTAAGGAGATGCGCAACCGGATCAACCGCCTGGTGAACGCCGAGGCGGCCAACGTCGAGAAGACGGTCGCGGCGGCGGTGCGCCAGCTGGAAGACATCCGCTTCATCGACGAAACCGTGGGCCTAGGCCAGTTGCCGCCCTCCTTGGCGGAGGTGGCCCGGCTCAGGCTCGCGCACCCCGACGCGAGCCTGGCGGACCTGGGGCAGCTGGCCCAGCCGCCCCTCAGCAAGTCCGCGGTCAATCATCGCTTCCGGCGCCTGGCCGCGCTGGCGCAGCAGCTGCGGAGGAATTCGACGGCAACCGGTGGAAAATAAGCCCGGTTGGGGAAAGGACGTATCCGCAGGGGAAAAGGCAAGAAGGGAGAGGAAATAATGGCGGTACGTGTGGCGATCAACGGATTTGGGCGGATCGGTCGCCTGGTGCTCCGGGGCGCGCTCAACGACCCGGAAGTGGAGTTTGTGGCCATCAACGACTTGGCCGACGCGGCGACCTTGGCCCATCTGCTGAAGTACGACTCGGTCCACGGGCGGCTGCCGGTGGAGGTGCGGGCGGAGGGCGACACCATGGTGGTGGGCCAGCGGCGCATCAAGATGCTGGCGGAGCGGGACCCCGCGAACTTGCCCTGGCGGGACTTGGGCGTCGACTACGTGGTGGAGTCCACGGGGCTTTTTACGGCCCGGGACAAGGCTGCCCTGCACCTGCAGGCGGGCGCCCGCAAGGTGGTCATCTCTGCGCCGGGCAAGGAGGAGGACATCACCATTGTGATGGGGGTCAACCACGAGCAGTACGACCCCGAAAAGCATCACGTGGTATCCAACGCGTCCTGCACCACCAACTGCCTCGCGCCCGTGGCCAAGGTGCTGGATGACAACTTCGGCATCAGGCGGGGCTGGATGACCACCATCCACTCCTACACCAACGACCAGCGCATCCTGGACCTGATCCACAAGGACTGGCGCCGCGCCCGGGCGGCGGCCATGAACATCGTGCCCACCACCACCGGGGCGGCCCGGGCCGTGGGCAAAGTGCTGCCCCACCTGCAGGGCAAGCTGGACGGCTTCGCGGTGCGGGTGCCCACCCCCGACGTGTCGCTGGTGGACTTGGTGGCCGAACTGGACAAGCCCGCGACGCCCGAGGAGATCAACGACGCCTTCCGGCGGGCCGCGGCGGGCCCCATGCAGGGCATCCTGGGCGTGGCCGACGAGCCGCTGGTGTCCAGCGACTTTATCGGCGATCCCCGCTCGTCCATCGTGGACGCCTCCCTGACCAAGGTTATGGACGGCAACTTGGCCAAGGTCGTCGCCTGGTACGACAACGAGTGGGGCTACGCCTTGCGCTGCGTCGACCTGATCAAGTACATGCACGGGCGGGAATGAGGCCCATGCGCAGCAAGCTGGGGGTCAAGGATCTAGACGTGGCCGGCCGGCGGGTGCTGGTGCGGGTCGATTTCAACGTTCCGCTGCGGGACGGCGAGATCACCGACGACAGCCGCATCCGGGCCGCGTTGCCCACCATTGAGTATTTGCGGCAAGCCGGTGCGCGCGTCATCCTCGTCAGCCACCTGGGCCGCCCCAAGGGCAAGGTGGTGGAGGAGCTGCGCCTGGATCCGGTGGCCCGGCGGCTGGGCGAGCTGCTGGGCATCGAGGTGCGCAAGGCCGACGACTGCATCGGACCCGCGGTGCAGGACTTGGCCGCCGCGCTGCAGGACGGCGACGTGCTGCTCTTGGAAAACGTGCGCTTTCACCCGGGCGAAGAGAAGAACGACCCCGACTTTGCCCGGGCCCTCGCGGCCGTGGCGGAGCTGTACGTCAATGACGCCTTTGGCACCGCGCACCGGGCCCACGCGTCCACCGAAGGGGTGGCCCGCCTTTTGCCGGCGGCGGCCGGCCTGCTGATGCAGCGGGAGATCGAGATCATGGGGCGGGCCTTGAGCGATCCGGAGCGGCCCTTTTTGGCCCTTTTGGGCGGCGCCAAGGTCAGCGACAAGATCGGGGTCATCCAAAACCTGCTCACCAAAGTGGACACCATCGCCATCGGCGGCGGCATGGCCTATACCTTCCTCAAGGCCCGGGGGCTGGAGGTGGGCCGCTCGCTCTTGGAGGAAGACCGCATTCCCTTCGCAGCGGAGCTTTTGCGGGAGGCCGAGGCCCGGGGCGTGGAGCTGCTGTTGCCCGTAGACGTGGTGGTGGCCGACCGCTTTGCCCCGGACGCGGCGCGGCGGGTGGTCCCCGTGGACCAGATCCCGCCCGACTGGCAAGGCCTGGACATCGGCCCCGCCACCCGGGAACTGTTCGCGGCCGCGGTGCGCCGGGCCCGCACCATCGTCTGGAACGGCCCCATGGGCGTCTTTGAGTGGGAACCCTTTGCCCAAGGGACCATGGCCATCGCCCGGGCCCTGGCGGAAACCGATGCCACCACCATCGTGGGCGGCGGCGATTCCGCGGCGGCCGTGGAGCAGGCCGGCGTGGCCCATCGTATCACCCACATCTCCACGGGCGGCGGCGCGTCCCTGGAGTTTCTGGAAGGCAAGGAGCTGCCAGGGGTCGCAGCCTTGTGGGACAAGCCCGCCGGGGACGGCGAGTAGTGCCGAGCCGGCGGCCCGCGGCCTCACCTGACGGGGCGGCGGGCCGCCGGCGCCACGGACGGAGGGAACGGCATGCGGACGCCGCTCATCGCGGCCAACTGGAAGATGCATAAGACGACGGCGGAAGCCGTCCAGTACGGAGAGCAGCTTTTGCAGCAGCTTAAGGAACGCCGGGTCACGGTCGTCGGCGAGCCCCTGGGGCCGGCGGAAGACGGCCAGGCCGCATCGCTTGCCCGCGGCGTGCAGGTGGTGGTTTGCCCCCCCTTCACCGCGCTGGCCGCGCTGGGCCCCGTGCTGCGGGGCACCCCCGTGGCCCTGGGTGCGCAGAACATGCACTGGGAGGCGGCCGGCGCCTTTACCGGCGAGATCGCCCCGGGCATGCTCCTTGACTTGGGGTGCCGCTTTGTCATCGTTGGCCATTCGGAGCGGCGGCAGATGGGCGAAACCGACGAGCAGGTGCACCGCAAGGTGCAGGCGGCCTTGGCTGCGGGCCTGGTGCCCATCGTCTGCGTGGGCGAAACCATCGACCAGCGCCGGGCCGGCCGGGCCGAAGCCGTGGTGACGCGCCAGGTGCGGGCCGCCCTAGCGGGCGTGGCCGCCGGGGACGCCGCCGGCATCGTCATCGCCTACGAACCCGTCTGGGCCATCGGCACCGGGGAGCACGCGACGCCGCAAGAGGCCAACCGCGTCATCGCGCTGGTGCGCGAAACGGTGGCGGAGCTGGCGGGCGCAACGGCGGCCGCGGCGGTGCGGATCCTTTATGGGGGCAGCGTCAAGCCCGACAACGTCGGGCCCTTTATCGCCCAGCCCGAGATCGACGGGGCCTTGGTGGGCGGCGCGAGCCTGGATCCGTACGGGTTCGCGGACATCATCCAGCAGGCGGAGGGGAACGGGACATGACCGTCATCGAAACCGTCAATGCCCGGGAGATCCTGGACTCGCGCGGCAATCCCACCCTGGAAGTCGAAGTGCACTTGATGGACGGCACCGTCGGCCGGGCCGCGGTGCCGTCGGGGGCGTCGACGGGCGCCTTTGAAGCGGTGGAGCTGCGGGACGGGGACAAGGGACGGTATCTAGGCCGCGGCGTCCTGCAGGCCGTGGACAACGTGCGGGAAAAGATTGCCCCCGAGTTGGTGGGCATGGACGCCCTGGAGCAGGTGGAAATCGACCGGCTCATGCTGGAGCTGGACGGCACCGACAATAAGGGGAAGCTGGGCGCCAACGCCATCTTGGGCGTGTCGCTGGCGGTGGCCAAGGCTGCGGCCGCGTCCCTGGGGCTGCCCTTGTACCGTTACGTGGGCGGCGCAGCCGCCCGGGATCTGCCCGTGCCCATGATGAACATCCTGAACGGCGGCAAGCACGCGGACAACAACGTGGACATCCAGGAGTTCATGATCATGCCCGTGGGGGCCGGCTCCTTTGCCGAGGGGCTGCGGATGGGCACGGAAGTGTTCCACCATCTCAAGGCGGTGCTGCAGGCCAAGGGGCTTTCCACCGCGGTGGGCGACGAGGGCGGCTTTGCCCCCGATTTGCCCTCCAATAAGGCGGCCCTGGACGCGATCATGGAAGCCATCGAGCGGGCCGGCTACCGGCCGGGCGATGACGTGGTACTGGCCCTGGACGTGGCGTCCACGGAGCTGCTCCAGGACGGGCGCTATCACTTTCCGGGCGAGGGCGTCGTCCGGGACACCGCGGGCATGATCGCCTTCTACAAAGACCTGGTGGACAACTACCCCGTGGTTTCCATTGAAGATCCCTTGAGCGAAGAGGACTGGGAGGGGTGGGCCCAGATCACCCGGGAATTGGGGGCCCGGGTGCAGCTGGTGGGCGATGATCTGTTCGTGACCAATCCCGCGCGCCTGGCCCGGGGCATCGCGCAGGGCGTGGCCAACTCCATCCTGGTCAAGGTCAACCAGATCGGCACCCTGACGGAAACGCTGGAAGCCGTCGGCATGGCCCACCGGGCCGGATACACCGCCGTCATCTCCCACCGCTCCGGGGAAACCGAGGACACCACCATCGCCGACCTGGCCGTGGCGGTCAACGCCGGGCAGATCAAGACCGGCGCGCCCAGCCGCTCCGACCGGGTGGCCAAGTACAACCAGCTGCTCCGGATCGAGGAGGAGCTGGGGGCTGCGGCCCGCTACCCCGGCCGCGCCGCGCTGGCGGTTGTAAATTCGAACAGGCGTGTGCTAGAATGAACGCTGTGTGTACAGCTTGCAGCGGGGAGGTGGCGGCTTGGGCGTCTTCCTGATGATCCTCCAGGTGCTCGTGGCCATCGCGCTCATTGCCGTGGTGCTCATGCAGCGCAGCAAAGGGGAGGGCCTGGGGGCCATCGGCGGCAGCGCACAGATGTTTTTCGATCAGGCGAGGGGCATCGACCGGGTTCTGGAGAAATCCACCACAGTTTTGGCTGTGCTCTTTATGCTGCTTTCCATCGTGATCAGCTTCTGGGTGTGAGCTTGGGGAGGAGACGCCAATGGATGTGACGGCTTCCGGCGCGTACTTGGGCCTGGGCGCCGGGGCGCTGGCGCTGCTGGTGGCCTTTTGGCTGTTCAGCCGCGTCAGCGGCATGGACGCGGGCACCGAGCGCATGCGGGAGATCGCGGCAGCGATCCAGGAAGGGGCCCTGGCCTTCCTGCGCCGGGAATACCGCACGCTGGTGGTGTTCGTCATCGCCCTGGCCGCCGTCATTTTCTTCGCAGGCACGTTGAGCCGCGAGCCGGGCTCCATGCAGCCGGCTACCGCGTTGGCCTTCTTGGTGGGCGCCCTCTGCTCGGGGCTGGCCGGCTACATCGGCATGCGGGCAGCCACCCAAGCCAACGTGCGCACCGCCAACGCGGCCCGCACCGGCGGCATGAACTCGGCCCTGCAGGTGGCCTTTTCGGGCGGCGCCATCATGGGCATGTCCGTGGTGGGCCTGGGGCTGGCCGGTCTGTCGCTGGTTGTGCTTATGTTTGCGGACACTTCGGATCCTCACAGCTTCAGCATCGTGAATGGTTTCGCGCTGGGCGCCAGCTCCATCGCGCTCTTCGCCCGCGTGGGGGGCGGCATCTACACCAAGGCGGCCGACGTGGGCGCCGACCTGGTGGGCAAGGTGGAAGCCGGCATCCCCGAAGACGACCCCCGCAACCCAGCGGTCATCGCGGACAATGTGGGTGACAACGTGGGCGACGTCGCGGGGATGGGCGCCGACCTGTTTGAGTCTTACGTGGGCTCCATCATCGCCGCCATGGTGGTAGGCGCTTCGCTGTACGCGAGCGGTGTGGTGGCGTCGCCGGCGGTGGTGGTCCTGCCCATGATCGTGGCGGCGGTGGGGATCGTGGCCTCCATCATCGCCACCTTTTTTGTGCGGGGCGGGGGCGATCCGGCCAAGTCGCTGCGCACCGGCACCTTTTCCGCCGCCATCCTGTGCCTGATCGGCATCTACTTCGCCGCCACCACCTTCCTGCCCGTGGGCGGTTTCGCGGTCTTCGTGGCGGTGGCCGCGGGCTTGGTGGTGGGCATCATGATCGGCCTGTTAACCGAGTATTACACCTCTGCGGACTACAAGCCGACCCAGGCCATCGCCGAAGCTTCGGTGACGGGGACCGCGACCAACATCATCTCCGGCATGGGCGTCGGCATGATGAGCACGGCGTTGCCTATTCTAATGATCGTCATTGGCATCGGCTTGGCGTACTTCGTTTCCGAGGCCGCCCTGCCGGGTCTGGGCCTGTACGGCATTGCCCTGTCCGCGGTGGGCATGCTGGCCACCACGGGCATGACGGTGTCCGTGGACGCCTACGGGCCCATCGCTGACAATGCGGGCGGCATCGCCGAGATGGCCCACCTGGATCCCAAGGTCCGGGAGGTCACCGACAGCCTGGACTCGGTGGGCAACACCACCGCCGCGGTGGCCAAAGGGTTTGCCGTGGGCTCGGCGGCGTTGACGGCCTTGGCGCTGTTCTCGGCCTACTCCCAGGCCGCCGGCATTACGGCCATTGACATGCTGCAGCCCACCGTCATCATCGGCTTGTTCATCGGCGGCATGCTGCCTTTCCTGTTTGCCTCCATGGCCATGAACGCGGTGGGCCGGGCTGCCTTCCAGATGATCGAGGAAGTGCGGCGCCAGTTCCGGGAGATCAAGGGGCTCATGGAGGGCAAGGCGCGCCCCGACTACTCCCGGGCCGTGGACATCAGCACCGGCGCGGCCTTGCGGGAGATGATCGTGCCTGGGCTCATGGCCGTGGTGGTGCCCGTGGTGGTGGGCCTCGTCTTGGGCAAGCTGGCCCTGGGCGGGCTGTTGGCCGGGTCCTTGATCAGCGGTGTGCTCCTGGCCATCATGATGGCCAACGCGGGCGGCGCGTGGGACAACGCGAAGAAGTACATCGAGAGCGGGCAGTACGGCGGCAAGGGCAGCGAAGCCCACGCGGCCGCGGTGGTGGGCGACACCGTGGGCGACCCCTTCAAGGACACCGCCGGGCCTTCTCTCAACATCTTGATCAAGCTGATGGCCATCGTCTCGCTGGTCTTCGCGCCCTGGTTCGGCAGCGGCCTGTTTGGCTGACGGGCCGCGCGGCGGGCGGGCCTGAGGCCGGCGGACGCCGCAGGGTAGAGACCGGGGAGCGACCCATGGGGGCCGCGGCGCACGCGGCCCCCTTTCGTTGACACGTCTTCGGGAGGTGCTGTACAATGGCAATGGCACGAGGTGGTAGGGGTGGCGCAGGAAAAGACCGTGGCCACCAACCGGAAGGCCCGGCATGAGTATCACATCCTGGAGACCCTGGAAGCTGGCCTCGTGCTGACAGGTACCGAAGTCAAGTCCGTGCGGGCGGGCAGGGTCAACCTCAACGACGCCTTCGCCCGGGTGGAAAACGGCGAAGTATACCTGTACAACATGCACATCAGCCCCTACACCCACGGCAACCGGTTTAACCACGAGCCGACCCGGGTGCGCAAGCTGATGCTGCACAAGGACGAAATCCGGCGTCTGGTGGGCAAGACGCGGGAACAGGGGCTGACGTTGATCCCGCTGCGGATCTACTTCAGCGACCGGGGCTGGGCCAAGGTGGAGCTGGCCTTGGCCCGGGGCAAGAAGAAGTGGGACAAACGGGAAGACATCGCCCGCCGGGAGGCCCAGCGCCAGGCCCAGCGGGCGGTCAAGGAGCAGGTTCGGCGGTAGACGCCACGCACCACGGGGGCGAGTAGGCTCGACGTGGCGAGCGGGGTCAGGAGATAAGCGGGCCGAGGTCCCACCAGCTCGTAAAAACGGTGGACGGCAAATAAACGCCAACAACGAACCTGCTCTCGCGGCTGCTGCGTAAGTAACAGCCGCACGTCGCGGCCGCTCCGCCTGCAAGGCGGCCGTCGGCGTCATACATTGCGGGCTTGCCCCTGACCGTCGCCTTCAGGGAAGGGGGACACCTTAAGAAGGCTAGCCTGCCGGTATTCCTGCCTGTGGGAAAGCCGGCGGGCGAAGGGCAAACACAGGCTACGCCCGTAGAAACTCCTGTCACTGCCGTTGCGGACCCGGCGTGCGACTCGCCGGCGCCTCCACCAGCAGACAGCGGCCACCGCCTGGGAACATCAGGCGGTGGCCGTGGCGCGTCTTGGGCCTCTTGGTGTCCGCAGCAGGAAAATAGCGCTTGCAATGGAAATTTCGGGGTTACTGTGGTGAGGAATTTCGACGCCCGTGCCGAATGGGAGAGCAGGAGGCGGATCTCATGGCGCGGGGCTGGCGCCGGTGTGCGCCGTGGCTTCTGGGTTGCCTGGCCGTCCTGCTGGCGGCCTGGCCGGGATCAGCCGCGATCCAGTTGGTCGTCGACGGACGCCCCATCTCCACCAGTGGCGCCTTGATGCTGATCGGCACGGGCCTAGGCATCTCCGCGGCCGTCGCCGCCGAGGAGTTGGGGATCGAGGTGGATGACACCGGGTGGCCGGTGGTGCAGTTGCGGGCAGGCCCCCGCACCGCCCGCCTCGAGGCCGGGCAGCTGTCGGCCCGCTTGGATGGCCGGACCGTCCAACTGCAGGCCGCGCCCACGGTGCGCGACGGCATGCTGTACTTGCCCCTTCACCTGGTGGCCGACTTGGCGGGCCTGCGGGTGGACTGGAGTTTGCTGGCCGGCGTCCTGACCCTGGAGCGCCGGCCGGCCGCCGCCGGCGGGCCCAGCGGCGACGGTGCGGGGGACGGGTCCCGCCCCGGCGTGGGCGCGGGCCTTACGGGCCGTCGGGCAACGCCGCCGCCGTCGTCCCTGGTGCCGCCGGGGCCATCGGGAGCGGCGGGGCCGCCGGCGGCGCTGTCGTCGTCGCTTCCGCCCGAGCCCGAACCGTCCCGGTGGGAGGTTGCGGCCGCCGCGCCCCGGGAATCCCGGGAGCCCGGGGAAACGTGGGCGTCGCCGGCGCAGGACCCATCGCCCCTGGCGCCTGGGCCGGCGCTGCCGGCGGCCGGGTCCGGGTCCCCACCGGGCAGCACAGACAGCCCGCCCGCAATCCCGGCGGTGCCCGCGGCGGGCGGAGGGTGGCCCACCCAACGGCCCCGCACCCGGTCGGAACTGGTGGAACTGTTGCGGCTGTTGTCCGGGGCGGAGACGGGGTCGACGCCGCAGCCGATGCCCAAACCGGAGCCGCTGCCGCCGGCCGCGCCGCCCGCGCCCTCGCTGCCGTCGTTCCCGGCCCAAGGCGCCGTGCGGTTGCCCCAACCCGCGGGGACCGCGGCGGGAGCGCTATTGGACGTGCGGGTGCGGGAGGTGGATGGCCGCGCGGAGGTGGTGGCCATCACCGACGGGCCGGTGGAGGTGCGGGCCATGTACTTGCCCGGACCCGACCGGCTGGTCATCGACTTGCCGGGCGCGGCCCTGGCCACCGGCTGGCGGGCTATGCCCGTGGACAGCCCCGTCATGCACCAGCTGCGTCTAAGCGGCGAGGAGGAGGGCGTGCGGCTGGTGGTGGACTTGACCGGCCCCACCGGCTACGCGCTGGCGCCCGCGGAGGAACATCCGGGCTTCGTCGTCCGCCTCAACCACCAGCTGCGGGCGGTGGGCGCCACGCCTCTGGAGGGCGGGGGCATCGCCTTGCACGCGGAAGTGAGCGGGGGGCCCGTGGCCTATCAGGCCTTCGCCCTGCGGGAGCCGTGGCGGCTGGTGGTGGATCTGTGGGACGTGACGGTGGCGGGTCCCTGGGATCTGCAGCTGGATTCCTCCGGGGTGCGCACAGTACGGGTGAGCCAGTTCCAGCAGGACGTGGTCCGGGCGGTGCTGGAGCTGGACGGGCCTGTGGACTGGCCCCCCGGCGGGTTGTCGGGACAGGCGCACCCGGGTCCCGACGGTCGGATCACTCTGATCCTTAACCCCAATGGGTCGGTGGCCCTGGATGTGCCGGGGCCGGGCGTTGCCGCCAACGGCCTGGACTTGGTCGGCTTTGTGCGGGACGATGACGCGGAGCTCATCCTCTTGCAAGGCCGGGGCCCCTTGGAAGCGGAGGTGCGGCGGCTGCGGGATCCCGAGCGCATCGTCTTGGATTTGCCCGGCGTGCTTCTGGAGCGATCCCTGGGCCCCCTGTCCCCGCCGGGCAGCCAGGTGGTGACCGCGGTGCGGGCGGGACAGGCCGCGCCCACTACGGGCCGCGTGGTGGTGGAGACCCGGCAAGTCGCGGAACACCAGGTGCTCTTTTCCGAGGATCGGACCCGGGCGGTGCTCAGCGTGCGCCCCTCGCAGCTGGGCGGGCGGACGGTGGTGGTGGATGCCGGCCACGGCGGACGGGATCCCGGAGCTATCGGCCCGGGCGGGACCCAGGAAAAGGACGTCAATCTGGCCATTGCGTTGCAGGTGGCGCGTTTTTTGGAACAAGCAGGCGCCAGGGTAGTGTTGACCCGGGACCGGGACGTGTTTGTGGACCTGGCCACCCGCAGCCGCATGGCCAACGCCCTGGGGGCCGACGCCTTCGTGAGCATCCACGCGGACGCCATCGGACCCGGCCGCACCGCCTCGGGCACGGGTACCTTTTATCACCCGGGCCCCGACGAGCAGCTGGGCGCGTCGGCCGACCTCCGCTTGGGCCAAGCCGTGCACCGGGAGCTGCTGCAGGCCATCGGCTTGCCGGATCGGGGCCTGCGCCAGCGTGCCTTCCACGTGCTGGTCCATACGGACATGCCCGCGGTGCTGGTGGAAGTGGCCTTTATCGACAACCCCGCCGAGGAGCGGCTGCTGGCGGATCCGGAGTTTCAGCGGCGGGCAGCCTTTGGCATCGCCCAGGGAGTACTGCGCTACTTCGCCGAAGGGCGCAGCGAGCCCCGGCTCCGCACCCTCGCCGAGTGGGACAGCGCGGTCCAGCAGGTGGCGGCTGACTTCTTGGAGAACGGGGATTTACCGGCCGGTGTCCTGCTGGTGGCGCCGGCGGCGGCCCTGGAGACGGTGTCCGAGACGGTGGCCCAGACGCCGGAGTTGTAGCCAGGGGATACAGGGTACGGGGAAGGCTAGGGGGCGAGCAGGTTGACCGGGCTGTGGCGCCGGGGCGTCGTGTTGTTGCTGCTTTTGGGCCTGGTGGCCGTGGCGCGCTGGGGCATGGATCGCCAACCCGCCTTTGACGCGGTGCTGACGCCCCGCGCCACGGTGCAGCTGTATTTCAGCGACGCGGACGCCCAGTACCTGGTGCCCGAGGCGCGGACCTTGCCGGCCGCGGCGTTGAATCCCTTGCGGCTGCTGGAAGAGCTGGGCCGGGGACCGCAGGATCCCGGGCTGCGGCCCACCATCCCCCGGGGCGCGCGGCCCCGGGCGGTGGTGGTGGCCGACGGGATCGCCTTCGTGGACTACAGCGCGGAACTGCGCACCCGCCATCCCGGCGGGAGCACGGGCGAGATCCTGACGGTGTACTCCATCGTAGCCACCCTCACCCAACTGCCCGGCATCGACGCGGTGCAGCTGCTCCTGGAAGGCGAGGCGATGGACAGCCTCGTGGGCCATTTGGATCTGTCCCGCCCGCTCTTGCCCGATCCGCGGTTCATCGCCGCCCCTTGAGCCGCGGCGCCTGCCGCGCCACGGGTGAGGCCCGCCAGGCCGGTTACACTACGCGATACGAATGGAACCGCAGGCGGGCATATACATAGGCGAAGCCCGCAAGGGAGCGTGGCACGGGGTGGATTGGCGCGGCCGGAGAGTGGCCGTGGTGGGGCTTGGGGTCAGCAACCGGGCCGTCATGCGGTATTTGGCCCGGCACGGTGCGCATTTGGTCGGTTTCGATCAAAAGCCGGCCGCGGAGCTGGGCCCGGCCTACGACGAAATGGCGGCGCTGGGGGCCCGGCTTGTCCTGGGCCCCGATTACCTGGAGCATCTGCAGGGCAGCTGGGACGCAGTGTTTCTCACCCCCGGCATGCGCAAAGATCTGCCGGTGTTGGCGGAACTGCGCCGGCGGGGCGTCCCCTTTTTCAGCGAGATCGGCCTGGTCTTTGCCCTGTGCCGGGGGCGCATCATCGGCGTCACGGGCAGCAGCGGCAAGACCACCACCACCACCCTCATCGGTGAGATGCTCAAGGCGGGCCCGCATCCGGTGTATGTGGGCGGCAACATCGGCCAGCCCCTTTTGGAGGTGGTCGAGGAGATCCCCGCCGACGCGTGGGTGGTGCTGGAGCTGTCCAGTTTCCAGCTGGAGATGCTGGACCGCAGTCCGGCGGTGGCCGTGCTCACCAACGTGAGCCCTAACCATCTGGACGTCCACGGCACTATGGCCGCCTACGTGGCGGCCAAGGAGCGCATCGTGCGCTTTCAAGGATCCGATGGAATCGCGGTACTGAACGGGGACGACCCCGTTACGGCCCGCCTGGCCGGCCAAGCACCCGGCCAGACGCTGTTGTTTAGCCGGCAGCGGCCGGTGCCCGCCGGCGCATGGCTGGACGGGGATCAGCTGATGGTGGGCGGCATCCGGAGGGCGGCACCCGTCGTCCTTTGCCGGCGCCGGGAGATCCAGCTCTTGGGCGACCACAACGTGGAAAACGTGCTGGCCGCGGCGGCCACCGCGGTGGCCTGCGGCATCGACTTGGCGGCGGTGCGGGCCGTGGCCACCGGTTTCCGGGGGGTACCCCACCGCCTGGAGCTGGTGGCTGAGGGCAACGGCGTCCGGTACTACAACGACTCCATCGCCACCAGCCCCGCCCGGGCGGCGGCGGGCATCCGGGCCATGGACGGGCCCGTGGTGCTCATCGCGGGCGGCTACGACAAGCAGCTGCCCTTTGACGAGCTGGCCGCGGCGGCCGCCGGCCGGGTGCGGGTGATGATCCTCTTGGGCCACACTGCTCCCAAGATCGAAGCGGCGGTGCGGGCCTACGCCCAGCGCACCGGCGCGCCCTTGCCGGAGCTGGTCCATGTGGATTCGCTGGAGAGGGCGGTGGAGGAGGCGGCGGCCCGCGCGCGTCCGGGGGAAATCGTGCTCCTGTCGCCGGCTTGTGCCAGCTACGACATGTTTCCCAACTTTGAAGCCCGGGGCCGGCGCTTCGCCGAGCTGGCCCGCTCCGTGGCAGGCCTCCCGCGGGCGGCCCGCTGACGGGGGCAACTGACAAGGAGGGGGAACGGGTGGAACGGCGGGACGGGCGCCGGCCGGATCAGCTGCGGCCGGTCACCATTCATCGCCAGGTCAATAAGTACGCGGAAGGGGCGGTCCTCATCGAAATGGGGGACACCCGGGTCTTGTGCACCGCCACGGTGGAGGACCGGGTGCCGCCGTGGCGCCGGGGCAGCGGCGCCGGATGGGTGACGGCCGAGTACGGGATGCTCCCGCGCGCGACGCTGGAGCGCACGCCCCGGGAAGCGGCCCAGGGCCGGCAGGGCGGCCGGACCCTGGAGATCCAGCGCCTCATCGGGCGGGCCCTGCGTTCGGTGGTGGACCTGACGCGCCTGGGCGAGCGCACCATCACCCTGGACTGCGACGTGCTGCAGGCCGACGGGGGCACCCGCACCGCGGCCATCACTGGGGCCTACGTGGCGCTGGTGGAAAGTTTGGCGCATTTGTTTTCCGATCACCCTGGACTGCCCCTGCCGGTGAACGGCTTTGTCGCGGCCGTGAGCGTGGGCGTGGTGGACGGGCAGTGCCTGCTGGATCTTTGCTACGATGAAGACGTGCGGGCCGAGGTGGACATGAACGTGGTCATGACCGGCACGGGCCGGCTGGTGGAGGTGCAGGGCACCGCGGAGGGGGCGCCCTTTGAGCGGGCGACCTTGCTGACCATGCTGGACTTGGCCGCGGCGGGCATCCAGCAGCTGGTGCAGCTGCAGCGGGAAGCCTTGGGGCCGGAACTGTTGGCGCGGCTGGGCGGGCGGCGTCGTGCGTAAGCTGGTGGTCGCGACCCGCAACAGGAACAAGCTGGCGGAGATCCGGGCGCTGCTGGCGGACCTGCCCGTCCGGGTGATGGGCTTGGACGCCTTTCCCGGCGCGCCCGAGGTGGAGGAAACCGGCGCGACCTTTGCCGACAACGCCCGGCTTAAGGCCCTGGCCGCCGCGCGGCATACCGGGGAGTGGGCCATGGCCGACGATTCGGGGTTGGAAGTGGACGCCCTGGACGGCCGGCCGGGGGTGTTTTCGGCCCGGTTTGGCGGTCCCGGCGCCACCGACGCGGACAACAACCGGCTGCTCTTGGCGCTGCTGAAGGACGTGCCCCCTGAGGAGCGGCGGGCCCGGTTTCGCTGCGCCATCGCCATCGCGAGTCCCTCGGGGGAGACGTGGGTGGACGAGGGCGTGTGCGAAGGGCTCATCGCCGACCGCCCCCGGGGCGACGGCGGGTTCGGATACGATCCTCTGTTCATTGTGCCCGAGTTGGGCCGCACCTTTGCCGAACTGGATCCGGAAGAAAAGAACCGCCGCAGCCACCGTGCCCGGGCCTTGGCCTTGGCGCGGGCACGCTTGGTGCGCCTGTGGCAATTGCCTGCCGGCGAGAGTGTGTTATAATGGGAAGCGCGTCGGGGAGTGGCGCAGCTTGGTCAGCGCGCGTGCCTTGGGAGCACGAGGTCGGCGGTTCAAATCCGCTCTCCCCGACCAATCCCTTGCGCACCGCCGCGTCAGTGCGGTATAATGGTCGATGCCGAGCGGGCGTAGCTCAGTCGCCTAGAGCACCGGCCTTCCAAGCCGGGGGTCGCGGGTTGGAGTCCCGTCGCCCGCTCCATAATTGCGCCCGTAGCTCAGCTGGATAGAGCAGCTGCCTTCTAAGCAGCGGGTCGCGGGTTCGAATCCTGCCGGGCGCGCCAGTGACCACTGCGCGTGGTGGGTGTAGCTCAGTCGGTTAGAGCGCCAGGTTGTGGCCCTGGAGGTCGTGGGTTCAAGTCCCATCACTCACCCCACCAGTTCTGCAAGTCCCCGGAGCCGTGAGGCTTCCGGGGACTTGCCGCGTCTGGGCCAAAAGTCGCCGCGCCCGCGGGCGGACAGGTCCCCGCGGGCTGCATAGGATCCCGCGGATCGCATAGGAACCCACGGGCCAGGCAACGCTGGCAGTGGGGGAAACGCCCTTGTCATGGGTCGCGTGGGCGCTGGCCGCGACGGCCCTGGCCGTTGCGTACGCGTGGCCGCTGGTGCTGCGCGTGTCGGGGCATTGGGATGCCGGGACGGGCCAGTTGGAAGTGCATGTGTGGAGTTGGGCGGGCCGGTTGTGGGCCGCGCTCACGCCCGCGCCCGGAGGCGCGTGGGTTACGGTGGAGCTGCGGCCGCTGCACCTGGTTCCCGTGCGTCGAGGGCTGCCCGCGGCCGAGCTGGTGCAGGCCGGGCTGCAGGCCGTAGCGGGCGCTGGTGCGGGGCGCGCAGGGCCGCGCCCCGGCGGCAGCGGGGGAGACGCCCCGCGGGGCGGTGTCCGGGGAGACCAGGCCGCTGGGGGTGGCCTTGACCGGCGGGCCCTGTGGGCCGCGGCCCGGGCCGGGGGACGGTGGCTGGCGCCCCAGGTGCGGGTGGACGAGCTGCGCCTCAGGGTCCGGCTTGGATTGGGGGATGCCGCGGCCACGGCTCGAACCTGCGGTGGCGCGTGGGCGGTTTTGGCGTGGGGTTTCGCGTGGCTGCACCGGCAAGGAACCTTGGTCCAGCGGGCCCGTATCGACCTGGTGCCCGTGTTTGCCGGGCCGGGGATGGTGGTGCGGGGCGCGGTGCAAGCCCGGTGTGCCTTTGGGAATGTCCTGGCGGCCCTGGTCGCGGCGGGTCTGGCCTACCGGCGGCAGGCGGCGCCCGGGCGGTCCGGCGGGCACCGCGCGCGGGTTTGACGGAATGCCCCAGGCTACGGTACAATAATGCACGTGCCCGTGGCGCAACGGTAGCGCAAGGGACTTTTAATCCCTGGGTTGTGGGTTCGAATCCCACCGGGCACACCACACGCCAGCCCCGCGGCCTTGCGGGGCTGCTCGTTTTTGGCGGCGCCGGTTGATCGGCTGGCCCCGGCGGATTATACTGGAGGCAGCCGGCGAGAGTGGCGGAACTGGCAGACGCGCCAGACTTAGGATCTGGTGCCCTATGGCATGGGGGTTCGAGTCCCCCCTCTCGCACCAGCGCGACAGGCAGCGGCGTGCGCGCACGCTCCGCGCCTGTTTTTCTTTTGTTTGTTGACAGCGGGATCCGCCTAAGGGATAATTTCAGGAGCGGGAACACCAGCTTTCCCCTGCATTGGGATAGAATACGCGCCGTGAGGTCACTGCCAGGGAGGACGTCGCATGAACACCCGTGTGGAGCGCTTGCCGGGCCACCCAGCCCGGGTTGTGCTGGAGGTGGAGGTGGATCCGGAGCGGGTAGAGCGCACCGTGGACAGCGTGTACCGCCGCCTGGCCCGCCACCTGCGCATCCCGGGTTTCCGGCCGGGAAGGGCGCCGCGCCCCATTGTGGAGATGCATGTGGGCAAGGACGCCCTTTACCAGGAAGCCGTGGATGAACTGATCCCCCAGGCGTACCGCGAGGCGGTGCGCTCCTCCAACATCGAACCGGTGGCCCAAGCCAAGATCGACATCATCGACTACGGCGCCGGCAAGCCGCTCAAGTTCAAGGCGGAAGTCGACGTCAAGCCCGAGGTCAAGCTGGGCCAGTACCGGGGTCTGGCCGTGGAGAAGCGCATCCGCAAGGTGACCGACAAGGACGTGGATGAGCTCATCGACGGCTTGCGGGAACAGTTTGCCGAGCTGGTCCATGTGGACAAGGAGCGGCTGGAGCCCGGAGACTACGCCATCTTAGACTTTGAAGGCTTCATCGACGGCCAGCCCTTTCGCGGCGGCGCGGGCAAAGGCGAAGTCGTCCACGTGGGCGGCGAAGGGGTGCTCCCCGCCTTCAGTGAGCAGCTGGTGGGCATGGCGCCCGGCGAGGAGAAGGAGTTCGAGCTGACCTTTCCCGACCAGGCCCGGGACGATCTGGCCGGCAAGACGGCCCGGTTTCGGGTGAAGCTCCACGAGATCAAGCAGCGCCGGGTGCCCGAAGCCGACGACGAGTTCGCCAAGGACGTGGGCGATTTCGAAACCATCGCCGACTTGCGCGCGGACCGGCGCCGCATGCTGGAGGAAGCGGCGGAACGGGCCGCCGAAGCCGACATGCGGGACGCGCTGTTGGAGCTGGCGGTGAAGGGCGCCGAGGTGGACGTGCCGCCGGTTATGGTGGAGCAGGAGCTGGCCCGCATGCGGGATGAGTTCGTGTTCAGCCTCTGGCAGAGGGGCCTCACTTTGGAACGCTACCTTGAGGTGAGCGAACAGACCGAGGCGGAGCTGGAGGAGCGCATGCGCCCCAGCGCCGAGCAGAGGGTCAAGGCGGAGCTGGTGCTGGAGGCCATCGCCAAGGCCGAGCAGCTGGAGCCCACCGAGGAGGAAATCGACCAGCGCTTGCAGGAGTTGTTCCGCGGGGTGCAGGACCCCAAGGAGCGGGAAGAGCGGGTTCGGGATGAGGATCACCGCCTCGCCGTCCGCAACAGCCTCCGGCGGGCCAAGGCCATGGACTTTTTGGTGGAGCACGCCCAGGTGACCGTCACCGAGTTCGAGCCCGGCGAGGCCAGCGGGGACGAAGGCGAAGGCGCCGCGGACCAGGGCGCGGGGGACGTGGGCAGCGGGGCGGTCCCTGCCCGGGAAGCCGCGGCGGGCGGAGCGCCGGGAGACCGTGACGCGATGGTCCCCGGCGATACCGGCGGCGGGCAGCAGGAAACGGCACCCCGGCCGGAGTAGCCCCGCAGCACGAAATTTTACCAAGGGACACGGCGGGTGGCCGGGGAACACTGCAAGGCGCAGCCGCCGTACAGTGGGCCGTGTCCCCAAGCATATATTGGGGCCAGGGAAGGTGGAGGTCGTCCATGAGCGTGCTGGTGCCGATGGTCGTCGAGCAGACCAACCGGGGGGAGCGGGCCTACGACATCTACTCGCGCCTGCTCAAGGACCGGATCGTCTTCATCGGCGGGCCCATCGATGACCACGTGGCCAATCTCGTCATCGCGCAGCTGCTGTTCCTGGAATCGGAGGATCCGGACAAGGACATCCACCTGTATATCAACAGTCCGGGCGGCATCGTCTACTCGGGGTTGGCCATTTACGATACGATGCAGTACATCCGGCCCGACGTGTCCACCATCTGCGTGGGCATGGCGGCCAGCATGGCCGCGTTGCTGCTGTCGGCCGGAACCAAGGGCAAGCGGTTTGCCCTGCCGTACTCCCGCATCATGATCCACCAGCCGCTGGGCGGAGCCCGGGGGCAGGCCAGCGAGATCGAGATCGAGGCGCGGGAAATCCTGCGCATCAAGAACACCCTCAACCAGATCTTGGCCCAGCACACCGGGCAGCCCCTGGAGCGGATCGAGCGGGATACGGATCGCAACTTCTACATGTCGTCGGAGGAGGCCCTGGAGTACGGCATCATCGACGGCGTGCTGCGGGAGCGAGCCAAGCCGGGCGACGGTACGAGGTGATACGATGTTCAAATTCGGCGACGAGAAGGGCCAGCTGAAGTGTTCCTTCTGCGGCAAGGCCCAGGAACAGGTCAAGAAGCTGATCGCCGGACCCGGGGTCTACATCTGCGACGAGTGCATTGAGCTCTGCAACGAGATCATCGAGGAAGAGCTCCACGAAGACGTCGACGTGGAACTGGGCAACGTGCCCCGGCCCAAGGAGATCAAGGAGATCCTGGATCAGTACGTGGTGGGCCAGGAGGCCGCCAAGAAGGCCTTGTCGGTGGCCGTCTACAACCACTACAAGCGCATCAATTCCGGGGTGCGGTCCGATGATGTGGAGCTGCAGAAGAGCAACATCCTGCTCTTGGGGCCCACGGGTTCCGGCAAGACGCTTCTGGCCCACACCCTGGCCCGCATCCTTAACGTGCCCTTCGCCATCGCAGACGCCACGTCATTGACCGAAGCGGGCTACGTGGGCGAGGATGTGGAAAACATCCTGCTCAAGCTGATCCAGGCGGCCGACTACGATGTGGAAAAGGCCGAGCGGGGCATCATCTACATCGACGAGGTGGACAAGATCGCCCGCAAGTCCGAAAACCCGTCCATCACCCGGGACGTGTCGGGCGAAGGCGTTCAGCAGGCGCTGCTGAAAATCCTGGAGGGCACGGTGGCCAGCGTGCCGCCGCAAGGGGGCCGCAAGCACCCGCACCAGGAGTTCATCCAGATCGACACCAGCAACATCCTCTTTATCTGCGGCGGCGCCTTTGACGGGCTGGAGAAGATCATCGAGCGCCGCATCGGGCAAAAGGGCATCGGGTTCGGCGCCGACGTCAAGACCCGGGAGGAGAAGCCCATCGGCGAGCTGCTGCGGCAGATCATGCCCGAAGACCTGCTCAAGTACGGGCTCATCCCCGAGTTCATCGGGCGCCTGCCGGTGGTGGTCGCCTTGGATGCCCTGGACGAAGACGCCCTGGTGCGCATCTTGGTGGAGCCCCGCAACGCCCTGGTGAAGCAGTTCCAGAAGTTCTTTGAAATGGACGGGGTAGAGCTGGAATTCACCGAGGACGCGTTGCGGGCCATCGCCCGCAAGGCCATGGAGCGCAAGACGGGCGCCCGGGGCTTGCGCTCCATCGTGGAGGGCCTGCTCTTGGACGTGATGTACGAGATCCCGTCCCGGGACGACGTCCACAAGTGCATCGTCGACGAGGCTTGCGTACTGGAGGGCGCGCCGCCGCGGCTGTTGCGGGTGGAGCGCAAGCCCAAGAAGAAGGAAGAAACCGCCTGACGGGGCGCCTTTTCCACGTCCCTGCGGCGGGCGTCGGGCCAGTTGCCAAAAAGAGCCGGCAACCTCCGGGTTTCCGGCTCTTTTTGATTGCCGTCCTTCCGCGGCGGGCATACTAGCCATGGCCGCGGGGGAGGGACGCGCACCGATGATGGACCTGATGGGCCTGTTTGGCATGGTCAACTTCTTTTTTGCGGTCGTCATCGGCCTGTACTTCTTCAACCTGCTGCGGGCGCAGCAGACCAGCCGGGCCGCGGTGGACCGGGAGTCCCGCAAGGAACTGGAGAAGCTCAACCGGCTCAAGCAGATTTCCTTGACGGAGCCTTTGGCGGAAAAGACGCGGCCGGCGTCGCTGTCGGACATCATCGGCCAGGAGGAGGGCCTCAAGGCGCTGCGGGCAGCCTTGTGCGGTCCCAATCCCCAGCACGTCATCATCTATGGCCCGCCGGGCATCGGCAAGACCGCCGCGGCCCGGGTGGTGCTGGAGGAAGCCAAGCGCAACCCGCTGTCCCCCTTCAAAGCCGATGCGCAGTTTGTAGAAGTGGACGCCACCACGGCCCGCTTTGACGACCGGGGCATCGCGGACCCCCTCCTGGGATCGGTCCACGACCCCATCTATCAAGGGGCGGGCCCCTTGGGCCAGGCCGGCATCCCCCAGCCCAAGCCCGGGGCTGTCACCAAAGCCCACGGCGGCATTCTCTTTATCGACGAGATCGGCGAGCTGCACCCCATTCAGATGAACAAGCTCCTCAAGGTGCTGGAGGACCGGCGGGTCTTCTTGGAAAGCGCCTATTACAGCTCCGAGGACACCAACATTCCGCCCCACATCCACGAGATCTTCCAAAAGGGGCTGCCGGCGGACTTTCGCCTGGTGGGCGCCACCACCCGCATGCCCCACGAAATCCCGCCGGCCATCCGGTCCCGCTGCCTGGAAATCTTTTTCCGCGCCCTGACGCCTGAGGAGATCGGCGTCATCGCGGCCAACGCGGCGGCCAAGATCAACTTTCCCCTGGACGAGGACGCCCTGGAAGTGCTCAAGCGCTACGCCCACAACGGCCGGGAAGCCGTCAATATGGTGCAGATCGCCGCGGGCGTCGTGCAGACCGAAGGGCGGCAGCGCATCACCCGCCAGGACATCGAGTGGGTGGTCAACAGCGGCCAGTACGCGCCGCGGCCCGACCGGCGGGTGCCCGACGAGCCCCAGGTGGGCTGCGTCAACGGCCTGGCGGTGGCCGGACCCAACCAAGGGCTGCTCATCGAAGTGGAAGCCTGCGCCACCCCCGCGGAACCGGGCCGGGGGCGCCTCATCGTCACCGGGATCATGGAGGAAGAGGAGATGGGCGGGCCGGGCGTCACCATGCGCCGCCGCAGCATGGCCCGCAGCTCCCTGGACAACGTGCTGACGGTGCTGCGCAAGTTCCTGGGGGTGCGGCCCGACGACTACGACATCCACGTCAACTTTCCCGGCGGCGTGCCCATTGACGGTCCATCGGCGGGCGTCACCATGGTGACGGCCATCTACTCGGCCATTACCGGCCGGCCCGTGGACAACCGGGTGGCCCTGACGGGGGAGGTCTCCATCCGTGGTTTCGTAAAACCCGTGGGCGGCGTGGTGGCCAAAATTGCAGCGGCCCGCCTGGCGGGCGCGGCCCGGGTCATCATCCCCAAGGACAACTGGCACGCGATGTTTGGCGACCGGGACGCGGTGGGGGTCGAAGTGATCGCGGCCGAGCGCATCGAGGAGGTCATCGCCCACGCGGTCCTGGGGCCCGCGCCGGCCCTCGCGCCGGCCGCCGGCGCCGGCCGCGGCCTTGTCCCGCCGGGCGCGTCCTAGCTTTTTCCACAAGGAATCACATCGGTCCTCCCGAAGACCCATAAGATAGCGACAACAGGGCCTTTGGGGGGACCCATCCTGCCCATGCACGCACAGTCCCAAAGCCAGAGCACATCCCCGGCGCCCGCGGTGCCCCTCTTGCCGCTGCGGGGGATGATCGTGTTTCCCTATACTGTGACGCCCCTGGAGGTGGGGCGGCCCCGCAGCATCCAGGCGCTGGAAGCGGCCATGCTGAACCAGCGGCGGCTGGTGCTGGCCGCCCAAAAGGACGACCGCATCCAGGAGCCGGCGCCCGACGACATCTACACGGTGGGCACCCTGTGCGAGATCAAGCAGGTGCTCAAGTTGCCCGAGGGACAGCTGCGGGTGCTCATCGAGGGTTTGTCCCGGGTCCGCATTGAGGCGATCGAGCAGGAAGAGCCCTTCTACCAGGCGCGGATCCAGCCGCTGGAGGCGCCGCCGCCCGAATCGCCGGCCCAGCTGGCGGCCTTGATGCGCACCGCCCGCCGCCTCTTTGAGCAGTACGCGCAGTTGAGCAAGCAGCTGCCCGAAGAAGTGGTGCGGTCGGTGCTGGGCATCGAGGATCCCGAGCGGCTGCTCAATACCCTTGCCTCCCAGCTGCCCGTGGGCTTGGAAGACAAGCAGGCGGTGCTGGAGCTGCCCGCCCTGCCCCAGCAGCTGGAGCACGTGTGCCTGCTGTTGACCCGGGAAATGGAGATCCTGGAGCTGGAGAAGCGCATCCACATGCGGGTGCGCCGGCAGATGGAGAAGTCCCAGAAGGAGTACTACCTGCGGGAGCAGATGAAGGCCATCCAAAAGGAGCTGGGCGATCGCGACGAGCGCCAGGCCGAGGTGGAGGACTACCGCCGGCGCATCGAGGCCGCCGGGATGCCGCCGGCGGTCAAGGAGAAGGCCCTCCATGAGGTCAAGCGGCTGGAAAAGATGCCGCCCATGGTGGCGGAAGCCGTGGTGGTGCGCAATTACCTGGACTGGCTGGTGGCCTTGCCCTGGAAGGCCAAGACCCAGGACCGGCTGGATTTGGCCGTGGCCCAGCGCATCCTGGACGAGGACCATTACGGCCTCGAAAAGGTCAAGGAACGCATCCTGGAGTTCTTGGCCGTGCGCAAGTTGACCCGGGGCATGAAGGGGCCCATCTTGTGCCTGGTGGGCCCGCCGGGGGTGGGCAAGACATCCCTGGGCCGATCGGTGGCCCGGGCACTGAACCGCAAATTCGTCCGCATCTCCCTGGGCGGGGTGCGGGATGAGGCCGAGATCCGGGGTCACCGCCGGACCTACGTGGGCGCGATGCCCGGCAAGATCCTGCAGGCCATGCGCCAGGCGGGCACCCGCAATCCGGTGCTGCTGCTGGACGAGATCGACAAGATGACCAGCGATTTCCGGGGGGACCCCGCGGCGGCGCTCTTGGAGGTATTGGACCCCGAGCAAAACCACAGCTTCTCGGACCATTACCTGGAAGTGCCCTACGACCTGTCCGAGGTGCTGTTCATCACCACGGCCAACGTGCTGTGGGCCATCCCGCGCCCGCTGCGGGACAGGATGGAGGTCATCACCATCGCGGGCTACACCGACGAGGAGAAGCTGCAGATCGCCCGCCGGCACCTGCTGCCCAAGCAGATCCGCGATCACGGGCTCAAGGCCGAGCAGCTCACGGTGTCCGACAACACCCTGGCCCGCATCATCGACGGCTACACCCGGGAAGCGGGGGTGCGGGGGCTGGAGCGGGCCCTGGCGGCCATCTGCCGCAAGGCCGCCCGGGAGGTGGTGGAGGGGGCCAAGACGCCCATCCGCGTCACCGCGGGCAACTTGTCCCGTTATCTCGGCCAGCCGCCTTTTGCCCGCACCCGCAAGGAACATCAAGATCGGGTGGGCCTGGCCCACGGGCTCGCGTACACCGAGTACGGCGGGGACATCCTGGCCATCGAGGTCACCGTCAACAAGGGCAAGGGCAAGCTGACCCTCACGGGCCAACTGGGCGAGGTGATGCGGGAATCGGCCCAGGCGGGCTTCAGCTACATCCGTTCCCGGGCGGCCTATTTGGACATCCCGGAAGATTTCCACGAGACCACGGACATCCACATTCACATCCCCGAAGGCGCGATCCCCAAGGACGGCCCGTCCGCGGGCATCGCCATCGCCGTTGCGGTGGCCTCAGCCCTTTCCGGGCGGCCCGTGCGCCACGACGTGGCCATGACCGGGGAGATCACCTTGCGGGGCCGGGTGCTGGCCATCGGCGGCGTGAAGGAAAAGGTGCTGGCCGCCCACCGGGCTGGGATCCGGACGGTGCTATTGCCCGCCGACAACGAGAAGGACCTGGAGGACATCCCCGCGCCTATCCGGCGCCGGCTGGACATCCGGCTGGTGGAGCACATGGACGAAGTGCTGGCGGCGGCCCTGGCGGGCGCGCCCGCGCAGGGCAAAGCGCGCCAGGACAGGCCCCAGGAGGGGCCTGAGGCCGTGGGCGGCCAGGTGCCCGCCCTGGAGCCGGAGCCCGGGCCGGAGGGGCCCGTGCCCTACGTGCCTCCCGAGCCGCCGTCTCCGGAGGCGCCGTGGTGGGAGGACAGTCCGTGACGTGTCCCGGGGTCTGCCTGTGATCAACTGGCGGCGGGCCCGCCTCGCGGCCGTGGCGGTGAAGCCGGAACAGTGGCCCCGGCATTCGCTGCCGGAGGTGGCCTTGGTCGGCCGCTCCAACGTGGGCAAGTCGTCCCTCATCAACCACCTGGTCCATGCGGCCATCGCCCGCACCAGCAATACGCCCGGGCGCACCCAGACCATCAACTTTTACGTCATCGACGACCGCCTCTGCCTGGTGGACTTGCCGGGCTACGGGTACGCCCGGGTCCCCCAGCGCATCAAGCGGCAATGGGGACCCATGATCGAGGGGTACCTGAACCGGCGGGAAAATCTCATCGGCATTCTGCAAGTGGTGGATATGCGCCATCCGCCCACGGCCGACGACCGGGCCATGGCCCAATGGCTGCGGCACCGGGGCTTGCCCGCGGTGGCGGTGGCTACCAAGGCGGACAAGATCGCCCGGGGCCACTGGCGGGGGCGCGTCGAAGCCATGGCCCGGGAATTGGGGTTGCCCACCATCGCGTTTTCGGCCGTCAGCGGCGCGGGGCGCGCGGACTTGATGCAGGTGCTCCGGGGATTTCTCCTGGAGGCCCGCTTGGCGGCCCAGCTTCCTGCCGGATCCGCCCGCGGTGACGGTCCTGACCCGGAGCTGTCTGACGCCGGCCATCCCCCTGCGTCCGATCCCGATACCGGCCCCGCCACGGTCCAGCGTCCCGATGCGCCGCCCGCGCCCTAAGGCGCGGCCGTCCCGTCGGCACCGGCCGGGCGACTTGCCGGCGCCCCGGTGGACCCAGCCGGGCTGGCTGCCGCCTGGGGCGGCGCAGGGCCGCTGGCCGCGGCGTTTTCCGGAGCGGCTTTCCCGTCGGCGGTCCGGCCCGCCGGCACCGGCCCGCCGGGACCTGGGGCCGGCGGGCCGCCCGGTGCGGCTCCCCCCAGGGCGGGCGACGGCCCTGGGGCGGCGGAGCGCCCGGACGCGGCGGGCGGGGACGGCGCAGTTTCCTTAGGGGCCGGCGGGTCCTCGCCCGCGGCGCTGGACCGGCGGCGCCAGCCGCTGAACACCGCCCGCAGCCGCTGGGCGGCCGTCCTGGCCCGAGGCGGGGATGCGGCCGCGGCATGGGGCTGGGCGGCGCCTCCAGCGCTGCCGTGGGGCAGGGAGCGCGCCCCGGGCCCCTCGGCGCCTTCCCGCGCACGGGGTTCCAGCAGCCCCACGGCCTGATCCCGCACAATGAGAGCGTCTTCGCCGATGGTCAGCACCAGGTGAGCCGGCAATACCGCCTGGCCGCGAAACAGGTCCCGGATGAGGCCGCCCGACAGCAGCAGCGCTTCGATGCGCCCGCTGCGGGGATTGACGGTGTACTCGTCCACGTCCCCCAAGAACCGGCCGCCTTCGGTCAGGATGGGGGCGTGGTACAGGCGCCGCCGGGAGCGCAGCGCCTCCTGCATTTCCGGCAGCTCGGATACGGGGACGATGGCGTCGGTACCCCGCACCGTCACTGCATGCTCGCCCACCGCGTGCACGTCCCGAAAGGGCAGGCACTGGGGTTCCTTGCCCAGGCGCCCGGCCAGCAGCAGCCCCACCACCCGGCGCTCGTCGGGATCCACGATCAACCGGCGGACGCGGCCCACGACGCGCCCGGTTTCCAGGTCGTACACGGGCATGCGAGTCAGCCAGCGGCTTTCCGTCAAAGGACACGCCCCCTCCAACGGATGGCGGCGGGATTTCCCACCGGCCCCGTAGATGTATACGGGCCTTTGGGGAAGCCCATGACTGGGCGCGGCTGACGGGGGCGGGCCCTTGGGCTACAATGGGGGAGGCAAGTAGGAGGAGGGCGACCATGGGACAGGGCCGAGGGCCCAGGCGGGCGCGGATGGGGCGCCGGGAACGGGCGCCCCGGCGGGCGGCCACGGCGGAACCGCCGGCCAAGGGCGAGGCCATCCGGGTGGGCCTACAGTACCCCATGGCCATTGAGGACCTGGACGCCGCGGGGGACGGCGTCGGGCGGGTGCACGGGCTGGTGGTGTTCGTGCCCGGAGCGGTGCCTGGCGACTACGGGCTGGTGGAGATGGAGTCCGTGGCCCGGCGCCACGGCCGCGGGCGGCTCTTGCGCCTCCTTAGGCCATCCCCCGACCGGGTGGCGCCGCCTTGCCCGGTGGCGGACCGGTGCGGCGGCTGCCAACTGCAAGCCCTGGACTACCAGGCCCAGCTGCGCTGGAAGGAGCGGCGGGTGCGGGAGGCCTTGCGCCGCATCGGAGGGCTGGCCTCCGTACCCGTGATGCCGGTGTTGGGCATGGCGGATCCGTGGCGCTACCGCAACAAAGCCCAGTATCCGGTGGCCGCGGTCGACGGGCATGTGGCCATGGGCTTTTATGCCCGGGGCACCCACGACATCGTCGACGCCAACGACTGCTTGATCCAGGATCCCCTCAACGTCGAGGTGGCCAACCTGGCCCGCTCCCTCCTGGACGAGCACCGGGTGCCCATCTATGACGAGGGCACTGGCCAGGGCGTCGTCCGGCACGTGGTGGTGCGGTCAAGCCGCGCCCACCGGACGGCCATGGTCATCCTGGTGACCAACGGCCCCCACTTGCCGGCTCGGGAGGCGGTGGTACGCGGCCTGGCCGCGCACCCGGCGGTGGTGTCGGTGGTGCAAAACATCAACCCCCGCCGCACCAACGTCATTTTCGGCGACGAAACCCGTATCCTGTGGGGCGCGTCCCACCTGGAGGACCGCATCGGCCCGGTGCGTTTTCTCATCTCGCCGCGGTCCTTTTTCCAGGTCAACGGCCAGCAGGTGGAAGTCCTGTACGAGCAGGCGCGCCGGGACGCGGGCCTCACCGGCGGGGAGCGGGTCTTGGACGCCTACTGCGGGGTGGGCACCATCGCCCTCTACTTGGCCGCGGGCGCCCGGGAAGTGGTGGGCATCGAAGCCGTGCCCGACGCGGTGGCCGACGCCCAGCGCAACGCCCGGCACAACGGCATCCACAACGCCCGGTTTCTCGTGGGCCGGGTGGAGGACGTGCTGCCGGGCTTGGTGCAGGCGGGCCAGCGGTTTGATGTGGCGGTGCTGGACCCGCCCCGCCGCGGGTGCGATCCCGCGGTGCTGGAGGCGCTGGCCCGGGCCGGGGTGCCCCGCCTTGTGTACGTATCTTGCCACCCCGAAAGCCTGGCCCGGGATCTGGCCCGCCTTGCTTCGCTGGGCTACGACACCGAGCAGGTCCAGCCCGTGGACATGTTCCCGATGACGACCCACATCGAGGCCGTGGCCCGCCTGCGCCGCCGGGACCTGTGACCGAGTCCGCAACGAAAGCCTACGGTCGGAGCCGCCACCGGCGCCTAGCACCTGGAGCCTCTCCTACCGGTCTTTGGGGGGACGCCTGGGCGGCACCGCCCGGGCCATGAGCAGGGCCGCGATGCGGTCGGCCACGTCGACGCCCGCCACCTGGTCAAATCGATGGTAGTTGGGCCAGGCGTTGACCTCCAAGATTTCGTACCCGTGGGCTCCCTCGATGACATCCACGCCCGCGATGTCCAGGCCGAGGCTCTTGGCCGCGGCCACGGAGACGGCCGCGAGATCTTCGGTCACGGGGCAGGGGGCAGGAATGCCGCCCGCGGTGACGTTGGTCTTCCACCGTCCCCGCCGGGCGACGCGGTAGGTGGCCCCGATGGCTTCCTCGCCCACCACCATGACGCGGATGTCCCGGCCCGGGTTGGGCACGAAACGCTGCAGGTAGACGGGGGCGCCCCGGCGAGCCAGGCGGGCTACTACACGGTGCACGGACCGGGGCCGGGTGAGGAGCGTGACGCCGGTGCCCATGGTGCCCCGCCACGGCTTGTAGACTACGTGCGGTCCGATGACGGCACGGGCCACATGGCCGATGGCCGCCGGCGCCCCCGGCGACCAGACGGTGTCGGGGTGCGGCACGCCGTGCACGCCCAAGGCTACGCTGGCCAGGGCTTTGGTCTTGGCCTTGCGCCAGGCGGCGGCCCGGTTGACCACGGGCACCCCGACGGCTTCAAACCCTTCGATGATCTCCAACCCGTGCCCCGAAGGCAAGTAGAGCGCGTTGAGCACTACCCCGGGCTCCACGGGCCGGGCGGCTCCGTCCAGAAACCGGACGTGTTTGCCTTGTACTTGCAGCGTGATCTGTTGCGGACTCAGCAACACCCAGTGGACACCCCGCCGGGTCAACCGGTCCAAGAGCGCCCGGGTGCGGTACGACCGGGCGTGCCCGTCGTGGGTCACGATGGCGACTTGCACCCTGGCGGCACCTCCTTTCGCGCCACGGTATGACCGGGACCAGCGGCAAGGGCAGGATGGAATTCCTAATTGACTCACAATAGGATGCCTTTCGCATGATGGGATTCCCCATTGGGTGGGATCCGGTGACCGGCATGCCCGCGCGGCCATACGTTGGGTCTGAGTTGCATTGGTTTCCAAACACAGGGAGGGAGGCAGGCCCCGTGCGTGTGCTCATCACCGGCATCACTGGTTTCGCGGGGAGCCACTTGGCGGAGCTCTTGGTGGCGGACGGCCGGTTTCAAGTGTACGGCCTTCACCGCACCCGCAGCGGGATGCACAACATCCGGCACCTAGTCCCCCGGCTGCACCTGCTGGAGTGCGACCTGCGGGACCCGTCATCGGTGGAACGGGTGGTGGGGGAGGTGCGGCCCCACTGGGTGTTTCACCTGGCGGCCCAAAGCTTTGTGCCCAGTTCCTGGACGGCGCCCTACGAAACCATGGACACCAACGTCCTGGGCCAGCTCAACTTGTTTGAAGCCATCCGCAAGCACCGCTTGGATTGCCGGGTGCAGGTGGCGTGCTCTTCGGAGGAATACGGCTTGGTCTACGCCCACGAAGTGCCCATTCGCGAAGAGCAGCCGCTGCGCCCCTTGAGTCCGTACGCGGTCAGCAAGATCACCCAGGATTTCCTGGCCTACCAGTACCACCAGAGCTACGGGCTGGACGTGGTCCGTACCCGGGCCTTCAACCACGCTGGACCCCGGCAGGCAGAACCTTTTGTCATCAGCAATTTTGCCAAGCAGATCGCCGAGATGGAGCGGGGCGTGCGCCCGCCGGTGCTGCATGTGGGCAACCTGGATGCCCGGCGGGACTTCACCGACGTGCGGGACATCGTCCGGGCGTACCGGCTTGCGCTGGAGCACGGCGCGCCCGGCGCGGTGTACAACATCGCCAGCGGGGAAACCCACACCATTCGGTCGGTGCTGGAGCGTCTGGTGGCCTTGAGCCGGGTGCGGGTAGAGGTACGGGTCGATCCGGCCCGCCTGCGGCCGTCGGACGTGCCGATCCTTCTCGGCGATGCCAGCCGCTTCCGGGCGTGCACCGGCTGGAAACCGGAAATCCCCCTCGAGCAGACGTTGCGGGACACGCTGAACTACTGGCGGCAGACAGTGGCGGCTTGACGGAGCGCTCCGGCGATGCCAGGCCAGGCGTTTGGCCGGCGCGAGGGGAGGAACACAGTCGTGCCCTTCATCCACGCTGGGCCCGCGGCCGTCCGGGGCAGGAGACGCACCGGGCGCCGCAGGAGACGATTCGGTTGGCGAGGACGCCGCAGGTCGGCCATGGGCCGTCGCGGGCGGGCGCGGCCGGTCTGGTGGCGCCGCGGGCGGGTGCGCGGTTGGCGCCGGTGGGCTCCGCCGTCCCGCGCGGGCCTCGATAGGTGGCTGCAAGCCCGCTGGGCCGCGGGCCTGGGCCGGCTGCCGGGCATGCCCCGGCGGTCCCCCTACATTTACTATGTCGGCCCATTCTACGGCGCCGGCGGGTACAACTACGAGGCCCGGGCGGTGCTCAGGCAGCTTCTGGACGCGGGGTTCACCGTGCGGGTTGTGCCGCCGCCCCCTCCGGGCCGCTGGTGGGCAGGGCTGGAGATCGATGACCACCTGGGGCATTTGTTTCCCCTGCTGCACCGGCCGGTGCGGGGCCGCTACCCGCAGGTGTCCCTGGTGCACGCGCCGCCCGACGCCTTCGGCGCGGCCGTCCCCGGCACGATCCGCATCGGGCGGACCATGTTCGAGGCGGATCGGCTGCCGGCCGGTTGGGTCGCGGCTTGCCGCCGCATGCACGCCATCTGGGTGCCGTCGCATTTCAACTACCACACCTTTGCCGCGAGCGGTGTGGACCCGGGCAAATTGCGCATCCTGCCCGTGGGCGTCGATACGCGGCTTTTCCACCCGGGGGCTCCGCCGCTGCCGCTGCCGGGAGCCCGCGGCTTCCGGTTCCTGTCGGTCTTCAGCTGGCTGCAGCGGAAAGGCTGGCCCCTGCTCATCGAGGCCTACGCCCTGGAGTTTCATCCCGACGAAGATGTGACCCTGATCCTCAAGACGAACCCGGGGGTCGCGCCTATCATCCAAGGATTCATCGATAGTCTGCGGCTGCCGTGGAACGGGACGGCGCCCATCATCGTGGATCAGCGGGCCCTGGCCGCCAGCCAGATGGCGGGATTGTACACCGCGTGCCACGCCTTCGTGCTGCCTACCCGGGGCGAAGGGTGGGGGCTTCCCCTGCAGGAGGCCATGGCGGCGGGCCTGCCCGTCATCGCGACCCGCTGGAGCGCCCAAACGGACTTTCTCAACGATCAGAACGCGTACCTCATCGACCTGGAAGGGCTGGAGCCCGCGCCGCCCCACGTGGAGCTGGGCCATCTGTACGGCGGGTTGCGCTGGGCCAAACCCAGCGTGGAGCATTTGCGGGCGCTCCTGCGCCACGTTTTCACCCACCGGGAGGAAGCGCGGGCCAAGGGTTTGCAGGCCCGCCACGACGCGGTCCACCGCTGGGACGTGCGGCTGACCGGCCCCGCCTTTGCCCACGAGTTGGCCCGCTGGGTCCGGGGGTAGGGCCCAAGACCGGCACCATGCAGACCCGGTGGACGGCGCGGCGGGCTGGTCAACGGACGGGCCGGCCTTCCGCCGGCATTCCCCGGAAGGGGCGGTGACGACATGTCCCAGGAACTCATCAATGAGCTGCGGTCCTTCCGGCACCGCACCCTGGACGAACTGCTGGACTTCGCTTGGGGATTTGCCAACGGCCTCATCGGGCCATGGCAGGTGCGCAGCGAGATCCGGGCCCTATTGGAGCTGTTGGCGCAGCGCCAGCCCCGCGCGATGCTGGAGATCGGCACGGCCAACGGCGGCAGCCTCTTTCTCTTTTGCCGGGTGCTGCCGCCAGGGGCCCGCATCATCAGCATCGATTTGCCCGGCGGCGCCTTCGGCGGCGGCTATGACGAGTCCCGGGAGCCGTTGTACCGGGCCTTCGCTTTGCCCGGGCAAGAGCTGCACCTTATCCGGGCCGATTCCCACCAGCCGGCCACCCGTCGGCAGGCGGCCGCGCTGCTGCAAGGGAAGCCCTTGGACTTTCTGTTCATCGACGGCGATCACACGTACAGCGGCGTACAGGCGGACTTTGAGATGTACAGTCCGCTGGTGCGCCGGGAGGGGTTAGTGGCCTTCCACGACATCGTCGTGGTGCCGCCCCACATCGCCGTGGGCGTTGATGTGCACACCTATTGGCAGCGTATCCGAAGCCATTACCATTTCCAGGAATTCATCGAGAATCCCGCCCAAGGCTGGGGCGGCATCGGTGTCCTTCAACGCCGGCCCCGGGGAGCCCCGTGGGGGATCGAGCTGGGGCTGCCGCCGCCACCGGCCCCGCCACCGGCCCCGCCCACGCCGCCCTTGCCGCCACCGCCAACGTCCCGGCCCCGGCCGACACGGCGGTTGCTTCGCCGGCGGCGGGCGCCTCGAACCGCACGGATGGGTCCCGGGCGGAGCCGGATCCGGGGAACCATCCGCTCGGGCCAGGGGCTGCGGGTGACTGAGGGTCGGCGTGGGGGCCAAGCGGTGGGCTCAACCAGGGCTGCCCGGCGCTTCCGGCGGCGCTGACGAGGGGGTGCAGAACCGATGACCTGCGGTCGGGATTCCGTTCGCTGTGCCGCAGGGCGCAGCCAGCACGTGGACACGCCGGCCTGCTGTCTCCATCACTTGCACACCGTTCTCCGGGAGACGGTGCGGATCTTGGAAAGCCATGGGATTCCGTACTGGGCCGATGGCGGTACCTTGCTGGGCGCGGTCCGGGACCAAGCGGTGATCCCGTGGGACACCGACGCGGACCTGGGCGTCATGGCCGCGGACGTGCCCCGGGTGCTGGGGCTGGCCCACGCGTGGGAGGCCCTGGGGTTCGAGGTGCAGCGCCACTGCGGGGGAGCGCTGCTGCGGATCACGTACAGCCCCGTCAACGACATGGGCGTCGACTTATACCCATGGGCCGAAGACGGGGATTATCTCTGCCACCCCTTCAAGGGCCGTGTGCCCCGGAAATGGCTGCTCCCCTTTTCCCGGGTCCGGTTGGACCAGTTGGAGCTCGCGGCGCCCGCGGATGCCCACCGCTGGCTGACGGCCCGCTACGGGCCCGACTACATGGAACCCCAGCGGGGTGTGCCCGCCCGTCCCGGCGTGGTGGTACTGGCCGATGCACCGCCACCGCCGGGCTTTGGGGGGCGCAGGCGGGGTCGCGGAGGATTCCGGGGTCAGCGCCGGCGGTGGGGCTTTTCGCGCGCCCGGGGGCGGCGCCGGTCTTACGGTGGCCGACGCTCCCGAGGTCAGCGGCGGGTTTTCCCACGCCGCCGAACGACCCGTCTTTAGGGAAAGGGGCTGAGCCCCATGCGGATCCTGTACTTGTCCTGTCACGCGGCGCTGGAATACGATGAACTGCGGCTTCTGTCGGAACTGGGGCACCAGGTCTTCGCGCTGGGCGCGTACCTCAACCCCCATGCTCCAACCGATGCCATGCGCCCGCCTTTGCCGCTGCCCCGGTATCCTGTCCTAGAGGCCATCGCCCGCCGCTGCTCCCAGGCCCGGCTGGACCGGCGCCTGGTTGCGTGGGCCGACCTGGTGCTGGTCATGCACATCCCCCAGTGGATCAGCAACAACTGGCATCTGTTCCGGGGCAAGCGGGTGGTGTGGCGCAGCATCGGCCAGTCGACCCCCGCCGTGGAGGAGAGCTTGCGGCCTTACCGGCGCTTGGGCCTAGAAGTGGTGCGCCACTCGCCCAAGGAGCTGCTCCTGCCTGGTCACATCGGGGCGGATGCCGTCATCCGCTTCTACAAAGACCCCGCCGAATTCGGCGGCTGGCAGGGCCACACCGACGAGGTCATCACCCTGAACCGCAGCATGCCCGCCCGGGCGGCCGCCTGCAACTTCGCCGCCTTCGCCACCTTGGCCTACGGGTTTCACGCGCACGTATATGGCCACGGCAACGAAGCTGCGGGAGCCTTGGACGGCGGGCCGCTGGGCTACGAAGAGATGAAACAGAAGCTTCGGGAAGCCCGGGCCTATGTGTACACCGGCACCAAGCCCGCCTGCTATACGCTGGGGCTGGTAGAAGCGCTCATGACGGGCGTCCCCGTGGTGGCTTTGGGGCCCGTGTGGGGCGATGCGGGTTGGGGCACCTACGAGGTGCATGAGATCATCCGCGACGGGGTCGACGGATTCGTCAGCGATGACCTGGCCTATCTGAAGCAGGCCATCCAGCGCCTGCTGGACGATCCGGAACTGGCGGCTCGCATCGGCCACCAGGGCCGCGTACGGGCTATAGAGCTGTTCGGCAGGGATAGGATCATGGCCCAGTGGGCGGCGTTCCTCCACCGGCCCCACAGGGGAGCGCGGCTGCCCCGCCGGCGGGGGCGGCGGGGGAGGGCCCGGCGAGCCCTGGGCCGGGGGCAACGCGGCCGGCAGCGGCGTTGGGGCTGGCGGCGCCGGTGGGGCCGAGGCTGGCGGCGGAGGTTGCCCCGCCGGCGGAGCGGGCGCGGGCTCCGCCGGCGGCGCCGGCGGGCCCGGCGTCGGCGGCTGTGAGGGTCAGCCTGGGGCCCGGGCGGCCGTCCCCGGCGCGTCGCCGACCCAGCGAGCGAGGGCATCCACCAAGCGGGCCGCCGTGGGCCCCACGTCCCAGCGCTGCTCCACGGCCGCGCGAGCGCGCGCTCCCTTGGCCCGGGCTTCCCCGGGGTGCTCAAAGACGTGCCGCAGGAGCTGGCGCAAGTGGTCCACGCTCGGCTTGGCCCACCGGTGGCCCCGGTAAAACCGGTGTAGCTCCACCGGACCCCGCACGGGCTCCAGGCCCTCTATCTCGAGGAGATAGGCGTAGTCCGGGTGCAAAAAGTCCAGCAGGCTGCTCCAGGCGGTGCCGATGACCGGTTTCCCGCAGGCCATGGCCTCCAGAAACGGAAAGCCCCAGCCTTCGCCCCGGGTAGGCAGCACAAAGGCGTCGCTGGCGGCATACAGGCGGGGCAACATCTCCCGGGGCAACACCCGCTGGTCCAGGATGATGGGAGCGGTGTTTCCCGGGGTGAAACCGAGCCGGCGGATGTAGCGGTACAGCTGCTGACGCACCGCGGAGGGCCGGTGAAAAACGGGCAGCGTCTTCAGCACCAGGGTGACGTCCTCTTTAGGGTGAAACTCCCGCAAAAAGGCCTCCACCAGGATGGGCCAGCCCTTGCGCTGCTGCCAGGCGAAGTTGGCCAGGAAAACGAACCCCCGGGCGCCGGGGATGGTGAGGGGCGGCACCCCGGGGTGAAAGCGCCGGGTGTCCACGCCCAGAGGCAAGACGCGGATTTTGCGGGCGGGCACGCCGCTGTCGGCGAAGGTCTCCGCGTTGAAGGTGGACGGGACCCAGACCTCGTCCATGCGCCGGCACGTCCGCACCCAGTCGGGCGGCAGGCGGTCCGTTTCGAACATGGTGCGGCCAAGGCGTGCCGCCCCCGGGGCCAGGGCCCTGAACCAGCAGGCGGGCAAGTGGGTCAGCTCCACTGTAGGCCGGCGCCCTGGGGCAGGGGCGTGCAGATCGTAGAGATCCGGCGCGAGGCGGTGCAGGACGGCGGGCTTGTGCAACAGGCGCAGGGTAGGCGGTAGGGCGCGCACCGTGAAGCCCGCGTCCAGGAGATGCCGGAGCAAGGTGCGGGCCTCGTAGGTGTACCCGCCGGGGCTGTAAAAGGGACCGCGGTAGAGCACATACGGGGAGCGGGCGGGCATGCCGGGCCGCTGGGCCATGTGGGCGGCCCAGCGGGCCTGGAGTACCGCGTCCCAGGGTTGGCGGTCGGGAACCGGGGCGGTGACGGGCCGCCCGCGGGCCGGCTGCGTCAAGGCCATGGCGGATCCCTCCGGGGTTTTGGCTGTCCATCCTATGAAACCGGTCAGGTCCGCGCTCCTGGCCGGCGACGCCCGCTCGGGGTCTTGCAAACGGGAACCGGTTCCCGCGCCCGTTGGGCACGGGGGGACATAAGGATGGCGAGCAAAGGGAGGCGTGGTGCCGGCAGCCGCACCCGAAGGCCCGTGCCCGCCGGCGGGCCGGTGCGGCTGCGGGCCGGCGCCGGGCGGCGGGCGGGAGGTGGGCAAGCCCGTGCGGATTCTGATGCTGTCCCACTATTTCCCCAGCGGCCAGATGACTCACGTTTTCGCCCTGGCCCGGGAACTGGCGCGTCAAGGACATGCCGTGCATGTGGTCAACGCCCGCGTCCATACGGCCCGGCAGTGGCGCTACACCCGGTTTCTCGCGGGCGGCGTGCCCTGCTCCATCCGGCTGGACATGGCCGCGCTCCGGCAGCTGGTGCGGCGGCTGCGGCCCCACGTGATCCACGCCCACTCCCGGCGGACCTTTGCCGCCGGGGCCCGGCTGGCCCGGTGCACGGGGCTGCCCTTGGTGATCACGTGCCATGCCCGCACCCTCATCCGGCCCGTCCATGAGCCCGCCTTCGCGCAGGCCCGCCGCATCATCTGCCCTTGGGAAGCGCTGGCTGAGGCAATGGGCGACCGGGGCGGGCGTACCCGGGTGATCCCTAACGGGATCGACCTGGACCAGTTTCCCTTCCGGGAGCGGCCGGTGCGGGACGGGCTGCGGGTGCTGTACCTGGGGCGCATCGACCACCGGCGGCGGGCCGGCGCCGACGCCCTGTGCCGGGCGGTGCAGGGGCTGCCCGGGGTCGAGCTGGTGATGGCCACTGACCGCCGGACGGCGCCTTGGGTGCGCCATGTGGGCTGGCTCCGGGACCCGGTGCCGTGGCTGCTGCAAAGCGACGTGGTGGCCGGCACAGGACGGGCGGTGCTGGAGGGCTTGGCCACGGGCTGCGCCGCCCTGGTGCTGGGCGAAGGCTGGGATGGGCTGCTGACCCCGGACAATGCCCACCGGCTGGCCCGGGACAACTTCATCGGCCGGGTCAGCGGCGTGGCGCCCACGCCGCGTGCGATCCGGGAAACCCTGGTGCAGCTGGCCCAGGACGGGGCCCTTCGCCGACAGCTGGCCCGCTGGGGGCGGGGGTTTGTGCAGGCCCGCTTTGACTTGCGCCAGGTGGCGGCCCAAACCGTGCAGGTCTATGCCGAGGCCGTGGGTGCGCGGGGTGGGGCGTGAGCCGTGGCCGCGGTGCCCGTGGGGATCCGAGTGGCCCAACGGCTCGCGCCTCATCAGGCAGGCGTGTCGCTGGGCTTGGCCCGGTGGCTGGGCGTGCCCGGGGGCGCGCCGGTCGCGGTGCGGGTGGGCCGGGGGGTGTGGCCGGCGCGGGTGCGGGTGTTCCCGGCGCCGGGCCTTGGCCTGTGGCTGCCGCCGGCCGCGGCCCGGGCCTTGCACGTGCCCGCGCCCATCACCTTGTGGGCCCGCCGGGGGGCCGCCGGGTCCCTCCCAATGACCGGGCCTGGCGCTGCCACCGGGTCCGGCGGCATCGCCACCGGGTCGAGCCTCCCCGGCGCCGGTGCCGCGGCCGTTCTGGACCTGGGCCCCGTCGTGGGCATCCTGGCCCGGCAATACCATGACACGAACCGCCTGTTTGTGCGCCTTGCCCGGGCTCGGGGGGTGCTGGCCTTTCTGTTTGGGCCCCAGGATGTGGCGTGGGGGGCGCCGGCCGTTTGGGGCCGGGTTCCCCGGCCCCGGGGCCGCGGCTGGCTGCGCCGGCCTTTTCCCTTTCCCCACGTGGTTTTTGACCGGGCCGTGGGCGTCCTGCCCCGGGCCGAGCTCCAGGCCTTCTTGGCCCGGCTGGCCGGGGCGGGCAGCATCGTGTTCAACGGCGACCTGGGGGACAAGTG
Organism: Limnochordales bacterium; assembly: GCA_035304545.1. GTDB lineage: Bacteria > Bacillota > Limnochordia > Limnochordales > ZCTH02-B6 > ZCTH02-B6. The sequence continues at coordinate 225,627 of DATGPV010000054.1, read as the reverse complement.
GGCCATGCACCAACACCTGCTGGCCTTTCCCCGGCTGCGCTCCTACCTGCCGGAGACCCGCCCACTGGATGCCGCGGCCACGCTGCGCGCCATGCTGGCCCGGTGGGGCACCGTCTACGTAAAGCCGGCCGACGGGTGCATGGGGCGGGGCATCGTGCGGGTGGAGGCCGCGGGCGGAGAATGCCTGTGGTCCCCGGCCCGCGGGCCCAGGCCGGCGCGGGTACCGAGGGCGGCCCTGGATCAGGCCGTTGCCCCGTGGATCGAGGCGGGCGGTTTTCTGGTGCAGCAGGGACTGGACTTGGTGCGGGTCGGCGGGGGAGTGTGCGACGTGCGGATTCTGGCCCTCAAAGACGGCCGCGGCCGCTGGCGCATGGTCGCCGTGACGGTGCGCCGGGCCCGCCCCGGGCAGCCCGTCTCCAACCTCCACCAAGGCGGCCGGCCCATCCCCTTTTGGGTTCTGGCCCGGCGGGTGCCCCGGCCGCCGGCCTCCCCGCCCCTCCGGGAACGCCTCCGCCGGCTGGTGGAAGACCTCTTGCCGGCGCTGGACGCCCGCTCGCCCCAGGCCGGCGACGTGGGCATCGACATCGGTGTGGACCGTGGGGGCCGCCTGTGGATCCTCGAGGTCAACCCCAAGCCTGGGCGGTCCGGCCGGGGGGCCCGGGCCGCGGTGTACACGCTGCCCATGGACTACGCCCGGTGGCTGGCCGGTTTCGCCGGCAAGGAATCGGGCGGGCCCGAGGCGAATCCAGCAGCGACATGAAGACTTTGCTCCTCTTTGATCTTGACGGCACGCTGGTGCTGGGCGAGGGGGCGGGCCGGCGCGCCATCGTCCGGGCCTTCTCTGTCCTGTACGGCACCGGGGAACAATGGGAGTCTTTGGACACCGCCGGCCGCACCGATACGGCCATCTTCCAGGACATGCTGCGGCAGGTGGGGCGGGATCCGGCGGAAGCGTGGAGCCCCAGCCTGTGGGATACTTATTGCGACTGTCTTATGGAAGAAGTGCGGCGGCGCCCCGGCCGCGTCGCACCGGGGGTGCGGGAACTGCTGGACCGCTGCCGGCCGGAGGACGGTTTGTACCCCGCTTTGGGTACGGGTAACCTGGAGCGGGGAGCCCGCATCAAGCTCGCGCCCCACGGCATCAACGATCCCTTTCCGGTGGGCGGTTTCGGCAGCGACACCGTAGACCGGGCCGAGCTGGTCCGCATCGGCGTCCAGCGGGCCCGGGACTATTACGGCACCGATTTTGACCGGGTGGTCGTCATCGGCGACACGCCGCGGGACGCGGCTTGCGCCCGGGCCAATGGCTATCCGTGCGTACTGGTGGCCACGGGCCCATACGATGCCGCGCTCCTCCGGCGCTCGGGGGCCCAGGCGGTCTTGCCGGACTTGGCCGACGCGGCGGCCGTGCTGGAGACCATCCACGGGCTCCCGCTCTTGGGGTGAGGGCCGCCGGCGCCACCGCCTGCCGCCCGGCACCCCACCAGCACGACGACAGGAGGCGGCGTGGTGAGCAGAACCGACAACGGGCCGGGCGCGGCCGCGGAAGGGTTTCGGCTGATCGCCCTGGACATCGACGATACCCTGCTGGGATTGGATAAGCGGCTGGCGCCCCGGGACGTGGAGGCGGTGCGCCGCTGCCGTGCGGCGGGCATTGAAGTGATTCTGGCCACGGGCCGGACCCGCCTGACCACCATGCCGGTAGCCCGGCAGATCGCCGACGACCTGCCCATGATCTGCACGACCGGCGGCGTGACCTACGACGGGACGGGGCGGGTGCTGCGGCGCCTGACCCTGCCGCTGGACTTGGCCCGGTTCATGCTGCAGGAGATGCGCGCGTCGGGGGTGCGGGTGCGGGCCGACGCGGCCGACACCATCTACTACACCGAACAGCCGGCCGACACCCGGTACGCTCCTCCGGGCATCGTCGTGCCCGACGTGGCCGACCGCCTGCCGGCGCCTCCCGATCAACTGGTGGTGTGGGGCGAGGACGCCTGCCGGTGGGTGATCCGGCACTTTGCCTACTTGGAAGGCCAGGTCCAGCTGCTGGTGCTGCCCAGCTTCGACGCGCCCCGGGTGGTGCACATCCTGCATCCCCAGGCCACCAAAGGTCAGGCCTTGGCCGATTACTGCCGCGAGCGGGGCATCGACCGCCGGCAGGTGCTGGCCGTGGGCGATTCCCTCAACGACTTCAGCCTGCTGAGCTTTGCGGGCACCGGGGTAGCCATGGGCCATAGCGAGCCTCTGCTGCACCTGGTGGCTGACGTCGTCCTGAAAGAAGGCGAAACCGTGGCCGACGCGCTGGAGGCGTGGGTGCTGTCGCCGCAGGGGCCCGGCCCGCGCGCCTGACCCTCACGGCTTTGGACGGCGCAGAAAAGGGGCCCGGGGGGATATCCTGGTGCAGGATGGAACCCGCGGACGGCGAACGTTCACCGCGTCCGCCGTGCCGAGGGGGACGGGCCCCGTATTGTCGGGCCAGGGGACAAGGAGGTGGTCGCGGGTGAAGCGGATCGCAGTGTTGACCAGCGGCGGCGACGCGCCGGGCATGAACGCGGCCATCCGCGCCGTGGTGCGGACTGGCATCGCCGCGGGGCTGGAAGTGTACGGCGTACGCAACGGGTACGCCGGTCTCATCAACGGCGAGATGGAGCGGCTGACCGCCCGGGACGTGGGGGGCATCATGCAGCAGGCGGGCACCGTGCTGCGCAGCGCCCGCTCCAAGGAGTTCCGGGAGGAGGCGGGCCGGCGGCAGGCCATCCGCAAACTGGCGGAGCGGCGCATCGACGGCCTGGTCATCATCGGCGGCAACGGCACTCAAACCGGCGCCTTTGAACTGTTCAAGATGGGCTTTCCCGTGGTCGGGGTGGCCTCTACCATCGACAACGACCTCTACGGCACCGACATCAGCATCGGCGCGGACACGGCCCTCAACACCGTTCTGGAGGCCATCGACCGCATCAAGGCCACCGCTTCGTCCCACAGCCGCGCCTTCCTAGTGGAGGTCATGGGCCGGGACAGCGGCTACATCGCCCTCATGGCCGGCATCACCGGCGGGGCGGAGGCCGTCATTATCCCGGAGGTGCCCATCGAGCCGGATGACGTGGCCCAAGAGCTGCTGGACGCCTACGCGCGGGGCAAGTCCCACGCCATCCTGGTGGTGGCCGAGGGCGCCAAGCCCAGTGCCACAGACCTTATCCAGTACTTCCAGGAGCATCGGGCGGAAACCGGATTCGAACTGCGCTTGACGGTGCTGGGCCACGTCCAGCGGGGAGGCACGCCCACGGCTTTTGATCGGCTCTTGGGCACCCGCTTGGGCGCGGCGGCGGTGCAGGCCCTCTTGGGCGGCCACCACGGTGTGCTGGTGGGCTGGGTCAACCATCGGCCCCATCTGACGCCGCTGGAAGACGTCGCGGGCCGGACCCGCTACGCGGACCGGGAGCTGTACGAACTGGCCCGGGTCCTAGCCCGCTGACGCCCACGGCCCATGGGCGGACGTGCCGCAGGTGGCGCTCCTCCTGGAGCAGGCCTTGCCGGAGCTGGCCGCAGGCAACCGGACGGCCGGCGCGTCGGGCGGGCTGCTCCAGGACCGTGGGAGCGCGCTGGCCAAGGGCGTGCCTAAAGCAGGAAGCAGTAGCCCCGTGTGGAATATAGCGGCCAGAGACGTCTGAAATGTCCGTAGTTCCCTCAAACCATCCGACGAGGGGCAGTCCATGCAACTTATCCAAAGATACGAAGAAGAAATGGCCTTGGTGCGGGGATGGACCGGCTGGGGCGGCGTGGCCCTGCTGGCCGCGGCGCTGGTAGGCGCTCCGCGGGTGCTGCAAGGGTACCAGCTGTACATCGCCAACGTCATCGGCATCAAGATCATCGTGGCCATCGGGCTGAACCTGTTGGTGGGGTACACGGGGCAGATCTCTTTAGGCCACGTTGGCTTTGTCGCCGTGGGCGCGTACGCCGCGACCCACTTTGTCACCGCCGCGCAGCAATGGCCCTTCATCCAGTGGCTGGGCGGGCCCTTTTGGCTGGCCCTGCTGGTGGCCGGCGCGGCCGCGGCCCTGTTTGGCGTGCTGGTGGGGTTGCCGGCCCTGCGCCTGGAGGGGCCCTACCTGGCCATCGTGACCTTGGGCTTTGGCTTGGCGGTGCAGCAAATCCTCATCAACTGGCCTGCGGTGTCGGGGGGCCGCATGGGGCTGTTTGTGCCGACGCCCCGCATCGGCCCATGGTGGCTGGATTCCGACCGCAGCCTGTATTACCTGGTCTGGACCTGCGTCGTCCTCCTGAGCCTGGCGGCCTTCAACCTATCCCGCTCCCACGTGGGCCGGGCCTTCGTGGCCCTGCGGGACAGCGACATTGCGGCCGAGGTTACCGGCGTCAATCTGCGGCTTTACAAGACCTTGGCCTTCGCCGTCAGCGCCTTTTACGCCGGGCTGGCCGGGGGGCTGCTGGCCTACGTCATCATGTATCTCGAACCCACCATGTTCAACCTGTACGAATCCATCTACTACTTGGCCATGGTGGTGGTCGGGGGGCTGGGGACTGTCCCGGGATCTATGTTCGGCGCCATGCTGCTGACCTTGATGGAGTTTGGGCTGTCGCAGTTTCAGGAGTACTTGCCCATCGTCTACGGCGGGACCGTCATCCTGGTGATGGCCTTGGAGCCCATGGGACTGTACGGGCGCTGGCTCAAGATCAAGCGGTGGGGGCAGACGTGGCCGTTGTAGACGGCGATGGAGGCGGCGGCCGGTGCTCTTTTGGCAGTTGGTGGTCAGCGGGCTGTCCATCGGCAGCCTGTACGCCCTGGTGGCCTTGGGGATCGTGCTGTTGTACCGCACGTCCCGGGTGCTCAACTTCGCCCACGGCGACATGGCCATGATCACCACCATGGTGACCTACAGCCTCATGACGGCGGCGGGGGCGGCCTTTGGGACCGCCGCGGTGCTGACGCTGCTGGTGGCCTTTGCCGCGGGCGCCGGCTTTTACTTTCTGGTCCTGCGGCCGGTGAAAGAGGCCACCCTATTGGGCCAGATCATCACCACGGCCGGCTTTGCCCTGGTGCTGAGCGGGGCTGGTGTCGTCCTGTGGGGTGCGGACACCAAGGTGCTGCCTTTTCCCTTGTCCCGGTCCGTGGTCTACCACGTGGGCGGGGTCGCCGTCAGCCAGCTGGCTGTGGGCAGCTTCGTGATCGCGGTGGTGGCGGTTGCCGGGCTGTACCTGCTGGTGCAGAAGACCCGCTTTGGCCTGGCCATGCGGGCCGTGTCCCAAAACGACGTGGCAGCCCGGGTGCTGGGCATTCCGGTGCGGCGGGTGTTCGCGGTCGCATGGGGCGTGTCGGCCACCTTGGGCGCGGTGGCCGGCATGCTGCTGGCGCCGGCGACGTTGTTGAGCCCCTTTATGATGTTCGATCCTTTCCTGAAGGGATTTGCCGGCGCCGTGCTCGGCGGTCTGGACAGCCTGCCGGGGGCCATTCTGGGTGCCCTGATCCTGGGTGTGGTGGAAAACTTGTTTGGCGGGTACGTGTCCACGTCCCTGCGGACGACGGTGGCCTTCTTGATCATCATCGCCGTGCTCTTGGTGCGGCCCGAGGGGCTGCTGGGCCGGAAGTTTATGCGGCGGGTGTAGCGGTCAGTCCGCGGCCGCAGGGCCGCCGGCCCCGGCCCAGGGCGGACGGGGGGTGGCAATGTCCAGCATCGCGCGTCCAGAAGCGGAGAGGGAAAGGGCGGCAAGGTTGCGGGAAAGGCCAAAGAAGGGGGTAGACCAGTTGCGTCGAGCTGTTGGAGCACCCGTGGGCTTTCTGCTGGCTTGGGTGATGGCGGCGGCCGCGGTGCTGCCGGCGGGGGCGCAAGAGCGGGGCATTACGCCGACGGAGATCATCTTGGGCACGTCGGCCCCCCTGTCGGGTCCGGCGGCCCCGTGGGGTGCGACGGCCCGGGGCGTCGAGGCGTACTTGGACTACATCAATGAACAGGGCGGCATCCACGGCCGCACCATTCGTTTTGTCATCCGCGATGACGGCTACCAGCCGCCCCGGGCTGTGGCCAACGTGCGGGAGCTAGTGGAGCGGGTCGGCGTTTTCGGCATTGTGGGCATGATCGGCTCGGCCAACGCCGCCGCCGTCAAGGACTACATGTTCCGCAACCAGGTCATCTGGATGACGCCCGCGGTAGAGCAGGATCAGTGGATCGGCAACCCCAACATCCATTACTTGTTCGTGACCTACCCCAACTACTTCCAGGAAGCCAAGATCCTTACCCGCTTCGCGGTGGAGGAGCTGGGCAAGCAGCGCGTCGCGGTCATCTACCAGAATGACCAGTACGGCATGGCGGGCCTCAACGGCGTGCTGGAAGCCTTGGGCGAGCTGGGGATGGCCCCGGCGGCCACCGTGTCCTACGAGCTGACCGACTCGGACTTGAGCGTCCACGCGCTGCGCATCGCGGAAGCCCAGGCCGATGCGGTCATCCTTTACGCTACGCCCAACCACGGCGCCCTGGCCGCGGCGGCCTTGTACCAGCTGAACCCGCGGCCGCAGATCTTGTCCTCCTTCACCTTGGCGGATCCCATTATGGCCCACTTGGCCGGCGAGGCGTGGAACGGGGTCATCGTGCCCGCCTATTTCCCGTACCCGGGCACCGATGCCAAGGTGGACCGCGTCCTGCAGATTCTGGTGGAGCGCAATCCGGATCTGGCCCAGATGGCCTTCAACGCCCTGGCCGGGGTGACCTTTATCGAGCCCATGCTGGAGGGGTTCCGCCGGGCCGGCCCCAATCTGACCAAGGAATCCTTCGTGGCGGCCATGGAGTCCATTCAAGACTGGGATGGGGAACTGCTGCGGGGCGTCACCTTTGGTCCTGGCCGGCGGCAGGGCATCAACAGCATCTTCCTGGCCCGCATGGAGAACGGCGTGCCCCAGCCCTTGACGGACTGGATCGAGTATCCGGTGGAGTACTGAGCGGGGGACGGCCGTGGACAAGACCCTCGGGCAGACCGGCGCCGGACCTCTCCTGGAGGTCCGGCGCCTCCACCTGCGCTTCGGCGGCATTCACGCCCTGCACGATGTGGACCTCACAGTGCAGCCGGGCGAGCTGTTGTCGGTCATCGGGCCCAACGGAGCAGGCAAGACCAGCTTGTTCAACTGCGTGACGGGGCTCTACCGCCCCTCCGCGGGTGCCATCCGTTTTGCCGGCCGGGACATCGTGGGCCTCAGGCCCGACCGGATCGCCGCCCTGGGCATCGCGCGCACCTTCCAGAACATCGAGCTGTTTCGCCACATGACGGTCCTGGACAACCTGCTGCTGGGCCGGCATCTGCACGTGCGCAGCGGCTTTTTTGCCGCGGCCCTTGCGCTGCCCCGCTGGTGGCGGGATGAGGTGGCCCAGCGCCGCAGGGTGGAAGAAATCCTGGATATGCTGGATCTGCAGTCGGTGCGCCACCGGCCGGTGGCCTCCCTCCCCTACGGCCAGCAAAAGCTGGTGGAGGTGGGGCGGGCCCTGGCCACCGAGCCCCGGCTCTTGCTGCTGGACGAGCCGTCGGCGGGAATGACGGCCGAGGAGAAGGCGGACCTGGTGTTCACCATCCGGGACATCCAGGCTATGCTGGGCATCGCCGTCGTCTTGGTTGAGCACGACCTGCGCATGGTGATGGAGATCTCCCAGCGGATCGTGGTCTTGGACCGGGGCACGGTCATCGCCGACGGGCCGCCCGCCGCGGTGCAGCGGGACCCGCGGGTCATCGAGGCGTACCTGGGCGAGGAGGCGATGCACCCTGCTCGCGGTGCGTAACGTGGAGACCCGCTACGCCGGCCGGGTGACGGTGCTGCGGGGCTTGTCCTTGACAGTGGAGGAGGGCCAGCTGGCTGTGGTGCTGGGCTCCAACGGCGCCGGCAAAACTACCCTCCTGCGCACCATCAGCGGCCTCATCCCCGACCAGCCCGAGAAGGGGTACATCGAGTTTGAGGGACAGCGCATCAACGGCCGGGAGCCCGAGGACATCGCCGCCTTGGGCATTGCCCATGTGCTGGAAGGCCGCGGCGTGTTTCCGGAACTGACGGTATGGGAGAATCTGCAGTTGGGCGCCTACCGGCGGCGGGATCCCGCGGCCGTCCGGGCGGACATGGAGTGGGTTTTCTCGCTCTTTCCGCGCCTCAACGAGCGTCTGCACCAACTGGCGGGCACCTTGTCCGGCGGCGAACAGCAGATGCTGGCCATCGGCCGCGCGCTGCTGGGGCGCCCCCGCCTGCTCCTGTTGGACGAACCGTCGGTGGGCTTGGCCCCCAAGCTGGTGGCGGAAATTTTCCAGGTGCTTAAAGAGATCAACCGCCAGGGGACCACCATACTGATGGTGGAGCAAAACGCCCGGGCTGCTCTGGAAGTGGCCCATTACGGCTTTGTCCTGGAAACCGGCCGCATCGTGCTGGAAGGCACCGCGGACCAGCTGAAGGCCAACGAAAACGTGCAGGAAATGTACTTGGGCGTGCCCAAGGAGACGGCGGTCAAGGGCTACCGGCGCTGGAAGCCCAAGCGGCGCTGGGCCTAGCCCGGTTGCGTCATGTCCCCCCGGCCGGTAAAATCTTGGCAGGGCGCGGTGCCGCCCAGCCAAGCCTGACCATCTTTCCATCCGTTCCGGTGTCGTCCCGTGCAGCCCGTGCCCGGCGGAACCGCGGGCCGGGCCGTTGCCCGGGGCGGCGCGCGGGCCTGCCCGGCTTATCCTGTCACCCAGGGGGCGAGCCATGACGCTGAGCCTGCACCTCATCGTGTTGTTGCCCTTTGCCGCGGCCGCCGCGGTGCCCGCCGTCGCCCGCCGGTTTCCTCGATCCGCGGGCTGGCTGTTGCTGCCCCTGCCGGCGGCCATCTTTGCGTCCTTGCTGGTCTGGCTGCCGCGCGTCGCGGCCGGCGAGACCCCGGCCGCGGCGTGGGCGTGGGTTCCCGCCTTCGGCTTCGAGTTTTCCCTGGCTTTGGATGGCTTTGGGCTTTTGTTTGGCCTGCTCATCGCCGGCATCGGCACCTTGGTGGTGGCCTACGCGCAGAGCTATCTCGGCCCCGATGAGGACCGCAGCCGGTTTTATCTTGCGCTGCTGCTTTTTATGGGGGCCATGCTGGGCGTGGTCCTGGCCGAAAACTTGCTGACGTTGTACATGTTTTGGGAAATCACGTCCATCAGCTCCTTCCTCCTCATCGGCTTTTGGCACACCCGGACCGAAGCCCGGGAAGGCGCGCTAAAAGCCCTGCTCATCACGGTGCTGGGGGGCCTCGCCCTTTTGGCGGGTTTCCTGCTCTTGGGGCTGGCGGCGGGCACCATGTCCCTGCGAGAGCTGGCGGACCGGGCGCCGGCCGTCGTGGCCCATCGCTATTACCCGGCCATCGTGGTGCTGATCCTGCTGGGGGCCTTTACCAAGTCGGCCCAGGTCCCCTTTCACCTGTGGCTGCCGGGAGCCATGGCCGCGCCCACGCCCGTCAGCGCCTATCTGCATTCGGCCACCATGGTCAAAGCGGGGATTTTCCTGGCGGCCCGCATGGGCGCGGTGCTGGGCGGGACGGAGCTGTGGTTTTACACCATCACCGCCGCCGGTTTGGCCACCATGGTCCTGGGCGGCTTCCTCGCGGTCCAGCAGCGGGACTTGAAGGCGCTATTGGCCTTCAGCACCGTGAGCCAGCTGGGCTTCATCATGGCCATGTTCGGCTTCTCCACCGACGCGGCCCTGGCCGCCGGGGTGCTGCACCTGCTCAACCACGGCATCTTCAAGGGCACCTTGTTTATGGCTGTCGGCATCATCGATCACGCGACGGGCACCCGGGACGTGGGGCGGCTGTCGGGGCTGGGGCGGGCCATGCCCATCACGGCGGCCCTCACGTTTCTGGGCGCGCTGTCCATGGCCGGGGTGCCCCCGCTCAACGGTTTCGTCAGCAAGGAGATGATCCTGGACGCGCTGCTGCACCCGCCGGTGGCGCCTAACGGGTTTACCCGGGCGCTGCCGGTGCTGGCGGTGCTGGGCAGCGTGTTCACCACCGCCTATTGCCTGATCCTCACCGTCAAGATCTTCCTCGGACCGCCCGCCGCGGCCACGCCCAAGCCGCCCCACGAGGCCCCGGCCCGCCTGTGGGTGCCGCCGGCGCTGCTGGCCACCGGCATCGTGCTTTTGGGCGCAGCGCCCCAGCTGGCGGAAGGCGCCGTGGTGGTCCCGGCCCTGCGGGCCCTGGGGGCCGCGGCCGACAGGGTGCACGTGGCCCTCTGGCACGGCGTTACGCCTGCCCTGGGGATGAGCGGGGCGGCGCTGGCCTTGGGCGCGCTCTTGTACTGGCGGCTGCCCCGCGTGCTGCCGATCTTGGAGCGGCTCAGTGCCTTTCCATGGAATGCCAACGCCGTCTACCAGGGGCTGCTGCGGGCGGCGGAGGAAGGCGCCCAGCGCTGGACCCGGCGGCTGATGACGGGCCGGATTCGGGACTACGTGCTCTATGTCGTCGGCTTTTCGGCGGTGCTCATCGGTGTTGGCCTGGGACGGGCCGGCCTGCCGGGGCTGCACCAGGCGCTGGGGTCCTTGTCGCCCTTGGGCTGGGTGGAGCTGGTGACATGCCTGGTCATGATGGGCGGGGCGTTCTTGGCCGCGGCCGCGGTCCAGCGCATCGCCGTCGCGCTGGGGGTGGCCACGGTGGGGTTCGCGATGGCCGTGCTGTGGTTCTTGCGGGACGCGCCGGACCTGGCCTTGACCCAGACCATCGTGGAGACGGTGTCCATCATCCCCCTGTTTTTGGCCTTTGGCTTTATGCCGGCCCTGCGCCACCGCTGGACCGGGCCCCGGGTGCACCTGGGGAACGGGCTGGCGGCGGCGGCGGTGGGCCTGGTGGTGGGCGCGGTCACCTTCTTGGCCCAGGGCAACCGCCTCTTTGATTCCATCGGTACCTTCTTCTTGGAGAACAGCTACCTCCTGGGCGGCGGCCGCAACGTGGTCAACGTCATGCTGGTGGATTTTCGGGGGTTGGACACCGTGTTCGAAACGACCGTGTTTGGCCTCGCGGCCATGGCCGTTTACGCCTTGGTGGCGTCCCGGCGGGAGCGGGGCGGGGTGGTGCGGCCCCGCAGCCCGCTGATGATCAATCCCATCATCTTGCCCGCCGTCACCCGGGTCCTCTTTTACTTGGTGCTGGTGTTTGCCCTGTACTTGTTCTTCAGGGGCCACCACCACCCGGGTGGCGGTTTTGCCGCGGGCGTCATGGCCGCGTCTGCGGTGGTCCTTTGGGCCCTGGCCTTTGAGCGCACGGCCGCGCTGGCCATGGTGCCGGTCCATCCCCGTCATCTCATCGCCACGGGGTTGACCCTCATCGGCGCGGTGGGGCTGGGGGCCGTGGCCCTGGGCTACCCCTTCTTGACCCACGGGTTCGGACACGTGACGGTGCCGGGACTGGGGCCCGTGGAATGGGCCACGGCCACCTTGTTTGACCTGGGCGTGGCCTTCGCGGTCGCGGGCGCGATTCACTGGCTGGTGGCCGCCATGTCCGACGGGATCCCGCTGGAGCAGGAGCACATTCAAGCCTACGCCCGGTCCCGGCCGGAGCACCAAGGAGGGGAGTGAGGCCCGGTGGAGCTGCTCTTGGCCACAACGGTGGCGGTGGTGGTGGGCGCCGCTGTCTACTTGATGCTGACCCGGGAACTGTTGCGGGTCATCCTCGGGGGCGTCCTGCTGAGCTACGGCATCAATCTGGCCTTGTTTATGGCGGGCGGCGTGGAGAAGGCTGCACCGCCCATCCTCAACAGCGACGGGGTGCCGGCCCAGGCAATGATGGATCCGGTTCCCCAGGCGCTGATTCTCACGGCCATCGTCATCGGCCTGGGCGTGTTCGCGCTGCTCCTGGCCTTGGGGTATCGGACCTTTGAGGAGCACAGGACCACGGACGTCGCGTCCTTGTCGGGGGTGGAGCATGAGTAACCTGGTGGCGGCTCCGGTGGTGCTCCCCCTCATCACGGGCGCGCTGCTCTTGTTTTTCCGGCGGCGGACATGGCAGCGCACCATCAGCCTGGTGTCCGTGGCCGCGGGTTTGCTGGCGGCTGGCGTCCTTACCGCCCGGGTGTGGAGCGGCGGCATCCAGACCTTCTATGCCGGCAACTGGCCGGCGCCCTTCGGCATCACCTTGGTGGCCGACTTGACCAGCGCGGCCTTCGTTGCCGTGACCGCGGTGGCGGCCCTGGCGGTGCTGCTCTTTTCCTTTCACAGCCTGGAACGGCGGCAGGAAGAGCACTTCTACTACGCTGCGTTTCAGTTCCTGTTGGTGGGCGTCAACGGCTCCTTTCTCACCGGGGACATCTTCAACCTGTTCGTCTTCTTCGAGCTGATGCTCATGGCCAGCTACCTCCTGATCAGCCTGGGGGGCCGGCCCATGCAGCTGCGGGAGACCCTCAAGTACGCGTTGATCAACAATGTGTCCTCGGGGTTCTTTCTCCTGGGCGTGGCCGGGCTGTACCGCACCTACGGGACCCTCAACATGGCGGATCTCGCGGTGCGCATCAGCCTGTCGGATTCCGGCGGGTGGCTGACGGTCCTGGGCGTCATCTTTCTGGTGGTCTTTGGCGTCAAGGCGGCCATGGTGCCCCTGCACGTGTGGCTGCCCGAAGCCTACACCGCAGGCCCCACGGCCATCGTGGGCTTTTTCGGCGGCGTCTTGTCCAAGGTGGGCGTATACGCCCTGTTGCGCACCTTTACTTTGCTGTTTGTGGAGGATGTGGGCTTTACCCACCATCGGCTGCTGTTGCCCCTGGCCCTGATCACCATGGTGGTGGGCATCATTGGGGCGGTGGCCCAGACCGATTTCAAGCGGATCTTGTCCTACCACATCGTCAGCCAGATCGGGTACATGCTCCTGGGCATCGCGCTGTACACGCCCTTGGCCATCGCCGGCACCATCGTCTTTGTGGCCCACCAAATGGCCGTCAAGACCGTGCTCTTTCTCTGCGCCGGAGCCGCGGAGCGGGTCACGGGCACGACCAACCTCAAGCGGATGGGGGGGCTGCTCACCACCCACGGGGCGTTGGGCGCGCTCTTTTTGGTCGCGGCCTTGGCGCTGGTGGGCGTGCCTCCCTTGTCGGGCTTTTTCGGCAAGCTGACCCTGGTGCAGGCGGCCCTGGAAGCCGGGCGCTTTGGCAGCGGGGCCACCGCGCTGGCGGTGGGACTGGGCACCCTGTTCTCCATGATCAAGATCTTCCGGCTCAGCTTCTGGGGCGATGTGCTGGGGGACCGGCGCATCAATAAAGACAGCCAGGAGTTTCAAGCGCTGTTGGTGCCCATCGTCGTCTTGGTAGTCTTTTCCGCCGCCATGGGCGCCGGTGCCCACTACGTGTTGGGTTATGCCCTGGAGGCGGCCCAGCAGCTGCTGGACGGCCAAGCTTACATCCAAGCGGTGCTGGGGCAATTCCCGCCGGGCGGCGACACGCGGGCGGCCACGGCAGCCCTCGTCCCGCCCTTCGCGTTGGAACCGTAGGCCGGGGGACCGGAGGCCCGTGGGCACGGCCGGAACCCGCCGGGCGGCGGGCCCCGGCCTGAGGTGCCCCGCCGAAAGGGGGAAGGGTCCATGTGGCACCAGCTGCCTATCCATATCGGGCTCGCCCTCGCGTGGATGGCCATGTGGGGGGACTTTTCCGGGTTTCATTTTGTCGCGGGGCTCATCATCGGCGGCGCGATTTTGTACGCGCTGACCAAGGGGACCCACCAGCCCTTTTACCTCAAGCGGGTGGTGGCCCTGATCCGCTTCGTCCTGGTCTTTCTCTGGGTGGTGGTGGTGTCGGGCGCGTTTGTGGTCCGCATCTCCCTGGCGCCCCGGCTCCAACACCGGCCGGGCATCATCGCGCTGCCCCTGCGCCTCGAAACCGACGCCGCCATCACAGCCCTGACCCACATGCTGACCTTGACGCCGGGCGCGGTGCCCATCGACATCAGTGCCGACCGCAGCGAAATTTTCATCCACTGCTTGGACCTCAACGACATGGAGTCGGTGCGGGCGTCCAAGGAGCTATTTGAAGACTTGCTCCTGGAGGTGACTCAATGATGCTGGCGTGGTCGGTGGCCGTGGCCCAGGCCATGGTGGCGGCGGCCCTCCTGCTGAGCGCCCTGCGGGTGTTCATCGGGCCCACGGTGCTGGACCGGACAGTGGCCTTTGACACCTTTTCCGCCTTCCTTATCGCGCTGATCGCGGTGCTGGCCGTCCAGGACAAGACGCCCGTTCACTTTGATCTGGCTATCATGATCTCTCTGGTGCCCTTTGTGGTCAGCGTAGTGGTGGCCAAGTTCATCGTAAAGGGTGACATCATTGATCGAGATTCTCACTAGCCTGCTGCTGCTTTTGGGGGCCTTTCTCATTTTGGCCGGCGCCATCGGGGTGGCCCGGGTCTCCGACTACTTCAGCCGGGTCCACACCGCCAGCGTGCCGTCTACCGTGGGTGTGGCCACGGTCCTTTTGGGGAGCGCGTTGTACCTATCGGTCGAACTGGGGCAGGTGTTCCTGAAACCCGTCATCGCCTTGATCGTGCTCTTCCTGACGGTGCCCTTGAGCACCGAAATGCTGGCCCGGGCCGCCTACATCACCAACGTGAAGCCGGCGGTCAACTACGTGCGGGACGACGCGGAAGCCCGGCACATGGAGCACAAGGAAGCGGTGGAGTAGCCCGACGGGCGGCAGCCAAGGAAAGGCGGCGCCCGCCGCCCAGGGGCGACGGACGCCGCGGGGTTGGGGGGCAGGTTCCGCAAGACCGGGCAGGGGAAGAGGGCCTGGTCCCTTTAGGCCGGCACAGGGTAGCCTTCGGCTTCCAGCACCCGGGCGGCCACGGCTCGACCAAGGGCTACACTGTTGATGGGATCCCGGCGGGTCAGGCGCCGGGCGATGCCCAGCTGCACTCGCAGCCCGTCGCCCTCTTCCAGCGCGGCCAAGGCCCGGCGGGCGATGACGTCGGCCTCGTCCAGCACGGCGTGGACAAAGAGCCGGGTCATGTCCGTCATGAGCGGGGGGTACCCGGCCTTTTCAGTGCGCAAAAGGGTGCTCTGGGCCGCGTAGAGCCCGATCCCCAAGTCGGCTGCGGCCGCCAAGAGCTCCTGCTCCTGCTCCAGCTTTTCCATGTGCTTTTGCACGGCCAGGCCCGCGACCATCAAGGTCAACTTGCGCAGGCCCTCCAGTAGGCGCCTCTCCTCGGCCAAGGGATCGTCGCTGGCCGCGGCCGCCTCGCCCAGGCTGGGAATGAACTGGCTCAGCTCCCGCTGCAGCTCCTGCAGGGCTTCCATGAGGGGCAGCTCGCCCTTGAGGGTGCGCCGCAGCAAGGTGCCGGGGATGAGCAGCCGGTTGATCTCATTGGTGCCTTCAAAGATGCGGTTGATGCGGGCGTCCCGGTAGGCCCGCTCCACCACGTACCCCTGCATGTACCCGTAGCCGCCGTGGATCTGCACTGCCTCGTCGGCCACAAAGTCCAGCACTTCCGACCCGAACACTTTATTGATGGAGGCTTCGACGGCAAACTGGCTGATGGCGGCGCCGGCTGGCTGGCTGACGTCCTGGTCCAGGTCCAGACCGTGCAAGGCGTCGGTCAGCTGCCCGGCGGTGCGGTAGACCATGCTCTCCAGCGCGAAGGTGCGGGCGGCCATGGCGGCCAGCTTTTGCTGGATGAGGGGGAAGGACGCGATGGGCGCGTTGAACTGCCGCCGCTCGAGGGCGTACTTGGCGGACACTTCCAGCAGGGCCTTGCAGGCGCCCAACGCCCCCGCGGCCAGCTTCCACCGGCCCAGGTTCAGGACGTTGAAGGCGATGACGTGGCCCCGGTCCACTTGGCCCAGGACGTCGGCCACGGGCACCTTGACGTTGTCCAAGTACACCATCACCGTGGAGGAGCCCTTGATGCCCATCTTGTCCACTTCCGGGCCCACGCTGACGCCTTCCAGGGTGCGGGGCACGATGAAGGCGGTCAACCGCCGGTTGACCCGGGCATAGACGATGAAGACGTCGGCGAAGCTGCCGTTGGTGATCCACTGCTTCTGGCCGTTGAGGATGTAGTGCTGGCCGTCCTCGGACAGCGTCGCGGTGGTCTTGGCCGCCAGGGCATCGGAGCCGGCATCGGGCTCCGTCAGGGCGTAGGCGGCGATCCACTGGCCGCTGGCCAGCTTGGGCAAATAGCGCCGCTTCTGGTCTTCGTTGCCGAAGTACACGATGGGGAGGGTGCCGATGCCCGTGTGGGCGCCGAAGGTCAAGCTGAAGGCCCCCGCGTAGCGGCCCAGCACCTCGGTGACCAGGGTGGAGGTGGTGGTGCTCAGGCCCAGCCCGCCGTACGCGGTGGGAATGTCGATGCCCAGCAGGCCCAGTTCGCCCGCTTGGCGCATAAGGGCCACCGAGTGCTCGTGTTCCCTGTTTTCGATCTTTTCCAAGAGGGGCGCCACCTGTTCCTTGCCGAAACCGGCGGCCGTCTCCCCGATGAGGCGCTGTTGCGCGTCCAGATCCTCCGGCGTGAACACCTCGGCCGCGGCAGGCAAGCCCAACAAAAACCCGCCGCCCCGCTGGTAAAGGGTCGTCTCCTGGGCCATCATGCATCCGCCTTTCCGTTGACGAATTCGAATACCCCGGCCGCGCCCATGCCGCCGCCGATGCACATGGTGACGAGGCCGTAGCGGGCGCCGCGCCGGGCCGCCTCGTACATCAGCGTCACCGTCTGGCGGGCACCGGTGCAGCCCAGCGGATGTCCCAGGGCGATGGCGCCGCCGTTGACGTTGACTTTGGCGTGGTCCATGCCCAGCTGCCGCATGACCGGCAAGGCCTGGGCGGCGAAGGCCTCGTTAAGCTCAATAAGGTCCACATCGTCCAAAGTGATGCCCGCGAGCTTCAGTGCCTTGGGCACCGCCTCTACGGGTCCGATGCCCATGATGTCCGGGTCGACGCCTCCCACGGCAAAGGAGCGGTAGACGGCCATGGGCGAAAGGCCCAGCGCCTCGGCCTGATCCGCGGCCATGACCACCACCGCAGCCGCGCCGTCGCTGGTCTGCGACGCATTGCCGGCGGTGACGGTGCCGCCCTGCTTGAAGGCGGGCCGCAAGTTCGCGAGGGCTTCCATGGACGTGTCCCGACGGACACCTTCGTCGGTGTCAAAGGTGACGGTCTCGGTCACGGCCCGCTTCCCGTCAAAGGTGACGCGCTGGACCGGCACCGGCACGATCTCGTCGATAAACTTGCCCCCGTCGATGGCCGCGGCGGCCCGCCGGTGGCTCGCCAGGGCAAAGGCGTCCTGCTCTTCCCGGCTCACGTTGTACTTTTCCGCCACCCTTTCGGCCGTGAGGCCCATGCCCATATAGACTTCGGGCGCCGTCTGCATCAGCCCGGGATTGGGCGCCAGCTTAAAGCCGGTCATGGGCACCCGGCTCATGCTCTCCACGCCGCCGGCGATGATGACGTCGGCTTGCCCCACCATGATGCGCTCCGCAGCCAGGGCGATGGCCTGCAGGCCCGACGAGCAGAAGCGGTTGACGGTAAACCCGGGCACCGACGTGGGCAGCCCCGCCAGCACCGACGCAATGCGGGCGATGTTGAGCCCTTGCTCGCCCTCCGGCATGGCGCAGCCCAGGATGACGTCGTCCACCATGTCGGGCGCCACCCCGGGAGCGCGGCGCAAAGCTTCCCGGATCACCAGGGCGGCCAGGTCGTCGGGCCGCACGTCTTTTAACGTTCCTCTGTGGGCTTTGCCGATGGGTGTCCGCACGCCCGCCACGATCACGGCCTCGCGCACCGTGGATCACTCCTTCCGCTAGTTGCGCAGCGGTTTGCCCGTGGCCAGGATGTGCTGCATCCGGGCCACGCTCTTGGGGTGGCCGCACAGGCTCAAGAAGGCTTCCCGTTCCAGGTCCAACAAGTATTGCTCGCTGACCCGGGTGCCCGCGGGCAGCGGCCCGCCGGTCAGCACGTAGGCCAGCTTCCGGGCGATGGTGAGGTCGTGCTCCGTCGCGTAGCCCGACCAATACAACTGCTGGGCGGCCAGCTCCAGCACCGCGCGCCCGTCGGGACCCAGCACCGGGATCTGGGGCGGCACCGGCGGCCGGTAGCCGGCCGCGTCCAGGGCCAGCACGGCTTGCTTGGCTTCGTGCCATAGGTGGTCCCGGTTGGCCACGATGGTGTCCCGGGGCCGCAGGTAGCGCAGCTGCTGGGCTTCGGGCCCGCTGGTGGACACCTTGGCGGTGCCGATGACTTCAAAGGCCCGGTTGACCAGAGGCTGCAGGTCGATGGGCGTCTGCATCCCCGCCCCACCGGCCGGGGGCGTTTCCAGGACGCCCGGCTGGCCTTCCAAAAAGCGGATGAGCATCTCCTTGCAGCCGCCGCCGCCGGGGATGACCCCCGCCCCCACCTCCACCAGGCCCATGTACGTCTCCGCGGCCGCGACCACATGGTCGGCCGCGAAGGTGACTTCCGCGCCGCCGCCCAAGGTCATGCCGTAAGGGGCCACCACCACCGGCCGCTCCAAGTATTTTAAGGCCATGTTGACCTGCTGGAACTGGCGCACCATCAGGTCGATGTCGTCCCACTCGCCGTCCTGGGCCGCCATCAAGATGAGCGCCAGGTTGGCGCCCACGGAGAAGTGGGGCTGCACGTGGCTGCCGATGACCAGGCCCCGGAAATCCTGGCGCACCCGCTCCATAGCGGCCCACAGCAGCCGCACAAAGTCTTCGCCGATGGCCTGTTTGGGCGAGTGGAAATCCACCAGGGCCACCTCGTCGCCCATATCGTACAAAGTCGCGCCGGGAGTGGCCTGGATCACCCGCTGGCCCGCCTGGAGCTGGGCCACGGTGATGGTGCGGGGCCGAACCGGCACCGGGCGGAACGGGCCGCGGGGGGTAGCCTGGTGCAGGTGCCCGTCCACCACGGGGTAAAACGCGGGCGTGGCGCTCTGGGCCAAGGCCGCGACCCACGCGGGAATGGATTCGCCCTCCTTTTCCATGCGGGCGACGGATTCCTTAAGGCCGATGGCGTCCCAGGCCTCAAAGGGGCCCAACTCCCAACCGAAGCCCCAGCGCATGGCCCGGTCGACGCTGACGATGTCGTCCGCGATCTCATCCACCTTGCGGGCGGCATAGAGGAGGGTCTTCTTGAGCACCGTCCAGGCAAAGCGGCCGGCCTCGTCGTCGGCCTGCACCAGCCGCCGCAGCCGTTCCCGGACGTCGTCGATGCCGCGCACCGCGGCCAGGGAGGGTGCCCCCAGCCGCCGGCGGGGGACGTACTCGAAGGTCTCGACGTCCAGCACCAAGATCTCCGTCTGGCCGTCCTTTTTGATGCGCTTGTAAAAGCCTTGGCCGCTCTTTTCCCCCAGCCACCGGCGCTCCAGGAGCTCCTGGAGCACGCCGGGCAGCACGAAGGCTTCCCGCTCCCAGTCTTCGGCCGCCGCGTGCCGCAGGTTGCCGGCCACAAAGGCCACCACGTCCAGGCCCACCAGGTCCAGGGTGCGGAAGGTGGCGCTCTTGGGCCGGCCCATGACGGGGCCCGTGATGGCGTCCACGTCGTCGGGCCGCAGTCCCATCTCGAGCATGGTGCGGATGCTTTCCATGAGCCCGTAGGTGCCGATGCGGTTGGCGATGAAGTTGGGGGTGTCCTTGGCGATGACGACCCCCTTGCCCAGCACCCGCTCGCCGAACTCGGTGATGGCCGCCACCACCGCCGGGTCCGTGTCGGCGGTGGGGATCACCTCCAGGAGGTAAAGGTAGCGGGGCGGGTTAAAGAAGTGGGTGCCCAGAAATCGGCGGCGGAAGTCGTCGGTCATGCCCGCCGCGATCTGGTGGATCGGGATCCCGGACGTATTGGTGCTGGCGATGGCGCCGGGCTTGAGGTGGGGCGCCGCCCTTTGCCAGAGCTGGCGCTTGATGTCCAAGTCTTCCACCACCGCCTCGATGACCCAATCCACTTCCCCGAGGCGGTGCAGATCGTCCTCAAAGTTGCCGGGCGTGATCAGGGCCAGCTTGTCGGGGGTGTACAGCGGCGCCGGCTTGATCTTGGGCAGCCGCTCCAGGGCGGCCTTGGCCAGGCCGCTGCGGTCGCCGTCGGCCCCGTCGGCGGGTACCATATCCAACAGCAGGCAAGGGATGCCCTGGTTGGCCAGGTGGGCCGCGATCTGGGCGCCCAT
This sequence comes from Limnochordales bacterium, assembly GCA_035304545.1. Classification (GTDB taxonomy): domain Bacteria; phylum Bacillota; class Limnochordia; order Limnochordales; family ZCTH02-B6; genus ZCTH02-B6. The sequence continues at coordinate 205,518 of DATGPV010000054.1, read as the reverse complement.
GGTGCCGGCGCCCAGCACCGCGGCGGAGCGAATGGGTGCGGGCATGGCGTTTCCTCCTTCAGAATGACAACGCGCCTGAACCGACTCCTCGGCCCACGGCATCGGAAGGGATTCTCAAGGCGGCAGGCCAGGGTGCAGCGGCCTAGCCGGCCTCCTGACGTTGTTGCTGCCGGCGGGTTTCCTCTTCCACCAGCACCCGCCGCAGGACTTTGCCCACCAGCGACTTGGGCAAATCGGAGCGGAACTCCAGCAGCCGGGGCACCTTGTACGGGGCCAGGTGCTGCCGGCAGTGGGCGATGAGCTCCGCCGCGGTCGCTTCCTGGCCCTCCTTGAGGACGACAAAGGCTTTAACGGTTTCGCCCCTGTAGGGATCGGGCACGCCCACCACCGCGGCTTCCTTTACCGCGGGATGCATGAAGAGGACTTCCTCCACTTCCCGCGGGTAGATGTTGAACCCGCCGGCGATGATGAGGTCCTTCTTGCGGTCGACGATGTAGAAGTATCCTTCTTCGTCCATGCGGGCGATGTCGCCCGTCCACAGCCAGCCGTCCCGCAGGGCGGCGGCCGTCTCGTCGGGGCGGTTCCAGTAGCCCTTCATCACCTGGGGCCCTTTGACGAGCAGCTCGCCGTCTTGGCCTACGGGCACGTCCGCGCCGGTTTCGGGGTCGACGATGCGGCAGTCGGTGTCGGGCCACGGCAGGCCGACGCTGCCCACCTTGCGCCGGCCCCAGACGGGGTTGGCATGGGTGACGGGAGAGGCCTCGGTGAGCCCGTAGCCTTCCACCAGCCGGCCGCCCGTCAGTTCTTCAAAGGCCGTCTGCACCTCCGCCGGCAGGGGCGCGGCGCCGCTGATGCAGGCCGCGATGGAGCCCATGTCCACTTGCCGGGCCCGGGGGTGGTTGAGAAGGGCTACGTACATGGTGGGTGCCCCGGGGAAGATGTGGGGCCGGTGCTTCTCGATCAGCTTGAGCAGCTGGTCCGCGTCGAAGCGAGGCACCAGGATCATGGTCCCACCGCCGAAGACGGTGTAGTTGAGCACCGTGGTCAGGCCGTAGACGTGGAAGAAGGGCAAGGCCGCCAGCACCCGGAAAGGGTCTTCCCGGAACTCGCTGAGCCAGGCCGCGATCTGCATGCAGTTGGCATACAGGTTGAAGTGGGTGAGCATGGCCCCCTTGGGCGTGCCCGTGGTGCCGCCGGTGTACTGCAGGGCCGCCAGGTCTTCCTTGGCTGTCACCGGCGCCGGCTCCCCGGCGGGCTCGTGGTCGAGGAGCTCTCGCCACCGGGTGACGTGGGGCGCAGCCGGGACCTTGGTGGATTGCCCCTGGCGCTTGGCCTGCAGGGGGAAGAGGAGGTTGAGGGGGAAGGGCAGGTACTCCTGCAGCCCCGTGACGATGATGCGCTCCAGGGCCGTGTCCGGCAGGACCTGGGCCACCTTGGGGTACAGGATGTCCAGCCCGATGAGCCAGCGCGCGCCGCTGTCCGCGAGCTGGGTGCGCAGTTCCCGGGGCGTGTACAGCGGGTTGACCATGACCACCACCGCGCCCAGCCACAGCACGGCGTAATACGCGATGACGCACTGGGGGCAGTTGGGCAGCATGATGGCCACCCGGTGGCCCTTCTGGACCCCCATGGCCGCGAGGCCCGCCGCGGCCCGCCGCACTTGATCCAGCAAATCGCGGTAGGTGGTGGTCTTGCCAAAAAACAGCGTGGTCGGCCGGTCGGGGTGGGCCCGGGCGGCCCGGATCAGAGGCTGGACCAAGGATTCCTCGCGGTACTCCAGGGAAGGCGGCACGCCCGGAGGGTAATGCTGAAACCAGGGGCGATCCAAGGTGGTCATAACGGCATCACCTCGTTGGCGCGGGCGTTGCCCGGGGCTCAGCCGGCGGCCCGCCGGCCCGCAGCGCCTCGGCTCAGGGCCTCCTGGTGGCCGCTGCCCGGCGAGGCCGCGGCGGCCGCTAGCTCCGCGGTCCCGGCGGCGGGGCTCCCGTCGTCGTACAATTGGGCCACGATGTCGGCAAACTTTTCCATAATCGCCTTCCGCTTGACCTTCAGGGTCGGCGTGACCTCGCCGTCTTCCTGGTACAGGCGCTTGGGCAAAATGGCGAACTTCTTGACCTGCTCCGGGCTGGACAACGTGCGGTTGACCGCGGCGACTTCCCGCTGGATCAGCTCGTAGACGGCCGGGTTTTGCGACAAATCGGTGTAGGTGGTGTAGGGAATCTTGTTGTCCTGGGCCCACTTGCTGACGTTTTCCTCGTCGATGACGATGAGCGCGGTGATGTAGCGCCGGCCGTCGCCCACCACCACCGCGTCGTTGATGTAGGGGCTGAACTTGAGCTTGTTCTCGATGTACTGGGGCGCGATGTTCTTGCCGCCGGCGGTGATGAACAGGTCCTTCTTGCGGTCGGTGATGCGCAGGAATCCTTCCTCGTCCAGCTGGCCTACGTCGCCCGAGTGCAGCCAGCCGTCCACCAGGGCGGCGCGGGTGGCCGCCTCGTCCTTGAAGTAGCCGGGGAAGACGTTGGGGCCCTTGACCAAGATCTCGCCGTCGTCGGCGATGCGCACCTGGACGCCGGGCAAGGGCCGCCCCACGGTGCCCAGCTTGATCCGGTCCCCCTGGTGGATGGTGGTGGGCCCAGAGCCTTCCGTCTGCCCGTACACTTCCCGGATGGGCACCCCGAGGCTGTGGAAATACAGCAGCACGTCGGGGCTGATGGGCGCCGCCCCCGACAGCACCAGCCGGGCCCGGTCCAGGCCCAGGCGCCGGGTGAGGGGGCGCAGCACCAGGACCCGGGCCAACCAGTACAAGGCGCTGAGTCCCGGCGACGCCCGGCCCTCGTACAGGCGGGCCCGGGCGTGGCGCCGGCCGATGGCGGTGGCCAGCCGGTAGGCGCCCCGCTTGAACCAGTCGGCGTCCTGGATGGCCAGCTCCACACCGGAGTGGAGCTTTTCCCAGATGCGGGGCACCGCGAAGATGAGGGTGGGCGAGACCTCCCGCATGTTTTCCAACACGGTGTCGGTGTTTTCGCAGAAATTGACGGTCAAGCCCCAGTACAGGGGCAAGTAGACCGACACCATGCGCTGGGCGATGTGGGAGAGGGGCAGGAAGGACAAGGTTTCCTCGTCGTCCCGGATTGGATTGGCCCGGCCCAGGGCGTCGGCTGTCCACAGGCAGTTGCGGTGGGTGAGCATGGCGCCCTTGGGCGGACCGGTGGTGCCGGAGGTGTAGATGAGCAGCGCCAGGTCGTCGGGCTTGCCCTGCCGCACCCGCGCGTCCAGCGCACCGGGGTGCCGGGCGGCGTAGGCCGCGCCCATCTCCTCCAGCTCCGCCAGGCTGATGACTTGCTCGTCTTTGAAGCCCCGCAGGCCCTCGGTGTCGATGACGATGACCCGCTCCAGGCCGGGCAGCTGAGCCCGGATTTCCAGGTACTTGTCCAGCTGTTCTTCGTTCTCCACAAACCAAAAGCGGGATTCGGAGTGGGACAGGACGTAGGCGCACTGCTCCGGGCTGTTGGTGGCGTAAATGGCGGCGGTGACGCCCCCGGCGGCTTGGATGCCCAAATCCGCGAACAGCCACTCGGGCCGGTTTTCGCCGATGAGGCCCACCCGGTCGCCGCGGTTGAGGCCCAGGGCCAGCAGCCCGTTGGCCACCAGGCGCACCCGGCGGGCGTACTCGGCCCACGTGATGGGCTGCCACAGGCCCAGGACTTTGTGGCGCATGGCGACGCGGGACGCCCGGCGGGCCGCTTCTTCGAACAGGAGACGCGGTCCGGTGGTCTCCCAGCGGGGCGCGGTCATGGCTCCACCCCTTCCCGGGCGCGTCACGGTTGTGAGCTATAATTCTTGGCGGCGATTGACAATCCTCTCGAGTTCTCATAAACTGAACGCACATCTACCAATCGGTCGGTAGATCCGACCGCCGCGATGCTGGGGAGGCCTGACCCCATGGCCGGGCGCGGCCAAGGCCGCTACGAAGAGCTGCTGGAAACCGCCTTGCGCCTGTTCCGGGAGAAGGGCTACCGCACCACGTCCATGCAGGACATCGCGGACGCCTTGGGTCTCCGGAAAGCCAGCCTGTACCACTACATCAGGTCGAAGGAAGACCTCCTCGTCCCCGCGTACCAATACACCATCGACGCCCACGTGCGCCGCCTCGAGGAGATCGCCCAAGGCTCCGGGAGCGCGCGGGAGCGGCTCCGGCAGGCCATCGCCAGCCACCTGGCCGCCATCATCCAGCATGCCGACTTGTTTGCCCTGTATCTCAGGGAAGTGGAATCGCTGCCCGAACACCTGCGCCAGGCGGTGCGGGCCGCCAACCGGGCCTACCGGGTGCGCTTGACCGACCTCATCCGCCAGGGGGTGGAGGCCGGAGAGTTCAAGGCCGTAGACCCCGCGGTGGCCGCGCTGCTCATCCTGGGGGCGTGCAACTGGCTGTCCCAGTGGTACGCCGCCACGGGCCGCATGTCGCCGCAGGAGATAACTGAGCTCTTTCTCGAAGTATTATTGAATGGGTTGTCGAAATGAGACATGGGCGCCGCTGCCGCCCCGACAGGGCGGCGGCGCCGGCCCCACCACCCACGCGGCACGCCGAGGACAGCTGGAGGCGGGAGCGCCCCGGCGGGAAGGAGGACGAGAGGATGCACATCGCAGTCTGTGTGAAGCAGATCTTGGACCCCGAGATTTCCCCCCGGGCGTTCAAGATCGACCCGGTGCGCAAGGAGGCGGTGCCGGGGAGCGGATCGCTGGTCATCGGCCCCTTTGACCTCAACGCCTTGGAAGTGGCCGTGCAGCTCAAGGAGCGGTATGGGGGCCGGGTGACCGTGCTGACGCTGGGATCCGAAAAGGCCAAGGAGGCCCTGCGCCGGGCCCTGGCCATGGGGGCCGACGCGGCGGTGCTCATCGACGACGGGCAGGTGGCGGCCAAGGAGCCGTCGGTGACGGCCCGGGTCCTGGCCGCGGCCATCCGCCGGCTGGACAGCGTCGACTTGGTGCTGTGCGGCCGCCAGTCGGGCGAATGGGACTTTGGCCAGGTGGGCGCCCTGCTGGCCGAGGAGCTGGGCATGCCCTTTGTGCCCTTTGTGCCCCGCCTGGAGGTGGACGGCCAGGTGCTGCGGCTGGAACGGGAGGCCGAAGGGGGCCTGGCGGTAGTGGAGGCGCCCCGGCCGTGCGTAGCCAGCATCACCAACGCCAACGACAACGTGCCGCGCCTGCCCAAGGTCAAGGACATCATGATGGCCAATCGCAAGCCCATCACCACCTACACCGCGGCCGATCTGGGATTGGGCGAGGCCGAAGCCGGTGACGCCGCCAACCGGTTGGAAGTGCTGGAGCTGTTCATCCCGGAAGTTAAGTCCGAGTGCGAGTTCGTCGAAGGGGACTCCGGCGCGGAGAAGGGCGTCAACCTGGCCCGCAAGCTTGTGGAGCGGAAGGTGATCTGAGATGAGCATCGTGGTACTGGCTTGGGGCGGTGGAGCGGAACCCGCGGCGGCGGTCAAGGAAGTGCTGGGCGGCGCCCGGCGGCTGGCGGATGCCAGCGGGCGCGCCGTGGTGGCGGGCGCGCTGGGTCCGGCGGCCCAGGGCGCGCCGGCCATGATCACCTACGGCGCCGACCGGGTGTTGACGGTGGAGCATGACGCCCTGGCCCAGGCCGACGCCGACGCCTACGTGGACGCGGCGGAAGCGGTGTGCCGGCAGGTGGGCGATGGCCTGGTGCTGCTGCCCGGCGACCGGCTGGGCTGGGAGATCGCGCCCCGGCTGGCCCACCGGCTGCAGGCGGGGCTGGTCACCGATTGCGTCGCCGTCGACTGGGACGGCAGCCGCTTTGTCATGACCAAGCCGGTATACGGCGGCAAGGCCATGGCGCGCCTTGCGGCCACCACCGGCGTGCAGGTGGCCCTGGTGCGGAACCGGACCATGGAGGCGCTGGCCGCGGACCCGGGCCGCACCGGCACGGTGGAGCCCTTGACGGTGAGCCCCACGTCAGGCCGGGTGAAGGTGGTGGCCCATAAGGCGGAAGAGAGCGCGGGCCAAGTGCGGCTGGAGGACGCGCCGGTGGTGGTGGCTGGCGGCCGCGGCCTGGGCGGACCCGAGCCCTTCAAGGAACTGGAGGAGATCGCCCGCCTTTTGGGCGGCGCGGTGGGCGCGTCCTTGGCTGCGGTGGACGCGGGCTGGATCTCGCCGGCCCACCAGGTGGGCCAGACGGGCAAGTCCGTGGCCCCGGACCTTTACATCGCGGTGGGCATCTCGGGTGCCAGCCAGCACGTCGCGGGCATGTCGGGTTCCCGCACCATCGTGGCCATCAACAAGGATCCCGAGGCGCCCATCTTCCGGGTGGCCCACGTGGGCGCCGTGGGGGACTACAAGGAGATCTTGCCGGCCTTCTTAGAGGAGCTGCGCCGCATCAAGGGCAGCGCGTAAGGCGCGGGGCAGCCCTGGGCGGGCCAACGCGGTAGGTGCCCGCCTTTGGCCGCTGCCTCAAGGCGGGCGGCGCGGGGCTGGCCCCCGCCGGCCCGCCCGGGCGCTGTCCCGAAACTTAGACGGGCCCGAACGCCGGGGGGAGAGTTGCACACCATGCCGGAGACGCCCACTCGGGAAATTTTTTGGAACATCAAGTTCATTTGGGGAACCTACCTGCTCCTCTTGCCCATGGCCGCGGCCTTTGCCTTCGGCGTGTGGAATCACGTGCGCCGCTGGCGCACGGGCAAGCCCATCGAGCGGACGGACAACTGGCGGGAGCGGCTGCGGGGGTTTTTCGCCGACGCGGTGGCCCAGGAGCAGCTGCGGCAGGGCGACCCCGGCGCCGGGCTCTTTCACGTTCTCCTGTCTTGGGGCTTCGTCGTCCTCTTCATCGGCACCACGGTGGTCTTCCTTCAAGCCGACCTGCGCATCCCCATCATGCGGGGATGGTTTTACTTGATCTTCCAGTCCCTCATCTTGGACATCTTTGGCCTGGGGGCCATCGTCGGCCTGCTCATCGCGCTGTACCGGCGCTACGTGGCGCGCCTGCCCCGCCTGACCCACGGCCTGTGGCAGGACGGCTTTTTCCTGGTTTCCTTGTTTGTCATTATGGCGACCGGTTTCATGGTGGAGGGGCTGCGCCTGGTGGCCACCAATGACCCGTGGGCCAATTGGAGCCCAGTGGGCTTGGCCGTGGGGCGGGGGCTGGTCGCGCTGGGGATCCGCGAGTACGGGACCCAGCTCGCGGTGCACCGGTTTCTCTGGTGGTTCCACCTGATCGTGTCCTACGTGTTCATCGGCTACATCCCCTTTAGCAAGATGATGCACATGTTCACCTCGCCCGCGGCCATCTACACCCGCAACCTGAAACCGGCAGGGCGACTGGAGCCCATCGACATGGAAAGCGCCCACGTGCTGGGCGTCAAGACGCTGCGGGACTTCGACTGGAAAGACCTCCTGGACCTGGACGCGTGCACCGAGTGCGGCCGCTGCCAGGCGGTGTGCCCGGCCTTCGCGGTGGGCAAGCCCTTGAACCCTAAGAGGCTCATCCTGGACATGCAGCAGCAGCTGACCCAGGAAGTGGGCGGGGTGCCTTGGGAACGGCGGGAGCAGGAGCCCCAGCCCATCGTCGGCACCTCCATCGATCCGGAAACCATCTGGTCGTGCACGACCTGCAACGCGTGCGTGGCGGCGTGCCCGGTGGAGATAGAGCACGTGGCCAAGATCGTGGACCTGCGCCGCTATCAGGTGATGGAGGAGTCGGAGCTGCCCGAGACGGCCGCGGCCGCCATCCAGGGCATCGAGGACCGGGGTCATCCTTTTCGCGGGGCGCAGGCGTCCCGGCGGGACTGGTACGCGGACTTGCCTTACGTGCGGGAGCTGGCCGAGGCGGGCCAGGCCGAGTACTTGTTCTGGGTCGGCTGCGCGGTGGCCTTTAACGAGCGGGCGCAAAACATCGCCCGGGCCATGGCCATGATCATGCACACCGCGGGCTTGGACTTTGCGGTCTTGGGCGAGGAGGAAACGTGTACCGGCGACCCGGCCCGCCGCATCGGCAACGAGTACTTGTACGAGATGCAGGCCCGCCAGAACGTGGAAATCCTCAACGGCTACGGCGTCCGGCGCATCGTCACCACCTGCCCCCACTGCTTCAACACCCTGAAGCACGAGTACCCGGACTTTGGCGGCCAGTATGAGGTGATTCACCACAGCCAGCTGATCAAGGAGCTCATCGACCAGGGCCGCCTGCCCCTGGCACCGGGGGCCTTTGACAAGATCACGTACCATGATCCGTGCTACCTGGGCCGCTATAACAAGGAGTACGACGCGCCCCGCGCGGTGGTGGACGCGCTGGGGGCCCAGCGGGTGGAGATGGCCCGATCGCGCCAGCGGGGCTTTTGCTGCGGGGCTGGCGGCGGACGCTATTGGATGGACGACGCGCCCGGGCAGCGGATCAACGTGGAGCGGGCCCGGGAGGCGGCTGCCACCGGCGCTCAAACGGTTTGTACGGCGTGTCCCTTCTGCATGCTGATGCTGGAGGACGGGCTGGCCACGGTCGCGACGGAGCAGGGGGCCAGCGGGCCCGTCGCGACCCGGGACCTGGCCGAGCTGGTCGCGGCGGCTTTGGAGACCGGGGCGGCCCAGGGCGACGGGACCGCCGGCCGGGGGACCGCCGCCGGCTGAGGGCACAACGCCCAGCGGGACCGGCCCGGGCCGCGCCCGGCGGAGGGGATGGCCGGCGGCCGGCGACGATGGGCGGCCGCCGGCCGGGCCAGTGACAGCCGAGGGGGGGAGTCAAGGTGGATTTCCTGCTCAGCGAGGAACAGCGGCAGATCGTGGCCATGGTGCGGGAGCTGGCGAAAACCAGGATCGCGCCCCACGCGGCCCGCTGGGACGCGGAAGAGCGGTTTCCCGAGGAGCTGGTGGAGATCTTCGCGGAAGCCGGGCTCTTTGCGCTGCCGGTACCGGAAGAATACGGCGGGCTGGGCGCCTCGGCCCTGACCCGGGTGCTGGTGGTGGAGGAGCTGTCCAAGGTGGACGCCAGCGCGGCGCTGCTGGTGGCGGTGCACGATCTGGGCCTGACGCCCATTCTGGTGGGCGGCAGCGACGAGCAGAAGCGCCGCTGGCTGCCCAAGTTCGCCACGGGGGAGTGGCTCGCGGCCTTCGCCCTGACGGAGCCTGGGGCGGGGTCCGATCCCGGCGGCATGGTCATGCGGGCCCGGCGGGAAGGCGACCACTATGTGCTCAACGGCAGCAAGATCTTCATCAGCAACGGCTCCATCGCCCACGGCCTCACGGTCTTTGCCCGCACGGATCCCGACAGCCGGGGCCCCAAGGGCATTTCCGCATTCTTTGTGGAAAAGGGGACGCCGGGCTTCACCGCGGTGCCCATGCAGGGCAAGCTGGGCCTGCACGCGTCCGACACGGCCCAGCTCTTCTTTGAAGACTGCCGCATCCCCGCGGCCAACCGCCTGGGCCAGGAGGGCGAAGGGTTTGCCATCGCCATGAAGACCCTGGACCGCTCCCGGGCCAACATCGCGGCCCAGGCGTTGGGGGTGGCTGAGGGCGCCTTTGAGTACGCCCTCAACTACGTGCAGGAGCGGCACCAGTTCGGCCAGCCTGTGGCGTCCTTTCAGGGAGTGCAATTTATGCTGGCCGACATGGCCACGGCCATCGAGGCCGCCCGGGGATTGACCTACCAGGCGGCCATCCGCATCGAGGAGGAGGGCAAGGGCGGCGCGCGCCTGGCCACCGCCAACCGGTACTCGGCCATGGCCAAGATGTTTGCCACCGATGTGGCCATGCGGGTGACCACCGACGCGGTGCAGCTGTTGGGCGGCTACGGCGTGATGCGGGACTATCCGGTGGAGCGCATGATGCGGGACGCGAAGATTTTCCAGATCTACGAAGGCACCAACCAGATCCAGCGGATCGTCATTGCCCGCAGCTACCTGGGAGGCGCGAAGGCTTGATCCCGGCGGCGCCGGCAGCGGGCACCGATCCGCGGCGCGGGGCGGGAGACGGGCCGGTGCCCGCCCTGCCCGCCCACATCGCCCGGTTGGAGCTGCCGACGCCTTACCCCGTGGGGCCCGTCAACGCCTACGTGGTGCTGGGGCGGCCCGTGACCCTCATCGATGTGGGGCCCAACACCGACGACGCCGAGGCGGCTCTGCTGGACGGCTTGCGGGCCCTGGGCCTGGCGCCGGCCGACATCGGGCAGGTGATCATCACCCACCCCCACGTGGACCACCACGGGGGCCTCGACCGGTTCCGGCGCTGGCACCCCGCGGTGCGGGTGGCGGCTCATATGGGGGCGGGCCTGTTCTTTGGCGGCGCCCCCCGGGCGCGGCTGGAATTTTACCGGCAGTGGCTCGCGCAAACGGGTTTGCCGGCGCCCGGTGTCGAGGCGGCGCTGGAGGGCTTGCGCCGGCTGGGGGACCTGGAGCCCCAGGCGCCGGCGGATGTATGGCTGCAGGACGGCGACCTGGTGGCCATGGGGGGCGGCACTTGGCGGGTGCTCCATACGCCCGGCCACGCGGGCGCGCAAATCTGCCTGTACCATGAGCCCACGGGCGTCATGTTCACCGCGGATCACGTGCTGCCCGCGGTGTCCTCCAACGCCATCATCGAGCCGCCGCCGGTGCCCGGAGCCAGCCGGCCGCGGACTTTGGTGCAGTATTTGGACGCCCTGCGGCGGGTGGCGGCGCTGCCTGTGGGCCTGGCGCTGCCCGGCCACGGCCAGCCCTTTGCCGACCTCCGGGCCCTGGTGCACCAGCGCCTGGCCATGCATCGAGAGCGGCTCCAGCGCCTCTTGACCCTGCTGGAGGACGGACCTGCAACGGTGTTTGACTTGGCCCAGGCGATGTTTGGCGCTGTGGGCGGCCAGCAGTTGGTGTTGGCCCTCTCCGAAGTCCAGGGGCACCTGGACGTCCTGGAGGCGCTGGAACAGGTGGCGGCGGGGCCGGCGGGCTTAAGGGGCGACGGCGCGGTCTTGGTGTACCAGCGGCGGCCGGACGCGCCGCCGCTGCTGGACGGTGGGGCCGCGGGCCATAAGTGAAGGAATTCACTATTGACATCTTCCGGCGGTACTTCTATAATTGGCCTGACATCACAACGTACAACTGCCAAACCCAATTGATGCCCAAAAGGCAACTCTTATCCAGAGCGGCGGAGGGACTGGCCCGATGAAGCCCGGCAACCGGCGTCCGACGGCTCCGCGGGCGCAAGGTGCCAATTCCTGCCGAATGCCGACGCCCGGCGGCGGCATTTGGAGAGATGAGAGGAGGCCACCAGTCACTGGACCTCTTCTCGCGCGGGAAGGGGTTTTTTGTTGCGTATTCACAAGGCGTTTCTCAACGGACAAGGCACCGCACCCGCCCCAGCCGGTACGCCCATGCTCCGTCTGGTGAACGTGGAGAAGACCTACGGCCGCGGCGCGAACCGAGTGCAGGCGCTGCGGGGCGTTTCCTTGGAAGTGATGCGGGGCGAAATCTTCGGCATCATCGGGTTGAGCGGCGCGGGGAAAAGCACCCTCATCCGCTGCATCAACCTGCTGGAGCGTCCCCAGGCGGGGCGGGTGTACATCGACGGCGTGGACGTCACCGACTACAAGGGCCGGGCTCTGCGCACCGTGCGCCGGCACATCGGCATGGTGTTCCAGCATTTCAACTTGCTCACCAACCGCACCGCCCTGGGCAATGTAACCTTCCCCATGGAGATCGTGGGGGTGCCCCGCCGGGAGCGGGAACGGCGAGCATTGGAATTGTTGGAATTCGTCGGACTGCGGGAGAAGGCCCACCGGTACCCGGCGGAGCTCAGCGGCGGCGAGAAGCAGCGGGTGGGCATCGCCCGGGCCTTGGCCACTGAGCCTCGCCTGCTTTTGTGCGACGAGCCCACCTCCGCCCTGGACCCGGAAACGACCGCGGCCTTTCTCAACTTGCTCAAGGACATCAACCGGCGCCTGGGCCTCACCATCGTCATGGTGACCCACCAGATGCACGTGGTGCGGGCGGTGTGCAGCCGGGTGGCGGTACTGGACCAGGGGCGGGTGGCGGAATTGGGGCCCGTGGTGCAAGTCTTTGACGCGCCCCAGACCGAAGCGGCGCGCCGGCTGGTGAAGGAGGCGGCCGTCGGTGCTTAACCCCCAAGTGTTGCAGATGCTGTGGCCTGCCCTGTGGGAAACCCTCTACATGGTCGCGGGCGCGGTCTTTTTTGGCCACTTGTTTGGCGTGCCCCTGGGCATTCTGGTGGTGGTCACCAGCCCGGGCCACATCTTGCCCAATCCGGTGCTTCACCGCATCGCGGGCGTCATCATCAACATTGGGCGGTCCATCCCGTTCATCATCTTGATGGTGGCCATCATCCCCTTCACCCGCTGGGTGGTGGGGACGTCCATCGGCACCACCGCGGCCATCGTGCCCCTGTCGGTGGCGGCCATCCCGTACATCGCGCGGCTGGTGGAGACGGCCCTGCACGAGGTGGACCTGGGCGTCATCGAGGCCGCGCAGAGCATGGGCGCGACTCCGTGGCAGGTCATCTACAAGGTGCTGCTGCCCGAGAGCCTGCCGTCCTTGGTACTGGGGGTGACCATTACGACCATTAGCCTCGTGAGCTATTCCGCGATGGCAGGAGCCATCGGCGCCGGAGGCCTGGGGGACCTGGCCATCCGGTTCGGCTACCAGCGGTTTAGGGGCGACGTCATGCTCTACACCGTCGTCGTCCTGGTGGTGCTGGTCCAGCTCATCCAAATGGTGGGCAGCTTCGTCGCCCGGCGGGTGGACCACCGGCACCCGTCGTCGTAGACGCCGGCGCGGGCCGCCGGGGGCGGCGGGGAAAATCTAAAGAGAATTGATACTAGGAGGATTCGCAAGATGAAGATTTCGTCGCTGCGGGTAGCCGCTGCGGTGCTGCTGGTGCTGGCCCTGGGCGCGGCCGCGGGGGCCCAGGCTCAGGTCATCAAGGTCGGCGCGACGCCGGTGCCCCACGCGGAGATCCTGGAATTCATCAAGCCGGCACTGGCCGCGGAAGGCATTGAGCTGCAGATTGTGGAGTTCACCGACTACGTCTTGCCCAACCTGGCCTTGAGCGACGGGGAGCTGGACGCCAACTACTTCCAGCACATTCCGTACTTGGAAACCTTCTCCGCCGACCACCGGCTGGACTTGACGGTGCTGGTGGGCGTGCACATCGAGCCCATGGGGCTGTACAGCCAGCGGGTGGACAGCCTGGAGGACCTGCCCCAGGGCGCCACCGTCGCCATTCCCAACGACGCCACCAACGGCGGCCGGGCGCTCTTGCTCCTGCAGGAGGCGGGCCTCATCCGCTTGGCGGAGGGCACCGGCATCACCGCCACCGTGTTTGACATCGTAGACAACCCCCGCAATATCCGCTTCCGGGAGCTGGAGGCGCCCCTCTTGCCCCGGGCCTTGGCCGACGTGGACGCGGCCGTGATCAATACCAACTACGCGCTGGAGGCGGGTCTGGTGCCCCTCCGGGACGCCCTGGTCATCGAGGGCGCCGAGTCGCCTTACGTCAACGTGGTGGCCGTGCGCACAGGCGACGAGGCCAATCCGGCCCTCTTGAAGCTGGCGGACGCCTTGACCCGGCCGGAAGTGCGGGACTTTATCCTCGAGCGGTACGAGGGCGCCGTCGTGCCCGTGTTCTAACGGGCGGTGGCCGGGACGCGGCACCCGGCGCAGGAGGGACGCCCTTGGCGGCGAACAACCCCAGCGGGGGAGGGCGCCGGTGCTGCCGGCGCACCGAACCCGCTTTTCCCTTCTATTGACAGGGGCCCGGGGCGTGAGGCCGACATACTGGGCCGACATGGAGGTGGCGGGCATGTCCTTTGTCGAGGTCCAGCGGGACGGGGCGGTGGCGGCGGTCCAGCTCAATAAGCCGCCGGTCAACGCGTTGGATGCAGCCTTCTTGCGGGAAATCGACGAGGCGGTGGCGGCGCTGGAGCACGACGCCAGCGTGCGGGCGGTGGTGTTCCGCAGTGCCATCCCCGGCATCTTTATCGCCGGCGCGGACATCAAGGCGTTCCAAGATCCCGAGGCCACCCAGGCGGCCATCGCTGCGTTTCACGACTGCTTTAACCGCATCGAGCGGCTCCCCAAGCCAACGGTGGCCGCCATCAGCGGGCACGCCCTGGGCGGCGGCTGCGAGTTTGCGCTGGCGTGCGATTTTCGGCTTATGATCGACGACGGCAAGAGCACCATCGGCCTGCCCGAGGTGAGCCTGGGCATCTTCCCCGGCGCCGGCGGCACCCAGCGGCTGCCCCGCATCGTAGGCCAGGCCCGGGCCCTGGACATTATCCTGCACGGCCGCCGCCTCAAGGCGCCGGAAGCCGCGGCCATCGGGCTCGTCCACGAAGCGGTGCCCGCGGATCAGTTCCCGCAGCGGGTGGAGGAGTACGTGGGGGGTCTTGCCCAAGGCGCGACCCGAGCGCTGGCCTTGGCCAAGGCCAACGTGCTCCAGGCCTTCAACGTGCCCCTGGCCGAAGGGCTGGCGGCGGAGGCCCGGGACTTCATGGCGGTGCTGGGCACCGCCGACGCCCAGGAAGGCGTGCGGGCGTTCCTGGAAAAGAGGGCCCCTACGTTCCGCGGGCAGTAGGCTTGGGCCTCATGCGCTGCCAACAGAGGTAGGCGATGTACGCCGCCAAGAGCAGCGCGCCGCCCAAGGCCAGCCACCGCCGGTAGCGGGGGTCTTCCAGCACCGCCGTGCCCAGAAACGAAAAAAGGGCGATGGAGGGCAGGTCCCCCAAGGCCGTGGCGGCCACGAAGTGCAGCGGGGGAATACGGGAGAGCCCCGCGGCGTAGCTCCATAGATCACTGGAGGTAAACGGGATCAGGCGCGCAATGAGCAGCAGGGCGAACCCGTTGCGGCGGCTGAATTCGTCCACCCGGCGCAGGGCTGCCGGGGGGAGGAGGCGCCGGATGGCCCGCCGGGCCACCCAGCGGGCCAGCGCGAAGGCCGCCAGCGCCCCGGTGACCACCCCCAAGAGGGAGACCAGGGCACCCAGCCACGGGCCAAAGAGCATCCCGTTGGCGATCATCAAGAACCACGCAGGGACCGGCGCCACCAAGGCTTCCAACGTGAAAAGGCCCACGATGATGAGCACGGTCCAGCCGCCAAAGCCCCGCAAGTACTCTACGCCCTGCTCCAGCTCGGCGTCCCGCAGGACGCGGCGCAGATCTCGCCACGTTTCGGGTGCCGCCCCCAGGGCCAGCACCAGCAGGGCCAGGGCCAGGCCCAGCGCTGTCCAGGTCACCGGCCGCGGCCGGCGGGACCCCATCGCGGCACCACCCTTTCCCACAGGGCTTTTCCGGGGTTAGCTTGCCCGGAACCCGACAGTTCCACAGGAGAGCCCGCGGCCGTCCCCGGGCGGCCCCGCGGGCCGAGGCAGGAGGGCATCGGCATGCGGCGCTGGCTGGAGCGGGCCAAGGCCATCACCGACTGGATCGTCCACATCCGCCGGGATCTGCACCAATATCCCGAGCTGGCGTACCAAGAACACCGCACCAGCCGGGTCATCCGGGAGCACCTGGACGCCCTGGGCATCCCCTACCGCCATCCCGTGGCGGAAACCGGCGTGGTGGCCCAACTGGGCACCGGGCAGGCGCCCTGCGTCGCGCTGCGGGCCGACATGGACGCTTTGCCCATCCAAGAGGAGACCGGCCTGCCCTTCAGCAGCCGCCACCAAGGGAAAATGCACGCGTGCGGCCACGACGCCCACGTGGCCATGCTGCTGGGGGCCGCCCGGCTGCTCAAGGAGCACGGCGCCGAATGGTCCGGCACCATTCGCCTGCTGTTTCAGCCCGCCGAAGAGAGCGGCGCCGGCGGCCAGCGCATGTGCGCCGCGGGGGTGTTGGACGAGGACCCGCCGGTGCAGCGCATCTTTGGCCTGCACGTATGGCCCCTGGCGCCCACCGGCACCGTGGCGGGCCGCGCGGGCACCTTTATGGCGGGTGCGGCCCGCCTGGAGATGCGGGTGGTGGGCCAGGGCGGCCACGCGGCCATGCCCCACCTGAGCGTCGACCCGGTGGCCTGCGCGGCCAAGATCATCACCGAACTCCAGACCATTGTTTCCCGGGAGCTGGACCCGGTGGAAGGCGGCGTCGTCACCATCACGGGCCTGCAGGCGGGCGAGGCCCACAACGTCATTCCGCCCGAAGTGCGCCTGTGGGGGACGGTGCGCTCCTTGACAGCCCAGGGGATGGAGTTTATCCAACGGCGGGTGCGGGAGATGGCCGTCCACGTGGCCGCGGCCAATCGTTGCCAGGTGGAGGTGGACTTTCCCGGCACCGGGTACCCGCCCACCATCAACGACGCGGGCGCGTGGCGGATGGCCCGGTCCGTCGCGGCCCAGCTGCTGGGCGACGACGGGGTGGCGGAGATGCCGCCCTTTATGGGGGCCGAAGACTTCGCCTTTTACTTGCAGCGGGTGCCGGGGTGTTTCCTGGGCCTAGGGGTGCGCAACGAGGCCGTCGGCGCCGTCCACCCGGTGCACCACCCGCGGTTTCGGCTGGACGAGGCCGCGCTGCCCATCGGCGCCGCCCTGCACGCCGCCTTGGCGGTCCAGGCCTTGGCGGAGTTGGGCTAGACCGTTCCGAGCTCCGGTTCATCGCCCCGGACCAGGTGGGCCCGGGGCTCTAGGCGCGGGTAAGGAATGGCGCGGCTCAGGGCCTCGCCGGCCAGGGACGGGTCTTGGTCCACCAACTGCAGCACCCGCTGGGTATGGGCCAGCACGTGGTTCACGTCGATGCCCAGGTAATGGGGGCGGTAGGGCGGCAGTTTGCGCTGCACCTTGGCCAGCTGTTTGCGCACGCCCGTGGGGTTGCCCCGCTGGGCGTGGACGAAGGCGCTGGCGTAGATGATCAAGCCCTGGTAGAAGTCGCTGCGCTGGGTGCGCCACGGCTCCTCCAGCACCTCGTGGCTTTCCCAGTACTGCCCCGCGTTGAACAAACGGACAAACTCCAGGAATGGGGCCGGCCACGGGCCGCGCTGCCGATGGTTGCCCATGGAATCCCTCCCGCCAAAGGAGGTGGCTCCCCCAAAGAGGCAGCTCTCCCAGAGGGGCTGCTCCTCCCAGAGGGCCTACGTTCCCACAGGGACTCCTCCCACTCCGGAGGCTTCTTCTATGGGCCGCTGGATACCTACCGAGAACGGCGCCGCGGATCAGCCGAAAAGGGGGATGACGTAGCGGGCCAAAAACCACAGGACGGCACCGACGATGATGACGACGGCACCCCACTTGATGGCGGCGGTGCCGGCGCTTTCGCCCCCGGCGGGCGGCTCTTGGGGCGTGCTCATTTGCTCACCCCCGTGAACCCGTGACTGATGCCAGCAAGGAACGCGTCGCTGGCACGGAAAGTTTTCCCGGGGGCGGGAAGGAACATGCACGCGGCCGGATCCAGGGCCCTCCAGCCTGGGAAAGACCGGTGTCGCTCCACAAAACAAGGCCCGGCTGCCCGCGGGCAGCCGGGCCGGGGCAAGCCCCACCGCCGTGGAGGCGTTACATCTTGCTCATGAGCTTCTGGGCGATCTCGTAGATCTCCGCCGGATCGTACTCGGGCGCGTAAATCTCCGGCGCCTCGGGCAGATCCGCCAGCGGACCGCCCTCCATGGGACCGTCCACCACTTCCAGCTCGCCCTCGCCCGACGGCGCGGGGCCCCGCCAGATCTTGTCCATGTCCTTGTAGTCCTCATAGCTGAAGCGGTAGAGCTTGCGGTCGTATCCCCGCTCGATGTACTTGCGGGCTTCGGGGAACTTGCTGTTGTCGATGTTGGGAATGGGCAGCATCTTGGTCACATCCACGCCCGTCAGCGACTCCAGGGCCTTGCCGTAGGCCAGCGCGTGGGTGCCGCCCCGCACCAGCAAGTACCCGATCATTTCCCGGGCCACCGGATGGTCGGTCATCTCGTACACCCGCAGCTTATGGGTGCGAGCCCCGTTTTCCAGGAAGAAGTTGTGCAGCAGGTCCAGGATGAGGTTGCCGCTGGAGAAGACGTAGTCGCCGTTCCAGTGGCCGCCCATGGAGTTGCCCACCAGCGAGGCGTTGCCCGTGGCGATGAAGTGGTGGGTGTTGCGGGCGTCCTTGCCGGCGCCCAGGGGCGTGCTGGTGCCCTTGTGCCTGTCGTTGGCGCCGTTGAGCAGGGAGTTGATGGTGGCGGCCACCAGCTCGATGTGGCCCAGCTCCTCCGTGGCGATGTTCGCGATCAGATCGTAGTAGGGCTTGAGCTTTTCGCGGCCGCGGAAGTTAAAGGACTGGTACATGTAGTTCATCAACGTGGACATCTCGCCAAAGCGGCCGCCCAGAAGCTCCTGGACCGCCGCGGCGGCGTTCGGATCGGGTTCCCGGTTTTGCGGCAGCTCGATCTGCAGCTTGTCGATCCGTAGAAACATCTGACCACCCTTCCTTTCGATGGTTTTCGATTTAAGCATAACAGAAAGGGCGCGGAAAGGCAAAACGGCCGCCGGTGCCGGCGGCTAGATTCGAAAACCAAAGGATTTCGGTGGAATATTCGCGGTGGGCAGCGGGGCTCCAGCAGCCGTCATTGGACGCCGAGGCGCCGCAGCAGTTGGTCGGCCGCCTGGAAAGCCGCGATCTCCCGGCGGCCGACGGCGTCGATGAGGCGCTGCCGTTCCGCGGCGGTGCCGTCCTTGGCCAGGGCCCGCTCCAGCTGCATGAGCAGGGCCTCCTGCAGCTCGGCTTCGGCCTGCCGCCGGACAATGGCCTCCCAGCGGCCCGTGGCCTGCAGGTGACGGCGGTGGTCGTCGAAGGCGTCGGCCAGCCGGTCCATCCCGGTGCCTTTGGTGGCCACGGTGCGCACGATGGGCGGGACCCACGCGTCTTGGGGCGGCGTTTCCCCCAGGGCCTGGGCCGTGGCCTGGCCTACTTTGAGCATGGCTTCGATCTCGGCGGCGGTCTTGTCGGCCCCCTCCCGGTCGGCTTTGTTGACCACGTAGACGTCGGCGATTTCCAGGATGCCCGCTTTGAGCATCTGGATGTCGTCGCCGAGACCCGGGACGGAGACCACCGCGGTAGTGTGGGCGATGGTGCGCACTGCCACGTCGGACTGGCCGGCCCCGACCGTTTCAATGAGGATGACGTCCTTGCCAAAGGCGTCCAACATGTGCACGACGCTGCGCACGCTGCGGGACATGCCGCCCAGCTGGCCCCGGGAGGCCATGCTGCGGAAGAAAATGCCGTCGGTGCGGTCGCCCATCGGCATGCGGATGCGGTCGCCCAGCACCGCGCCGCCGGTGAGGGGGCTGGAGGGGTCCACGGCGATGACCCCGACCCGGCGGCCCCGCCGCACGTACTCGTGGGCCAGGGCCCACACCAGGGTGCTCTTGCCGGCCCCGGGCGGACCGGTGATGCCGATGACATGGGCCTTGCCCGTGTGGGGGTGGATTTCCCGCAGGACGTCGGGCAAGGCAGGTCCGCCGTCGTCGGCGACGGTAATGAGGCGGGCCAGGGCCCTGCGGTCGCCCGCCAGGAGGCGGCGGGCCAACGTCAGCATGTCACCGGCCACCTTCATCCCTCCTCCGGCGCGATGTGGACCAGCCGATCGCCGCTGTTGACGGTGGCGCCCTCCGTGACGCCCACGGCCTTGACGATGCCCGCCGCGGGCGCGGTGATCTCGTTTTCCATTTTCATGGCCGTCAGTACCAGCAGCACGTCGCCGGCTTGGACGGCGTCGCCCGCCTGCACCCGCACTTCGGTCACGGTGCCGGGCATGGGGGCCGGCACCCAACCGTCGTCCAATCCGCCGGCCGGGGCCGCGGCCCCGGCGGGCGCGGGGGCATCGGGGGCGGATCCGCTGCTGCCCGGCGCGGGGGCAGCCGCGGCGGGCGCGCCTTGGAGGAGCTCGGTGGCGGGCAACTCCTCGACGATGACCTCGTGCCGCACGCCGTCAACGGTGATCGCGAACCGCCGGCGCTGGCCATAGCCGGTTTGCACGGTGATTCCTCCTGTCCGTGGCGGGATTGATCAAGCGGCGGCGCTGCTCCATCAGCTCCAGCCGCCCGGCCGTGCCCCACAAAGCCCGGGCCGCCGCGGGCGTCGGGGCGGGGGTTACGGCCACGATCCGGTGCGGCCCCGGCACCACCGCGGCCACCGCGGCCGCGATGGCCGCCAGCCGGCGCCGGTGGGCCGCCTGCCCATGGGCGGCTGCTGCTGGGCCCGGTGGCTGTGCCGCCGCGGCCGGGCGAGTCCCGGCCGCGCCATAGGCTCCCGAGGCGGAAGGATTGCTCGCCGTTCCTCTGCGGGCGGCGTCGGCCAGTTCCCGCGCCGCCGCGCGGATGGCCCCTTCGGGCACCGCGGTTTCCGCAAAGCGGGTGTCGATGCGCCCCGCGGCGAAGGCGGGCTGGGCCAGCACCGCCAGGTGAAAGGGGATGGTGGTGGGCACGCCTTCGATGCGAAACTCCCGCAGCGCGCGGCCCATGCGGGCCAGGGCTTCGGCCCGGTCGGGGGCCCAGGCGATGACCTTGGCCACCATGGAGTCGTAGAACGGCGGGATGCGCCAGCCCTCCCGGGCGGCCGCGTCCACCCGGATGCCCGGTCCCGCGGGCGGCAGCCAGCGGGTGATGCGGCCGGGCCCCGGTGCGAAAGAGTTGAGGGGATCTTCCGCGTTGATCCGGCATTCGATGGCCCAGCCCCGGGGCACCAAGTCCGCCTGGGACCACGGCAAGGGCTCTCCGGCCGCGATGCGGATCTGGGCGGCGATGAGGTCCAGGCCGTAGCGCACCTCCGTCACCGGGTGCTCCACCTGGATGCGGGTGTTGACCTCGAGGAAGTAAAAATGGCCCGAGGGATCCAGCAGGAATTCCACCGTGGCCGCATTGACGTAGCCCAGCGCGCTCAACAGGCGCACGGCGGCCTCGCCCATGGCCTGGCGCAGGCCGGGCGAAAGAGCCGGCGAAGGGGACTCCTCAATGAGCTTTTGGTGCCGCCGCTGCACGGTGCAGTCCCGCTCGCCCAGATGCACGACCTTGCCGTGGGCGTCGGCCAGCACTTGGATTTCCACGTGCCGGGCGCCTTCCAAATACTTTTCCAGATACACCGCCGGCGATTTGAAGGCCGCTTCGGCTTCCGACATGGCCCGGGGCAAGAGGCGCTGGAGCTCGTCTTCGTCCCGGGCTACCCGCATGCCCCGGCCGCCGCCGCCCGCCACCGCCTTGATGAGCAAGGGATACCCGATGGCCGCCCCGTGGCGGAGCGCGGTCTCCACATCGGTCACCGGCTCGCTGCCCGGCAGACAGGGGATGCCCAGGGCCATGGCCGAGGCCCGGGCCCGGTCCTTCTCGCCCAAGTGCTCCATCACGTCCGGCCCGGGGCCGATGAAGGCGATGCCCGCTTCCCGGCACAGGCGGGCGAAACCGGCGTTTTCCGCCAGGAACCCGTAGCCGGGGTGGATGGCGTCCGCTCCCGCGTCCTGGGCCGCCTTGACGATGCGCTCCCCGTCCAGGTAACACCATGGATCGCCCAGGGGAAGGGCCACGTCGGCCAGCTCCACCGGCAGCGAGTCCGCGTCGGCATCGCTGTGGATGAGCACGCTCTCTATCCCCAGCTCCCGGCAGGTGCGCACGATGCGCAGGGCGATCTCGCCCCGGTTGGCGATGAGTACGCGACGAAACATGCAACGACACCCCTTCAACAACCGGCGGCGCCGGGGGCGCCGGGCACCAACCGGAGGCTCGGGCAGCCACAGGGCCCGGCCCCGGCGGCCTACAGCGGGATGTTGCCGTGCTTCTTGGGCGGCCGGTCCTCCCGCTTGTCGGCCAGGGCCGCCAGGCCCTCGATGAGCCGCGCCCGGGTTTCCCGGGGATCGATGACGTCGTCCACCATCCCCCGGGCGCAGGCGACGTACGGATTCGCGTACCGCTCCCGGTACTCCCGGGTGCGCTGGGCCAAGAGGGCCTGGGGGTCGCTGGCGTGGGCCAGCTCGTTGCGGTACAGGATCTGGGCTGCCCCTTCCGGCCCCATGACCGCGATTTCCGCCGTCGGCCAGGCAAAGGACAAGTCCGCGCCGATGCCCCGGCTGCTCATGGCCACGTAGGCGCCGCCGTAGGCCTTGCGCAGGATGACGGCCAGCTTGGGCACCGTCGCCTCCGCGTAAGCGTAAAGGATCTTCGCGCCGTGGCGGATGATGCCCCGGTGTTCTTGGGCCACCCCCGGCAGGAAGCCCGGCACGTCCACAAAGGTGAGCAGCGGGATGTTGAACGCGTCGCAGAAGCGCACGAAGCGGGCGATCTTGTCGGACGCGTCGATGTCCAGGCAGCCGGCCAACACGCGCGGCTGGTTGGCCACGACGCCCACCACTTGTCCCGCCAGGCGGCCGAAGCCGACCACCGCGTTGGGGGCGAATTCCTGGTGCACTTCCAGCAGCTGCCCGCCGTCCAGCACCCGGTACAGCACCTGTCGCACGTCGTAGCCGCGGTTGGGGGAGGTGGGCACCACCGACAGCAGCTCGTCGGGGTGGCCGGGCGGATCCGCAGGCTCTGCCGCGGGCGGGGGCTCGGTGTTGTTGGCGGGCAAGTAGGCCAGCAGCTGCCGCACAAGGCCCAAGCACTCGCCCTCCGATGAGGCCCGGAAATGGGCCACGCCGCTCTTGGTGCTGTGGGTGGCCGCGCCCCCCAGCTCCTCAAAGGTCACGTCCTCGCCAGTGGCGGCCTTGGTGACCTGGGGGCCCGTGATAAACATCTTGCTCACGTGGTCAGCCACAAAGGTAAAGTCGGTGAGGGCCGGGGAGTACACCGCGCCGCCCGCGCACGGCCCCAAGATGACCGAGATCTGGGGGATGACCCCCGACAGGCGCGCGTTGCGGGCGAAAATTTCCCCGTAGGCTCCCAGGGCATCCACGCCCTCTTGGATGCGGGCGCCCCCTGAGTCGTTGATGCCGATGATGGGGGCGCCGGCCCGGTAGGCCAAGTCCATGACTTTACAGATCTTGCGGGAGTGGAGCTCCCCCACGGAGCCGCCGAAAATGGTGAAATCCTGTGAAAAGCAAAAGACAGGCCGGCCGTGGATGCGCCCCCAGCCGGTGACCACCCCTTCGCCGACGGGGGCGTCGCTGTCGGGCGGGCCGGCCTCCTGGCGGACAAAGGGGTCGATCTCGACGAAGGTGCCCGGGTCCAGCAAGGCCGCCAAGCGCTCCCGGGCCGTGCCCTTGCCCGAGGCCCGCTGCTGCGCGATCCGGCGCTCCCCGCCGCCGGCGGCGCTCTTGGCCCGCCACGCCGCGAGCTGCTCCAGCTTTTGCTGCATCGAAGAATTCGCCAACGATCCAGGCCTCCTTACCCTCTCTGGCCTTCCTGGCCTGCGGGGGCCCCCGCGCGCCCTAGGGGCCATGGGCCCCTCAGGCGCTGTCGGCCTCCCGGTGCTCGCCGAACACTTCCCGCAGCACGCCGCAGATCTCGCCCACCGACGCGTAAGCCTCGACGGCCCGAATCAGGTGGGGCATCAAGTTGTCCCGGCCCGCGGCCGCCTCCCGCACCGCTGCCAGGGCCGCCCGCACCGCGTGCGGATCCCGCTGCCGGCGCACCCGCTCCAGCCGCTCCACTTGGGCCCGCTCCTGGGCTTCGTCCACCTGCAGAATCTGGGGTTCCTGCCCAACGTCCGTCTGGTAACGGTTGACGCCCACCACGATGCGCTCGCCCGACTCCACTTGCTGCTGCCAGCGGTAGGCGCTGTCCTCGATCTCCCGCTGCATAAAGCGCTGTTCGATGGCCCGCACGGCTCCGCCCAGCTCGTCGATGCGCCGGATGTAGTCCCGGGCCCGCTCGTAGATGGTTTGGGTCAAATGTTCGACGTAGTAGGAGCCGCCCAGGGGATCGATGACGTCGGCCACGCCGGTTTCGTGGGCGAGGATCTGCTGGGTCCGCAGGGCGATGCGGCTCGCCTCCTCGCTGGGCAAGGCCAGCGCTTCGTCAAACGCGTTGGTATGCAGCGACTGGGTGCCGCCCAAGACCGCAGCCAGAGCCTGATAGGCCACCCGCACCACGTTGAGCTCCGGCTGCTGGGCCGTCAAGGTGCAGCCTGCCGTCTGGGTGTGGAACCGCAGCGTCCACGCCCGGGGGTCCGTCGCGCCGAAGCGCTCCCGCATAATTTCGGCCCACAGCCGCCGGGCGGCCCGGAACTTGGCCACCTCTTCGAAGAGGTGGTTGTGGGCGTTAAAGAAGAAGGAGAGGCGGGGCGCGAACCGGTTGACGTCCAGGCCCCTCCGCATGGCCTCACTGACGTAAGCGATGCCGTTGGCCAGGGTAAAGGCCACTTCCTGCACCGCGTCGGCGCCGGCCTCCCGGATGTGATAGCCGCTGATGCTGATGACGTTCCAGCGGGGGACGTGCTGCTGGCAATACTCGAACACGTCCACCACCAGGCGCAGCGACGGCTCTGGCGGGAAGATGTAGGTGCCCCGGGCCAGGTACTCCTTGAGGATGTCGTTTTGCACGGTGCCCGCGAGCTTCTTGGGCGCGACGCCTTGCCGCTTGCCCACCGCGATGTACATGGCCAGGAGGATGGCCGCGGGGGCGTTGATGGTCATGGACGTGCTGACCTGGTCCAAAGGGATCCCGTCCAGCAGCGCCTCCATGTCCGCCAGGGTGTCAATGGCGACGCCTACCCGGCCCACTTCGCCCCGGGCCAAGGGGTGGTCCGAATCGTAGCCCAGCTGCGTGGGCAGGTCAAAGGCCACCGACAAGCCCGTGGTGCCCTGGCTGAGCAGGTAGTGAAACCGCCGGTTGGCGTCGGCCGCGGTGCCGTAGCCGGCGTACTGGCGCATTGTCCACAGCCGTCCCCGGTACATGGTGGGGTACGGCCCTCGGGTAAAGGGATACTGGCCCGGCCAGCCCACAGCCCGTTCAAAGTCCAGGCCGGCCAGATGGGCCGGCGTGTAAAGGGGCTCCAGCGGGATTCTCGCGCTGGTCTCCCGGGGCGGCAGCTGCCCCGCGGGGCCCGACCGCCACCGGTCCAGGGCACGCCGGATGCCCTCCAGCGCCGTGGGTTCCCACATGCTGCGCTCACTCCTCCAGGGCTCGGCAGGGCGCGCCCCATGGCGCGGCTCCGTTCCTCCCCGGTAGTACTATAGCATTCTTTTAGGAATCATTTCGCCTGACCGGGAAAACCTCCTTGCCTACCGGGCCTCCGGGGCCGCCCGGAGATGGGCGCTGGCGGCAGGTGATGGACGGCCGCGGCCGAAATGGATAAAATGGGTCCTACAGGAAGTTGCACAACGCTGAAAAGGGGGATGTTCCGTGGCGGAGAAGCCCGCAATCCACATCGAGTTTTGCACCTCTTGAGGGTACGCGCCCAAAGCCGCCAGGTTGGCGGAAGAATTGGTCAATACCTTCGCGACGCGGCTGGGGGCCGTGGTGCTGGTGCCTTCCAGCGGCGGTGTCTTTGAGGTGACCGCCGGAGACCAGGTGGTGTTCTCCAAGCGGGCCACCGGGCGTTTCCCCGAAGAAGGGGAAGTCGTGCGCAACATCGAGGAACGCAAGCTGCTGCCCTAGAGCCGGGCAGGCAGCGGGGGGGAGCGAGTTGGTCACCATCGACCTATCCGGCCGCACCGGCCTGGTGGTGGGTGTGGCGGACAAGCACAGCATCGCATGGGGCATCGCCCAGGCGCTGGCCGACGCTGGCGCCCGGTTGGCCCTCACCTACCAGAACGAGCGGCTGGAGCGCAACGTGCGGCCGCTGGCCGAGACGCTGCCCGGGGCGCTGGTCCTGCCCTTGGACGTGACCGACGACGGGCAGATCGAGGCGGTGTACCAGGCCATTGGTCAAGAGTTCGGACGCTTGGACATCTTGGTCCACGCGGTGGCCTTCGCTCCCCGTGATGACCTGATGCGGGACTACGTGGACACGTCGCGCGAAGGCTACCGCATCGCCCAGGACGTGAGCGCCTATTCCCTTGCGGCCTTGGCCCGGGGCGCCCGTCCCCTGATGAAGGCGGCGGGCGGCGGCAGCATCGTGACCATGACCTACTACGGGGCGGAAAAGGTCGTGGCCGGCTACAACATCATGGGCGTGGCCAAGGCGGCGCTGGAGGCCTCCGTCCGCTATTTGGCCAATGATTTGGGGCCCGACAACATCCGCGTCAACGCCATCTCCGCCGGCCCCATGAAGACCCTCGCGGCCCGGGGCATCCCCGGCTTCATGAGCATGCTCAAGCACCACGAGGAGAAGGCGCCCCTGCGCCGGCGGGTGGAGATGCGGGAGCTGGCGGGTACGGCCCTGTTCCTTTGCAGCGACCTGGCCACGGGCATTACCGGCGAAGTCATCCACGTGGACGCCGGCTACAACATCTTGGGGCTGTAGGCAGGTTTGTCGGGAGCCATCCCTTCCCGCCATCGTTCAACGGAAACCCCGGCGGTGCCCGGCGGGTCGCGCGCCCCGGCGCCGGCAGCGCTTCCCGCAGACCGGCTGCTGGCGTGGTTCGCCGCCCACCGGCGCCCGCTGCCGTGGCGGGAAAACCGTGATCCGTACCGGGTATGGGTCGCGGAAGTGATGCTGCAGCAAACCCGGGTGGACACCGCGATCCCCTACTATCAGCGCTTCATGGCCCTGTTTCCCACCGTCCACGCGTTGGCCCAGGCCTCCGAGGCCGCGGTTTTGAAGGCCTGGGAAGGCCTCGGCTACTACAGCCGGGCCCGCCATCTGCACCGGGCGGCCCGGGAAATCGTCGCGCGCCACGGCGGGCGGCTGCCCCAGGACCCGGCCCAGCTGGCGGCGCTGCCGGGCATCGGTCCCTACACCGCCGGCGCCATCGCGGCCTTGGCCTACAACCAGCCCGTCCCGGCCGTGGACGGCAACGTATTGCGGGTCATGGCCCGGGCCTTGGCCATCACCGAGGACATCACCCGGCCCGCGGTCCAGCGCCGCATCGCCGCCGCGGTGGAGGCCATGATCCCGCCCGGCAAGGCCGCCCTGTGGGCCGAAGCCCTCATGGAGCTGGGCGCGCTGGTGTGCACTCCCCGCCAGCCGGACTGCAGTGGGTGCCCTTGGCAGGAGGCCTGCGCCGCCTACCGGCTGGGCCAGGTGCACGCCCTGCCCCGGCGGCGGCCCCGGCCTAAGCCGCGCCCTATCTTTGGCGCCGTGGCCCTCATCCAGCGGGAACAGCGGGTGCTGGTGGTGCGCCGCCCCGATGAGGGCCTCCTGGCCGGCATGTGGGAGTTCCCGTGGGCCGAGGCGCCGGCGGCCGCCGATGCGGGCCCGGCCCTGGCCCAGGCGGTGGCCCGCCAATGGGGGTTGGCTGTGCAGGTGGCGGCGGAGCTGGAGCCCGTGCGGCACGTGTTTAGCCACTTGGAGTGGCGGCTGCGGGTCTTCGTGTGCCCGCTGGTGGAGGAGGTCGGCCCGCCCCCGCCGGGGCCCGAGCGGCGCTGGGCTTCCCCAAAGGAACTGGCCCGGCTGGCCTTGGGCAGGGCCCACCGGCGCATCGCCCAGCGCTGGTGGACTGCGGACGGCGGCATGGGTCCGGTCCAGCAGCGGCTGCCCTTGGCCTGACGCGCGGGCGGCGCGGCCCGCCGCCCGCCAAAGGGTGGAGGAGGAGGCCATGGCCGTCCCAGAGCCCTTGGTCATTGAAACGATGGTGGTGCGCCACCTGCGCTTGGCCCTGCGGGTGCCCTTTGTCACCGCGGGCGGCGCCCAAGTCCAGCGGGACGTGATCATCGTGGAAGCCCACGGGCCCGGCGGCGAACCCGTGGGCTACGGCGAAGCCCCGGTCCTTTCCGAACCCACCTACAACGAAGAAACAGTGGCCACCGCGTGGCACGTCCTCAACGACTTCTTCGTTCCCCGGGTCCTGGCCGCGCGGCTCGACCACCCGCGCGCGGTGCACCGGCGGCTGGCCCGGTTTCACGGCCACGCCATGGCCAAGGCCGCGATCGAGGGCGCGGTGTGGGACCTATGGGCCCGATTGGCGGGGCTGCCCTTGAGCCGGCTGCTGGGCGGCCCGGCCCAGCGCGTGCCCGCGGGCGCGGTGGTGGGGCTCACCGAGGACACCGCGAGCCTCCTGCGGCGGGTAGAGGCCCAGCTGGCCCGGGGCTACCGGCGCATCAAGCTCAAGATCGTTCCGGGCCGGGACGTGGCCCTGGTGCAGGCGGTGCGGGAAACCTTTGGCCCCGTCGCCTTGGCGGTGGACGCCAACGCCGCGTACCGGCTGGAGGACTTGCCGGCCCTGCAGCGCTTGGACGACTTCGGCCTGCAGATGATCGAGCAGCCGTTGCCTTGGGATGACCTGCTGGGCCACGCGCGCGTCCAGGCCCAACTGACGACGCCGGTGTGCCTGGACGAGAGTGTGCAGACCGTGGCCCACGCCCGGCAAGCCCTGGAGCTGGGCAGCGGGCGCATGTTCAACCTCAAGGCCGGGCGGTTGGGGGGCTTGACCGCCGCCCTGGCCATCCACGAACTGTGCCGCGCCCGGGACGTGCCCGTTTGGTGCGGGGGCCTATTGGAGACGGGCATCGGCCGCGCCCACAACGTGGCTTTGGCCGCGCTGCCGGGTTTCGCCCTGCCGGGGGATTTGGCCCCGCCCGGGGAATACCTGGTGGAAGACGTGGTGGAACCGGCCCTGGTCTTGGATGAAGAAGGTTTCATCCCCGTTCCCCAGGGGCCCGGCATCGGCGTCGCCGTACGGCGGGACCGGCTGGAGGCCTGCACCGTCCGGCAGCAGGTTCACCGGGCGTGACGCCCGGGGGCGGCAGGGAAAATCCGCCCGCGCCGGCAGAACTTCCCCCGGGGCACGCGGGAGGAAGGGCGGGCCAGAGCGAGAAAAGCAAAGCATCCACGCGATCTTCATCCACGGATGGCAACGCTGACCAGAAAACTCGACGCCGTCATTGGTCGCAGCAAGAAACGGGGGATAAGCGTTGCACCGGTTTTGTGGTTTCCGGCCCCCGGGCGCGGTGCGCCTGGAGGCCAGCGCGTTGGCCACCATCTTGTTGCTGTTGCTCATGCTCTTTGCCGGCATTCCATCCGGCGCGCCCGAGGATTTGCCCCCGGCGCCGGCCCCGCCGGGACCGGGGAGCTCCCAAGAGCCGGCGGATCCGTCCAGCCCTCGGGCTCCCCAGGAGGCGCCCTATGGCGACAGTTCGCCCCCGTCCGGGGCTCCCCCCGTCCAAGGGAGCCCGCAGGACGGTCCCTTGAGCGGCTACACCATCGTGCTGGATCCGGGCCATGGCGGCCGCGACCCGGGCGCCGTGGGCGTCAGCGGCCGCACGTGGGAGAAGTACAACACTTGGTTTGTGGCCCTGGACGCCAAGGCGCTCTTGGAAGGGGCGGGGGCCCGTGTGGTGCTGACTCGCACCGGCGACGTCTACGTGCCGCTGCCGGAGCGGGTGGCCACGGCCCGGCGCCACGGCGCCGCCTTGTTTGTCAGCATCCACAACGACTGGAATCCCCAGCCGGCCCTGCGGGGGGTCACCACCTACTACTGGCACGAGGCGAGCCGCGCCTTGGCGGAAGCCATGCAGGCCGCCCTGGTGGGCCGCCTGGGCGCCCGGAATGTGGGGGTGCTGCGCCAGCCCTTCTACGTGCTGCGCATGGCCGACGTGCCCGCGGTGCTGGTGGAGTTGGGCTTCCTGTCCAATGGAGAAGACGAGGCGCTGCTGGCACAACCGGCTTACCGCTACCGGGCTGCCGAGGCCATTTATCAGGGTGTGCTGCGCTACCTGACCGGAGCATAGCCGCGGCCGCTCGCCCCGGAGCCTAGCTCCCCGATTGGGCGGCCACCGCGGCAAAGGCCCGTTCCGCTGCGTTGAGGGTATACTCGATGTCTTCTTCGGTGTGGGCCGCGGTGATGAACCACGCCTCGTAGATGGACGGCGCCAGGTTGATGCCCGCGGCCAGCATCTCCCGGAAAAAGCGGGCAAAGGCCTTGGCGTCGCTGCGCTCCACCGCTGCGAAGTCCCGCACCGGCTCGCGGGTGAAGTGCACGGACAGGGCGCCGCCCCGCTGATTCACCACCGCCGGCACGCCATGGCGGGCCGCCGCTGCCCGGAGGCCTGCGGCCAGCTGATGGCCCAGCCGGGCGAGCCGCTCGTACAACCCATGCTCCTGCAGCACCTGCAGGCACGCGAGGCCGGCGGCCAAGGACAGCGGGTTGCCGCAAAAGGTGCCGTCCTGGTACACCGGGCCCACGGGCGCCACCTGGTCCATAATGGCCGCCGGGCCGCCGTAGGCGCCGATGGGCAGCCCTCCGCCGATGATCTTGCCCAGCACCGTGATGTCGGGGCGAAAGCCCAACACGTCCTGGATAGCCCCGTATTGAAACCGGAAGGCCGTGATCACCTCGTCGTAGATCACCAGGGCCCCCGCCGCCCGGGCCGTCTCGTGCACCGTCTCGAGGAAGCCGGGCTCCGGTTCGACGATGCCGAAGTTGCCCACCACCGGCTCCACCAAGAGCGCGGCCACCTGATCCCCCACCTCGGCCATGAGTTGGCGAAGGGCGGCGGGATCGTTGTAGGGGAGCGTGATCACATCGGCCGCGACGCCGGGGGGCACCCCGGCGCTGTCGGAAATCCCCAAGGTGGAAGCCCCCGAGCCCGCGTCCAGCAGCACCGGATCCGAGTGGCCATGGTAGCAGCCGGCGAACTTGACCAGCTTGTGGCGGCCGGTGGCCCCCCGCGCCAGGCGAATGGCGGTCATCACCGCCTCGGTGCCCGAGTTGACGAACCGCAGCTTCTCCACGCCGGGGATGGCCGCTTTGAGGCGTTCGGCAAAGGCCACTTCCAGTTCGTGGGGCGTGCCGTACACAGTGCCCCGGGCCGCGGCTTTCTGCACCGCTTCTACCACGGCCGGATGGGCGTGGCCCAAGATGAGCGCGCCATACGCGCCCAGGTAGTCGATGTAGCGATTGCCGTCGGCGTCCCACAGGTAGGCCCCCTGGCCCCGGCGCATGTAGACGGGGTGGGGCAAGCCCACCGGGTCAAAGGACCGGGACGGGCTGTTGACGCCGCCTGTGATGTGCTGGACGGCTCGCTGGAACAGATCCTGGGAACGCTGCAGGCGCATGATACCCCTCACTCCTATTGACAATACTACGTTTCGCGTTGGTGCGGCCCGACGGGGCCCCTTGGGCGGGACCCCGCCCGCGAGCCCCGGGCGCGGGTGGCGGGGGCCGTGGCGGGGACGGGGTCGGATGGCGGGCGCGAATTAAACCGTTTCGCTGCCGGCCCCTGGTTTCCTCTGCCTCCGCGCCCGGCCCTTGACAGCCCCTATGGGCTCGGGCACAATGGTAACGGGTTACTGGCGGCCTTTATAATGAAGGCCGCTTCTCAATGGAAAGGAGTCGACGCGCCATGGCCAGACCTACCCTGGAGATCAGGGATTTGCGTGTCAGCATCGAAGGCAAGGAGATCCTCAAAGGCCTCAACCTGACGGTGCGGGGCGGCGAAGTCCACGCCTTGATGGGCCCCAACGGCTCGGGCAAGAGCACCCTTGCCTACACCCTCATGGGCCATCCCCGCTACGTGGTGGAGGACGGCGAGATCTTGATGGACGGCGAGGACCTGCTGGAGATGGAGCCCGACGAGCGGGCCCGGCGGGGGCTGTTCCTCGCGTTCCAGTACCCCGTAGAGATCCCCGGCGTGACCGTGGCCAACTTCCTGCGCACCGCCTACAACGCCATCCACGGCAACGGCCAGGAGATTTCGGTCCTGGAGTTCCACAAGAAGCTCAAGGAAGAGATGGCGGCGCTGGAGATAGACGAGGAGTTCGCGGGCCGCTACCTCAACGAAGGATTCTCGGGCGGCGAGAAGAAGCGCCATGAGATCCTCCAGATGGCTATGCTGAAGCCCCGCATCGCCATTATGGACGAGACCGACTCGGGGCTGGACATCGACGCCCTCAAGATCGTGGCCGAAGGCGTCAACCGCCAGCGCAGCGACCAGTTGGGCGTGCTGGTGATCACCCACTACCAGCGGATTCTCCGCTACCTCCAGCCCGACTACGTCCACATTTTGCTGGACGGGCAGATCGTCCGCTCCGGCGGGCGTGAGCTGGCCGAGGAGCTGGAAGCGAAGGGCTACGACTGGCTCAAGAGCGAGATCACTACCTAAGCCAGCCGTCGGGCAAGGAGGAGGCGCACATGACGACCCAGACCAAGCTGGATCGGGAGCTGATCGCGGCGCTGTCCGAGCGCGCGGGCGAGCCCGCCTGGGCGCGGGAACGGCGGCTGGCCGCGTGGAACCGTTTCGTGGAACTGCCCGTGCCCGCCTACGAGCGGACGCGGCTGAAGGATAGCCAGTTCGAAGATTTCACGCCGTCGCCGGGCGCGGCGCCGGCGGGCGCTTGGTCGGACTTGCCCGCCGGTCTGCGGGCAGAGGTGGGCGATCCCACCGGGCGCGCGCTGGTGGTGCACCACAACGGTGCGGCGGTGTACCGCCAAGGGCCCGGCCTGCCCGAGGGCGTTATCGTCACGGACATGGCCACGGCCCTGCGGGACCACGCCGACCTGGTGCAGCCCTACTTCCTGACCCGGGGCGAGCAGGGCCTGGACAACAAGGTGGCCGCCTTGAGCGGCGCTCTGCACACGGGCGGCCTGTTTGTGTACGTGCCCGCGGGGGTCAACCTGGAGATCCCCATTGAGTACATCGTCTACTTGGACGCGGCGGGCGCGGGCGTGGCCGATTACACCATCATCGTGGCCGAAGCCGGCAGCCAGCTGACGGTGCTGGAGACAGCCGTCAGCGACGCGGGCGCGGCGGGGGCCGCCCGCTTTGGCCTGTTGGATCTCTACGTGGGCGAAGGGGCCCGGGTCGTGTGCGGCAACGTGCAGGCCTTGGCTGATGGGGTGCAGAGCCTGGTGGTGCGCCGGGTGGTGCCTGGCGAGCGTGCCCACGTGGACTGGGTGGCCGCGGAGTTTGGCGCGGGCCTGTCCGTCAACGAGATGGACAGCCGCCTGGAAGGGCGGGGCAGCGAGGTGCGGGCCCTGGGCGTGTTCTTCGCAGGCGGCCAGCAGCACCTGGACCTGGAGCTGCGCATGATTCAGACAGGCCGGGAAACGGCCAGCGACATCCTGGTGCGGGGCGTGGTCAAGGACCGCGGCCGGGCCGTGTACGGGCCTTACACCCTCATCGAGCACGACGCCAAGGACTCCACTGGCTTCCAGCGGGGCAACACCCTGGTGCTGGATCCCGAGGCGCGGGCCTACAGCATTCCCCAGCTGCACGTGGTGGAGGACGAGGTGCAGGGGGCCGGCCACGCGGCCACCATCGGCAAGATGGACCCTGAGCAGCTCTTTTACCTGCAGGCCCGGGGCCTTAACGCGCAGCAGGCCCGGCGGCTGATCGTGGACGGCTTCTTCTATCCCGTCACCGACCACATCCCGGTGGACGCGCTGAAGCACCGGGTCATGTCTTTGGTGGAACGGAAGATGGCCACATGATCGACGCGCGCGCGATCCGCAAGGACTTTCCGGTCCTGGATCAGATGGTGAACGGCCGTCCGCTGGTCTACCTGGACAGCGCCGCCACCGCGCAGAAGCCGCGTCCGGTCATCGAGGCCGTGCGCAGGTTTTACGAAGAGTACAACGCCAACGTGCACCGGGCCATTCACGCCCTGGGCGAACGGGCCACGGCCGAGTACGAGGAAGCGCGCCGCCAAGTGGCGCGCTTCATCAATGCGCCCACGGAGCGGAACATCGTCTTTACCAAGAATGCCACCGAAGCCATCAACCTGGTGGCCTACAGCTGGGCGCGGGGCCGTCTTAGGCCCGGCGATGAGATTTTGACATCGCCCATCGAGCACCACTCCAACCTGGTGCCCTGGCAGCTGGCCGCCCGGGCCACAGGCGCGCGGCTGCGCTTCTTTGACGTCACCCCCGACGGCCAGCTGCGTCTGGACAACCTGGACCAACTGTTCACCGAGCGCACCCGGCTGGTGGCTGTCACCCAGGTGTCCAACGTGCTGGGCACCATCGTGCCCCTGGCCCCCATCGTAGCCGCCGCCCGCCGGGTGGGTGCCGTGGTGCTGGTGGACGGCGCCCAGAGCGTGCCCCATATGCCCGTGGACGTGCAGGCCCTGGACTGCGACTTCTTGGCCTTTTCCGGACACAAGCTGGGGGCGCCTACCGGCATCGGCGTGCTGTACGGCCGGGAGGCGCTGCTGGAAGCGATGGATCCTTTCCTGGGCGGCGGGGACATGATCAGCAGCGTGGGGCTGTACGAATCCCAATGGGCGGATCTGCCCTACAAATTCGAAGCCGGCACGCCGCCCATCGCCGAGGCCATCGGCCTGGGGGCCGCGATCGAGTACTTGAACGGGATCGGCATGGCGCGCGTCCACGCCTACGAGCGAGAGCTCACCACATACGCCCGGGAACGGCTGGAACAGGTGCCTGGCGTGGTCATTTACGGGCCCAAGGAACGGGGGGGCCTGCTCACCTTTAACGTGGGCGACATCCATCCCCACGATTTGGCCACGGTGCTGGACCACCACGGCGTGGCCATCCGGGCGGGGCACCACTGCGCGCAGCCCGTCATGGATTGGCTGGGCGTCCCGGCCACGGCCCGGGCCAGCTTCTGGATTTATAACACCGAGGAAGACGTGGACCGCCTGGTGGAAGCCTTGCGGGCGGCGAAGGAGTTTTTCGGCCATGTCCCTTGAGAGCAGCCACCCGGTGCAGCTCAACGAGCTGTACCGGGAAGTGATCATGGACCATTACCGGCGGCCCCGCAACAAGGGCACCCTGGAAAATCCGTCGGTCTCGGTGGACCTTCACAATCCCACCTGCGGCGATGAGATCACCTTGCAGCTCTTAGTGCGGGACGGCACCATCCAGAAAGCCCGCTTCGCGGGCCGGGGCTGCTCCATCAGCCAGGCGTCGGCTTCCATGATGGCCCAGCAGGTGGAAGGCAAGACGCTGGCCGAAGCGGAGGAAATAATCCACCGCTTTAAGCGCATGATGCGGGGCGATGAGGCCGCGGGCGAAACCCTCGGCGACCTGATGGCCCTGCACGGCGTGGCCAAGTTCCCCGTCCGGGTCAAGTGTGCGCTGCTGGCCTGGGAGGCCCTGGAGCGCAGCCTGGAACAGCTGTCCTGAACCCCGCCCTTGACTCGCTGGTCGCCGGGAGCGCTCACGCGCGGGCCAGGGACTCTGGCCCCGCGGCCGGGCGCTGGTCCGCGGGCGGGCGCCCATCCTCCCCGGGGAGCTGGCCGGCCACCGGTTCCCGGGCCGCCAGCTGATCTTTGTACTGCAGCTGGTAAAGCCGGTAGTACAGCCCGCGGGCCTTGAGCAGCTCCTGGTGGGTTCCCATCTCCCGGATCCGGCCCTTGTGCAGCACGATAATCTTGTCGCAGTGCTGGATGGTGGACAAGCGGTGCGCGATGATGAGGGTGGTGCGCCCCCGGATGAGCTGGGACAGGGCCTGCTGGATGAGCTGCTCCGTCTCGGTGTCGATGTTGGCGGTGGCTTCATCCAGCACCAGGATGGCGGGATCGTAGGCCAGGGCCCGGGCAAAGGCCAGGAGCTGACGCTGACCGGCCGACAGCCCCGCGCCTCGCTCGTGCACGGGCGCTTGGAACCCGCCCGGGAGGCGGGCGATGAACTTCTCCGCGTGGACCAGCCGGGCCGCTTCCCGCACCTGGCCCGGCCCGATGTCCGGGTTCCAGAGCGCGATGTTGCTTTCGATGTCCCCGGTGAACAGGAACACGTCCTGCAGCACGATGCCGATGTGGCGCCTCAAGTCCCGGCGCCGCACCCGGCGGATGTCGATGCCGTCCAGCAAAATCTCGCCCTTCTGGATGTCGTAGAAGCGGTTGAGCAGGTTGATGATGCTGGTCTTGCCGGCGCCTGTGGCCCCCACCAAAGCCACCGACTCGCCCGGGCGCACGTGGAAGCTGACGTCCTTCAGCACCCACTCTTGGTCGTTGTAGGCAAACCACACGTTGCGAAACTCGATCTCGCCCCGCACGGCCGGCAAGGGAACGGGCTGTGGGGGATCTTCCTCGGGCGGGGTGTCCAGGATTAAGAAGATCCGCTCCGCGGAGGCCATCGCGGCCTGCATGATATTGTACTTTTCCGTCAAGTCGTTGATGGGGCGGAAGAAGGTCTGCATGTACTGGATGAACAGGTACAAGACCCCAAAGTCCAGGGTGTTTTGGACGACCCGGCCGCCGCCGTACCAGATGAGCAGGGCCAAGGCCAGGGAGGACAAGAGCTCCACCGCGGGGCGGAAGAGGGCAAAGACCCGCACTTCCTGCAGCATGGACTGGTAGTGGTCCCGGTTGATGGCATCGAACTCCCGGAATTTCCGCTCCTCTTGGTTAAAGATCTGGATGATGCGCATCCCGGCCAAGTTTTCCGCGAGGGTCGCGTTGATGCGGGCCAGCTTAATTCGCACCTGGCGGTACGCCTCCCGGGCCCGGACGCGAAACTGCACGGTCACCAGTATCACCAGGGGCATTACGGCCAGGCTCACCAGGGCCAGCGGCCAGTGGACCCGGAACATCACCACCAGGATGCCCAATAGGAGGAAGATGTCCTGAAACAAGGTGACCAGCACGTTGGTGAACAGCTCGTTGAGGGTATCGGTGTCGTTGGTGGCCCGGGTGACCAGGCGCCCCACCGGGTTGCGGTCAAAAAACTGCACGGGCAGCCGCTGCAAGTGGGCGAAGATCTCGGCGCGGATGTTCGCGACGATGCGCTGGCCCGTGTAGTGCAGGATGTACACCTGGCCGTAATTGAGGACGAAGGCCGCCGCGATGATGGCCAAAAAGAGCCACGCTAGGCGTACGACGGCCTCCAGGTCGGGCCCGCGCAGGGCCGCGATGGCCTCGGCATCCAGCAGCACAGCGGGTAGCACTTGTTCGCCGGCCACGATGGCCTGGCCGCCGGGCCCGGGGACAGCTTCCCGGGTTTGCGTGCGCTGGTTGATGCGGCCTTCGATTAAGTAGTACCTGCTGCCGGCTTCATCTTCCACCAGCACCATCTGGTGCCAGCGCTCTACCGGCGTGCCGGGGGGCACGTCCCGCTCCCGCACCAGCACCCAGCCGTTCCAGAGGACGCCGGGCGCAGGTTCGGTGCCCGGGGCAAAGGCCGCCAGGGGCTGCTCGAAGGCCAGCAGGTGGTGGTCGATAGCCACCCGGACGATGTAGGGCCGGGCCAGCTCGCCCGCGGTCAGAAGCAGGATCAAGACAAAGGCCGCCGCCATCCAGCCCGCGTAGGGGCGGGCATAGGACAGGAGCCGGCGCATCAGCCGGGCGTCGTAGGCTTTGCCCAACGTGTCTTCTTGATGCAGTTCCTGCAAAGGTTACACCCTCTGTCCGTTCTCTCCGGGCTAGACGGCTTCCTCCAGTTCCTGCTCCAGCAGCTGGCGCCGGTACATGTCCGCGTACAGCCCGTTCAGCGCCAGCAGTTCCTGGTGGGTGCCCTGCTCCACGATGCGGCCCTCGTCCAGCACGATGATGTGATCGGCGTCCTTGACGGTGGAAATGCGGTGGGCGATGAGGATGCTGGTGCGTCCCTGCATTTCTCGCCGCAGTTCCTGAAGGATGGCTTCCTCGGTTTGGGTGTCCACCGCGGACAAGCAATCGTCAAAGATGAGGATGCGGGGGTTTTTGACCAGCGCCCGGGCGATGGCGGTGCGCTGCTTCTGGCCCCCCGACAAGGTGACGCCCCGCTCGCCCACCATGGTGTCGTACCCTTGGGGAAAGGCCACGATATCGTCGTGGATGCGGGCCTTGCGGGCTGCGGCCTCGATCTCTTGCCGGCTAAATTCCCCGCCGAAGCCTATGTTGTCGGCGATGGTGCTGGAAAACAGGAAGTTGTCCTGGGGCACGTAGCCGACTTGCCGCCGCAGCGTGGCCAGGGGAAGCCGCAGGATGTCGCAGCCGTCAATGAAAACGGTGCCCGGCGGCGGATCAAAGACCCGCACCAGCAGGTTGACCAGGGTGGTTTTGCCGCTGCCCGTGCGGCCCACGATGGCCAGGGTCTGGCCGGGCTCCACCACCAGATTGATGTCAGCCAAGGCGGGCCTGTCGGTGCCAGGGTAGGCAAAGGTCAAGTCCCGAAACTCGATGCGGCCCGCCAGCTCCTGCACGGGCACCGCGTCGGGCGCGTCGGTGATCTCGGGCTTTTCGTTGAAGATGACCCGCAGCCGCTCCATGGAAGCCCGGCCCCGCTGGAGCATGTTGATGACCCAGCCCACGGCCATCATGGGCCAGGTGAGCATTCCGAGGTACATGTTGAAGGCGATGAAGTCGCCCAGGCTGATGCGCCCGTAGATGACCAGGGTGCCGCCGTAGCCGACTACGATGAGGACGCTCAAGGCCGACAGCAGGTGCACCAGCGGATGAAACATGCCCCACACCCGCACCAGGCGCATGTTCATCTCCACGTTGTGCTGGTTGACCTGGGCGAACCGCTGGATCTCCGCGTCTTCCCGGGCAAAGGCCTTCACGACCCTGATGCCGGCAATATTTTCCTGGACCCGATCGGTCAGGTCGGCAAAGGCCTCCTGCACCCGGCGGAAACGGCGATTGATGAGGCGGCCAAAGTAGGTGACGGTCAGGGCCAAGAAGGGCAGCGGCGCGAGGGCCAAGAGGGTCAGCCGCGGATCCGTGGTCCGCAGCAGGATGATGAGGATGGCCGTCGTCATAAAGATCGCGTCGGTGGCCATGACCAGCCCGGGGCCCATGGCCATGCGCACCGCGTTGATGTCGTTGGTCGCGTGGGCCATCAGGTCGCCGATCTTGTGCTCGATGAAATACCGGGGCGACAAGGTCTGCAAGTGCGCGTACAAGCGGTTGCGCAGGGTGTATTCCAGCAGCCGGGCCGTGCCCATGACGTAGATGCGCCACAAGTACCGTCCTGCCGCGATCAGCGCCGCCAGGGCCACGATGATGCCGCCGTAGAGCCAGATGGCGCCGCTGGTCAACCGGCCCGTAGGCAGCTCGTCCACGAAGCGGCGCATGACCTGGGGCGTGATCAACTGCAGGGTGTTGACGGCCAAGAGGCTCAAAAGGCCGGCGATGTAGCGCCACCGGTAGCGCAGCAGGAATTCGCGGATGAGTGGGAAAGAAGTCAAGGGACCGCATCTCCTGGCGCGGCCGTGGGCGTTGTCGGCCACGGGGCGCAAGACTCCAGTGAGTACAATATCGCAACCAGGGGCTTTTGGCAAGCCGACCCGGCGCCGGCGGCGCAGGAGGTCGGGCCGGCGGCGGTGCCGAAAAGTCCGTCCAACGGCGGGCAGGAGGGGAGAAGGGTTGATCCCGGTGACGGCACCCATGGCGGGCGTGGTGTACCAACTGCCGGCCCCGGTCGGGACCGATGTGGGTGAAGGCGACAGCGTCGCGGTCCTCGAGTCGATGAAGATGCACGTCCCGGTGCCGGCGCCCCGGGCAGGGCGCATCAAGGAAGTGCGGGTGCGAGAGGGCGACTTCGTGGAGGAAGGGGACATCTTGGCCTTTCTGGAGTGAGGGGGCGCGGCCCCGGGATGCCGCATCGAGGAGGAACGGGGGCGGATGGAGCAGACCGACCGCCTGCGCGCGGCGGTGGAGCGCGTGGTGGCCGGAGGGCCGGCGCGCTACCACGAGAAGCTGCGGGAGCAGGGCAAGCTCTTTGTCCGGGACCGGCTGCGGCGGCTGTTGGATGAGGATAGCTTTGTGGAAGACGGGCTGCTGGCCCGCCATGAAGACCCGGAGTTGGCCGCGGATGCGGTGGTGACGGGCATCGGCCGGATCGGCGGCCGCACCGTCTGCGTCATGGCGTCGGACGCCACGGTCAAGGCGGGATCGTGGGGCGCCCGCACGGTGGAAAAGATCGTGCGCATCCAAGAGCAGGCCCTGCGCTTCAACGTGCCCATCGTGTACCTGGTGGACAGCGCCGGGGGACGCATTACCGACCAAGTGGAGATGTTTCCCGGCCGCCGGCATGCGGGCCGCATCTTTTACAACCAGGTCAAGATGTCGGGCCGGGTGCCCCAGGTGTGCGTGCTGTTTGGGCCGTCACCCGCGGGAGCGGCCTACTTGCCCGCCCTGTCCGACGTAGTCATCATGGTGGACGGCAACGCCAGCGCCTTCTTGGGTTCGCCCCGCATGGCTGAGATGGTCATCGGCGAAAAGGTGGACCTGGAGACGATGGGCGGCGCCCGCATGCATTGCACCGTCAGCGGTTTGGGGGACTTCTTGGCGGCCTCGGAGGAGGAAGCCATCGACCTGGCCCGGCGGTGGCTGGCGTATATGCCCGACAATTGGCGGGGACAGCCGCCCCGAGGGCCGGCCAGGCCGCCGGCCAGCGCCACGCCGCTGTCCGCCGTCGTGCCCAAAGACCAAAACACGCCTTTTAATATGTACCGCTTCATCGAAGGCCTGGTGGATGCCGACAGCTTCCTCGAGGTCAAGCGGGAATATGCTCCGGAACTGATCACCGGCTTGGCCCGCCTGGACGGGCAGGTCATCGGCCTCGTGGCCAACCAGCCCGCGGTCAAGGGCGGGGTCCTCTTTGTCGATTCCGCCGACAAGGGCGCCCGGTTCATTTGGCTGTGCAACGCGTACAACATCCCCTTGCTGTTCTTGGCGGACGTGCCCGGTTTCATGATCGGATCCCGCGTGGAGCGGCAGGGCATCATCCGCCACGGGGCCAAGATGATCTGCGCGGTGTCCGAGGCGACGGTGCCCAAGATTTCCGTTATCGTGCGCAAGGCCTACGGCGCCGGCCTGTACGCGATGGCGGGGCCGGCCTTCGAACCCGACGCGTGCCTGGCCCTGCCCACGGCCCAGATCGCGATCATGGGGCCCGAGGCGGCGGTGAATGCCGTCTACTACAACAAGATCCAAGAACTGCCCGCCGAGGAGCGGCCCGCCTTTGTGGCGGCCAAGCGGGCCGAGTACGCGGCCGATATCGACATTTTCCGCCTGGCCTCGGAGCTCATTGTGGATGCCGTGGTCGACCCCGACCAGCTGCGGGCCGAGCTTATCGCCCGCTTCGCCGCCAGCCGGGGCAAGGCGGAAACCTTCACGGAACGGCGCTCGCCGGTGTATCCGGTCTGACGGGAGTGATCCACGACGGCGGTGCTGGTCACAGGGGCCGCGGGATTTTTGGGCCGGCACGTGGTCGCGGGCTTGCGCCGGGCCCAGCGCCGGGTCCGGGGCCTGGTCCGGCCCGGCACCGCCCAGCGGCTGGTGGCGCGAGAGGCGGGCGATGAAGTCGTGGCCGTGGACCTGCTGGCGCCCGCCGCCGCCCTGGGCCCCGCGCTGCGGGGGGTGACCGCGGTGGTGCACGTGGCGGGCTTGCGGGCCGAGCGGCCTTGGCGGGGCGAAACTTTCCAAGCCGTCCATGTGGAAGCCACGGCCCGCCTCGTGGCCGCCGCCCGCGAGGCCGGCGTCCAGCGGTTTGTGCTGGTGAGCTGCCTGGGCGCGGCCGCCGACGCGGATCTGGACTATTTGCGCAGCAAGGCGGCGGCCGAAGCCATCGTCCAGGACAGCGGGCTCGCATGGACCATCCTGCGGTGCGGGCTGACCTATGGCCCGGGGGACGGCCGCGTCACCCGCCTGGCCCGCTGGATGGCGTGGCTGGGGCGGGCGCCGGTGGTGGGCGACGGCCGGTTTCTCGTACAGCCCATCGCCGTGGGGGACGTGGTGGCGGGCTGCGTGCGGGCCGCGACCACCAGCGAGCTGGCCGGCCGCGTGCTGGCGGCCGCTGGCCCTGACACTCTTTCGTTTGGGGACATGGTGGACCTCCTCGCGGCCGCGCTGGACCGGCGGATGCCCCGCCTGCCCATCCCCGTGGGCCTGGCCCGGGGCTTGGCGGCCTTGCGCCGCGTCTGCGGGATCGTTCCGTGGACGGTGGATGAGCTGCAGGTGATGCTGCGGGGCTACACCTGCGACCCATGGGAATATTTCCGCGCGGCGGGCATCCGGCGGCCGTTGCCCTTCAGCGCCGCCGTGCGCACCTTCCTGGGGGCATAAGGGGCCGCGGCCGTCCGGCCGGCGGCGCGGCTGGCCCCCGGAGGGGGACGCGCCTGGCCCGTGGAAGAAACTTGCAGCACAAGGAGGAGATCGACGGATGCGGATGCGCTATTTGGGTCACGCGGGGTTCTGGATCGAGGCGGAAGGCAAGCGAGTGGTGTTTGATCCCTTCTTGACCGGCAACCCGGCTACGCCGGTGAAGCCCGAGGAGGTCACCGCGGACGGCATCGTCCTCACCCATGGCCACGGCGACCACGTGGGCGACGCGCTGGCCATCGCCCAGCGTACCGGCGCCCTCATCGTAGCCCCGGTAGAGCTGGCCAACTGGCTCAGCCAGCAGGGGGCGCCCCAGGTGCACGGGATGAATTTCGGCGGCAGCCGCGACTTCGATTTCGGCCGGCTCAAGATGGTGCCGGCCTGGCACAGCTCGTCGGCCGACGGGCCCGACGGCCCCATCTATTTGGGGAATCCGGCCGGGTTTCTCCTCACCTTGGGCGGCGTCACCGTCTACCACGCCGGCGACACCAGCCTTTTTGGCGACATGGAGCTCATCGGCCGGCGTCACCGCATCGACGTGGCCCTGCTGCCCATCGGCGACAACTATACCATGGGCCCTGAGGACGCGGCCTTCGCGGTGGAGCTCATCAAGCCCCGTTGGGTCATCCCCATCCACTACAACACCTTCCCCCTCATCCAGCAGGATCCCCACGCCTTTGCCCGCCTGGTGGAGCAGGCAGGGGCCCGGTGCCAGGTGCTGGCGCCGGGCGAGGAGTGGTCCGTGCCCCGCTGAGCCCGGGGCCGGGAGCGGGGAGCCGGCGGGCCGCAGCCTGTGGGCTGTAGGCCCGCCGCCCAGAGGGGCCGAGGGGGGCGGGAGGCGAGGCCATGGGCAGCTCGGAACAGATCTCCATCGCGTGTGTGCAGGCCCGGGTCACCGTGGACGATTTCGTGACAGAGGCCGCCTTTCGCAGCCTAGTCGACCGCTTGATGGACCAGGCCGTCGCGGCCATGCCGGCCGAGGGTCCACGGCTGGTGGTCTTTCCCGAAGACTTCGCGTCGGGCTGCATGTTCGTGGGCGAGGCCGAGGCGCTGCGGGGGGCCCACACCTTGCGGGCAGCCGTGGAGGCCTTGGTGAAG
Source organism: Limnochordales bacterium (assembly GCA_035304545.1). Taxonomy (GTDB): domain Bacteria; phylum Bacillota; class Limnochordia; order Limnochordales; family ZCTH02-B6; genus ZCTH02-B6. The sequence continues at coordinate 162,520 of DATGPV010000054.1, read as the reverse complement.
CGGCACTTGCCGGCGGTGGTGTCCCGCCGGCTGCGGCACCGGGTCGGCTGGGTGCGGGCCTTGGCCCTGCACCTGGCGCCGGCGGTGGCCCGGCTCTACACTGACACTTTCAGCACGGCGGCCCGCAAGTACGGGGCCTATGTGCTGGCCGGCACCGTGCTCCTGCCGGATCTGGACGACACGGGGGAACCCCAAGGCGGCGACGTGTACAATACCGCCTTTTTCTACGGTCCCGACGGGCGCCTCATCGGCACCCAGCGCAAGGCCTTTCTCATCGATCTGGAGGGGCCCCAGGGCTTGGACTTGTCCAGCGGGGCCGTGGAAGCGCTGACCGCGTGGGACACCGAACTGGGCCGAGTGGGGGTCGCCATTTGCTTTGACGCCTTTCAAGGACCTGTCATCGATCGCCTGGCCGCCTTGGATTTGGACCTCTTGCTGAAACCGTCGGCCAACCCTGGGCCGTGGTCGGAATGGCAGCAGGAAGACTGGCTCAACGGCATGTGGCAGGCGGTCTGCCGGCGGGGGGTGGCCCGCTATGGGGTCAACCCGATGCTGGTGGGCCATCTGCTGGATGTATCCTTTGAAGGCCAATCCTCCATCGTCCAGCGGGTCCCGGCCGCGGGAGAGAGCGGGACCGGGTCGGCGTCCGGCGGGCCCCTGTTGGGGTATGCCGCGCTGCCGCCCCGCCCGGGCTTTGTGCGGGTGGCCCGCAGCTGGACCGAGGAGGAAGTGCTGGTGGCGACCTTGCCCCATCCCCGCCGGGGGGCCGCGGCCCCGCCGCCGGCGTGATGCCCGTGCCCTTCACACCCTGCCCAGCATGGCCACGGACAATAGCAGCGCGAAGCCCAAGAACGCCATCCCAAGGATGAGGCCGGCCAGGGCCAGCGCGGCCACCGCGCGCGCCGTGCTGAAGCGGTACGTTTCCCGGACGCCGATGACCGACAGCACCACGGACCACACCATAGTGGCCGCCGTCGCCGCGGCGTAAACCAGGGGCATGTCGGCCCCGTGGGACAGGACGGCAAAAGGAGCGGTGAACAAGAGGGGCAGGGCTGCCAAGGCCTGGGCCTGCAGGATCCGGCCGTAGGCATTGCGCCCGCCCAGCAGCCAGGCGATGCCGTGGAGGAGCAAGGTGGACACGAACAAGCCCATCAAAGAGAAGATGGAAGCGCCGATGACGTCCCGGCCCCCGACGGGGGCCGGGGTGCCCAGCTCGGGATCCAAGTACCAGGGCGGCGCCAGCGTGGCCGGCAGTTGGGCGATGACGTAGGCGACCAGAGCGAGGCCCACGTGGGAGTGGTGGGCCAAGTAGCGGTAGGCCGCGGCAGGTTGGGCGAGCACGTCGAGGATGAGGCCCAGCCCGCCCCGCCTCTCGGAGTGCGTGGGCATCGACAACGCGTTCCCCTCCAGTGCATGCCGTTGTCCGGCGCCTTCCATGGCAAGCCGGGCAGGCTCGCCCCCAGCTTTCGGTGAGCAACCTTCCCGCGCCTGGCCGGTTCAGCGCAGCCGGTAGCCCCAGGGCGGCACGCCCAACAGCTCCAAGGCGTCCGGCAGCGCCTGGCCGCGGCCGAGGGCCAGGGCCCATGCCCCTGTTGGCGCCTGCCCGGCCAGCGCACGCACCACCGCGTCGCCCAGCAGCCCTAAGAGGCGGTCGTAAAGGGAGCGGGGCTTGCGCAGGGGCACCAGGACGGGCCGTTCCTTGAGGCCCGCCAGCTCGGCGGCCACGGCGACGGCCTGCTCCAGGCCTCCCAGGTGGTCCACGAGGCCCAAGGCATGGGCCTGCCGGCCCGAGAACACGCGCCCGTCAGCCAGGGACCTCACCGTTTCCGGATCCAGCCCCCGGCCCTGGGCCACGTCCGTGACGAACTGGTCCAGCACGTCATCCACGAGCGCCTGGAAGTACGCCCGCTCCCCCGGATCCAGCGGCCGGAAGGGGCTGCCCGCGTCTTTGTAGGGGCCGCTGGCGATCACTTCGGTTTCCACTCCCCAGCGGGCCAGCAAGTCCTCCACGATGAAAAGCTCCATGATCGCGCCGATGGAGCCCGTCAGCGTGCTGGGGTTGGCTACGATCGCGTCGGCCGCGGCCGCGACGTAATAGGCCGCCGACGCGGCCACATCACCCATGGACGCGACGACAGGCTTGTTCATGGCGCGGGTGCGGCGGATGGCTGCGTAAATTTCCTGGGCCGCCGCGGGGCTGCCGCCGCCAGAGTCAATGCGCAGGACGGCGGCCGCGAAGCGGGGGTTCTCCTGAACGGTACGCAGGTGCTCCACCACCTCCCTGGCCCCCGTGGCCGTCTGGCCCAAGGCCGAATCGGCGCTGTGCTCGCCGATGACCCCCGTGATCTCGATGAGGGCCACCTGCGGCCGCGCGGGGACGGGGCCGCGGCCCACGACCAAAAGCAGCGGCAGCACGAGGACGGACACCACCAGGAGGATCAGGAGCAGGCGTCGCACCGGTCATCACCCCTGGTTAATTTTTCCCCAGCCACCGGGGTCCTCCTGCGCGGGAACGCGGTGAGGGGCGCAGGGAGGAATCGTTTTATAGAAAAGAGAAGATTCAACCGGTGAACTCGCAGGGGTCCGAAAGGAGGGGAGAAGCGCGATTCCAGGCCCCAAGTCATTTCGGCAAGGAGGTCAGCGTTATGCGACTGGGGATTGCTGCGGCGATTTTCGTCCTTCTGCTTTCCCTGGGCACCGCATCGGCCCAGGTGGATCAGGATACCATTGTGGTCGGGATCACGGCCGACCTGGTGAACCTGGATCCGCACAACTTCCGCCACCGGGAAACCGAGACCATCTTGCGCAACATCTACGACGGCTTGGTCACCCGGGGACCTGACATGCAGCCGGTGCCGGAGCTGGCCGAGACCATTGTCCAGGTCGACGACACCACGTGGGAGTTTGTCCTGCGGCGGGGCGTCAAGTTCCACGACGGCTCGGAGCTGACGGCCCACGATGTGGCCTTCTCCATCAACCGGTACGTGCAAGAGGGGGCCATGGCCGGGCAGACGTCGCCCCGCAAGGACCTGCTGGGACCGGTGACCCATGCCGAGGCCATCGACGACTACACGGTGCGGGTGTACATGTCCAGCCCGTGGTCGGTATTCCTGCCGTATCTCGTGCACCACATGGTGGTGCCGGCGTCGGTGGGCGACGGGCTGGTGGAGCATCCCATCGGCACCGGACCCTTCAAGTTTGTGGAATGGGTGCGGGGCAGCCACGTGGTGCTGGAGCGGTTTGACGACTACTACGGCGGCGCGCCGGATCTGGGCCGCAGCGGGCCGGCGCCGGCCCGGCGGGTCATCTTCCGGGTAATTCCGGAAAACGCGACGCGCCTTGCGGCCCTGATGGCCGGCGAGATCGACATCATGGCCAATGTGCCCGTGCACGCCGTCGAAGAGATCCAGCGCCATCCGGACCTGGAGCTGCGCCCTGTCATGGGGACCCGCAGCTACTTCACGGAGTTCAACGTGCGGCGGCCGCCTTTTGACGACGTGCGGGTGCGGCAGGCCCTCAATTATGCCATCGACGTCGATCTGATCATTGAACAGCTCTTGGATGGGCTCGGCGAACCGTTGACCACCATTTTGTCGCCCCTGTCCTTTGGACACAACGACCAGCTGGCGCCGTACCCCTACGATCCGGAAAAGGCTCGGGCTTTGTTGGCCGAGGCCGGTTATCCCGACGGCTTCACCTTTGAGTTGAGCGTCGAGGACAAGCGTCGGGACGTGGCCGAAGCCTACGCTTTCCTTTTGGCCCAGATCGGCGTGACGGCCAACGTGCGGGTGTGGGGCGACTACAACAGCATGGTGGACGCCATGCGCCGGGGCGAGCTGGACGCGATGATGACCGACTGGGGCGACAGCACCATGGACCCCACCGGCATCTTTGTGCCCAAGCTGCGCACCGGCGATCGGGGCAACTTCGGCGGGTATTCCAACCCCATCGTCGACGCCCTGATCGAAGTCGCGGAGAGCACCTCCGACCTTGGGCTGCGGGCCCAGGCCTACCGGCTGGCCCAGCAGGTGGTCTACGAAGACGCGCCCATGCTCTTTGAGTACATCACCCAGGAGCTCTACGCGCAGCGCAAATCCCTCAGCGGCTGGGATCCGATCCCTGACAGCCGCATCAATCTGCACACCGCGGTGAAACAGTGACCCGGTCCCCGGGCGGGACGGGCCGGCCTTGCGTCACGGGTTGGCCCTTCCGGGCGGCGGCGCGGCCCGCCGCCCGGGACCGCCCGCAGGCCGGCGCGCCGTCGCGGAGATCTCCGCCACAAGGGAAGAGGCCATGAGCGCAGCTCAGATCATCAACCGCTTCTTGCAACTGATCCCTGTCGTTATCGGTGTCACCGTCATCGTCTTTTTGTTGATGCACTTGACGCCCGGTGACCCGGTGGAGGTCATGTTCGCGGGCGAGGCGGGCGTGTCCGCGGAAGACTTGGAGCGCTACCGCCGGGAGCTCGGCCTGGACCAGCCCCTCCCCGTGCAGTACTTGCGCTTTGTGCAGGGGCTTTTGCGGGGCGACCTGGGCATGTCGCTGATGCAGCGGCAGCCGGTGCGGGATCTGATCTTGTCTCGCCTGCCGGCCACCATCGAGCTGACCGCGGCCGCGATCTTGATCTCTCTCCTGATCGCCATCCCCGTGGGCGTCATCGCTGCGGTGCGCCGCTACTCAACGGTGGACAAGGTGGGCACCGTGGGAGCGCTGCTGGGGGTTTCCATGCCCGACTTCTGGCTGGGCCTTGTCCTCATCCTCCTGTTCGGCATCCACTGGGGCGTGCTGCCCATTTCGGGTCGCATCCCGTGGGGGATGGAGCCGGAGCACATTACCGGCCTGTACCTCGTGGACAGCCTGCTGACCGGCAACTGGCCGGCCTTTTGGGCGGCCCTGCGCCACCTGCTCCTGCCCGCGGTCACCCTCGGTACGTCCATGGCGGCCCTGACCATGCGGGTGACCCGCTCCAGCATGCTGGAAGTGGTGCACCAGGATTTCATCACTTTTGCCCGGGCCAAAGGGTTGTCGGGCACCCAGGTGGTGTGGCGCCACGGCCTGCGCAACGCCCTGATTCCCACCGTCACGGTGGTGACCTTGAACGTGGGCGTGCTGCTGGGCGGGAACATGATCGTGGAAACGGTGTTTGCCTGGCCGGGCCTAGGCCGCTTGGTGGTGGACTCCATCTACAACCGGGACTACACGGTGGTGCAGGCCGCGGTGCTCATTTACGCCATTACGTACGTGTCCATGAACTTCATGGCGGACGTGCTGTACACCATCCTCAATCCCAGGGTGCGGCTGTAGGCGGGGGGTGACGGCGGCAATGGCAGCGGTGACGCCGCCTGTGGCCCGGCGGTCGCGCGCGGCCGACTGGCAGCGGGCATGGCAAAGGACGCGGGCGTCGATGGCCGACTTCTGGCGCCGGTTTCGCAAGAACCGGCTGGCGGTCGCGGGCGGCGCGGTGGTGCTTGTCGTGGTCCTCATGGGGGTGACGGCGCCCTGGATCGCACCCCACGATCCGACGCAGGCCAACTTCTTTAACCGCCTGCGCCCGCCGGCGTGGATGGAAGGCGGCAGCTGGGAATACCCCCTGGGCACGGACCAGTTGGGCCGGGACGTGCTCAGCCGCATCATGTGGGGGGCGCGCGCGTCCCTGACGGTGGGCGCGATCGTCATCGTCCTGGCCACCACCGTTGGGATCTTCTTTGGCCTCATCTCCGGGTACTACGGCGGCCGCGTCGACGCGGTGATCCAGCGGCTGGTGGACATTTTGCTGTCCTTCCCTTACCTGGTGCTGGCCATCGGACTGATGGCCGTCATGGGGCCCGGTTTCATCAACATGGTGCTGGCCCTGGTCTACAAGGAGTGGGTGACGCCGTGCCGGGTGGTGCGGGGTGAAGTGCTGGCCGCGAAAAGCCAGGAGTATGTGGAGGCGGCCAGGGCGGTGGGGGCCAGCGACGCCCACATCATGTGGCGGGAGATCTTGCCCAACACGGTGTCGGCCGTCATCGTGGTGGCCACGCTGCGGGTGGCCTGGGTGATTCTTATGGAGGCGTCCCTGAGTTTCTTGGGGCTGGGCGTGCAGCCGCCGACGCCCGCGTGGGGATCGATGGTGGCTGCGGGCCGGGAGTTCATCTTCCAGGCGTGGTGGCTGGCCACCTTCCCGGGCCTGGCCATCTTGGTGACGGTGCTGGGCATCAACTTGCTGGGGGAGGGGCTGCGGGACGCCCTGGACCCGCGGTTGAGGGAGTAGGACTATGACCGAACCGGTACTGGACGTGCGCAACCTCAAGACCTACTTTTACACCGACCGCGGCGTCGTCAAGGCGGTGGACGGCGTCAGCTTCGCGGTGCATGCCGGGGAAACCTTGGGCGTGGTGGGCGAATCGGGCTGCGGCAAGAGCATGACGGCCCTGTCCATCATGGGGCTGGTGCCCCACCCGGGGCGCATCGTGGACGGGGAAATCCGGCTGCTGGGGCACGACCTGGTGAAGCTTTCCGAACGGGAGCTGCGGCGCTGGCGGGGCCGCCGCATGGCCATGATCTTTCAGGACCCGCTGACGACCCTCAACCCGGTGTTGCGGGTGGGCACCCAGGTGACCGAGTCCATCCGCATCCACTACGGCGACGACCTGGCCAGCAGCCGGCGCGGGATCTGGGAATGGTTGGAGGACCCCCTGGGGAGGCGCCGCCGGCACAGGGCGTGGGAGCGCGCCTTGGAGATGTTGGAGAAAGTGGGCATCCCCGCGCCCGCGGACCGGATGCGGGCCTATCCCCACGAACTCAGCGGCGGCATGCGCCAGCGAATCATGATCGCCATCGCGTTGAGCTGCAATCCGGCCCTGCTGCTGGCCGACGAGCCGACGACGGCCCTGGACGTGACCATTCAGGCCCAGATCTTGGAGCTCATGCACCGGCTGCAGCAAGAGTTTGGCACCAGCATCCTGCTCATTACCCACGACTTCGGGGTCGTCAGCGAGTTTTGCCACCGGGTGATGGTCATGTACGCGGGCAAGGTGGTGGAGAGCGGGCCGCTGGAAGCCATCCTGGACCGTCCGCTGCATCCTTACACCCGGGGGCTACTGGCGTCGATTCCGCGCCTGGGCGACCGCCGCCGCAAGATACGACCCATCGAGGGCATGGTGCCGGAGCTGTACGACTTGCCCGCGGGCTGCAGCTACTGTACTCGGTGCCCCCTGGCCGACGAGCACTGCGCCGCGGTGGAGCCGGCCTTGCGGGAGTTGGGCCCCGGCCACCAGGTGGCCTGCCACAAGGCCGAGGCCGCGGTGGAGGTGGGATGGGCGTGAGCCAGCAGGCACCCGCGGTGGACCGGGCATTGCCCTTGGTAGAAGTGCAGGGGCTCAAGCAGCACTTTCCCATCCGGCCCAACTCGGTGGAGCGGCTGTTGGGCAAGGCCCCCCGGGTGGTGCACGCCGTGGACGGGGTGGACTTGACCATCCACCGGGGCGAAACCGTGGGCCTGGTGGGGGAATCGGGCTGCGGCAAATCCACCTTGGCCCGCAGCATCCTGCGGCTGCACCAGCCCACCGCCGGGTCGGTGCGCTTCGCGGGGCAGGAGATCACCACCCTGCCGGCCAACGCGATGCGCCGGCTGCGGCGGGATATGCAGATCATTTTCCAGGACCCCTTCGCGTCCTTGAATCCCCGGCGGACGGTGGAGCAGATCATCGGCCTGCCCCTGGCCATCCAAGGGGTGCCCCGCTCCGAGATCCGGGAGCGGGTGATGGCCATGCTGGCCAAGGTGGGCCTGCCGCCCAGCGCCCTGGATCGCTACCCCCACCAGTTCAGCGGCGGGCAGCGGCAGCGTATCGGCATCGCCCGGGCCTTGGCGGTGAACCCGCAGTTTGTCGTGGCCGACGAGCCCGTCTCCGCCCTGGACGTATCCATCCAGGCCCAGATCATCAACTTGCTGCAAGACCTCCAAGCGGAGCTGGGCCTCACCTACTTGTTCATCACCCACGACCTGTCGGTGGTGAGCTATGTCAGCGACCGCATCGCCGTCATGTACCTGGGCCGCATCGTCGAACTGGCGCCCACCGAAGAGCTGTTTGCCGAGCCCCTGCACCCTTACACCCGGGCCCTGTTGTCCGCCATCCCCAGGGTCGAAACGCGGGGCCGGCCCCGGGAGCGGATTCTCCTGGCGGGCAGCCCGCCCACGCCCATCGATCCTCCCGCGGGCTGCCGCTTCTACAGCCGCTGCTACTTGAAGGAGAAGAACGAGACGTGCCGCCTGGTGGATCCGTCCCTGGTGGACATGGGCCGGGGCCACCAGGTGGCCTGCCACGCGGTGGCCGGCACGTTGTGACGGCGGTTGACACAAAAGACCATACGAACCTAGAATGAAGGTGACAACCGCGAATAGAGGCACGAGATCGCTGAATCCCCGTGCCGGCATCCGGGGCGCGGGGAGCGGGGGACCCAAGTTCAGGCCCGCGGCCGCGGGCCGGGGGTGAATCCCGGCAGAGCCGGGTAGGGCTACTTTTCGGCCCGAACCCGCCAGGCCACCTCGTAAGCGTGGAAAAGGCGTGCGGACATCTGGCGCCGGATGGGCCGCTCGCCTATGGCTTTTTTGGGGTGGTCCCAGGCGCCCGGGGTGGGGGTCCCCCATGGACGACGGCACGGTGCCCCTGGTCGGCATCACCACCGCCTTCTTCACCGACACGGAGCTGGCGGTCCTGCAGCCCGGCACCGCCGTGCATGTGTCCGAGGCGGCCTACAGCCGGGCCCTGGAGCGCAGCGGGGCGGTGCCCGTGCTCTTGCCCCTGACGGCCTCAGCCTGGCTCATTCCCCACTATCTCGAAGTCATTGACGGATTGATCCTCTCCGGCGGCGATGGTTATCTCTGGCGGGGACGACGCCCCAAGGCCCGCCTGCCGGATCTGCCCGACCTGGCCCCGGACCGGTGGCGCTTTGAGATCGCACTGCTGCAGGGGGCGCTGGCGCGGGATCTGCCCGTCCTGGGCGTCTGCCGGGGACACCAGCTCATCGCCCGGGCGTTGAGCGGACATCGCCTCCGCCAGATCGATCCGGTCCGGGCCCAGGGCCACCACGTGGCGGAGGCGCCGCTGGGGCGGCGGTGCGTGCACGATATTGTCGTGGTGCCAGGCACCCGCCTCCACGGGGTGCTGGGCACCGGCACCATCGGCGTCAACAGCTTGCACCGACAGGCGGTGGCCCGGGTGGCGCCGCCTCTGGTGGTCAGCGCCTGGGCCCCCGACGGCACCGTGGAGGCGCTGGAAAGCCAGATCCACCGGTTTTTAGTGGGGGTGCAGTTCCACCCCGAACTGCTCCTGGAAGCCGTGCCCGCGTGGCAGCGCCTGTTTGACGCCTTCGTCGCGGCGTGCCGGGAAGTCCGGAGGCGGAGGGTGGGTGCGCGGGAAAGCCTGGCGCCGCCGGGCCATGGACTGCCGGCACCAGCCCTTTCGGCGCCGGCCATGACCGCTCCCAGCCTCCTCGCCCCGGTTGAGGCGGCGCCGCCGGCGGGCGGCTTGGCGCCCGGAGCCTGCGGCGAGGACGAGGGGAAGGGATTGGCGGCAGGACCGGCCATCTCCGGCGGTCCCGGCGCATACCCCCGGTCCCGGCGCACACAATAGCGGGGCGGGAGGGCAAGCGCGTTGGATCGCCGCCATGAAATCCAAGAAATCTTGCAGTTCATCGCCGAGCATCCCGAGTCTTATGCGAGCCTGGCCGTCTGCCGCCGGGCCCTGGACCGGGGCCTAGAGCGGATCACGGAGCAGACGCTGCGCCAGCTGGAGCACTACCTCCATGGGGCGCCGGACGATGAAATCGAGGCCTACCACACGATCGTCATGTGAGTGCCCCAAGGCCCGGCGCCCTCGGCGGGTCTCGGTCTCGCCCGCGACGCCGGCGCCGCCCTGTTGACAATATCTGACGAATGGGATATGATGATACCAACAAAATTCTATATCCAGGGACGAACAGCACGGAGAACGCTTAATTTTGCCCGCAGGGCAAAAACGGGGGACCCAACGATTGTCCTGGGTACCGGCAACGGTGGCAACCCGCGGCGGCCCAGGGCAGAGGGTGAATCCCGGTAGGCCGGTACCGGCCGCCGGGTAGGGTCACTTTTTCGACCCGAACCCGCTAGCTAACCTCGTCAGCGTGGAAAAAGCGTGCGGAAGGCCGCCGAGGGGCGTGCGGCACCGCTCGCTTTTTGTTTTTTTCCGGCTGGGCGGACGGTCGGCCGTCGTCAGGCACCTCCGCCCCGCCCGGCTTTTCTGAAGAAGGAGGCTCGCCTCGCCATGCCGGCCGAACCGTGCGGCCGAAAATCGACCCTGCGCTGTTCCATGGCCATTGATGCCCACGACCCGTGGCAAGGGAGGGCGGCGGCCCGGAAACGTCCATGGTTTCCGGGGGTCGCCTTATTTGTTGTGGAGGTGGACCGATGGCGCCTGTTGCCGTAACGGCTGGTGCACCGCCCGCGGGCGCGGGCGTGAGGACGGTGAAGCTGTTGAGTCCCACGGGCCATCTGGGGTTTACCCCCATCGAGCCCGACAGCTTCTGGGCGGGCGTGGCCCAGCAACCCGACGCCATTGTGGCTGATTCCGGCAGCTGCGACATCGGCCCCCACGCCCTGGGCGCCGACGAGCCCGCCAGCCCGAGGAGTTGGCAAACGCACGACTTGGAGCTGATCCTGACCGCGAGCCGCCGCCTGGGGGTGCCCATGATCATCGGGTCCGCGTCGGACACCGGCACCGACCGGGGCGTGCGGGAGTTCGCGGCCATCATCCGGGAGCTGGCCCGCCAGCACCGCCTGCCCCCCTTCCGCATGGCCACCATCTACAGCAGCCAAGACCTGGACCACCTGCGGCGGCGGGTGCAGGCGGGGGCATGGACCCGGGGGCTGGACGGCCGGGGCCCGCTGACCGTGGCGGACTTGGAGCAAACCGACAACGCGGTGGCGGTCATGGGGGCGGAGCCCATCCTCGAGGCGCTGCGGCGGGGGGCGGACGTCGTCATCGCGGGCCGGGCCTGCGACCCCGCGCTGTTCGCGGCGCCCCTGCTGCAGGCCGGCTTTGGCCCGGGCATTGCCTATTTTGCCGGCAAGCTGCTGGAGTGCGCGTCCTTTTGCGCGGAGCCCTTTGCGGGCAAGGAGAGCGTGCTGGGGACCGTGGATGCCGAGGGGATCGTGCTGGCCCCCATGAGCAGCTACCAGCGGTGCACGCCCGCGTCGGTGGCCGGGCACGCCATGTACGAGCGGGCCGACCCCTACCGGGAGTACTTGCCCGGGGGATACGTGGACATGAGCCAGTGCGTCTACGAAGCCGTGGACGAACGCCGCACCCGGGTGCGGGGCCCCCGCTGGGTCGCCGCGGACCGGTACACGGTGAAGCTGGAAGGCGCCGGCAAGGTGGGCGAACGGGCCCTCATGATCATCGGCATCCGGGATCCCCACATCCTGTCCCGCCTCGACGAGGCCGTCGCCTGGTCCCGGCGCAAGGTCGGGGAGCGGTTTCGGGGCGATGGATACCAGGTCTACTACCACGTGTACGGCCGCAACGGCGTCATGGGCGAACTGGAGCCCATCAAGGAGATCCGGTCCCACGAGGTGTGCGTGGTGGTGGAGGGGGTTGCGCCGACCCGGGCCGAGGCCATGGAGATGACCAACCTGGCCGGGCGCAACTTCATGTACGCCCGCATCCCAGGCCTCCAGGGCACCGCGGGCGCGGCGGCTTTTATGAGCGACGAAGTGTTGCCGGCCCGGCCGGCCTACCGCTGGACCCTCAACCACGTCATCGAGGTGGCGGATCCTATGGAGCTGTTTCGCTTGGAGATGGAGGACGTGGAGTAGCCGGCAGCGCCGGTCAAGCCAGACTGAAGCAGGAGGGATGGGCATGGTCCGCTTGGCGCAGGTCGCGACCACGATCCGCAGCAAGAACGCAGGCCCCGACTGCATCTCTTTTGATATCATCTTTCAGGATCCGGGCGTCTACGAGCGGGTCAAGGCCAGCGGCGCCCTGACGCCCCAGCGCATCTGCCGCCTGTACGGTATCGATCCGGAACGGCTGGTGTACTTCGGCGCCTTCGATCCCGCCCGGGCCTTCAAGTTTGCCATCCGCCGGGCCCGCCCCAGCGGCAGTCCAGGGGAAACCGACGTCATGGGCAGTCAGATGTACGCGCCCTTGTTGGACTTGGAGCTGCCCGCGAGCGTCCTCCCGTCCCCCGCGGCAGCGGGCCGGGCGGGCAAGACGGTGGCGTAAAGGCCTTGTGTCCCGGCGGCCCGCGCTGCGCAGGCCGGTCGGGAAGGCGCTTCCTTCCCTGGCATGCTTCGGGTAAACTAGACGGGAAGGGGGGAAGCGCCCATGACCCAAGGCAGCAACGGTCCCGGCGCAGCCCATCGGGGGAGCAGCCCGGGACCGGTCCAATCTTTGGCCTGGCGGGACGGCGCGCTGCACCTGATCGATCAGCGGCGGCTGCCCCTGGCCTTTGAAACCGTGATCTGCCGCACGGCCCGGGAAGTGGCCGAGGCTATCCGCGCGATGGTGGTGCGGGGCGCGCCGGCCATCGGCGCGGCGGCCGCCTACGGCATGGCGCTGGGCGCCCGGGAACTGGCGGAGCGCGGCGCTGAGGTGCGGGCCGGGCTGGAGCAGATCGCGGCGGAGCTGCGGGCGGCCCGGCCCACCGCTGTCAACCTGTTTTGGGCCGTGGACCGGATGCTGGCGGTGGCCGACGCGCATCCGGGGGCTTCCAGCAGCCAGCTCGCGGACATGCTGTTGGCCGAGGCCCACGCCATCGCGGCGGCCGACGCCGAGACGTGCCGCGCCATCGGCGCCCATGGGGCCCCGCTCCTGCCCGCCGGCGGCGTGCTCACCCACTGCAACACCGGTGCCCTGGCCACGGTCGACTACGGCACGGCCCTGGGGGTCATCCGGGCCGCCCGCGCTGCGGGCAAGCCACTGCACGTATACGCGTCCGAGACGCGCCCCTTCCTCCAAGGGGCCCGGCTCACCACTTGGGAGCTGTTGCAGGAAGGGATCCCTGTCACCCTCATCACCGACAACATGGCCGCCTACGTCATGGCCCAAGGGCTGGTCCAGAGCGTCATCGTGGGGGCCGATCGCATCACCGCCAATGGCGACGTGGTCAACAAGATCGGCACCTACGGCTTGGCGGTGCTGGCCAAGGAGCACGGGTTGCCCTTTTATGTGGCGGCGCCGGTGTCCACGCTGGATCTCAGTCTGCAGGACGGCTCGCAGGTGCCCATCGAGGAGCGGGATGCGTCGGAGGTCACCCACGTGTTGGGCCAGCGCATCGCGCCCGAGGGCGTGGCGGTACTGAATCCAGCCTTTGACGTGACGCCCGCGGCCTATGTGACGGCGATCATTACAGAATTTGGGGTTGTGCGGCCCCCGTATGAAGCCGGCCTGGCCCGCATCGCGGCCCAGGCCGAAGCGGGGCCTGAGGAGAGGAGAGCGGCAAGGGGATGAAGGAAGTCCGCACCCGGTATGCCCCAAGCCCCACGGGGTTTCTCCACGTGGGCGGGGCCCGGACGGCACTGTTCAACTGGCTGTTTGCCCGCCATCACGGCGGCACCTTCGTGTTGCGCATCGAGGATACCGATTTGGAGCGTTCCACCGAAGAGTCCACCCGGGCCATCATCGACGCCCTGCGGTGGCTGGAGATCGACTGGGACGAGGGTCCCGAGGTGGGCGGACCCTATGGCCCCTACAAGCAGAGCCAGCGGCTGGAGATTTACCGCAAGTACACCCAGCAGCTCCTGGCCGAGGGCAAGGCCTACTACTGCTACTGCACGCCCGAGGAGCTCAAGGAGCGCCGGGAGCAGCTGCTGGCCGCCGGCAAAGCGCCCATGTACGACCGGCGCTGCCTGCACTTGTCGGACGCGGAGCGGGAGCGCCTGGCCGCGGAGCGGCCCGCGGTGGTGCGCTTCTTGTCCCCCGACGAGGGCGAAGTGCGGTTTTACGACCACGTGCGCGGGGAAGTGGCCTTTGAGAACAAGGTGCTGGACGACCTGGTCATCCTCAAGTCCGACGGGTGGCCTACCTACAACTTTGCCGTGGTGGTGGACGACCACCTGATGCGGATCAGCCACGTCATCCGGGGCGAGGATCATCTGACCAACACGGCCCGGCAGATCCAGCTGTACGAGGCGCTGGGCTGGGAGCTCCCCGAGTTTGCCCATGTGCCCCTCATCCTGGGCACCGACCGCACCCGCCTGAGCAAGCGCCACGGGGCGGTGTCGGTAGGTCATTACCGGGATGAAGGGTTCCTGCCGGAAGCCATGGTCAACTACTTGGCTCTGTTGGGCTGGTCCTACGACGACCGGACGGAGATCTTCACCCGGGAGCAGCTCATCGAGTACTTCTCCTTGGAGCGGGTGTCCAAGCACGGCGCCATCTTCGACCTCAAGAAGCTGGAGTGGATGAACGGGGTCTACATCCGGGAAACCCCCCTGGAGCGCCTGGCGGAGCTGGCCCACCAGCGCCTGAGCGCGGCAGGGCTTGTGCCCGCGGAGCTGGACGACGAACTGCGGGCGCGCCTGGTGCGCATCATGGAGCCGCTGCAGACCCGCATCAAGACCTTGGGCGAAATCGTGCCGTCCACCCGGTTCTTTTTCACCGACGAGTTGGAGTTTGACGAGAAGGCCGTGAAAAAGTTTCTGTACCGGGACTATGTCCCGGACTTGTTCGCCCGCCTCATTGCCCGGCTCCTGGAGCTCCACCCGTGGCAGGCCGCGGGCATCGAGGGCATCTTTAAGGGCCTCGCGGAGGAGTACGGCAAGAAGCTGGGCGATGTGATCCAGCCGGCCCGGGTGGCCCTGACGGGGACGTCGGTGAGCCCGCCCATCCACGACGTGATCGACATCCTGGGCCGAGCCCGCACGTGCCAGCGCTTGCGGCGCGGCGCGGAGCTGGCCAAGGCCGCCCTCGCGGGGGAGGCGTCACCGGCAGCCCACGCGGCCGACGGGTAAGGTTCGGGGGCCGGGCCGGAGGGCCTCTCCGGTGGAGCCCCCGCCGGGCCCGCGGTCAACGGGAGCCGGCGCCATCCCGGTCCAAGGGACCCGGGAACAAGAAAAGGCACCTCATCCGAGGTGCCTTTTCTTTGTTGGCTGGGAGACTAGGATTCGAACCTAGACTACCAGGGCCAGAACCTGGCGGGCTGCCGTTACCCCATCTCCCAACGTGTGCCCTGGAACCAGGACCTATTGTACCACAGGGCTACCGGAGGATCAAGCAGCCCGGCGCGGTTTTGTGCGGCGCTCCGGGCCGGGGGTGCCCGCTGGCCGCGCCCTGGGGCCCGGGACACCGGCGTCCTCGCCAGCGGGCGGCGGCCACCCCGCGGCCTCCGCCCGCCGGCCGGTGCGGGCCTATTCCGCCTGGACCAAGCCCAGCAATTCCTGCACGTAGCGGGGCAGCACGAAGGCCGCCTGGTGCAGCTCCGGGGTGTAGTAGCGGGTCGCGAAGGGCAGGGGTTCCCCGGGTTTTACACGGGGTGAACGGGGGTCCGGTCCCTTGGTGCCCAGGGTAAAGCTCCACTCGGCCAGGGAATAGATGGGCACGACAGCCAAATACGAGTAGGCCCGGGGCGGGAAGGCGCGTCCTACCGCGGTGGAGACGTCTTTCACCAGCTGGGGCTGCAGGAAGGGCGACTCGGTTTGGGCCACCATGATGCCTCCATCGGCCAATGCCCCGTGGACGTCCCGGTAAAAGGCTTCCTGGAACAGGCCGACGGCGGGACCGATGGGATCCGATGAGTCGATGATGACCACGTCGTACTGGCCCCGCACCTGTTTCACGTATTCCAGGCCGTCGGCGATGATGATGTTGACCCGGGGATCGTCAAAGCCCGCGCTCAGCTCGGGCAAGTACTCGCGGCAGACGGCGATGACCCGTTCATCGATCTCCACCAGATCCACGCGCTCCACCGTGGGGTGCTTGATCACTTCCCGCACGGTGCCGCCGTCCCCGCCGCCGATGATGAGCACCCGGCGGGGGTTGGGGTGGGCCATGAGGGGCACGTGGGCGATCATCTCGTGGTACGCGAACTCATCCTTGACCGTGGTCTGCACCACGCCGTCCAGCACCAGCATCCGGCCAAGGGCGGGCGTGTCCACGATGGCGATGTCCTGAAACCGGCTCCGTTCCTGGTGCAGCACGCGGCTGACCCGTATGCCGATGTGCAGGTTTTCGTTTTCCTTCTCCTTCAACCACAGCTCCAACTATCCGACCTCCTTCTGGTTGTCCCCTTTCTCATTCGCTGTTGTCCGTCCATGTCCTGTCCCGGCTGCGCGGCGGGCACAGAAGGGCTTTACAAGCGGGGATTCGTGTGCTAGAATAAGACTCGGTTTGAGGCCGCGAGCCTGCGTGCCCCCATCGTCTAGCGGCCTAGGATGCATGGTTCTCAGCCATGAGACAGGGGTTCGAATCCCCTTGGGGGTACCACACGGAAACCCGCTCTCAGAGCGGGTTTTCTTTTTGTCCGCGCCCGGCACGGGCTGCAGCTGTCAAAGCAAGACCCGGTCATGGTTTCTCTCCGCCAGTCATAAGTATGTACCGCCGTGGGCCGGCACAGGCGGGCTGCCCACCCCGGAGTCCGTGCCAGGGCTTGGGACAGGCCGCCGGGAGGAGGGGAAAGGTATGGCCGTGGTGCGGGCGTTTTCCGGGCGGCGGATCGCGCTGGCGTTGGCGGCCATCGGATTGTTGGCTGCGGCGTGGTTCGGGCCGGAGCTGCTCCAGCGGAGGGGGCAAACCTTCCGCGCGGAGCTGAGGGGCTTTGAGGAGGTGCCTCCGATTTTCTCGTCCGGAACCGGCGCCTTCCGGGCCACCCTGGCGCGCGACGGGCAGTCCATGGGCTACCGGCTGTCCTTCTCGGGCCTCACCTCCCCCGCCACCGTGGCCCACCTGCACTTCGGCCAGCCCGGCGTCAACGGCGGCATTTTCGCTTTCCTGTGCGGCGGCGGGGGCAAGCCTGCCTGCCCCGAAGCGGGCGGTCTCGTAGAGGGCACCTTGGTGCCCGGCGATATCGTGGCCATCGCCGACCAGGGGCTGGAGGCGGGGGACTGGGCGGCCGCCTTGCAGATCCTGCGGGCCGGCATGGCTTACGTCAACGTGCATACGACCCGGTTTCCCGCGGGGGAGGTCCGGGGGCAGGTGCGCTAGCCGCCGCCCCGCCGGGCCGCGGGCCCCTGGCCGCCACGGCTTGACCGCGGACCTCTCGAGCTGGCCTCACCGCGCGCCAAGGCCTCCCCAATGGGAGGCCTTGGCAAAGCCCTTTTTGGTCTACCGCCTTGGCGGCCTGCCTTCCTGGCGGGGTCCGGGCCCCGCGGACTGCGGGGCTACTGCCCCTGGTCCAGCGAGTAGGCCCGTTCGCCGTCGAACAAGTAAAGGTTCTCCAGTTTGATCCACTCGAGGCCCGCGCCCTCGATGCGGCCCAGGAGGGAGCGGATGTCCTGGTGGGAAACGGCGTCCCGCCCCTCGGGCCGCTCGAAGCGGCACCGCCAGTGGTCCACGGTAAAGGTTTCCGGGTACCCGCCCGGATACACCTTGACGCCCCGGTTGGAGATCATGGTGAGCTGGAATTCGGGGCCCGCCAGGGCTTCCAGCTTCTGGCCCAGCTCCTGGGCGGACAGCGTCTTGTTGTAGAGGAACACGTCGACGCCGTTGAGGTCCCGCTTGGGCTCAGGCCGCACGGTCACCTTGGCGACAGGGGCCACCTTGCGCTCCTGGGCCTTGGTGTAGTCCACGGCCGGCAGCGTCTCGGGCACCTTGCCCAAGCGTTCCACGACGGCCTGGGCAAACTCCTTGGTCCCCACCGACGGCCGGTCCTTGGCGATGTCGTAGGTGTAGATGCCGTCCTCCAGGGTGCGCAGCCAGGCGTTGTGGACGCGGGTGGCCACATCGTACTGGCCGATGTGCACCAGCATCATGATGGCGCCGTGGAGCAGCCCCGACGGGTTGGCCACGTTCTGGCCCGCCCGCCTGGGCGCGCTGCCGTGGATGGCCTCAAACATGGCGGCGTGGTCCCCGATGTTGGCGGAGCCCGCCAGGCCCACGCTGCCTGCGATCTGCGCCGCTACGTCCGAGGCGATGTCGCCGTACAGGTTGGGCATGACGATGACGTCAAACTGCTCGGGCGTGTCGGCGATCTTGGCCATGCCGATGTCGATGATCCAGTGTTCCTTCTCGATATCGGGGTACTCGGCGCCGATCTCGTCGAAGATCTTGTGGAACAGGCCGTCGGTCATCTTCATGATGTTGTCCTTGGTCATGCAGGTGACCTTTTTCCGGCCGTAAGTGCGGGCGTACTCAAAGGCGTAGCGGATAATCTTCTCGGTGCCCGGGCGGCTGATGAGCTTGAGCCCCTGGGTCATGTCGGGCGTCTGCTGGTACTCGATGCCGGCGTAGGTGTCCTCTTCGTTTTCCCGGATGATGACCAGGTTCATGTTGGGGTGCTTGGTCGGGATGAAGGGGTGGTAGGACACGCACGGCCGCACGTTGGCGTACAGGCCCAGCACCTTGCGGGTGGTCACGTTGAGGCTCTTGTAGCCGCCGCCCTGGGGCGTGGTGATGGGCGCCTTGAGGAACACTTTGGTTCGCCGCAGCGACTCCCAGGCCTCTTCGCCGATGCCGCTGGTGTTGCCCGCGAGGTAAACTTTTTCGCCGATCTCGATGAATTCGGGTTCGATCTGCGCGCCGGCTTCCATGAGGATGTGGAGGGTGGCGTCCATAATTTCCGGACCGATGCCGTCGCCCTTTGCCACTGTGATGGGGACCTTGCCTGCCATGCGAAGACTCCTTTCCCGAAAAATGCCCGCTGGACCGTCCCCAATATACCCCAAAGGCGCGCCGCTGTAAAGCAGTGGGGCAGCTGGCCGAACGGCTCAACGGCCTGGTGGGGCGGTTTCGGCTGCCGGCGGCGGATGTTGCCAGTGTAGCGGGCCGGAGCGCGATGCAAGACTAGGGCTGAAGCGCCATCTAGGGGGTGCAGGCCCGTGGTGAAGCTGAGCTGGGAAGCCATCCGGAAAAGCTTGGGCATCCCCGAACCGGAAGCCGCGGAAAGGGACCGGGAAACCCAGGCCACCCGCCGCCAGCCGGGAGGGGCCCAGGAAGCGGGAATGGACATGGAGGTGGCCTGGGAACTGGATAGCGGCGGGGAGCGTCCGGACAGTCCCGCGGCCCCGGGGACGGCAGAAGCGTATCAGTGGGGGCCCGACGATGGGGTATCCGTCTCGCCGACCCCCATCACCGCCGGCCAGCGGGTGACGGTGACCTACGCGGGGCCCTTGGCCCAAGCGGGGGCGTCGGGCGTTGTCCTGCACTACGGCTACGGCCCGGGTCCTTGGCAGAATGTCCAAGAGGCGGTCATGGACCCGGTGGGGCCCCATCGGTTTCAGACGTCCATTGAGGTGGGCGACGGCGGCCGGCGGCAGGGGCCCGCCCGACTGGAATTTTGCTTCCGGGACACCGCCGGCAACTGGGACAACAACGGCGGCCGCAACTGGAGTTACACCATCCACGGGGGCGGCGGGCCGCGAGCCTGACGGCGCCTTTAGTCCGGCTGCGGGATGCGGGCCGTCGCCTCCACATAAATGAAGAAGGTCTCCCACGTAATGGAGCTCATGACGGCCCTTAAGTGCCATTCCCGGTTTTCAATGCTCACCCGGCGGTCGTTCACTACCTTTTGCAGGAGCAAATGATCGATGTCCTGCACCGGCTGGCCGATGACGTGATCTTTTACAAGATCCCGGACGAAGCGGCGCAGCTCCAGCTCGGTGCGCTCATCGCCCCGGAAGTCCACCAGATGCACCACCACATCCTTGGCCTGCAGGCGGCTGGCGGGCTGCTGCAGCAGCCGCTCGTACTTGTCCTCCAGGTCCGCCAATCGATCGGCCAAGGTGGCGTTTTCCATGATCAATGCGTCCATGCGCAGGCCAAAGACCAGCGTGGCTCCCAGGGCGCCCAGCAGGGCCCCCAAAAGGAGCGCCGCCCCCAAGCGGCTCAGCTGCATCAGGGTCGTGGCCGCCTGCCCCATCAGCCGCCGCGCCCCCCGGTCAAACTCATGACGATCCAGTAGCCTGTCTGGGCGCCGAGAAACCCGGCTACGATGACGCCCAACTGGCGGATCAGGTGGGTGGCTTCGCCGTTGAACAAGCCCGAATCCAAGGCCCGCAGGGTGGGAAAAGTGCCGCCGATGGCCACCACAATGGCCCACAACTTGACATCGGCGGCCAGCGCGCGCATGCGGTGGAAGGGCGACTCGGGATAAAAGAGGGCGGCCAGGCCGCCGAAAAGGGAGCCGCCCAGCATGACGCCCAGCGCGGTGAAAAAGGGAAGCAGCACGCCTTTGACGATTTCGCCCTGCACGGGGTCGACCTCCCGCGCCATGCATACGGGCGGCCGGGGGCGATTATGCCGGTCCGCCCTCCGGCCTGAGCCCGGGGGCCTGGCGGGCCGGCCGGCGCCGGCAGGCGCCGGCCGCCGGTGGAACGAAAGGTAGGACCAAGGACCCGCGGGGCGGGGGGGCGCGATGGGCGTGGCCTTTGTGCACCTGCATACCCATTCCCACTACAGCCTCTTG
This sequence comes from Limnochordales bacterium, assembly GCA_035304545.1. Taxonomy (GTDB): domain Bacteria; phylum Bacillota; class Limnochordia; order Limnochordales; family ZCTH02-B6; genus ZCTH02-B6. The sequence continues at coordinate 141,943 of DATGPV010000054.1, read as the reverse complement.
GACGCGGTGCCCGCGCCCGAGGAGCTGGTCGCGCGCGCCGCGGCCTTGGGCATGCCGGCCCTGGCCTTGACCGACCACGACGCGTTGTTCGGCGCCGCCCGCTTTTACCGGGCGGCCAGGGCCGCGGGCATCCATCCCATTATTGGCTGCGAGCTGACGGTGGGCCCCGGGGGACACCACGTGGTGGTGCTGGCCCGGGACGACACCGGCTACCGTCACTTGTGCCGTCTGGCCACCTTGGCGGCCAGCGCGGCCGTCGGGGGCCGCGGGACGGACGGCGGCGGGAGAGCCGGCGGGCCGGGCTATCCAGCGGCCGGGGTCGATCGGGAGGCGCTGTGGCGCTGGGGCGACGGGCTGATTGTCCTCAGCGGGTGCGCGCGGGGCGAGATCCCGTCCCTTTTGGCCGCAGGCCGCCGGGACGAAGCCCGCGCGGTGGCCCGCGCCTACCGGGAACGGTTTGGTCCCGATGGCTTCTTCATCGAGTTGCAGGACCATGGCCTGCCCCAGCAAGCGGCCCTCAACCGGGAACTGGTCCAGCTGGCCGCAGACGAAGGGCTGGAGGTGGTGGCCACCCACAACGTCCACTACACGGTGCCGGAACAGGCGGCAGCCCGGGCGGCCCTGGCTCGCCTGGCCACGGGCGGCCGGGCCGCCGGGGGCACCGCGGCCCTACCGTCCGACGACGGGGCCCGGCACCTGGCCTCGGCCCAGGAGATGGCCCGCCGGTTTGCCCACTGGCCCGCGGCCCTGCGCAACACGGTGCGCATCGCCGAGCAGTGCCAGGTGGAGTTGGCCCAGGGCGGCTTGCGGCTGCCGGCCTTTGCCCCCGGCGGGCGATCCCCCGACGAGCTGCTGGCCCGCCTGGTGGAAGCCGGCGCCCGGCGGCGCTACGGCCAGCCCCTGCCCGGCCCTGCGGCCGCCCGGGCCCGGCACGAGCTGGCCATTATCCAGCGCATGGGGCTGGCCAGCTACTTTCTCCTCCTGTGGGACGCGGTCCGCTGGGCCCGGCAGCAGGGCATCGCCATTGGCCCGGGCCGGGGCTCGGCCACCAGCAGCCTGGTGGCTTACTGCCTGGGCATCACCGACGTCGATCCCTTGGCCCACGGCCTCGTCTTTGAGCGGTTTCTGAACCCGGATCGGCAGGCGCCGCCGGACATCGACATCGACGTGTGCGATTACCGCCGGGGCGAGCTGCTGGAGTACATCCGCCGCCGCCACGGGCCGGAACGGGTGGCCCAGATCGCGACCTTCGCCACGTTGGCCGCGCGGGCCGCGTTGCGGGAGATGGGCCGGGTTCTGGGGGTAGCCCCGGAGGCCGTGGACCGGCTGGTGCGCCTCATCCCCGGGGAGCCGGGCATGACCTTGGCCGCAGCGGCCGCGGCGGTGCCTGCCTTGGAGCGGGCCCGCCAGGACCCGGAGGTGGCCCAGCTTTGGCAGCTGGCCCAGGCCGTGGAAGGCGTGCCCAGCCACCTCTCGGTGCACGCGGCGGGCATCGTGGTGGGCGACGGGCCCCTTGAGGATCAACTGCCCCTGGTGCACACCGGGCCGGATACGCGCCTCATCCAATATCCGATGGCCGACGTGGAGGCCTTGGGCTACTTGAAGGTGGACTTCCTGGGCCTGCGGACCCTGACGGTCATCCAGCGCTGCCGGGAGCTCATCGCGGCCCGGGGCGGCACCGTACCGGATCCGCTGCCCCTGGATGATGGCGCCGTCTACCGCATGTTGAGCCAGGAGGGCACCGACGGCGTCTTTCAGCTGGAAACCCCCATGTTCCGCCGCCTTACTGCAGAGCTGCAGCCCCAGGCCTTCTCGGACCTGGTGGCCCTCTTGGCCTTGGGAAGGCCCGGACCCGCGCAGCGCATCGACGCGTTTTTGCGCCGCCGCCACGGCCGCGAACCCGTGCGCTACCTGCACCCCAGCCTCGCGCCGGTGCTGGAGGAAACCTACGGCATCATCCTTTACCAAGAGCAGGTCATGCGCATCGCCATGGACCTGGCTGGGTTCAGCGCGGCCGAGGCGGATCTTTTGCGGCGGGGGATGAGCAAGAAGCAGCCGCAGCTGCTGGCCGAGGCCCGGGAGCGGTTTTTGGCCGGCGCAAAAGCCCGCGGCGTGCCCACGGCCGTGGCCGCGGCGGTGTTTGCGGAGCTGGAGCGCTTCGCGGGCTACGGCTTTGCCAAGAGCCATTCGGTGGCCTACGCCCGCATCAGTTACGAAACCGCGTACTTGCGCCGGCATTTCCCCGCCGAATTCATGGCGGCCTTGCTGTCGTCGGTGCGGGGCAATCCCGACCGGGTGGCCCGGTACGTGGCTGCCTGCCGCCGACTGGGGGTGCGGGTGCTGCCGCCCCACGTCAACGAAAGCGACAGCGATTTCACCGTCACCCCGGACGGCGCCATCCGCTACGGCCTCGGTGCGGTGAAGCACGTGGGGCACGGGGCCGCGGCGGCCATCGTGGCCGCCCGGGGCCAGCGGCCCTTCCGCTCCCTGCAGGATCTGGTGCAGCGGGTGCCTGGGCGGCTCATGCCCCGCCGGGTGCTGCAGGCGTTGATCGAAGCGGGAGCCTTGGACGGGTTGGGTCCGGGCCGGCGGGAGATGCTGGCGGCGGTGGACCGGCTGGGCGCGGCGACCGGCGGGACCGCTCCGCCGCCAGCCCAGGTGTCCATGTTTGCGGCGGCGGGCTCGGCGGCGGCTCCCCCCGCGGCGGCAGCGGCTGCCATTGGCGAAAGCGGCCCGGTTTTTGATATGCTGGATGGGGGTAGCCCCGCGCTGGTGGTGGAGATCACCGGCGAGGCGGCGCCCCATTTGCAGCGCCTGGTGCAGGTGCTGCGGCGGTTTCCCGGGGACGTGCCCGTGATCATCCGGGTGTGGGTCCAGGGCGCGGCCGTCACCGTCCTGGCCGGCAACGGGGTGCGGGTGGCGCCTACCGACGGGCTTTTGGCCGCGCTGGCGGACCTGGCCCAGGAGGGTTGGCTCAAGGGAGCGGCCCGGCTGGCATAAGCGGGCGGCCGGCCCTTGACACCAGACCCAGCGGGGGTGAGCGTGCCAACGATGAAGGATGCGGTCATCGAGCTGCTGCGGCAGCGGGGCGTGGAAATTCGCGACATCGCAGAGATCGTGTACGACTTGCAGCGCCACCACAACAGCAACTTGACGCTGGAGCAGTGCGTGGAGAGCGTGCTGGGGGTCATCGGCAAGCGGGAGGCGCAGCACGCGATTTTGACGGGCATTGCCTTGGATATGCTGGCCGAGGGCAACGCCTTGCCCGAACCCATCAACAGCATCGTGCGCCGGGACGAACCCCTCTACGGGGTGGATGAGATCCTGGCTTTGGCGGTGACCAACATCTACGGCTCCATCGGGCTGACCAGCTTTGGCTACCTGGACAAGATGAAGATGGGGATCATCGGCCGCTTGAACAACGGGGGCCAGGAGCAGGTCAACACCTTCCTGGACGACCTGGTGGCCGGCGTGGCCGCCGCGGCGGCCGCCCGCATCGCCCACCAGCAGCTGGGGGTGCCCATCAACAGCCATCCTCCGGGGAACGCCGGGTCCGCGGTGGACGCTGCCCCTGGGGGAGAGCCGCCGGGGACCGGTGCCGGGACGGATCTGGACGCCGGTGCGGGGCCGGCACGGGAGGCGGCCGTCGGTTGACACCTTTCGCGGCAGCGGGATATAATTGTCCCGCAATCTTGATGGTGAAGGGCTTTTTGCACAGGCAGGGCACCGGCATCGGGCCCCGCCTTGTCGTATTGGCGCGGGCGGAGGGTGCAGATGGTGGGTGAGGAGATCATCCGGGGAGACTTCGTCGTCATCAAGGCGCTGCAGGACGGTGTCACCATCATCGGCCTGACGCGCGGGAAGGAAACCCGGTTTCACCACAGCGAAAAGCTGGATAAGGGCGAAGTCATGCTGGCCCAGTTCACCGAGCACACCTCGGCCATGAAAATCCGCGGCCGGGCGGAGATTTTGACGCGGCACGGCCGCATCGAGGCAGGCGCATGACACCTCCCGGCCGTCCCAGCGGCCGCTGGGCGTCTTTCTTGGCCAGCGCCCTCCACCGCTGAAGGCGGGTTCGCAAGAGAATGGCCGTATTCAAGGACCTTTTCCGTTCCAAATCGCGCTACGCTACCGTCAAGCCGGCCCAGACCGAAGGGGAAGCGGCGGGCGCCAAGGCGGCGCCGGCGAGCCCGGCGGCCCCGCCGGCCCGCCCCAAAGAGGTGCCCGACGGGCTGTGGACCAAGTGCCCGGGTTGCCAAAGCATCCTTTACCAGGGGGAGCTGGCCCGCCACCTGCAGGTGTGCGAGCGGTGCGGCTACCACTTTCACGTGGGGGCGGCGGAGCGCCTGCGCCAGCTGCTGGACGATCCCGAAGCCTTCGAAGAGTGGGAAACGGACCTGGTGACGGTCAACCCTCTAGGCTTTCCGGGCTATGAGGAGAAGCTGGCCCGCATGCAGGCCAAGACGGGCCTCACCGAGGCGGTGGTGACGGGCGCAGGGCAGCTGGATGGGCACCCCCTGGCCATCGGCGTCCTGGACTTCAGCTTTTTCAGCGGCAGCATGGGCTCGGTGGTGGGCGAAAAGCTTACCCGCCTTTTTGAACGGGCCGCAGAGCGGCGCCTGCCCGTGGTCATCGTGTCGGGCGGGGGCGGCGGCGCGCGCATGCAAGAGGGGATCCTGTCCCTCATGCAGATGGCCAAGACCAGCCAGGCCGTGGAGGAGTTTGGCCGCAGCCGCCGGCCCTACATCTCGGTCCTCACCAACCCGACCATGGGGGGCGTCTACGCGAGCTTCGCCTCCTTGGGCGACTACATCCTCGCGGAGCCGGGGGCCCTCATCGGCTTCGCCGGTCCCCGCATCGTGGAGCGGACGATTCGCCAGTCTTTGCCTGCAGGGTTTCAGACGGCGGAGTTTGCCCTGAAGCACGGCATGGTAGACGCCATCGTGCCCCGCAAGGACTTGCGGCCCACCCTGGCGCGCATCCTGCGCCTGCACCAAGGATAGGGGGCGCTTGTGGGTGGTCAACGGCGTGTTTGAGTGGGAACGGCCCCTGGTGGAGCTGGAGAACCGCATCAAGGAACTGCAGGAATTCACCGCGGAAAAGGGCATCGATTTCGCCGCGGAGCTGGCCACTCTGGAGAAGAAGGCGGATCGGCTGCGGGAGGAGATTTTCAGCAACTTGACGCCGTGGCAGCGGGTGCAGCTGGCCCGCCACCCGCGCCGGCCCACCACGCTGGATTACATCGGCATGATCTGCGACGACTTCCTGGAGCTGGCCGGTGACCGCTGCGTGCGGGACGACGAGGCCATGGTGGGTGGCCTGGCGCTCTTGGACGGCATGCCGGTGACCATCATCGGGCCCCAGAAGGGGCGGGACACCAAGGAGAACCTGCGCCGCAACTTTGGCCTGCCCCACCCAGAGGGATATCGCAAGGCGCTGCGCCTCATGCTCCAGGCGGAAAAGTTTGGCCGGCCCATCGTCACCCTCATCGACGTGGTGGGGGCCTATCCGGGGATCGAGGCCGAGCAGCGGGGCCAGGGTGTGGCCATCGCCGAAAATATCCGCCGCATGTCCTTTTTGCGGGTGCCCATCGTATGCGTCATCACCGGCGAAGGCGGCAGCGGCGGGGCCCTGGCCGTGGGCGTGGGCGACCGGGTGCTCATGATGGAGAACGCCTGGTATTCGGTGATCTCGCCGGAGATGTGCGCCGAGATCTTGTGGAAGGACACGCGCCGCGCGCCCGACGCCGCGGCGGTGCTGAAGATCGGGGCCAAGGATCTGCTGGAACTGGGGGTCATTGACGAGGTGATCCCCGAACCTCTGGGGGGCGCCCACCGGGATCGGGAGCTGGCCGCCCAGCGGCTCAAGGAAGCCGTGGTGCGCCACTTGCGGGAGCTTTTGCCCTTGAGCGGGGATGAGCTGGTCCGCCGCCGGCTGGAGAAGTACCGCCGCATGGGCCAGGTGGCCCGGCGCACCCAGCAGCAGCTGGAGGCTATCCAGGAGCGGGCAGGCGACTGACGGATGGGAGGCCCGGCGCCCGCGGCCCGCAGCCGGCACCGGCCGGGACGGTGGCGCGGACCGCAGCTGGGGCCGGCGCCCGGACCATGGAGGGAACGCTTTGCGACGCACCAAGATCGTCTGCACCATTGGACCCGCCAGCGACGGACTCCTCGAAGAACTGATCGCCGCCGGGATGGATGTCGCCCGGCTCAATTTTTCCCACGGCACCCTGGAGGAGCAGGGCCAGCGCATCGAGCGGCTGCGCCAGGCCGCGGCCGCGCAAGGGCGCTCCATCGGCATCCTGCTGGACATCCAGGGGCCGAAAGTGCGTATCGGCCGCATCGAGCCGGATCCGGTCGTCTTGGAGAGCGGCCAGACCTTTACCCTGCAGGGCGAACCGGTGGTGGGCGACGCCTCCCGGGCGTCGGTCACCTACCCGGAGCTGCACCGCCTGGTGGGGCCGGGCAGCACGCTGTACCTGGACGACGGCCTCATTGAGCTGTCGGTGGAGCGGGTGGACGGCACCCAGGTCCACTGCCGCGTCGTGGTGGGCGGCGTGCTCCGCTCCCACAAGGGGTTGACCATCCCGGGCGTCTCCCTGGACTTGCCTGCCCTCACCGAGGCCGACGCGGCCCACATCCGCTTTGGTGTGGAGCGGGGCGTGGACTTCGTGGCCGCGTCCTTCATCCGCCGGCCCGAGCACGTGGCCGCCGTCAAGCGGGTCATCCGGGAGGCTGGGGGCCAGCAGCCCGTCATCGCCAAGATCGAAAACCACGAAGGCGTGCGCTACCTGGAAGAGATCGTCCGGGAGGCCGACGGGGTCATGGTGGCCCGGGGTGATCTGGGCGTGCAGATCCCGCCGGAGGAAGTGCCCCTGGTGCAAAAGCGCATCATCGACGCGTGCAACCGGCAGGGCAAGCCAGTGATCACGGCCACGCAAATGCTGGAGTCCATGGTCCACAACCCGCGGCCCACCCGGGCCGAGGTGACCGACGTGGCCACCGCCATCTTTGACGGCACCGACGCGATCATGCTGTCGGGCGAAACCGCCATCGGCCGCTACCCCCTGGCGGCGGTGCGGGTGATGGATCGCATTGCCCGGCGCACCGAGGGGGCCATACCGTACGATCAGCTGCTGGCCGGCCGCCGCAGCGGGCCGTCGCCCACTATCGCGGAAGCCATCAGCTACGCCACGTGCTGGGCCGCCGCGGATCTGCAGGCGGCCGCGATCCTGACCTCCACCCAATCGGGAGCCACCGCCCGCATGGTGAGCAAGTTCCGGCCCGCCGCGCCCATCTTGGCTCTGACGCCCCGTCCTGAGGTGGCGCGGCGGCTGAGCCTGGTGTGGGGGGTGCATCCCCTCATCGTGCCCCGCACCGAGAAGATCGACGACATGATCGACGTGGCGGTGGCCGCGGCCCGGGCCGCCGGCTACATCCGGGCCGGGGACCGGGTCGTCATCACCGCGGGCGTCAAGACCGGTGAACCCGGCTCCACCAACCTGCTGCAGGTATACACGGTCAACGGCGACGGGAGCCCAAGCGGCGCCTAGGCCGGGCGAGAGCACCGCAGGGGAGGGAAGGTTCTCTTGATCATCGGCGTGCCCAAGGAGCGAAAGGAAGGCGAGAACCGCGTCGCGATGACGCCCGCGGGCGTGGAGGAGCTGACCAAAGCCGGCCACCGGGTGCTGGTCCAGCGGGCGGCGGGCGCGGGCAGCGGCATCTTGGATGACGAGTACGCGGCGGCCGGCGCGGAGCTGGTGTCGGAAACGGTCGAGATCTACGAGCGGGCGGACATGGTGGTCAAGGTCAAGGAGCCCGAACCCGAGGAGTTCCCTTATTTACGGGAAGGCCAAATCCTGTTTACGTACCTGCACCTGGCCGCCTTTCCCGAGCTGACCCGGCGGCTGCTGGACGCGAAGGTCACGGCCATCGGCTACGAAACGATCCAACTGCCCAACGGCACCTTGCCCTTGCTGCGCCCCATGAGCGAAGTGGCGGGGCGTATGGCGGTGCAGGTCGGCGCTCAGTACCTGGAAAAGACCTACGGCGGGCGGGGCGTGCTGCTGGCGGGCGTGCCCGGGGTGCCGCCCGCGGACGTGGTCATCATCGGTGCAGGCACCGTGGGCACCAGCGCGGCCCATATGGCCTTGGGCATGGGCGCGCAGGTCACCCTCATCGACAAGGACGCCAACCGGCTCCGCTACCTGGAGGAGATCCTGCATGGCCACCGGATCACGGTCATGTCCAACCGCCACAACATCGAGCGGTCGGTGGCCTACGCGGATCTGGTCATCGGCGCCGTCCTCGTCCCCGGCGCCCGGGCACCGCAGCTGGTGACGGAAGATATGGTGCGGCAAATGAAGCAGGGGGCCGTCATCGTGGATGTGGCCATCGACCAGGGCGGCTGCGTGGAGACCGCCGATCGGGTCACCAGCCACAAGGATCCCACCTACGTTAAGCACGGCGTGATCCACTACGCGGTGCCCAACATGCCCGGCGCCGTGCCCCGCACCTCGACGTGGGCGCTGACCAACGCCACCTTGCCCTACATCCAGCAGCTGGCGGACCAAGGTTTCTTGACCGCCGTGCAGCGTGATCCGGCCCTGGCCAAAGGTGTGAACTGCTATGCCGGGCACGTGACCTTGGCGGGGGTGGCCGAGGCCCACGGGCTCGAGTACGTGCCCTTGGGCCAGTTGGTCCCGGGCGTGTGAAGTTTAGGGGAGTCGTCGAGAAGGGGAGTCGTCCATGGAACCTTCGTCCGTCGAAGCGGCGCCTGCGCCCTCATCCATCGATCGCGACTACGCCGCGGCCTTTCCCCGTTCGCAAGCCCTCTTTGCCGAGGCTCAAGATCTCCTGCCCGGCGGGCTGACCCACGACTCCCGCTGGCTGGAGCCGTTCCCCGTCTTCGTGGAGCGGGCCGCCGGCGCCTACAAGTGGACCGTGGACGGCCGGCGCCTTATCGACTACTGGATGGGCCACGGCGCCTTGCTTTTGGGCCACAACCATCCGGCGGTGGCCGCGGCGGTGGCCCGCCAGCTGGAGCAAGGCACCCACTTTGGCAGCAGCCACCCGCTGGAACTGGAGTGGGCCCGGCTCATCAAGGCGATGGTGCCCGGTGCCGAGCAGGTGCGCTTCGTCAACTCGGGCACCGAGGCGACCCAGTTGGCCATGCGGCTGGCCCGGGCCCACACGGGGCGCCCCCGGGTGGCCAAGTTTGCCGGCCATTTCCACGGCTGGCACGACGAGGCGGCCAGCGGCTACCGGGCGTCCTTTGGGGTCACCGCGTCGACGGGGGTGCCCCAAGCGGTGTTGGCCACCACCATCGCCTTGCCCGTGGGCGATGAGGCTGCCCTCCGGCAGGCGTTGGCGGCGGGGGACGTGGCCGCGGTCATCGTGGAGCCCAGCGGCGGCAGCTGGGGCGCGGTGCCCATGGACCGCGACTTCCTGCGGCTGGTGCGGGAGGAGACCCGGCGCACGGGCACTGTCCTGATCTTTGACGAGGTCATCACCGGTTTTCGCCTGGCTCCCGGCGGCGCCCAAGAGTACTACGGCGTCGACGCCGACTTGGTCTGTCTGGGCAAGGTGGTGGCCGGCGGGCTGCCCGGTGCGGCCGTGGCCGGCCGGGCTGACATCATGGCCTACCTGGCCTACCGGGATCCCGAGTGGAACCGCACCAAGAAGATTGCCCACCAGGGCACCTTCAATGCAAATCCCCTCACCGCCGCCGCAGCCGTGGCCACCCTGCGGGAGCTGGCGGACGGCCAGGCCATCCGCCGGGCCGCGGCCCTCTGCCGCGCTCTTGGCGAAGGGCTGAATCAGACGCTGGCCGCGGCGGGCGTGACGGGCTACGTCTACTGGCAGGCCTCCATGTTTCACATCGCGCTGGGCCTTGAGCCGCCGCCGGGAGCCCAGGGCGAGCCGCCTGCCGGGGTGGATCCGGCCGTGCTGGAACGGCTGTCCAAGGGGACGGGCACCATCGCCCTGCGCAAGGCCATGCTCCTGGAGGGCGTGGACCTGATGCGCAGCGGAGGGTTTTTGTCCGCGGCCCACACCGAAGAGGACGTGGCGGAAACCGTGGCGGCCTTTGGCCGGGCCCTCCAGCGCTTGCGGCAGGAGGGGCTGGTGTGAAACGGAGCCGAGGCGGCCCCGGCGGCCCGGGGGCGGGCTGCGGCCACGGACGGGCACTGGCCTCGCCGCCGGCGGGACCGGCGCAGGAGGGACAACGGTGAAGGTCGGCAAGCTTTCCATGGCGGAACTGAGGACCCGGGTGCTGCCCTACGGCGGGGCCTCCCGGCCGGAAGTCCTGGTGGGCCCGGGCGTGGGCCTGGACGCGGCGGTGCTGGATTTGGGCGGAGACGTGTGTGTGGTGGCCAGCGACCCCATCACCGGCGCCGGGCGAGGCGCGGGGCGGTTGGCGGTGACCGTGGCGACCAACGATGTCGCGGCCCACGGGGCCCGGCCGGTGGGGGTGCAGGTGGTGCTGCTCCTGCCCGCGGACGCGCCCCCCGGCGCGCTGGAAACCCTCATGCAGGAGATCGACGCGGAGGCCCGCCGGCTGGGCGTGGCGGTTCTGGGCGGGCACACCGAGACCACGTCCCGGGTCCAGGACGCGGTCATCGTCGTCACCGCGGTGGGACGGGCCGCCCCGGATCAGTTTGTGTCGGCCGCGGGCGCCGCGCCCGGCCACGCGCTGGTGATGACCAAGGGAGCGGGCTTGGAAGGCACTGCGATTTTGGCGGCCGATTTTGGCCACGAGCTGGCGCCGGTGCTGGGCGCCGAGCTGGTGGCCCGGGCGGCCGCGTTTGCCGAGGAGCTCAGCGTCGTCCAAGAGGCCCTGGTGGCCGTGGCCGCGGGCGCCCGGGCCATGCACGATGCCACCGAGGGGGGCCTGTTGGGCGCGGTGGAAGAGATGTGCGAAGCCGCGGGCGTCGGCTGCGAGCTGTGGGAGGACCAGGTGCCGGTGCGGGCGGAGACCGCGGCCATCTGCGCGCACCTGGGCTTGGACCCGCTGGGGCTTTTGTCCTCGGGCAGCCTCCTCATCGCCGCGCCCGACGGCCAGCGGGTGGTGGCGGCCCTGGCGGAGGCAGGGGTGGCCGCGGCCTGCATCGGCCGGTTCGTAGAGGCCGGCGCGGGCCGGCGAATCCGGGGGCGCGACGGCCAGTGGCGGCCCCTGGCCGCGTACCCGCGCGACGAGCTGTGGCGGTTTCTGGACTCCCGCTGAAAAGCCCGCGGCGCCGGGGTCCGGGCCCCCCGCGTGCCCCGGAGGCCGCCGGGAGGCATGGGAACGCCCCGGGCGGAGCCGAAAGCGGTCCGCTCGGGGCGCTTTTGCGTGCGGGCAAAGGGCGGCCGCTCAGCTCAGGGCTTCCAGCTCGTCCAGCATCTTTTCAAACACATCCATCACCTGCAGGATGGGTTCCGGTTTCGTCATGTCGACCCCGGCCCGCCGGAGCAGCGCCAGGGAATAGTCGGAGCCGCCGGCCCGCAGCAGGTCCAGGTAGCGCTCCACCGCGGGCTGGCCTTCCTCCAGGATGGCCTGTCCCAAGGCGGTGGCGGCGGCGAAGCCCGTCGCGTACTTGTACACGTAGAAGGCCCGGTAGAAGTGGGGAATGCGGGCCCATTCGATGGCCACGGGCCCGTCGGCCACCAGCTCGGGGCCGTAGTACTCCTGCACCAGCCGGTAGTAGGTGTCGTTGAGAAACTGCGGCGTCAGGGCTTCGCCGGCTTCCACATGCTCGTGAATGATCTTTTCGAACTCCGCGAACTTCACTTGGCGGAAGACGGTGCCCCGCACGCTGTCCAAATACTTGTTAACGAGATAGCGGCGCTGGGTCGGGTCATCGGTTTCCCGCAGCAAGTGGTGGAACAGCAGGTGCTCGTTGAGGGTGGACGCGACCTCGGCCACAAAGATGGTGTAGTGGGAGTAGACGTAGGGCTGGGTCCGGTCCGACAGGTAGCTGTGGGCCGCGTGGCCGAACTCGTGAGCCAGAGTGAAGACGTTGTCCAGGTTGGGTTCGTAGTTCATGAGGATAAAGGGGTGGACGCCGTAGGCGCCGATGGAGTAGGCGCCGCTGCGCTTGCCCTCGTTCTCCAGCACGTCTACCCACCGGTTGTCCAGGCCCTCCCGCACGATGCGCACGTATTCGTCGCCCAAGGGACGCAGGCCCGCGAGCACCATCTCCCGCGCCTGCTCATAGGGGATGTGCAGGTCGGCTCCGGGCACCAGGGGAACATACAGGTCGTAGACGTGCAGCTCCTCCACGCCCAAGAGGCGTTTCCGCAGGGCCATATAGCGGTGCAGCAGGTGGAGGCGGGAGCGGATGGTGTCGATGAGGTTGGTGTAGACCTCCACCGGGATGTTGTCCCCGTGCAGGGCCATGGCCAAGGCCGAGGGATAGCGGCGCATGCGGGCGTAGAACACGTCCTTGCGGACGCTTGCGCCCAAGGTGGCCGCCAGGGTGTGCCGCCACTGGCTGTAGGTGTTGTGCAGGGCTTCAAAGGCGTCTTTGCGCACGCGGCGGTCGGTGCTTTCCATGAAGCGGATGTAGCGGCCGTGGGTAAGCTCCACCCACTGGCCCTTTTCGTCCTGGATGGCGGGGAACTTCAGGTCCGCGTCGTTGAACATGTCAAAGACGTTGGCCGGCGCCTGGGTCACTTCCCCCGCGGCGGCCAGGATGGCTTCCTCGGGGGGCGAGAGGGTGTGGGGCTTGTGCCGGAGGATGTCCTCGAGATGGTGGCGGTAGAGGGCCAGCTCCGGGCTGTCCAGGTACTCCCGCAGGCGTGCCTCCGGCATCTGCAGCAGCTCGGGTTCGATGAAGGAGATGGCCGTGCGCAGCTCCACCCCCAGGCGCTGGCTGCGATCGTAGAGCGCTTGGTACGTGGGGTTGGTGCTATCCTCGTCCATGCGGGCAAAAGCGTAGACGAAGAGCCGCTCGAAACGGGCGCCGGTCTCGTCCCGCAGCTTGAGGCACGCGGCCAGCTGGGCCGGCGACTGGGACAAGGTGCCTGCGAAGGCCTGCAGTTGGGGAATGGCGTCCTTGCACCGGCGGAAATCGGCTTCCCATTCCTGATCGTTGGGGTAGAGATCCTCCAGCCGCCAGCGCAGGGCCTCGGGGATTTCGTGGCGCTTGGGCAGCGTTTTTGTCGCGCCAGGGCTGCTCATGGCCGGTCACTCCCATCGTCTTGGTTTCGTGCTGGTCCGCCCTGTACTGTTCCGCCTCGGCATCAGGATTCCTCGTTGCCCCCGTAGCGGTGCCGGGTCCCGGCGGCCGGTAGGGCCGGCTGAGGCGGGGCGCACCTGCATAAGGATGGTGCCGGGCGGGCGGGGGACACCCTGGAAACATCTGGCGAAACCGGCGGGGGTGTGTTATGGTGGACCGCGGAATCCAAGTGGGGGCGTGAGCCATGACCGCGTGGCAAGCCATTGTGCTGGGTTTGGTGCAGGGCCTTACGGAGTTTTTGCCCGTCAGCAGTTCGGGGCATTTGGTCATCGTCCGCCAGTGGCTGGGGGTGACCGAATACCTCCTCACCTTTGACGCCATGGTGCATTTCGGCAGCCTGCTGGCGGTGGTGCTGTATTTCCGGGAGGAACTGCTCCAAATCGTCGCCGGGGTGGTGGGCCTGGACCGGCCCGGTGCGGCCGAGGGGCGGCGCATGTTTTGGCTGCTGGTGGCGGCCTCGCTGCCGGTGGCGGCGGTGGGCCTCTTGCTGCGGGACGCGATCGAGCAGGCGTTTTCCTCGGTGGCGGTCCCCGCGATCATGCTGTTTGTTACCGGGGTGCTGCTGATCGTTGCGGACCGGGTTGCCGTGGCCCGGCGGGGCAGCCGGCCAGGCTGGCGGCATGCCGTCGCGATGGGCCTCGGCCAAGCCCTGGCCGTGGTGCCCGGCTTGTCCCGCTCGGGCACCACCATGAGCGCCGGCATCTTGGCGGGATTGACGCGGCCCGCCGCCGCCCGGTTTGCTTTCTTAATGTCGGTGCCGGCGATTTTGGGCGCCACGGCTCTGGAAATGGCCCAACTGCTGCGGGCGGGCCCGGTGGAGGCCGAGGGCGTCGGCATCCTGCTTTTGGGCACCGCCGTGTCGGCCGTCAGCAGCTACGGGGCCATCGCCCTGTTCCTCCGCTATTTGCAGCGGCGACGGCTGGCGCCCTTCGCCTACTACACGTGGGCGGTGGGGGCTCTTGTCCTGTGGCTGACCTTGTAGACCAAGACTGGGGTCACGCAACCCTTTGGCGGCGCCGCGGGCTGCCATCCAGCCTCGACGCTCGGGGGCCAGGACAAAGGCGCGGTGGCTCGCGGCGTACGCTCCAGACGCGAACGAAGGGCGCCGGCTTCCCGGAAACGCCCTTCGAATGGTGCCGGAGGTGGGACTCGAACCCACATGGGGGTTACCCACGCGATTTTGAGTCGCGCGCGTCTGCCAGTTCCGCCACTCCGGCCTCTTTTCCGCCTGCCGCTGCGCACCGCCTGCACCCGGCTCGGCGATCCGGCTCCCCAGGGCCGGTGACCGGCAGGCAAAATTGATCATAACACACCCCAGTAGCCTGTTTCAAGCCACCGCCGGCAAGGAATCGCCCGTGGACCGGGCCGTGCCCGGGGCCGCGGACGGGCGCGGCCCCGGGGACGGTCGTGTTAGGCGTTGGCGGCCTGCAGCAGCTCGTTGAGCAGGTACTCCAAGATGACGATCTCCGCGTGGCTGCGGGCCGTCTCCCAGTCTTGGTCCAGCACGGCCCGCACCAGGTCCGGCGACACGGACCAGCGGGCTGCGGCCAGCTCGGTGAGCCGGGCCTTGCCGTGTTCGGTCAGCGCAGCCCAGTCCTGGTCAAGGACCGCGGTGGCCTCTTCGGGTGTGAGGCCGTGCTCCAGCAGCCGGTTGTACAGGTTCACTTTGAGCTCGGTACCGGCCCGCTCCCAGTCGCGGGCCAGGATCGCGGCGGTCTGCTCGGGCGTCAACAGTTCCTGCAGGAGAGGCCCCAGCACGGCCAGGGCCTGCTGCACCGGCGACAAAGCCGGGCCTTCGGCCACCAGCAGCCGCAGCCGGCCCGTGGCGTCGGCCACCGTACGCACCGCGTCGCCGGGCAGCAGCTCCTCGGCGCCAACGGCACCGCCGTTGCGCACGATCAACGTGTCCTCCACCAATACGTAAGCCGTGGGCTGCCCGTCGGGTCCCGCGACGCTGAGGCTGCTGCCGGGCGCATTCACCTGGTCCAACTGGCCCGCCCGGATGTCCAGGGCCCGGGCTAGGCCCAGCATCTCCTGGGCCTCCGCGGCTGTCACCGGCTGCTCAGGCCGCAGCATGTGCCCGGGCGGCTGGGGCAGCAGGCCGAGCCGGTGGGCGAGGCCGATGGCCGCATAGGCCCGGTGCAGCGGCGAGACGTCTTGGAACAGGCTCGCCGCGGGCGGGTGGGCCAAGGCCAGTTCTTCCAGATCCAGGGCCCGCACTACAGCCATCACTAGGCCGCCCCGGGTGACCGGGTCCGCGGGATCCGTCCCCGGATCGAGAAAGTCTTCCAAGGAAGCGGCGTGGACCCCGGGGGCGGCTTGGGGGCTGAGGGCTTGCCGCAGCATGCCGTGCAGTTGGGCCCAGGTCAGCGGGGCGCCGGGACGGGCGGTGCCCTCATCCGGCGCGGGGTCCAGGCCGCGCCCGGGGTCGCTGGCTGCGGCTGGGCCGCGGGCGGAGGGGTGCTGGGCGGTCGCCCCGTCGGGCGCCGCCGACCCCCAAGGCGCGGGTTCCCGGGCCGCTGGGTCCAGCACGGCCCCTAGGGGGGCCGCCGGGTCCGGAGCCGCCGGCCGGTAGGAAGCGGCAGCAAGGACGGAGATTATCACCAGCAGCGCCGCGCCGAGGACGGCGGCCCGCTGGGCGTTGGTCTTCAACATGCCGTTCATTCCCCCTATCGAGGGTCTATCGCTACGCGCGATTCCGCGCCCCCTCCCCCGATCCTTCAAGCAAGTGCAGGCACGGCAGGGAGCCGATGCGCCGCCCGCCAGCATGTGGATCTGGCCGCGCCGGGCGTGCTATACTGGACGCGGCCGCGACCGGCTCGACCGGGGGCGAGGCCAACAGACCAGGAGCGAGGACTATGCCCCAGGAGCCATTGGACGGCCGCACCCCGCGCGCCGCCGCGGGGTGCGCCGCGGAGAGTTCCACCCAGCGCGCGTCGGAGCGCCGTGGGGACGGCACGGCCCCGCGGGGAAAGCTCGTCCTCATCGACGCCTACAGCCTTATCCACCGGGCCTACTACGCCTTGCCCAGCCTGACGACGTCCACGGGCGAACCCAGCAACGCCGTATACGGCTTTGCCATGATGCTGTTGGCGCTGCTGGACGAAGAGCAGCCCGACTACGTGGCCGCGGCCTTTGACCGGGCGGGTCCCACCTTCCGGGACGAGCTGTTTGCCGAGTACAAGGCCAACCGCGCCGCCATGCCCGACGACCTGCGCCCGCAGATCGCCCGGGTGGAGCAGCTCCTGGACGCCATGAACCTGGCCGTGTACGGCGTGGAGGGTTACGAGGCCGACGACATCATCGGCACCCTGGCCCGCCAGGCCAGCCAGCGGGGCCTGGAGGTGCTCATCGTCACCGGCGACAGGGATCTGCTGCAGCTGGTGGATGACCGGGTGACGGTGCTGCTCACGCGCCGGGGCATCCGGGACATGGAGCGCCTCGACCCCCGGGGCGTGGAAGAGAAGCTGGGCGTCGCGCCCAGCCGGGTGCCGGACTTGAAAGGCTTGATGGGCGACACCTCCGATAACATCCCCGGCGTGCCCAAGGTGGGCCCCAAGACGGCCGTGCAGCTGTTGAAGCAATACGGCAGCTTGGAGGAGGTGCTGGCCCGGGCCCATGAGGTCAAGGGCAGGGTGGGCGAAAACTTGCGCACCTACCGGGACCAGGCCCGCCTGAGCAAGGAGATTTCCGTCATCCGTACCGACGCGCCCGTCGACTTTGACCCCGAGGCGCTGCGCCGGCGGGCGCCCGATACCCCGCGGCTTGTGGCCCTTTTCCGGGAGCTGGAATTTAAGGGACTGCTGGACCGCCTCCACAAGGCGGGGATGATGGATCCGAGCGCCGGGGCCGGTACCGGTCCTGCCGACGGCGGCCCAACCGGCGACCGCAACGGCCAGCAGGGGGACAGCCCCGAGGCGGCCCCCGGCGGCGGCGGGACGGCCAACGGTGGCCCCGGGCCGGACACCGGCCTGAAAACGGGCCTTGCCATCGTGCGCACGCCCGACGCCCTGGAGGCGGCCGCGGCGGCGCTGCGGGCGGCGGATCCCGGGGAGCCGCTGGTGGTGGGCGTGGCGGCCGCCGGTCCCGACCGGATGCAGGCGGCCATCGTGGGCCTCGCCCTCGCGCGGGGCGGGCGGGCCGTCTACGTCCCCGTGGGCCACCGGGGCGTCATCGCGGGCGACCAGCTGCCGTGGCCCGTGGTGCGGGACGCGTTGGCCCCGCTGCTCACCGATCCGGCGGTGCCCAAGTGGTGCCACGACGCGAAGCGCCTCCGCATCATTCTCCGCCGTCACGGGGCGGACCTGGCCGGCGTCGAGCTGGACGTCATGCTGGCCTCCTACCTCATCAACCCCGAGCAGGGAGACCACTCCTTGCCCGACGCGGCCATGAAGTTTGCCGACCGCTACCTGGTTTCATGGAAGCAGCGGTTGGCGGAAGCCGGTCCCGGCCGGCGGGCCGCGGCCCTGGAGGACCTGGATCCGGCCGTGGCCGCGGACCACTTGGCCCAGGAGGCCGCGGTCATCCGCGAGCTGGGGCCGGTGCTGGCCCAGCGGCTGCGCCGGGATGGCCTGTGGGAACTGTACACGGGCATGGAACGGCCGCTGGTGGACGTATTGGTGGAGGCGGAGATGAACGGCGTGCGCCTGGACACCGGGTATTTGGCGCAGCTGTCCCAAGAGATGGACGCCCAGATCCAGCGGCTCACCGCGGAGATCTACCGCCTCGCGGGCGAAGAGTTCAACATCAACTCACCGAAGCAGCTGAGCCGCATCTTGTTCGAAAAGCTTCAACTGCCCGTCCTCAAGCAGACCAAGACCGGGCCCTCCACCGATCACGAGGTGCTGGAAGCCCTCGCACCGGAGCACGCCATCGTGGCCTTGCTGCTGGACTACCGGCAGGTGACCAAGCTCAAGAGCACCTACGTGGACGCGCTGCCCTCGCTGGTGCACCCGGAAACGGGGCGAGTCCACACCACCTTCAACCAGGCGGTGACGGCCACCGGCCGGCTCAGCAGCACCAATCCCAACCTGCAGAACATTCCCGTGCGCACCGAAGAGGGCCGCCGCATCCGCCGGGCCTTCATCCCTGAAGGGCCCGATTGGGTGATGATGAAGGCCGACTATTCCCAGATCGAGCTGCGGGTCCTGGCCCACATGTCCGGCGACGAAGGGCTCATTGACGCGTTTCGCCGCGGGCAGGACATCCACGTGCGCACCGCGTCGGAAGTCTTTGGCGTGCCGCCGGACCAGGTGTCGCCGGACATGCGCAGCGCCGCCAAGGCCATCAACTTTGGCATCGTCTACGGCATCAGCAGCTTTGGCCTGGCCCGGGGGACGGGCCTGAGCCGGGAGGACGCGCAGCGCTACATCGACGACTATTTCCAGCGCTACCCGGGCGTTCGCCGCTACATCGACACGGTCATCGAAGCCGCCCGGGAGCGGGGCTACGTCACCACCCTTTTTGGCCGGCGCCGCTATTTGCCCGACTTGCGTTCCCGCAACTGGGCCCGGCGCAGCTTCGCGGAGCGCACCGCCATGAACAGCCCCATCCAAGGCACCGCGGCCGACATCATCAAGCTGGCCATGGTGGAGGCCCACCGGCGCCTGCGGGAGGAGGGGTTGCGGGCCCGGCTGCTCTTGCAGGTCCACGACGAGCTGGTGCTGGAAGTGCCCAAGGACGAACTGGCCCGCACCGCCCGCCTCATCCACGACGCCATGGCCCGGGTCGTGGAACTGGCGGTGCCCTTGGTGGTGGACGTGCAGGCCGGCCCCAACTGGCTGGATACGGAGCCGGTTTCCCTGGAGGGGAAGGCCGGTGCCTGAACTGCCCGAGGTGGAAACGGTCCGCCGGCAGCTGGCCAGCGCCCTGCCGGGGCGCCGCATCACCGGCCTTGGGGTGCGGCTGCCCCGCCTGCTGCGCAACATCGAGCCGGAACGGTTGGAGGAGCGCGTCGCCGGGCGCCGGTTTGCCGCCGTCCAGCGGCGGGGCAAGTTTCTGCTGCTCCATCTGGACGACGGCGCCCGCCTCATCGTCCACCTGCGCATGACCGGCCGCCTCACCGTCGCGCCGGCGGGGGATCCCGAAGGGCCCCACACCCACATCGTCGTTGCCCTGGACGGAGGCCTGGAGCTGCGCTTCAGCGATCAGCGCACCTTTGGCACGTGGCACTACGTGGCCGACGATTACGGCCAGGAGCCGCCGGGGCTGGTTAGCATGGGGGTGGAGCCCTTGGGCGACGACTTTAGTCCGGAAGCTTTGGCCGCCCTGGTCGCGGGGCGGCGGGCGCCTATCAAGGCGGTGCTGCTGGATCAGCGGCGGGTGGCGGGCATCGGTAACATCTACGCGGATGAGGCGCTGTTCCGAGCCGGGATCGACCCGGCGAGGCCGGCAGGTTCCTTGTCGGAAGCCGACCTGGCCCGGCTGCACCGGACCATCCGGGCGGTGCTCCAGGATTCCCTGGCCAAGGGCGGCACCACCGTCCGGGACTACGTCAATGGGCGCGGCGTCCCGGGCGAGTTCCAGCGGTATCTGGACGTGTACGGCCGAGCGGGCCAGCCGTGCCGGCGGTGCGGGACGGCCATCGTGCGGCGCAGGGTCGCGGGGCGGGGCACCCATGTGTGTCCCCGGTGCCAGCGCTAGGGGGCCCGCGCGGCCCCACCCGCTTACGCGGGAGGCGCGGTTTGCGGGCCGGCGGGCGGCGAGGCGAGGGGGAAGCAGATACATGCCTAAGGGCCGGCGGGGCATCGTCATCGGCCTCACGGGCGGCATCGCCAGCGGCAAGTCCACGGTGGCGGCCATGTTTGCCGAACTGGGCGCGGCCGTCGTGAGCGCGGATCAGATCGCCCGGGAGGTGGTGGAGCCCGGGGAGCCGGCCCTGGAGGAGATCCGGGCAGCCTTCGGCCCCGAGGTGTTCCTGCCCGACGGCCGCTTGGACCGGCGGCGGCTAGGGGCCTTGGTATTCGCCGATCCGGAGCGGCGGCGCCAGCTGGAGGCCATCCTGCACCCCCGCATCCGGGCCCGCCTGCGGCAAAAGATCGACGACGCCGCCCGGGACGGCCGCCCGGTGGTGGCGGAAATCCCGCTCTTGTTCGAAAGCCCCGCCAGCCGGGCCCTGGTGGACGTGACGGTGGTGGTGTACGTGGACCGGGAGCAGCAGCTCCAGCGGCTCATGGCCCGGGACGGCCTGACCCGCCCCGAGGCCGAGGCGCGTCTCGTGGCGCAGCTGCCCTTGGACGAAAAGGCCCGGCAGGCCCATCACGTCATCGACAACCGGCAAGACCTGGCGCGCACCCGGGAGCAGGTGCGCCGCCTGTGGGAGGAGTTGACGCGGGGTGCGCACGGTGGCCCTGATCGCGCACGATAAGAAGAAGGCGGACATTATTGAGTTCGCCCGCCGGCGCCGGGACCTTTTGGCCAAGTTTCGGCTGATCGCGACCGGGACGACAGGCAAGGTCATCGCGGAGGCCACGGGTCTGGATATTGAGCGGGTCCTGTCGGGCCCCTACGGCGGGGACCAGCAGATCGGGGCCCGGGTGGCCGCGGGCGAAGTGGACGCGGTGCTGTTTTTGCGGGACCCGCTGACGGCCCAGCCCCACGAGCCGGACATCACCGCGCTGTTGCGGGTGTGTGACGTCCACAACGTTCCCCTGGCCACCAACCTGGCCACGGCGGAACTGATCATCGCCTCTCTCGGGGACGCATAACGTTTCGCGAGATGGGCAGCCCCGGGGAGGGTGCGCTTCGTTGTCCGACCGGAGGGGCGCCGGCCGGCTGCTCTGGCTGGCCCTGGCGCTGCTGGTGCTGGCGGCGGTGGCCGGGAAACCGGTGCTGCGCCGCCTCTTTCCCATCCCGTTCGCGCCGGCCATCGCCCAAGCGGCGGCCGAACACGATCTGGATCCCTTTCTCGTCGCGGCCCTGGTGCGGGTGGAAAGCGGCTTCAACCCTGAGGCCGTTTCCTCCCGGGGGGCGCGCGGGCTCATGCAGGTGATGCCGGACACGGGCCAATGGATTGCGGCCCAGCTGGGCTGGCCCGGGTACGACCCCGACTGGCTGTATGACCCCGAGATCAACCTGCGCATGGGCACCTGGTACTTGCGGGCGCTTTTGGACCAGTTCGGCGGCCAGCTGGCCGTGGCCCTGGCCGCCTACAACGCCGGCCGCACCCGAGTGCAGGAGTGGCTGGTCCAGGGGCGCTGGGACGGCCAAGCCGACACGCTGGCGGACATCCCCTTTCCGGAAACCCGCCACCACGTGCAGCGGGTGCTGTCCACCCTGGACGCCTACCGCTGGCTCTACGACGGCACTTGGCAGCAGGTTTCGCCGCCCGTGGACCGAAAGTAAATGCGATTTGCGAAAGGGAGGGCCCGTCGTGGGCTGGAAATTGCGCACGTTGGCGGATGTGGCGGAATGGCAGGTCGATGGCCGCGCCCGGTTTCACTCGGCTACCCACGAGGAAATCGCGGCGGGCGCCACCACCGACATCTATTTCATCAAGACGATGCAGGTCCTGCGTCACCTGGGCCTGGAGGACAAGCCCGTGGTGGCCGAGATCTTCGCCCGGCACGCCGGGGTGCTGGCGGGCGTCGAAGAATGCTGCCACCTGCTCAAGGACGCGGGCGTGCAGGTCTGGGCGCTGCCTGAAGGGGCCGAGTTTGAGGCGAAGGAAGTCGTCATGCGCATCGAAGGCCCCTACGGGCGCTTTGGGGTGTACGAAACCGCCCTGCTGGGGAGCCTGGCCAGCGCGAGCGGATGGGCCACCGCGGCCCGGCGGGCCAAGGAGGCGGCGGGGGACAAGCCCGTCATCTGCTTTGGCGCCCGGCACGTCCACCCGGCGGTGGCGCCGGTGATGGAACGGGCGGCCATGGTGGGCGGCGCCGACGGGGCAGCGTGCATCCTGGGGGCCAAGCTGCTGGGCCGGGAACCGGTGGGGACCATGCCCCACGCCTTGTTCCTCATCGTGGGGGACACGGTGGAGGGGGCTTTGGCCTACGATGCGGTCATGCCGCCCGACTCGCCCCGGACGGTGCTGGTGGACACCTACAAGGACGAAGCCGAAGAAAGCCTGCGGGTCGCGGCCGCGATGGGGGAGCGCCTGCAGGGGGTGCGCCTGGACACGCCGGGCGAGCGGGGCGGGGTGACGCCGGGGCTGGTGGCCGAAGTGCGGGCCCGCTTAGACCAGGCCGGGTACCGCCACGTGCGGATTATGGTGTCGGGCGGCTTGAATCCCGAGCGCATCGCGGCCTTGGCCGCCGCGGGCGCCGACGCGTTTGGCGTCGGCAGCTACATTTCCGGCGCGCCGCCCATCGACATGACCATGGACCTCAAGGAAGTGGACGGCCGCCCCGTGGCCAAGCGGGGCCGCATCCCCGGCCGCACGCCCGCGCCCAGGCTGGTGCGCATGCTGTGAGCGGGGGCCCGTTTCCGCGGCTGGACGCCCGCCGGCGCCGGCGGGCGTCCAGCCGGCCGCCTTGCTGCGGGGAAAGCGAAGCTGGCCACCGGAGTCGGGCCAAGGGAGGATTAGGCACCTCCTGACGAGAAATTACAAGAGATTGCAGAAGGAGGGACAACGGTGGCTCCCCTGTTGTCGGTGCGCAACCTGAAAACGTACTTTCAAACCGAGGACGGCTTGGTCCCCGCAGTCGACGGCATCAGCTTTGACCTCGAACGGGGCGCCACGCTGGGCATCGTGGGCGAGTCCGGCTCGGGCAAGAGCGTGACGTCCTTGTCCATCATGCGCCTCATCCCAACGCCTCCCGGCCGGATTCTCAGCGGGGAGATCTTGTTTGAGGGCGAGGACCTGCTGAAGAAGTCCCAGGCCGAGATGCGCCGCATCCGGGGTAACGAGATCTCCATGATCTTCCAGGAGCCCATGACCTCCCTGAACCCGGTATTCACCATCGGCGATCAGATCATGGAGGCCATCATTCTCCACCAGAAGCTGGACAAGAAGGCGGCCCGGGAAAAGGCCATCGAAATGCTGCGCCTGGTGGGCATCCCGTCGCCCGAAAAGCGGGTCGATGAGTACCCGCACCAGCTGAGCGGCGGCATGCGGCAGCGGGTCATGATCGCGATGGCCCTCTCGTGCAACCCCAAGCTGCTCATCGCCGACGAGCCCACCACGGCCCTGGACGTGACCATTCAAGCCCAGATCCTTGACCTGATGCGCAAGCTCCGGGAAGAGCTGGGCACCGCGATCATCCTCATCACCCACGACCTGGGCGTCATCGCCGAGATGGTGGATGAGGTTATCGTCATGTACGCGGGCAAGATCGTGGAGCGGACCGACGTGCGGTCGCTGTTCCGCAACCCCAAGCACCCGTACACCGAAGGGCTCTTGGGCTCCTTGCCCCGCCTGCACGGCAACCAGGAGCGGCTGCAGGCCATCGAGGGCGTGGTGCCGAGCCCCTTCAATATGCCCAAGGGCTGCCGGTTCCACCCCCGCTGCAAGTACGCGCAGCCCATTTGCCAGATCGAGGAGCCCCCCCTCATGGACGTGGGCGGTGGCCACCTGGCAGCGTGCTTTAAGAATACCGACTTTCAGGTCGTGCGGGAGAAGGTGAGCTGACGTGGCCCAAGGGCAGACGCCGCTGTTGGAAGTCAAGAACCTGGTCAAGCACTTTCCCATCACCAAAGGCATCATCTTTTCCCGGCAGGTGGGGGCCGTCAAGGCCGTGGACAACATCAGCTTTCACATCAACCCCGGCGAAACCCTGGGGCTGGTGGGGGAAAGCGGCTGCGGCAAGTCCACCACGGGCCGCCTGATCCTGCGCCTCATTGAACCTACTTCGGGAGAGGTCCGCTTTGAAGGCCGGGACGTCCTGAAACTGTCCCGGGAGGAAATGCGGGAACTGCGCAAGGAGATGCAGATCATCTTTCAGGATCCCTACGCCTCCTTGAATCCCCGCATGACCGTGGGCGACATCATCGGTGAGCCGCTCCTCATCCACGGCCTGGCCAAGGGGCGCGCGCTGGAGAAGCGGGTGCAGGAGCTTTTGGACGTGGTCGGGCTCGCGTCTTACCACGCCCGCCGCTACCCCCACGAGTTCAGCGGCGGCCAGCGGCAGCGCATCGGCATCGCGCGGGCCCTGGCGGTCAATCCGAAGCTGGTGGTCTGCGACGAGCCCGTCTCGGCTTTGGACGTGTCCATCCAGGCCCAGGTCATCAACTTGCTCAAGGATTTGCAGAAGGAGTTCGGGCTCACGTACCTTTTCATCGCCCACGACCTGGCGGTGGTAGAGCACATCAGCGACCGGGTCGCGGTCATGTACTTGGGCAAGATCGTGGAGCTGGCCGAAAAGCGGGAGCTGTACGCGAACCCGCTGCATCCTTACACCCAGGCGCTGTTTTCAGCCATCCCCATTCCCGATCCCGACGTCAAGCGGGAGCGCATCATCCTGCAGGGGGACGTGCCCAGCCCCATCAACCCGCCCAGCGGCTGCCGGTTCCACACCCGTTGCCCGTTCGCGGCGGACATTTGCCGGACCAAGGAACCCGAGTTCATGGACGTGGGCGGCGGGCACCACGTGGCGTGCCACTTCGCCACGCCCGAGTACATTGCCAAGGGCGAGAACCCCACGGCCGAAAAGGCGGTACGCCTGATGGCCCAAAACCGCACGTCGGCCGCGTAAGGCCAGGGCCTTACAGTGGCCTGGCCGCTGCGGACCGCGCGGCGGCCAGGCCGGCACTGCTGACCGTTGGACGGCGTTTCCGGCGTCAATGCGGAAACGCCGTTTCCCTTGTCCCCACGGGAATGCCAAAGACGCGGGCGGCGTTCTTGTAGTAGATCCACGGCAGGATGTCCGCGGGAAGATCGATGCCCCGCAGCATGGGTGTGCCGTCCACATCGGGATCGTCGATGGGCAGCGGGCACACCGCGTCGGTTTCCCAAAACAGCGCATGAATCCAGTAGCGGGACGTGTAGCGGAAGGGCTCGGGATCCTCGATGGCCACCTGGTCGGTGCCGAAGAGGATGCGGTCCTTGTACTGCCGGAAAAAGTCCCGGGCGGCGGCGGGCTGTTTGCCCAGCTCCCGCACCATCCACCGGGTGGCGGAGGTGTCGAGGTACAGGTTGGGGTAGCGATCCAGGAGCACGGCCAGATGGTCCAGGTGCTCGGGATCGCCGCCCATGTGCGCGGCGAGAAAGTTGATGCCAGGATGGGCCGCCAGCCGGTTTTCCAACTGGGGGTACTGGTCCGCCTTAGTGCCGTAGCGGCGGACGTCGGTGTACACCCGCTGGAACCAGAGGTCCGGATCGGCCACGTGGGTCAGCACCCCCAGGCCGTGGGTTTCGATTTCGCGGAAGATGGGATCGAATAGGGGATCGTCCATGCGCTTGCCGGTGCGGGCCACAAACCGCGGCGCAAACCACATTTTGATGAGCCGCGCCCCCGCGGCCGCCGCGCGCCGCACCAGGGCCACATTGTGCTCCACGAACCGGTCGGGGTCCGCCAAGTGTTCAAACTCCAGGCGGGGGATCATGACGGTTTCGGGATAGGCGTCCCGCAGCTCCAAGGCCTCGTCCAAGGTGGTGATGGCGGCCAGGTGGGTAATGCCGTAAAGGCGGGCGGCTTCGTAGAGGGGCTGCGCGGCGGGGCCGGCCGGGGCGTGGGCGTGGATGTCCACGATGGGGCCCGCCACCTTGCGCCGGGGCGGCTGCGTGAAGCCCGCCGCCCGGGCCTCCTCCAAGAGCGCCTCGTTGACGTCGACGTTCACAGGCTGCATCGCCTCCCTGCCGTGTAGTTCGCAGCCGGCCCGCCGGATCCCTTGCCGCCCGCAGGGCCGCTTTGGCCAGGCTTCCGCCGCCTGGCCGGCCCTCATTGCCCTCCGCGGAGCGTGTGCTAGAATGGTCTTGATTTGGATTCCAGCGTATGCATGAGGAGGGATACGGTGGAATTCGCCAAGCTGGGAACGTCGGATGTGGAGGTGTCCCGGGTCGCCCTGGGGACCTGGGCCATCGGCGGCTGGCTGTGGGGCGGCACCGACGTGGAGCAGTCCATCCGCACCATTCACGCCGCGCTGGACATGGGCGTCACCACCATCGACACCGCGCCCGTCTACGGGTTTGGCCTGTCGGAGGAAATTTTGGGCGAGGCCCTGGCCCGGCGGCAGATTCCCCGGGACAAAGTGGTCATCGCCACCAAGTTCGGCATGGAGTGGGATGAGAAGGAGGAGCCCTGGCGCAACGCGAAGCCCCAGCGGATCCGCCAGGAACTGGAGGACAGCCTGCGGCGGCTGCGCACCGACTACATTGACCTGTACCAGATCCACTGGCCGGACCCGGAGACCCCCATCGCGGAGACGGCCGCGGCCGTCAAGGAGCTGTATGAGGCGGGCAAGATCCGGGCCATCGGCGTGTGCAACTACTCGGTGGAGCAGTTGGAGGAGTGGCGCCGGGTGGCGCCCCTGCACTCGGTGCAGCCCCGCTACAACCTGCTGGAGCGGCAGATCGAAAAGGACGTGCTGCCTTACTGCCGGGAACACGGGCTCGCGGTGCTGGCTTACAGTCCCCTGGCCCGGGGCCTGCTGACGGGCAAGTACACCCAGAACCCCACCTTTAAGCCGGGCGACAACCGCCAGACGGATGCGCGGTTTACGGGGGAAGCCTACCAGCGTCATCTGCGCATCGTGGAGCAGCTGAAGGCCATGGCTGCCGAAGTGGGCAAGACCGCCGCGCAGCTCGCGGTGCGGTGGGTGCTGGACCAGCCCGGCGTCACCGTGGCCTTGTGGGGCGCCCGGTCCCCGGAGCAGATCCAGGAGGCCGCCGGCGTGAGCGGATGGCAGCTGTCGCCGGAGCAGCTGGAGCGCATCGAGGGCATTTTGCAGGCCGCCACCGGGGAAGAGGCCCACTGAGGGACGACGGTGACGCCGCCACCCGCACCCGGGCTGCCGGCGTCGAGGCAAGGGGTTTGGAGCCATTGTTCAAGGTTTTCCCGTTCAATGCCAGCGCGCCCTGGTTCGGGTTCCTCCCCGGGACCGGCCCCCAGGCGCCGGCCGATGCCCGGGCCCACAGCCCCCGGGGGCTGACCCAGCCCGCGGATGCTCCGGGCCAAGCCGACGAGCCCTTGGATCACTTTTCGGTTGCGTTCAAAGGGCGTGGGCCCGCAGCTGCGTCCAAGCCGCCCCCCACCGGTTTCCAGTGGTACCGCCGGGACACGGTGCGGTTGGCGGGTTTCTTCCTGCCCGCCCAGGGCCAAGGTTGGGCGGGTACGGACGGCAGGCGTTCTGCCCCTTCTCTGGCACGGCCGCGGCCGGCCGCGCTCCCGGGCCGCGACCCGGCGGCCGGCGGTCCACCTCTCCGCGAGCCCATGCGGCGGTCTCTGCGCGGGGCTCCGGGCCCTTTGGACCAAGGCCCGCTCCCCCTGGGCCGCCGCACTGCGATGCCCATCGATGGGCGCAAGGGGGAGCAGGCGCTTTCCAGCCGCCCCGCCGCGGACGCGTTCCGCCAGTGGGCGGAGCAGGTGGGGCGGAAACTGGAGGGTCTCCGCCGGCAGTCGTCTTGGCTCCCGTTGGCGGAGATGGGGGAAAAGGCCTTGCATTGGGCGATGGCCCATATCCCGCCGGCTCGGGCCCATGGGGCGCCGCTCGACGCCGCAGGGGCCTTTGCGGTGCTCTTTGCCCGCTACCGAGCCATCGCCCTGCTCAAGATGGGCGATGACCTGTGGCGGCGGGGCGAGTTGGACAAGGCCGTGGCCGTCTACCACCGCGTCCTGACGGGGACCCCCATTGCCTGGGAGGGGGATGGCTCCCCCCGGGTTCCGGGCCCCGCGGCCGGGACACCTGTCCCGCCGGCGGCCGAATATCAGGTGCAGGCGGCCGGCTTGCGGCTGGCCCTGTGGGGCTCAGTGCGGGGCGGCGCCGAAGGGGCCGAACTGGCGGCCACCCTTCCCCGCCGGGTGGCGGCGGTGCTGGCGCGCCTGGAACGGACGGACCAGGCGCTGGCCGGCGAAGGCCTTTCCCGTGCTACGGTGAAAGCGGCCGTGCTGATTGACCGCTTCCTTCAGGACGCGGGTATCGCCGGGGAGTACCGTGGGGATGTGCATGCCTTGTTGAGGGACGGCGGGGGATCGGCTCCGTGGGAAGGCCCAGCCTCGTCCCCTTTGGGGCGTCCGGTGGCCCAAAACCGGCTGAGCCTTTACGACTGGATGGCCTACAGTGCCCTGGCCCTCCGGGATACGCCCTTGGCCGTGGTCCTGCACAGCGCGCTGGGCCCATGGCTATGCCGGCGCTTGGCCCAGGCCGCTGCGCCGTGGCTGGCGGCGTCCGCCTTGGCCGGCGGCGTGGCGGCGTGGCTGGCCCATCAGCTGCTGCGGTGAGGACCGACCGTCTGCCTTGACGCAAACAAGGCGGCCCCCATGGGCCGCCTTGCTGCTTGTTTGGTGCCCGGGATCGGACTTGAACCGATACGGGTTTCCCCACACGCCCCTCAAACGTGCGCGTCTGCCTATTCCGCCACCCGGGCATACCGGTCGTTGCCTCCACGATCTTACCATCACCGGCGGCTTTTCGTCAACCGTCACCGCGTCTGCCGCGGCGGCATACGGTGGAATCTGACCGAAAGGCCAAAAAGGGGGAGGAGGCGCTTTATGATCGGTCTTCGAGGCCCGGGGCGCGGGGGTGTCACCGGCGCGGTCCTGGCCGTCGTGCTGGTGCTCACAGGGCTGGTGCCCGCCGCCGCGGCGGAGCTGGAGACGGTGCGATTGTCGGAAGTGGTACGCTCCGTGTTTTACGCGCCCCAGTACGTGGCGCTGGAGAAGGGCTTTTTTGCCGACGAGGGGCTGGCCATCGAGCTGAGCACCGCCTGGGGTGCCCACAACGGCATGGCGGCCCTCATCTCCGGCAGCGTCGACATCGGGTTCTTTGGGCCAGAAGCCACCATCTACGTCTACAACCAAGGGGCGCCGGACCGGGCTGTGGGATTCGCCCAGTTGACGCAGCGGGACGGGTCCTTCTTTATGGCCCGGGGCAAGGTGGAGAACTTTGAGTGGGATGACGTGCGGGGTCGCCTCATCGTGGGCGCCCGCAAAGGCGGCGTGCCCCAGATGGTGCTGGAGTGGGTGCTGCGCCAGCATGGGATCGAGCCCTTCTTGGACGTGGGCATCATCACCCACTTGGCCTTTGAAGCGGCGGCGGGGGCCTTTGAGGGCGGCTTGGGCGATTATGTGGCCCAGTTTGAGCCGGCCATGACCCACATGGAGCGGGCCGGGGTGGGGACCATCGTGGCTTCCCTGGGCGCCGAAGCCGGCGACATTACCTACACCGTCTATCACGCCCGCAAGAGCTATATGGAACAGCGCCCCGACATCATCGAACGCTTCACCCGGGCCATCTACCGGGGCCAGCTGTGGGTGCAGGCCCACTCGACGGAGGAGATCGCTTCCGTGGTGGCGCCCTACTTCCCCGGGATGGACTTTGATGTGCTCGTCGCCGCCCTGGAGCGCTACCGGTCCATCGACGCCTGGACGCCGACGCCCCTCATCAGCCGGGAAGGGTTTGCCCGCCTGCAGGAAGTGATGATGATGGCCGGCGAGCTGGCCAGCCCCGTGCCCTTTGACGACGTAATGACCAACGAGTTTGCCCAGCGGGTCGTCGCGGCCGGGGTGACGCCCTAGCCAGCGCGGCCCCGCGGGCGCCCCGGCCCTGGGCGGGCGCGCCCGCCCGCGCCTGGGTGGGTCGGCCGCGGGCCGGGCCCTGCCGGACCCTAGGGCCAGGCGGACAGCAGCGCCCCGCGGCCCCTCTGGGGCCCCGGGGCGCGCTGCCCGGGCGGGACCGTGGAGCCATGGGAGGTGGGCCCTGTGTCCGTCGTTGAGCTGCGCCACGTCACCGTCACCTACCACACCCCCAGCGGGGAAACGCGCGCGGTGGAAGACCTTTCCCTGCGGGTGGAGGAGGGCGAGTTCGTCAGCGTCGTCGGTCCCAGCGGCTGCGGCAAGAGCACTTTGTTGTCCCTCATCGCCGGCCTCATCCGGCCCGACGAGGGGGAAGTGCGGGTCGATGGCGCTCCGGTGCGGGGCCCCAACCCGGCCGTGGGTTACATGCTCCAGCAGGACCTGCTGTTTGATTGGCGCACCGTGTTGGACAACTGCCTGCTGGGGCTGGAAGTGCAGGGGCGGCGCACCCGGGCGGCGGTGGCCCGGGTGCAGCGGCTGCTGCGGGACTACGGCCTGGGCGACTTCGCCCACCGGTTTCCCGCGCAGCTGTCGGGCGGCATGCGGCAGCGGGCGGCCCTAGTGCGCACTTTGGCCCTCGATCCCAAGGTGCTGCTCCTGGACGAACCTTTTTCGGCCCTGGACTACCAAACCCGGCTGCAGCTGCAGCAGGAGATGAGCCAGATCTTTCAGGCCCAGCGCCGCACGGTGGTCATGGTCACCCACGACATCGCCGAAGCGGTGTCCATGGCGGACCGGGTCATCGTGCTCACCCGGCGGCCGGCCCGGCTGAAGCGGGAATACGCCATCGACCTCAAGCCCCGCCGCTCGCCTTTGCAGGTGCGGGAATCCCCCGACTTCAGCCGGTACTTTCGCGACATCTGGAGGGATCTCGATGTCCACCTTTGATCCGGCTCGCGGGACAGGCGAGGGGAGCGGGGGCAGCGCCCGGGGGGACATACCCCGGGAGGGCGGCAGCCGCTCCTGGGACGGGGTATCGGAAGCCCACCGCCGCTACTTGCGGGGCCGGCGGCAGCGGCAGCTGGCGGTCACGGCCACCCAGGTCCTCCTGGTGGCGCTGATCTTGGGATTGTGGGAGGTGGGGGCCGCGGCGGGCTGGCTCAATCCCTTCATCGTCAGCCAGCCCAGCCGCATCTGGGACCAAATCGTGGGCATGGCCGCGGCGGGGGATCTGTGGGTGCACCTGGGTGCCACCGTCTGGCGCACCTTGGCGGGTTTTGGCCTGGCCACGGCCTTGGGGCTGGTGGTGGCCTCCTTCTTGTGGTGGTCGCCCTTTTGGGCCCGGGTGTTGGACCCGTACCTGGTGGTCCTCAACAGCGTGCCCAAGATAAGTTTGGGCCCTCTGTTTATCATTTGGCTTGGCACGAACGTGCGGGCGGTGCTGGCCATGGCCGTGGCCATTGCGGTGGTGGTCACCATCGTCATGCTGTACACCGCCTTCCGGGAAACCGATCCCGGCAAGGTGGTGCTCCTCCGGTCCTTGGGCGCGAGCCGCTGGCAAGTGTTCACCAAGGTGGTGGTGCCCGCCGCGGTACCCACCCTCTTGGCCGCGATCAAGGTCAACATTGGCCTGGCGTGGGTGGGGACCATCATGGGCGAGTTTCTCGTGTCGGGCACGGGACTGGGCTACCTGATCATCTACGGCGGCCAAGTGTTCAACATGACCCTGGTCATGAGCAGCATCGTGCTGCTCTTGGTGGTGTCCACGGCCGTGTACTACGCGGTGGACTGGGGGGAGCGGCGGGTGGCCCAGCGGCGGGGCCGCCTGTGACGGACGCAAAGTCGCGCCGACGCGCCGGAGGGGAGGGCGCCGCGGGCTGCGGCGCGTCCTCCCCTCCGGATGAACCGCCCGGCGTAGGTGCGGTGACGCCGATTAGAAGTCCATGTCACCGCCGCCAGGCGGGTAGGGCGCGTTCTTCTCCTTCTTGGGGATTTCGGAGATGAGCGCCTCGGTGGTCAGCACCATGCTGGCGATGCTGGCCGCGTTCTGCAGCGCGGTGCGGGTCACCTTGGCCGGGTCGACGATGCCCGCCTTGACCATGTCCACGAACTGCTCGCTGCGGGCGTCAAAGCCGACGTTGCCCGACTCGGCCTTGACCCGCTCCACGATGACCGAGCCCTCGAACCCGGCGTTGGCCGCGATCTGCCGCGCCGGCTCTTCCAGCGCCCGCTTGATGATCTTGATGCCCGTCAGCTCGTCGCCCTCGGCCTCCAGCTTGTCCAGGGCCGGGATGATGCGGATGAAGGTGGTGCCGCCGCCGGGCACGATGCCTTCCTCAACGGCCGCCCGGGTCGCGTGCACCGCGTCCTCAATGCGGTGCTTCTTCTCCTTGAGCTCCGTCTCGGTGGCCGCACCCACCTTGATGACGGCCACGCCGCCCGCCAGCTTGGCCAGGCGCTCCTGGAGCTTCTCGCGGTCGTAGTCGGAGTCCGTCTCTTCGATCTGGCGCTTGATGAGCTCGATGCGGCCCTGCACCGCGGCCTTGTCGCCCTTGCCCTCGACAATGGTGGTCTTGTCCTTGGTGACCCGCACGCGACGGGCCTGGCCCAGCATGTCGAGGGTGACGTTCTCCAGCTTGGTGCCCAGGTCCTCAGAGATGAAGCGGCCGCCGGTCAGGATCGCGATGTCCTCCAGCATGGCCTTGCGCCGGTCGCCGAAACCAGGCGCCTTGACCGCGCAGACGTTGAGGGTGCCGCGGATCTTGTTGACCACCAGCGTGGCCAGGGCCTCGCCCTCCACGTCCTCTGCGATGATGAGCAGCGGACGGCCAGCCTGCACGACCTTCTCCAACAGCGGCAGCAGGTCGTGAACGTTGGAGATCTTCTTCTCGTGGATGAGGATGAAGGGCTCCTCCAGCGTGGCCTCCATGGCCTCCGCGTTGGTGACGAAGTAGGGAGAGATGTAGCCCTTGTCAAACTCCATGCCCTCGACGATGTCCACCGTCGTCGTGGTGCCCTTGGCTTCCTCAACGGTGATGACGCCGTCCTTGCCGACCTTCTCCATGGCGTCGGCGATGAGGCTGCCGATCTCAGGATCGTTGCCGGCGATGGAGGCGACGTGGGCGATTTCTTCCTTGCCCTCAATCTGGATGGCCATCCGGCCGATCTCCTCCACCGCGGCCGCCACAGCCCGGTCGATGCCCTTCTTGATCAGCATGGGGTTGGCGCCGGCCGCAACGTTCTTAAGGCCTTCCAGGACGATGGCCTGGGCCAGCACCGTGGCGGTGGTGGTCCCGTCACCGGCCACATCGTTGGTCTTGGACGCGACTTCCCGGCACAGCTGCGCGCCCATGTTTTCGTAGGGATCCGCGAGCTCGATCTCCTTCGCGACGGTCACGCCGTCCTTGGTGATGGTGGGCGCGCCGAACTTCTTCTCCAGCACTACGTTGCGGCCCTTGGGCCCCAACGTCACCTTGACCGCATTGGCAACCGCGTTGACGCCCCGCTCCAGGGCCCGCCGCGCTTCCACATTGAAGGCCAGCTGCTTGGCAGCCATGCTTGCTCACACCCTCCTCGCTGGTGTTGTGTCTCTTTGGTCGTCAGGGGCTAATGCCATGTGTCAAGTTCTTTGCCGTCAGTGATCCATATCGCTTTTGTCCGTTCCCGAATCGGCATCCGGCGTTGCCGTGTCCGGGATTGCGCCGTTAAGAAAGGTTGGCTTAATCCGGCTTCGCAATGGCCAGGATGTCAGACTCCCGCAGAATCGTGTAGGTCTCGCCGTTGAGCTTGACCTCGGTGCCGCCGTACTTGGCAAAGACGACCCGGTCGCCCACCTTGACCTCCAGCGGCACCCGCTCGCCGTTCTCCAGGAGCCGGCCCGAGCCCACGGCCAGGACTTCGCCCTCCTGGGGCTTTTCCTTGGCGGTGTCCGGCAGCACGATGCCGCCCTTGGTCTTTTCCTCCTGCTCGATGGGCTTGACCACGACCCGGTCCCCCAGCGGAACCAGCTTCACGGATTTTCCCTCCTTATTGTGTGGTCTGCTGTTGCGGGACGTTTAGCACTCGCGGGCATTGAGTGCTACCAGCTTCTAATATAGCGCGGCGGACCGGGGTGTCAATACCTTCCGGCCCAAAAATGGGGACGATCTGAAGGGGCCTCCAGCCCGGGGGGCGGGGGGGCGTTGGTCAAATTCCGGACAAAATTACGCGGAGCACGTAGGAACATACGCTTTTGTGGCGAAGATGGACATCGAGGGCTTCGTATCGTTCGATTACCGGGAGGGGTGACCCATGAGCGGCAGAGCGGACGCGGTCAAGGGAGGCCAAGCCGGTCTTCTGGAGCGATGGTTTCGGCTGTCGGAAAACGGCACCACGGTGCGCACGGAGTTGGCGGCGGGGCTGACCACCTTCATGACCATGGCCTACATCATCTTCGTGAACCCCGGCATCTTGTCGGCAGCGGGGATGTCCTTTGACGGCGTCCTCATCGCGACGGTGGCGGCCGCGGCCCTGGGCACGCTGCTCATGGCCTTCTTGGCCAATTACCCCTTTGCGCTGGCGCCGGGCATGGGGCTCAACGCCTACTTCGCCTTCACCGTGGTGCTGGGACGGGGGATCCCGTGGGAGACGGCTCTAGGAGCGGTTTTCATCTCGGGGCTCTTGTTTGTGCTGCTGACCTTGTCCCGGGCCCGGGAGATGGTGGTGGACGCGGTGCCAAACGGCCTCAAGGTGGCCATCAGCGCCGCCATCGGGCTGTTCATCGCCTTTATCGGCGCCCAGAACGCCGGCCTTATCGTGGATGACCCTGCGACCTTGGTGACCCTGGGCGATCTCCGGGAGCCGGGACCGCTTCTGGCCCTGGCCGGGACGCTGCTCACCGCGGGCTTGCTGGCCCTCAAGGTGCGGGGCGCGATCCTGTGGGGCATCCTCGTGACCGCCGGAGCAGGCGCGCTATTGGGTTTCGCCCCGTGGCCGGAACGCATCGTGGAGGTTCCCAGCCTGGCCGCGTGGGGCACGGTCTTGGGCAAGCTGGACTTGGGCGGGGCCCTGCGCCTGGGCTTGCTGGAAATCGTGCTGGTGTTTCTCTTCGTGGATTTCTTCGATACGATGGGGACCTTGGTAGGCGTCTCCACCCGGGCGGGCTTTCTGGATCCGCAAGGCCGGCTGCCCCGGGTGCAGCAGGCCATGCTGGCCGACGCCTTCGCCACCGTGGGCGGCGCCGTCTTTGGCACCTCCACGGTCACCACCTACGTGGAGTCGGCCAGCGGCGTGTCGGCGGGCGGGCGCACAGGCCTGACGGCGGTGGTGGTGGCCGTGGCCTTCCTCCTATCCCTGTTCTTCGCACCCATCATCCGGATGGTGGCGGACTTTCCAGCCGCCACGGCGCCGGCCCTCATCGTTGTGGGCGCGCTCATGATGCAGGTCATCGGCCGCATCGACTGGGAAGACATTTCCGAGGCCTTTCCGGCTTTCGTCACCATCATCGCGATGCCGTTGACCTACAGCATCGCCACGGGCATCGCCCTAGGCTTTATCAGCTATCCTGTGGTCAAGCTCATCGCCGGCAAGGGGCGGCAAGTGCACTGGCTGGTCTACGTGTTGGCCGTGCTGTTTGCCTTGCGGTTTGCCCTGCTTAACAGCTGAAACACAGGGGGCCGGGTCGCCCACGGGCCCGGCCCCGCCCCGGGTTTGCTTTTGATGTTGGTGTTCTGCCCTTAGAGCCCGAGGGTGCGCAAGGGCCCCCGCACCGCTTCCACCGAACGCTTAAACATGGCCCGCTCCTCTTCGGTGAAGTCGATTTCGATAATCTTCTCCACGCCGCCCGCGCCCAGGATGACGGGCACACCCACGTAGATGTCCCTTTCACCGTACTCGCCGTTGAGATAGGCGATGACAGGGATCAGGCGCTTCTTGTCCTTGAGGATGGCTTCCACCATCTGCACGACGGAAGCGCCGGGGGCGTAGTAGGCGCTGCCGGTCTTGAGCAGGCTGACGATTTCGCCGCCGCCCTTGCGGGTGCGCTCCACGATGCGGTCGATGGTTTCTTTGGGCAGCAGCTTCTCGATGGGGATGCCGCCGGCGTAGGAATACCGCACCAGGGGCACCATCTCATCGCCGTGGCCGCCCATGACGAAGGCGGTGATGTCCTCGACGGAAATGCCCAGCTCCATCGCGAGGAAGGTGCGGAAGCGGGTGGAGTCCAAGACGCCCGCCATGCCCATGACCCGGTGGGTGGGCAGCCCCGAAACCTTCCACGCCGCGTAGGTCATCACGTCCACCGGGTTGCTGACCACGATGTAGTAGGCGTCGGGAGAATACTTGACGCACTGCTCGACGACGCTCTTCACGATCTTGTAGTTGGTCTGGAGCAGGTCGTCCCGGGACATGCCGGGCTTGCGGGGGCTGCCGGCGGTGATGACGACCACGTCGGATCCGGCGGTCTCCTCGTAGTCGTTGGTGCCGATGATGTTGACGTCGAACCCCTCGATGGGCCCGGCTTCCAGCAGGTCCAAGGCCTTGCCCTGGGGCACGCCTTCGACGATGTCCACCAGGACGATGTCCCCCAGCTCCTTGGCGGCGGCCCAATGGGCCGCGGTGGCCCCGACGTTGCCCGCGCCGACGATGGTGATCTTGGCCCGAGGCCTGCGCGACATGATGAATCCCTCCGTGAGTGTAGGTTTGCGGGGACGGCGGTCCGGCCCAGGCCGGCGCGGCGGCTGCGGCCGGCATCGGGGCCGGTGTAGCCCTTCGCCGTTGCCAGTGTAGCACTTCGCTTTGGACGTGACAATATTCCGGCGCCCGCATAGATTGCTTCCGGTGCCCGGCGGCGACGGCCGGGATGGGGGAGGGGAACGCTGGTCATGAAGTCGCCTGCGCGCCCGGACGCCGGGAGCCCGTTGGAAGCGGTCGTGGCCTTGCCCATGGGCCCGCGGGACGGCAAGCCCCGGCTCCGGGGCCTCACCATGGTCATCGACAAAGGGTTAGGCCTGGCCCAAACCCGCGACCTGATGGAGGTGGCCGGGGACTACATCGATTTCGTCAAGCTGGCCTTTGGCACCGCCCTGCTGTACCCGCCCGCGTTGTTGGCTGAGAAGGTGCGCATCATCCGGTCCGCTGGCGTGGAGGTGTATCCCGGGGGCACGCTGCTGGAAGCCGCGGTGCACCAGGGCGCCGCGCGGGAGTTTCTCGCTGCCGCGGCCCAGGCCGGATTCACGGCCATCGAGGTGTCGGAGGGCACCATCGACCTGGCGCCCGCGGTGCGCCGGGACTTGATCCGGCGGGCGGTGGACATGGGCTTTCGCGTGCTCACCGAGGTGGGCAAGAAGGATCCGGCCCGGCCCCTGGTGCCGGAGCAAGTGTGGGAACAGGTAGCCGCGGACCGGGCCCAAGGGGCCTTCAAGGTCATCATCGAGGGACGGGATGCGGGGCACAGCGTCGGCATCTACGACGAGGCCGGCGCCATCCGGGAATCTCTCTTTACTGCCTTGGTGGCAGGACTGGACTGCCTGGACGACATCCTTTGGGAAGCGCCCCGCACCAGCCAGCAGCAGGCCTTGCTGCTGCGGTTGGGGCCCGGGGCCAACTTCGGCAACGTGCAGCCCCAGGACGTGGTGACCCTGGAGGCCCTGCGGGTGGGACTGCGGGGGGACACCCTGCGGCAGTGCGCAGCCGGCGGAGCGTCGCCCGCCGCCGGATGGCGGGCAACGGCGCGGGAGCAGGGTCCCATTTCAGGTCCAAGGGCGGGGACTTGGGGCGCCGGAGGGAAATCGGTTGCCAGAACAAAGGAATTTCTCGGATCGTGTGGAAAAGGTAACCGCTGTACCGGTGACTGTAGGAAACCGACGGCAGGAAAACCTACAGGCACGGGAGAAGGCGGCACGGCCGGCGCCCCGGTCCAGGGGCAGCCGGAAATTGCGCGGCGCCGGGAGGTGCAAGCCATGGGCACGGTGGCGGCGACGGGACAGGTCCGGCTGGAGGCCCCCAGCGTAGAGGCCAGAGAGGCGGAAGTCCAGGAGAAGTTCCTGCGGCTATTGGCCACCGACCGTTCTTCCCCTGAGTTTTTGCAGCTGTACAGGGAAGTGGACGCGGCCCTCGAGGAACTGGTGGGCCAGGAAGAGACGGTGGACCGGTGAGGGGAGCGGCCCAAGGGCCCATCCCCGGCCAAAGGGGCCGGAGGGCCGGTTGACAAGGCCCTTTCAGATGTAGTACTTATGCTGTATACAGGGTTGCATCGATTGGTCTACGCGTGAGGTGGAGGGCTTTGTCCCGAAAAAGGTATTGCCCTGCGTGCGGCAGCCGCATGGTCGCGGAGCGCACGACCCAGCGGACGGTCACCGGCCAGGGACGCCCGGTGCTTTACTACAACGTCTGGCGTTTCGATTGCCCGCAAGGTTGCGCCACGACCACCTTTGATTTCAGCGAGGCTTCCCTGGATCCGCAAGGCATGTTCCGACCGCAGCGCCTGGCGGCAGAAACGGGATCCGGCGGGGAGCTGGTCGTGGCACCGCCGTCGCTTTTGGATCGCCTGGACTTGTCCTACCTCATCACCGTTGTGGGGTTGATCCTGGGCTACGCGATGTTTGCCTGGGCGTTGATCGTTATCGACGCTTCGCCCGTGGGCAAGATCATCTCTGCCGCGCTGCTGACCCTGGGGGCCTTTTACGTGGTCATCCATATGACCGCGGCGCCCAGGCAGCCGGCGGCGGCGACGGTTCCGTCCGCGGTGGAGGATCCCGCAGCCGGCGGCGGCGAAACTGCGGGCGCCGGGCCGGCGCAGGGCGAAGAGCAGGCGGCCGACTGAGGCGGGGCCGCCCGCGCCCGATGGCGAACCTAGGCCCTTTGGCGACAGGCGATGAAGGGGAGAGTAGGCGGGGCTGGAAGGCCCCAGCGAGCCGGGGAGGGTGGAAGCCCGGCGGCTGACCGCCCGCCGAAGATCACCCCGGAGCTGCTCACCGAAAGCCCTGGGAGGGACTGTTGCCCGGGAGGCGAGTAGGCTGGGCCGGCGGCCGCCGTTACCGGCATCACGAGGGGGACGCGCCGCCTCAAGGGCGCGCGTCCAACAAGGGTGGTACCGCGGGAAGAGCAGCCCGTCCCTTAGAGGGGACGGGCTTTTTTACTCGCCGCCGCCCGCCGGGCGGCGGGCCGGCGGGTGGCAGGAGGTGCCCGTGCGATGGATTCGGCCAAGACCGTTGATTACCAAAAGACGCTGCAGCTGCCGCGCACCCAGTTTCCCATGCGGGCCCAGCTGAGCCAGCGGGAGCCCGAGTTCCTGCGGCGCTGGGAGGAACAGCGGCTGTACCAGCGCCTGCAGGAGCTGGGGCGCGCCCAAAACCGTCCCGTCTGGATCCTGCACGACGGACCGCCCTATGCCAACGGCGACATCCACATCGGGACGGCGTTCAACAAGATCCTGAAGGACATCGTCGTTCGCTCCCATAGCATGGACGGCTACCACAGCCCCTACGTGCCGGGCTGGGACACCCACGGCCTACCCATCGAGCACGCCATCATCACCGCCCACGGCCTCGACCGGCACGCCATCGACCCCGTGGAGTTCCGCCGCCGCTGCAAAGAGTACGCGCTGCACTACGTCAACGTGCACCGGCAGCAGTTCAAGCGCCTGGGCGTTTGGGGGGACTGGGAAAACCCGTACCTGACCTTGAGCCCGGAATATGAAGCCCGGCAAGTGGAAGTCTTTGGCGAGATGGCCCGGCAGGGCTACATCTACCGGGGCCTCAAGCCCGTGTACTGGTGCCCCCATTGCGAGACGGCCCTGGCCGAGGCCGAGATCGAGTACCGGGATCACCGCTCCCCCTCGGTCTTTTTCACCTTCGCCGTAGTGGACGGCAAGGGCCGCTTGCCCGAGGGCAGCGCCGTGGCCGTGTGGACCACCACGCCGTGGACCATCCCGGCCAACATGGCCATCGCGCTGCACCCCGAGTTCACCTATGTCCTGGCGGACACCGACCGGGGGTTGCTCCTGATGGCCGAAGGGCTCGTCGCGCAGGTGGCCCAGGCCGCGCAGCTCACGGTCCGGGGCGTCCGGCAGCAGTTCCGCGGGCAGGAGTTGGAGGGCGTCGTCACCCGCCACCCGCTGTTTGACCGGGAAAGCCCCATCATCCTGGGCGAACACGTAACGTTGGATCAGGGAACCGGATGCGTCCATACAGCCCCCGGTCACGGCCTGGAGGACTACGAGGTGGGGCAGCGCTACGGGCTGCCCATCCTGGCGCCCGTGGACGGGCAGGGGCGATTTACCGCGGACGCCGGACCCTACGCGGGCCAGAGGGTGACCGAGGCGAACGCGGCCATCATCGACGACCTGGCCGACCGCGGGCGGCTGTTGGCTCGCGCCGACGTGGAGCACCAGTACCCCCACTGCTGGCGCTGCCGCAATCCGGTTCTCTTCCGCGCCACCGAGCAGTGGTTTGCCTCGGTGGAAGGTTTTCGGGAGGCGGCTTTGGCGGCCATCCGCCAGGTGCAGTGGATCCCGCCCTGGGGCGAGGAGCGCATCAGCAATATGGTGGCCCAGCGGGCCGACTGGTGCATTTCCCGACAGCGGGTGTGGGGGGTCCCCATCCCCATCTTCTTCTGCCGGGGCTGCGGCCAGCACCTCATCGACGAGGAAACCATCGCCGCGGTGGCCGGCCTGTTCCGCCGGGAAGGCTCCGACGCGTGGTTCATCCGGGATGCCCGCGAGATTCTGCCCGCGGGCAAGGCGTGTCCCCACTGCGGCGGCACCGAATTTGACAAGGAAAAGGACATCATGGACGTCTGGTTTGACTCGGGCTCGTCCCATGCCGCGGTGCTCACGGAGCGGCCCGAACTGCGCTGGCCGGCGGACATGTACCTGGAAGGCAGCGATCAGCACCGGGGCTGGTTCCAGTCGTCGCTGCTCACATCGGTGGCCACCCGGGGCGAGGCTCCCTACCGGTCCGTCTTGACCCATGGTTTCGTGGTGGACGAGGAAGGCCGCAAGATGTCCAAGTCCCTGGGCAACGTGGTGGAGCCCCAAGCGGTGGTGGACACCTACGGCGCCGACGTGCTGCGGCTGTGGGCGGCGTCGGTGGATTACCGGGGCGATGTGCGCATCTCGGACAACATCCTCAAGCAGCTGGCCGAGGTGTACCGGCGCATCCGCAACACGGCCCGGTTTTTGTTGGGCAACACCGCGGACTTTGACCCGGAGAAGGATCGCGTGCCTCTGGAACGGATGGCAGAGCTGGACCGCTGGGCCATCCTGCGCCTGCGGCGGCTGGCCCGCCGGGCCATCCAGGCCTACCGGGACTACGAGTATCACGTGGTCTTTCACCAGGTGCACCATTTCTGCGCGGTGGACATGGGCGGCTTTTACCTGGACGCCCTCAAAGATCGCCTCTACTGCGAAGGGCCTGCGTCCTGGGCGCGGCGCTCCGCGCAGACGGCCCTGTACGAAATCCTGGTCACCTTGACCAAGCTCATCGCCCCGGTCTTGGCCTTCACCGCCGATGAGATCTGGCAGCACTTGCCCGAGCACGCCCGGGAGGAGGAGAGCGTCCACCTGACCACCTGGGCCGAGCCGCCGGAGGAAACGCCGGAAGAACAGGCTCTGCTGGAAAAGTGGGAGCAGCTGTTGGCCGTGCGCCGGGTGGTGGCCAAGGCCTTGGAGGCGGCCCGCAACGCCAAGCTGATCGGCGCGTCCACCGAAGCCGCGGTGGAACTGTATCCGGCGGCGGGGGCGGCCGCGCACCTGCAAGGCTTTACCACGGAGCAGCTGGCCGAGGCCTTCATCGTGTCCGCGGTGCGGGTCCATCCGCCCGACGCGGCGGCACCGGCGGGCGCGCTGCGGGATGAGGCCGCGGCGGTGGCCGTGGTGGTGGAACGGGCCCCCGGCGCCCGCTGCGCCCGCTGCTGGCGCTGGTCTGAGGGCGTGGGCACGGTCGCGGCCCATCCCCAGCTGTGCCCGCGGTGCGCGGCGGTGGTGGAGCGCGATTACGGGCATGGCGCGTAAACCCCGGGGGGAATCCTACAAGGGCAGCAAGCCATTTTACCGCGGCGATCGGAGCGGCGGCGATGCGGGAGGCCATCAACCAAAAGCTGGTGGAGAAGCTGCTGGTGCGCATCGAGGGTTTGCTGACCCTGATGGAACGGCACAGCCTGGCGGAGCTCATCGAGCTCTACCGGTCCCCCCGGCGCATGGTGCTCTTGAGCTTTACTTCGGGCGTAGCCCGGGGTTTTGGCATTGCGGTGGGGTTCACCCTCATCGGCGCCCTGTTCCTCTACCTGCTGGGCCGGCTGGCCATGCTCAACCTGCCCGTCATCGGCGAGTTTGTGGCCGAGATCACCCGCATCGTCCAGGGCGAACTGGCCCGCCCGTAAGCCGGTCCGGCCGCCGCGCGAGGCGGGAGACCGGACGTGGTATTGGAGAAGGACCAGCAGGCGCGCCTGCGGGCGCGGCTCATGACGGAGCGGCGGCGGCTCCAGCGCTCCCTGGAGGTCCTGCGGAGCTGGGGATGGACCGATGCCGAAACAGGCGGCATCGGCGAGCTGTCCCTCTATGATCAACATCCCGCGGACCTGGGCAGCGAACTCGCGGCCCGGCAGGCAGATCTGGGGCTCTTGCAGCATACCCGGGAGCGGCTGGCCCAAGTGGAGCGGGCCCTGGAGCGGCTGGAAGCCGGCCGCTACGGCCTGTGCGAGCGGTGCGGCCGGCCGATCCCGCCCGAGCGCCTGCGGGCCGTGCCCGCGGCCACCCGGTGTGCGCCGTGCCAGGCCGCGGCCGAGGAGGGCGAAGCGGGTGCAGGCCTGGGCCCGGAAGGTATTCCGGGCGCAGGGCGCGGGCCGGGCGGCCGGCCGGACCGCCGGCCGGCGGAGGAGGAGGCGCTGTCCCCGCCTTTTGGCCGCAGCTTCGGCACCGGTACCGGCTGGGACGGCGGGGATGCGTGGCGGGAGCTGGCCCGCTTTGGCACGTCCAACAGCCCTCAGGA
This sequence comes from Limnochordales bacterium, assembly GCA_035304545.1. Classification (GTDB taxonomy): domain Bacteria; phylum Bacillota; class Limnochordia; order Limnochordales; family ZCTH02-B6; genus ZCTH02-B6. The sequence continues at coordinate 99,152 of DATGPV010000054.1, read as the reverse complement.
CACGCCTGGGGAGGAAGACCCGGACGTTGACCCCATGACGCCCCGCCAAGGGTCGCCCCAGACCGAACCGTGAGCACGACCGCGCACTGGTTGTTTGGCCTCCCAGGCGTATGCTAAAATTTGGGGAGCACGCTGACAGGAGGTCCGGGCCCGTTGCGCTTGATGGCCGTCGGGCTGGCGGTGGTGCTGCTGGACCAGCTCGCCAAAGGGTGGGTCGTCCGCCAGCTGGCCCCGGGCGAAGCGCGCGCTGTGATGCCCGGGCTGCTCTACATCACCCGCGTCCACAACCCGGGGGCCGCCTTTGGGTTGTTCCCATATCAGCAAGTTTTCCTCATCGCGGGCACCGTGCTGGTCCTGCTGTACGCGTGGTGGCGGCGGCGGGACATCAGGCGGCTGCCCCGGGGGATGCAGCTGGCCATCGCGGCAGGCTTGGGCGGAGCCGCGGGCAATCTGATGGACCGGGTGTTCCGGGGTGCGGTGGTGGACTTTATCGACATTCTGGTGCTGCCGGTGTTCAATGTGGCGGATATCGCGATCGTGACGGGGGTGGCCGTCCTCATCGGGTACGTCCTCCTGGGCCGGGATGCGCCCGGTCAGCCCGAAGGCGCCGGAGGCCCTTCAGGATCCGGCTCACCCGACGGGGCCAAGGCACCGGAGGGTCACCGTGGAGCGTAAGGAATTGGTGGTGCCCGAGGACGCGCCAGCGGAGCGGCTGGACCGCTGGTTGGCCGCGGCCGGCGTAGGGCCGTCGCGCGCCTTCGTGCAGCGGCTCATCGACATGGGGCTGGTGTGGGTGGACGGCGAGCCCGCCAGCGCCAGCCAGCGGGTGCGGCCGGGCCAGTACATCCTGGTGGACATTCCGCCGCCGGAACCGATGGAGGCCCTCCCCGAGAAGATCCCGCTGGACATCGTCTATGAGGACGACGACATCATCGTGGTCAACAAGCCCCAGGGGATGGTGGTGCACCCGGCGGCCGGCAACCGGGCCGGGACGCTGGTCAATGCCCTTCTGGCCCACAGCCCGGGCTTGTCGGGCATCGGCGGCCAGGAGCGGCCCGGCATCGTCCACCGGCTGGACAAGGACACCTCGGGCCTGTTGGCGGTGGCCAAGCACGACATGGCCCATATCTCCCTGGCCCGGCAGCTGCAGGCCAGGGAGGTGCTCCGGGAGTATGTGGCCATCGTGCACGGCCAGGTGCGGGCCCACCGGGGCCGCATCGACGCGCCCATCGGGCGCCACCCGGTGCATCGCAAGCGCATGGCCGTGGTGGCCGGGGGGAGGCCGGCCATCACCGAGTACGAGGTGCTGGAGCGGTTTCCTGATTACACGTACATGCGCCTGATCCTGCAGACAGGCCGCACCCACCAGATCCGGGTGCATTTGGCCCACCTGGGCCATCCGGTGCTGGGGGACCGGGTCTACGGGGGCCGGTCCTCGCCTTGGCCCCTGCAGGGGCAGTGCCTCCACGCCCGCCGCCTGGGCTTCCGCCATCCCCGCACCGGGGCGTGGCTCACCTTTGTGGCGCCTTTGCCCGAGCACATGGAGATGGTGCTCAAGGACTTGCGCGGCCAAAAGGCCGGCAGCGGCGCGGACGGTGGTTGACACCAGGCCGGCCCATCCACTACACTGATGGCAAACGGAAAGGGCATCCTTTAAGTCGGTCCCGTGAGGCCGGCAAGGAGCCGTCACAAGTGCAAAGATGCTAAGGCGCGGGGCGCGCACCCGCGCGGCGCGTGTGAACGACTTCTTGCCGGGGGCAAGAAGTTTTTTTGTTGCCCGGGGCCGGGCGCGCCGGCCGGCGGCCAGGGAGTGCCCGCAGAAAGGAGTGGGGTTTGTGGCCTTCGTGGACAAGGTCCAGGTGATGGATGCGGCGGCCCTGCGCCGGGCCCTCACCCGCATCGCCCACGAAGTGCTGGAGCGCAACGCCGGCACCGAGAAGCTGGGCATCGTCGGGATCCACACCCGGGGCGTGCCCCTGGCCCGGCGGCTGGCGGAGCAGATCCGGCAGATCGAGGGCGTGCGGGTGCCGGTGGGGGTGCTGGACATCACCTTGTACCGGGACGATCTCACCACCATCGCCCACCAACCCATCGTGCGCCGCACCGACATCCCCTATGACATCACCGGCCGCACCATCGTGTTGGTGGACGACGTGCTCTATACGGGCCGCACCGCCCGGGCCGCACTGGACGCCCTCATCGATCTGGGGCGCCCCGGCCGGATCCAGCTGGCGGTGCTGGTGGACCGGGGCCACCGGGAGCTGCCCATCCGGGCCGACTTTGTCGGCAAGAACTTGCCCACATCCCGCCAGGAAGTGGTCAGCGTGCGCCTGCTGGAGATCGACGGGCGGGATGAGGTGGTCATCCAGGTGCCGGCCGACGGGACCGCAGACAAGGGAGGCAAAACCCAGTGACAAGAACGCCGGTTGTAGATGTGGACGCCCGCCTGCCGCTGGGGCAGATGCTGCCCCTGAGCGTGCAGCACCTGTTTGCCATGTTCGGCGCGACGGTGCTGGTGCCGGCGCTGACGGGCATGAGCCCCGCCGTGGCGCTGTTCTCCTCGGGAGCCGGGACGCTGCTCTTCATCTTGATCACGGGCGGCCAAGTCCCGGCTTACTTGGGCTCCTCCTTCGCCTTCATCGCTCCTTTGAGCTTTGTCATCGCCGCGGATCAGTGGGGGCTGCCCTACGCTTTGGGGGGCACGGTGGCCGCGGGGTTGGTCTACGCGGTGGTCGCGGCCTTCATCGCGCTGAGCGGGGTGGGCTGGCTGCGCCGGCTGCTGCCGCCGGTGGTGGTGGGGCCCGTCATCATGGTCATCGGACTGGGGCTGGCGCCGGTGGCCCTGGACATGGCCGGCCTGGTGGGCGACGGCGTCACCTTGGCTGACCCCAACGTGCAGGCGGCCCTGATCACCCTGGCCCTGGCCGTCGGCGCGGCGCTGCTGCTTAAGGGTTGGCTGTCCATGATCCCGGTTCTCGTGGCCGTGGTCGGCGGCTACGTGGCCGCCGCCCTGCTGGGGCTGGTGGATTTCACGCCGGTGCGGGAAGCCGCCTGGCTGGGGGTGCCCGGCTTCACGTTGCCCCGTTTCAGCCTGGGGGCCGTCAGCATCATGGCTCCGGTGGCCGTGGTCACCATGGCCGAGCATCTGGGGGACGTGTTCGTGCTGAGCCGCATCGCAGGCCGGGACTTTTATGAGAAGCCCGGCCTCCACCGGACCATGCTGGGCGACGGCCTGGCCACGGCCTTAGCGGGTCTAGTGGGCGGCCCCCCCAACACCACCTACGGCGAAAACGTGGGCGTGATGGCCATCACCCGGGTGTTCGCGGTGCGGGTCATCGCCTTGACAGCGGTGCTGGCCATGGCCCTGTCCTTCATCCCCAAGCTGGGGGCCTTGATCCAAACGGTGCCGGCCCCGGTCATGGGCGGAGTGGCCATCCTGCTCTTCGGGACCATTGCCGCCTCGGGCGTGCGCACCTTGGTGGAAAGCCGGGTCGACCTGTCGCACAAGCGCAATCTCATCATCGCTTCCGTCATCCTGGTAGTGGGCATCGGCGGCGCGGCCATCCGGTTGGGGCCCTTCGAGCTCCACGGCATGGCCCTGGCCACGATCATCGGGGTGGTGCTCAACGCGCTGCTGCCCCAGGCGGAGGCGGCCGCGGCCGGGGAAGCCGGCGGCGCGTCCGCCGAAGGCGCGGCGGTTTCTGGGTCGTAAGGAGCGGAGGAGGGGACAGGCATGGCCTGGGCGCGCAGGCATCTGATCCGCATGCGGGATCTGAGCGCGGCCGACATCCAGCAAGTGCTGGACACGGCCGTGGCCTGCAAGGACATCTTCGGCCGGGACGTCAAGAAGCTGCCCACCCTGCGGGGGCAGGTGATGGTCAACCTGTTTTATGAGCCCAGCACCCGCACCCGCACCTCGTTCGAACTGGCGGGCAAGTGGATGAGCGCAGACGTGGTCAACATCTCGGTGCCCGCGTCCAGCGTCGTCAAGGGCGAAAGCCTGACGGACACGGCCAGGACCTTGGCGGCCCTGGGCGCCGACATCGTCGTCATCCGCCACCCTTCGGCGGGGGCGCCGGCCCTGTTGGCCCGCACCATCGGGGCCGCGGTCATCAACGCGGGCGACGGCATGCACGAGCATCCCACCCAAGCCCTGCTGGACCTGTTCACCATTCGCGAGGCCAAGGGCCATGTGGCGGGCCTGCACGTGGCCATCGTGGGGGATATTCTCCACAGTCGCGTCGCCCGCTCCAACATCTGGGGCCTGCGCACCCTGGGGGCCCGCATCACCGTGGTGGGCCCGCCCACCCTGATCCCGCCGGGCCTGGAGCAGCTGGGGGTAGCCGTCAGCCACGATCTGGATCAAGTTCTCCCCGAGGTCGATGTGGTCAACATCTTGCGCATCCAGCGGGAGCGCCAGCACACCGCGCTCATCCCGAGCCTCAGGGAATACACCCGCCGCTTTGGCCTGACCCGGGAGCGCCTGGACCTGTTGCGCCCCGACGCGCTCATCCTCCATCCCGGGCCCGCCAACCTGGGCGTGGAGATCGTGCAGGAAGCCGTGGACGACCCCCGGGCCCGGGTGCACGATCAGGTGACCAACGGCGTCGCGGTACGCATGGCCGTGCTTTTCCTGCTGATGGGGGGGCGCGGGAATGCGATGGCTGCTTAAAGGCGGCCGGGTGGTGGATCCGTCCCAGGGCATCGATGAGGTGCTGGACGTGCTGGTGGCCGACGGCCACGTCGCGGCCCTGGGCAAGGACTTGGACGAGGCCGGCGAAACCGTGGACTGCACGGGCCACGTGGTGGCGCCGGGGTTCATCGACCTCCGGGCCGATCTGGGGGAACCCGGGCGGGAGCAGGCGGAAACCATCGGGTCCGGGACCCGGGCCGCGGCCGCGGGCGGCTTCACCGCGGTGTGCGTCTGGGCCGGCCCCGAGGCCGTCATCGACGACGCCGGATGGGTGAGCTTTGTGCGGGAGCGGGCCCGGCGGGAGGGCGTCGTCCGGGTCTACCCGCTGGCGGCCATCACCAAGGGTGGCCGCGGCGATGAGCTGACCGAAATGGGGGAGCTCAAGGACGCGGGCGCGGTGGCCCTGTGGGACGGTCCGCGGGCCATCGCCCGGGCGGGCGTGCTGCGACGGGCGCTGGAGTATGCCCGCCTGTGGGAACTGCCGGTGGTGGTCCACTGCGAGGACGCGGACCTAGCCGGGCCGGGCGTCATGCACGAAGGTTTCCACGCGACGGTGCACGGCTTGCCGGGCGTCCCGGCGGCCGCGGAGGAAATCGTCGTCGCGCGGGACTTGCTGCTGGCCGAACTTACTGGAGCCCGGCTGCACATTGCCCACGTGAGCACCGCGGGCAGCGTCGCCCTCATCCGCGCCGCCAAGGCCCGCGGGGTAGCGGTGACGACCGACGTGACGCCCCACCATCTGGTGTGGACCGATGCCGATGTGGAGCCCGATGACGCCCATTGGCGGCTGCGCCCGCCCCTGCGGACGGCCGCGGACGCGGCCGCCCTGATCGAAGGCTTGCGGGACGGCACCATTGACTGCATCGCCACGGACCACAGCCCCTGCACCCTGGAGGAAAAGCAGGTAGAGTTTGACCGGGCGCGGCCTGGGATCATCGGTCTGGAAACCGCGCTGCCCCTTCTTGTGACCCGGGTCGTGGCCGCGGGACAGTTGTCCTTGGGGGAGGTCATCGCCCGCCTGAGCCATCACCCGGCCCGGGCGCTGGGCCTGCCCGGCGGCACCTTGGCCCCCGGATCCCCGGCGGATCTGACCGTCATCGACCTGAACACCGAGCGGGTCTACGATCCCGCCCAAGGGTGGTCCCGCAGCCGCAACACGCCCTTGGCGGGCTGGCGGCTCCAGGGTTGGCCCGTGGCCACCATGGTGGGCGGCCGCTGGGTCGTGCGGGAAGGGCGGGTGATGGCATGAGGGGGATCCCGCCGTTTCCGGCGCGGGTGCTGGCGGCCGTAGCCCAAAAGGGCGGGCCGGTGGTGGTGGGCCTCGACCCCCGGCCCGAGCTGCTGCCCCCCGACCTGATGAATTGGGGCCGGCGCCAGAGCGACGACCCGCGGCAGGCGGCTGCCCGGGCGGTGGCGGCCTTCAACCGGCTCATCATCGACGCCGTGCACGACATCGCCGTCGCCGTCAAGCCGCAGCTGGCCTTTTTCGAACAGCTGGGCTGGCCGGGCCTGCAGGCCCTGGAAGAGACCATCGCCTACGCCCGTGAGCAGGGGCTCTTGGTCATCGTTGACGGCAAGCGCAACGACATCGGCTCCACCGCGGCAGCCTACGCCCGGGCGTACCTGGGCGGGCCCGGCCCCGAGCCGGCCCCTGTCGCCGCGGCACCGGCGGGGGCCGGCGGGCAAGCAGGCGGGTGGCAGGGGTGCCCGTCGGGGCTGGAGGCCGATGCGCTCACCGTCAACCCTTACTTGGGCAGCGACAGCATGGCGCCCTTTCTGGAAGCGTGCCGGAAGGGGGGCAAGGGCGTCTTTGTGCTGGTGCGCACGTCCAATCCCTCGGGCGCGGAACTGCAGGACTTGCCGGTGGACCCGGGCCCCGGAACAAGTCCCGGCCACGGGGACCCGCCGGTGACGTTGGCCCAGCGGGTCGCCCAGTTGGTGGTGCAGTGGAATCAGGGTATGCCCCGGGCCGACGGCTACGGTCCGGTGGGCGCGGTCGTGGGGGCCACGGGGCCCGAAGAGTTGGCCCGCCTGCGCCGGCAGATGCCCGGGGTCCTATTGCTCGTGCCCGGCTACGGCGCGCAAGGGGCGGGGGCCCGGGAGGCCGCCGCGGCCTTTGCCGCCGACGGCCGGGGGGCGCTGGTCAACTCGGCCCGGGACATCCTGTACGCCTGGCGGCGGGAACGCCCCGGCGAACCCGGCACCGCCGAGGACTATGCCGCGGCGGCCCGCCGGGCCGCGCTGCGCATGCGGGACGAGCTGCAGGCGGTGTTGGGCCAAAGCCGCCAAGACCAGGACTAGGCCGGACCCGGGGGCGTTGTCGCGCCCCGGTGGCCTGGCCGCGGCTGGGAGGGATCCGATCTGTCGCGAGGGGGTTCGGCGGTGTTTCAGGATGAAGCGATGCAGACGCTCTTGGCCTGCGGGGCGGTGCTCAAGGGGCACTTTCTGCTGACCTCGGGCCGGCACAGCGACACGTATGTGGAGAAGTTTCGCCTCTTGGAGCGGCCGGACTTGACGGCCGGGCTCCTGGGCCGCCTGGCCGAGCGGTTTCGGGACGCGGGCGTTCAGGTGGTGCTGGGCCCCGCGGTGGGCGGCATCATCGTGGCCTACGAGATGGCCCGGCAGCTGGGGGTGCGCGCCGTCTTCGCGGAGCGAGAAGCCGGCCAGCTGACCTTGCGCCGGGGGTTTCAGCTGCGTCCAGGGGAGCGCTGCCTGGTGGTGGAGGACGTGGTCACCACCGGGGGATCGGTGCGGGAAGCCTTGGCGGTGGCTCGCAAGGCCGGCGCCCTCGTGGTGGGCGTGGCGCTCTTGGCCGACCGCAGCGGCGGGCGGGCGCTGGACTTGGGCGTGCCGGTGGAATATCTGGTTTCCCTGGACGCCCCCAGTTGGGAGCCGGACGCCTGCCCCCTGTGCAGGGCGGGCGTGCCGCTGGAGCAGCGGGGGAGCCGTGCCTTGGGATGAACCCTTTGGTGAAAGACCTGGGCGAATTTGGCCTCATCGAGCAGCTGCGCCGCTACCAGCGGGCGCGGCCGGGGCTCGTCGCCGGCATCGGCGACGACGCGGCGGTGATGCGGGGCCGGCCGGGCTGGTACACGTTGTTCACCACTGACATGCTGGTGGAGGGGGTGCATTTCCTCCCCGGGACGGACCCTTACGCCTTGGGCCGCAAGGCCATGGCCGTCAACGTCAGCGACATCGCGGCCATGGGGGGGCTGCCCACCTTTGCGGTGGTGGCCCTGGGGGTGCCGCCCGCCGCCAGCGTCCACGCGGTCCAGCGGCTGTACGAAGGGTTGAGCGATGAGGGCGCGGCCAGCGGGGCCGCCGTGGTGGGCGGCGATACGGTCCGGGCGCCGGTGCTGACCATCAGCGTCGCGCTGCTGGGAGAGGTGGAGGAGGGCCGGCTGCTCTTGCGCAGCGGCGCGCTGGTGGGGGACCGCGTCTGCGTCACCCACCGCCTGGGCGACGCGGCGGCGGGCTTGATCCTGCTTCAGCGGCCGGACTTGCCGGTGCCCGCCGATACCCGGACGCGCCTTTGGCACCGGCACACGCGCCCGACGCCCCGGCTGGAGGCCGGGCGAGAGTTGAGCCAGGGGCTGGCCACCGCGGCCATCGACCTGAGCGACGGCCTCGCGGGCGATCTGAGACGCCTGTGCGCCGCCAGCGGGGTGGGGGCCATCATCGACGAGGCGGCCTTGCCCATCTCCGACGATGTGCGCCGGGTGGCCCAGGCCGCTGGACTGGATCCGCTGGCCCTGGCCCTGGGCGGCGGGGAAGATTACGAGCTGCTCTTCACCATGTCCCGCTACCGCACGGGCACCCACGTCCTGCCGGGATCGGGCACCACCTACACCGTCATTGGCGAAATTGTGGACGCGAGCCAGGGCGTGATGCTGCGCCGGCGGGACGGTGAGCTCCAGCCGCTGCCGGCAGGAGGTTTCCAGCACTTCTGAAGGGCGCTTCCTCGGGGCCGGAGGCCGGGTCCGGCGGCCGGTGGACCGCCCGGGGTCGCGGCCTGCGGGCCAGGGCCCCCGCGGGGGTGCCTGCGCGGCCGCGGCCTGGGTCCCCTTGGCCGGCCCACCGCGCGGAACCGGCCAGGGCCTGCACGTACTGGATCAAGTTCTGGACCCAGCGGCGCTGGATGTCCTTTTCATCGAACCGCAGCGGCTTGGAGTTGAGCTCGAAGATCCACAGCCGCTGCTGCTCGTCGATCCCCAGATCCAGGGACATCTCCATGAACTCCCGCCCCAAGGCGGCCTCCATGGCCCGGGCCGCTTGCTGGGCCAGGGCCGCCGCCCGCTGGGCCAGCTCCCGGGCCGCCGCGGGCCCAAACGCGGCCGCCAGGGCCGCGTCCATGGCCATGCGGCGGCCCCCCCGGGGCACGTGGGTGGTGATCTGTCCGGGGCCCGCCACCCGGGCCGCACCGCCGGTGCAGCGCCACTGGCCGTCGGGCTGCTTTTGCACCAAGAGGCGCAAGTCAAAGGGCCGGCCCTGGACCCGGGCCAGGGCGATGGCCTGCTGGGCCAGGTACGGGCGGCCCCGCACCAACCGCAGAACGGCTTCCCACAGGGCGCCAAAGGAAGGCAGGTACGCGGTGCGGGTGCGGCCGGGACCGGGATTGTAGCGCAAGCGCCAGCGCCCCCCGCCCACGGGTGTGATGTCCATGGTGCCGTTGCCCAGGCTGCCGCCCACCGCCTTGAGGTACACCCGCCGGTGCTCCTCCACGAAGCGCCGCAGCCCGACCGGGTCCCGCAGCGGGATGGTGGCGGGCAGGTGCGCTGCAAGCTCCGGATCGTGGCCTAGGGCCCGGCCGAGCATGGCCTTGTTCAGGTAGTGGGGATTGAAGACGCGTCCGTCCAGCTCCCGCTGGAATCGGCGCAGGCATTGGCGCACCGCGGGCCGGCTTTCCGCTGTCCGGGTGGGGACCCGGTTGTAGACCACATCGGGCATGGGAAACCAGCGGGCCACCCAGTGGCGCGGGCCCTGGGCGCTGGCCCGCCATCCCAGCACCTGCCGCCGGCGCCAGTCCACGCCGTCCGGCGAAAAGACGTACACCAAGACCCCTTGTTCCCGCCCGCAGCGGATGAGCTCCGCAAAGGTGCGCCATTGGGGCCAGCGGGGCCCCCGCACCGAGGATCCGTCGGGATAGGTGGTTAGTATGCCCAAGACCGCCCGGCCCATCCTTTCCCCTCGCTTCCTCTTTTCATGCTCCGGCCCCTGTCTCCGCCGGGACGGGCCGCGGCGCCGGCTCCGCTTCCTCAAAACCGGCCATGTACCGGGCAAAGCGCAGCGGCCGCTGTACGGACAGCGCCAAGGTGCGGGGCGAGCCGGCTTCCCGGGTCATCTGCAGAAAGGGCTTGGAGTTCACTTCGATGAGCCAGAGGCGCCCGCGCCGGTCGATCCCGAGATCAATCCCCAGCTCGCCGACGGTGCCCTGGAGGAGGTTCTCCATTTCCCGGGCGCATTGCAGGCCCGTGGCGTGCAGCTGCCGCAGAAGGGCCGCGTGGCGGGCGCCAAAGACCCGGCGCAAGACGGGGCCGGGCCGCGCGCCCTGGCCGCCCCGGCTCAAGTTGGCGGTAAAGCTGCCCGGCGCCGCGATGCGAACGTACATCTTGGTCAAGGTCCACTGGCCCCCGGCGGTCCGCTGCACGAGGATGCGCACGTCGATGGGCCGGCCCCGCCAAGTGGCCAGGGGCAAGCCTTCCTGGATAATGTAGGGGCGGTGGCCCACGGCCCGGGCCACCAACCTGCCCACCCGCGCCAGGTTCCCGACGGGGTACACCACGGCCCGGTCCTTCAACTGGTACGCCACGGCGTAGCCGGAGCCGGTGCGGCGTACGCAGATGATGCCCAGCCCCAGGCTGCCGCCAATGGGCTTCAGGAACACCGATCGGCTGGTGCGCAGAAACCGCTCCAGCTGCGCCGGACCGCTGTAGCGCTCGGTATGCGGCAGGAGCCGGGCCAGCACCGGGCTTTTGGACAGCTCCTGGTGCATGCGCCACTTGTCAAAGAAGCCCATCGCGTTGAACCATACGGGCACGTGGCGGGCCAGCCGTTCCCGAAAGCGGACGTAGGGCGCGCTCCACTCCGCGCGGCGGGTCTGCAGGCGGTCATATACCACGTCAGGGAAAGGGAACACGCCCCGCCGCCAGCGGCCCAGGGGCCACACCCCCGCATAGGTGTAGCCGTGGATGCAGCGCCTCTCCCAGTTCACGTCCCGAGGTCCGAACATGTAGGCGCCCACCGCCATGCGTTCGCCCCAGCGGGTGAGGGCCCGGAAAAAGGGGTCGTGCTCGCCGTACAGCCCGCCGCCTCGGACCCGCAGCGCCAGAATGCCCACAAAGGGCCCGAGGATGAGGAGGCGCTTTTCCGGGTCCCAGCGCATGTGCAGCCGCGCCCCAGGGGGCACATGCAGCCGGCCCAGGAGCTCGGGATCCATGAGCACCTGGGGAGTCTGCTGTCCGGGCCGGTCCTGCGCGATGACCGCCCTGGCCGGCTCCCGCAAAGGGCCCGCGCCCAGGTGGATCTCGCCGCCGGTCAGCTGGAGCCGGGCCGCCAGCGATGCGGGCACGAGGACTTCCCGGCGGCCCGGCTGGGGGGTGCCGCCGATAAGGACGGGGTGAACAACGGGCATCCTGTGGGGTTTCCCCTTTCCCGCGCGGCCTTCCGGACCGGGCCCGGCGCACCCGCGGCCGCCGCGTCAGCGGCTGACTTCTTCCTCCTTGAGCTCGTGCTCGGTCCCGGCGTCGAACTCGTCCTCGGCCAGGTCGTCCTCGAACTCATCGTCCAGCTCGCTGTCCATCATTTCCCACAGCTCCAGCATCTTCTTGTCGTCGCCGCTGGAGCCGACCCCCGCGTACACCGGCACCCACAAGGTGGTTTCCCCGATGACCTCGGCCGCGTAGCCGTCCTCCACCAGCACCTGGACGACGCCGTCCGCGTCCAGGGCGATCTCCCGGGCCCGGGGCTGGCGGGTGCACGCGACCCGGCACTCAGGGTGCAGGACCGCGCCGGCGGACCCGGTCAAGTACTGCACGGGCAGGTGCTCGTCAAACTCCACCGATTGGACGGCCACCGCGGTGTGCACGCGGCCCCGGCCCCCGTCGCTGCCGTCGCCGGTGTACGCGTACCAGACGTGGATGTCGTAGGATCCTTGCACCGCCACGCCGCCGCCGCCGGTCAACACCGCCGTGACCCGGTGGTTGGTGATGCGGCAGCCCAGCAGGTCCTCGGGGTGGTACTTGGTTCGAAACCGGTGGGTGCGCACGAAGCCTCGCTTGCCCCGGGCGCAGACGGCCTTGACGAAGATTTCCCGCAAGGCGCTCATGACCTCAATCACGCTCCTCCTCCTGGCTCAACCTTGGTGTATGTTATGGAGGCGGGCCGGCGGGTGTTCCGGTTCAGCCCGCCAACCACCGGCGTTTCAAGTCCACCCGCTCGTTCCAGCGCCGCTCTTCGGCCACCATCTGCCGGATCAAATCGATGTGCGGGCGGAATTCCTGAAAGGACGGCGTGCGTTCCAGGTCCCGCCAGATTTGGAGAAAGTAGGGCCGGAGCGCCTGCTTGTCGGCCCGGTAAAAGGCCCGCTGATTGTCGGCGGACAAGAAGACGTTGCGGCGCAGCAGGGGGTAGTCGGTGGCCACCACCTTGGCCAGGCAGAGGACGGCCCGGGCGTACTGGGGCGAGATCAGCCAGCTGCCGGGGGTGCGGTATTCAAACCCGCCGTGGGGCTGGGAGCGCCAATCCCCGAGAAACCCGTAGCGGGGTCGGCGCAGGCGGGAGCTTCTGGGGTTTTCTAGAAACAGTACGGGCAAGGCAAGGTAGTTGTCCAGGGCCTGCAGCAGGTCGGTGGACAGGCGAATGTTGCTGAAGTGGACGTGGCCCCCGATGGTGAAGCGCCGCAGGGACGTGCCGCCCGCTTCGAAGTTGATGCGGTAGCCCCGCACGGTGCTGGCGGCTTTGGCGATGGCCCGGCGCAAGTTTTCCACCAGCTCCAGGGGGTCGGGACTGGGTGCGGGCCGCACTTCCGCCAGGGGATAGATGAGGACCCCGTTGCGCACAAAACACGCCCGGTCCAGCCCCACCGTGCCCCAGCGGCTGAAGAAGCGGGACGCGCTGACGGTGCGGCCGCTTTTGCGGCTGCGCAGGATGAATTCGGGATCCGCGCCCAGCACCACCTCGTTTCCTGGGGTTGCGCCCGCCGCGGCGGCTTGGGCATCGGCCACGGCCGCGGCGTAGGTTTCCATGGCGTGGGCCCAGCGGCGGGCCAGGCGCGCGTCCAGGCTCGGCGCGGGCACGACCCGGGCCACCGCCAGTTGCCCCCCCGGGGTGACGCCGATGTCCACCGCGCCAAAGTGCAGGCCCAGCGCGTAGCAGGCCCGGCGCCCCAGGTGGCGCACCCGGGCCAACAGGCGGGAGCCGCCCAGGCTGCTTTGGCGCAGGCGGCGGCCCGACCATTGCAGGACGGCCAGGGTGCGCAGGTCAAAGGTGTGCACCCGCCAGCGGGGCTCGAGCCCGCCGGCAGCCGGGATGTTGTTGAGGCGCAGGATCGCGTGGCAATCGGGGCCCGTGGCGTTGCGGATGGCGTCCCGGGCGTTCACCACCCACTGGCCTGCGTCGGGACCGGCGGTGGCACCCCAGCGGACCACGCACGTCCAGTCCCCGGGCTGGAAATCCTCGGAAACGACAAAGCTGGGCAACCGCTTGAGAAGGGCGGGATGGGGCGCGCGATCCCCGCAGATCAGCAGGCAGCTCACAGGGGAGGACCTCCCCGCATCGGGCGTGGTGGTTGCTAACACAATATGCAGGATGTCCGGGGGGTGCCCAGACGCAGGGATCGCCCCGGCTGCCAGGAACTTAGAGGGCGAAGGAGGAGCAATCGCCGTGGAAGCCTACGTGTTTCAAAACATCAGCCCGTTGGATCATCGCTACCGGGTCAGCGACCCGGCCCTGGCGGACCAGCTGCGCCAGTACTTGTCCGAGGACGCCTTCGTCCGCTACCAGCTGCAGGTGGAGGTGGCCCTGACGGAAACCTTGGCCGCCCGGGGCCTGTGCAGCCCGGCGGTGGCCGAGGCGGTGCGGCAGGCCGCGGCCGCGGTGACGCCGGCGGAAGTGTACCAGCGGGAGCAGCAGACCCGCCACAACGTGCGGGCCCTGGTCAATGCCATCCGGGACCGGCTGCCGGAAGAAGCCCGTCCCTACGTGCATTTTACCGCCACGTCCATGGACATCTTGGATACCGCCCGGGCCCTGCAGTACCGGGCGGTTACCCGGGAAGTGCTCCTGCCCCGCCTGGGCCGGCTGCTGCGCACGTGGATCGCCCTGGCCCGGCGGGAGGCGGACACGGTGCAGATCGGGCGCACCCACGGCCAGCACGCGGTGCCCATCACCTTTGGCTTCGCCGTGGCCGAGTATGTGGCGCGGCTGGGGGAGCGCATGGAGCGGTTGAGCCAGGCCGCGGCCAATCTGCGGGGCAAGATGGCCGGCGCGGTAGGGGCTTATAACGCGAGTGCCCTGTTTTTCCCGGACCCCGAAGCCTTCGAGCGGGAGGTCCTGGCCCGGCTGGGGCTGGAGCCCGGCGAACACGCGACCCAGGTGGTGGCGCCCGAGTACATCACCGACTACGTGCACGCCCTGGTGAGCTGTTTGGGCGTGCTGGCCAACTTCGCCGATGACCTGCGCCATCTGCAGCGGACCGAAATCGGCGAAACCGGGGAGGCCTTTGATCCCCAGCAGGTGGGCTCGTCCACCATGCCCCACAAGCGCAACCCGTGGAACTTCGAGCACGTCAAGAGTTTGTGGAAGACCTTCATGCCCCGCATGATGACGGTGTATATGGACCAGATCTCCGAACACCAGCGGGATCTGACCAACTCCGCGTCCAGCCGCTTTATCGTCGAAGTGGCGGCCGGTCTGGCCCTGGCCGCGAGCCGGCTTGCCCGGGAATCGGAGCGGCTGGCGGTGGACCGGGAAGCCATGGCCCGCAACCTGGCCTTGACCCGGGGACTCATCGCGGCCGAACCGCTGTATATCCTCCTGGCCAGCCTGGGCCATCCTGACGCCCACGAAGCGGTCCGGCGCCTCACTTTGGAAGCGGAGGCCGCGGGCCGCCCCTTGGCCGCAGCGGCGCAGGATCATCCCGAGCTCGCGCCGTACTTGGCCCGCCTGACCCCGGAGCAGCGCCGGGTGCTGGAGCAGCCAGAGCGGTATACCGGCATCGCCGCGCGGCGGGCGCGGGCCATCTGCGACCGCTGGGAACAGCGGCTGCCGCAGCTGCTGCCGCCCGATGCCGGGACCGAGCATCAGGGGTAGGAGGCCGTTGGGAGCGAAAGAAGGCGAACAAAGCACTCACCGAGAAAGAAAACGTTCGCGAAATGGTTGAATGTCCGGCGGCATTTTGGTAATATGGGGGTGCCTTTACGGGCTACAGGCGAACGATCCCGTGCGGGTGAGGTGTTTGGGCGTGAACGGGGCGGCGCCGGTGCGAGGGGAGCTTCTGTACCGGGGCAAGGCCAAGTCGGTCTACGCCACCGACCAGCCGGACCTGGTCATCATCCACTTCCGCGACGACGCGACGGCCTTTGACGGGCGCAAACGGGCGGAGATTCCGGGCAAAGGGGCCATCAACAACCGGATCTCCGCCCTCCTTTTTGCGGAGCTGGCCCGGTCGGGCATCGCCACCCATTTCATCCGGCAATTGGGCCCCGATACCACCCTGGCCCGGGCCGTGCGGATCATCCCGCTGGAGGTGGTGGTCCGCAACAAGGTCGCGGGCAGCCTGGCCCGGCGGCTGGGGCTGCCCGAAGGACAACCCTTGGCCCGCCCGGTGCTGGAGCACTACTACAAGCGGGATGACCTGGGGGATCCCCTGGTCAACCGGGACCACATCCGGGCCCTGGACATTGCCCCCGATGAGGTGGTGGACCGGATGGAGGCCCTGGCGCGGGCAGCCAATGCCGTGCTGGTGCAGCGCTTGGCCCGCGCGGGGCTGGAGTTGGTGGACATGAAGCTGGAATTCGGCTGGGCTGGCGAGGCGCTGCTGGTGGCCGATGAGATCTCCCCCGACACCACCCGGGTGTGGGACGCGGCCACTGGTGCCCGGCTGGACAAGGACCGTTTTCGGCGGGACCTAGGCCCGGTGCTGGAAGGTTACCAAGAGATCCTGCGGCGGCTGGAGGCGTCGGAGCCGGCCGGCGGGCAGGCCCCGGGCGCCAACGACGGCGGCGCCGAGGCGGACCGGGATCAGGGGGATGGCTTGACATGAAGGCGTCCACCGCACCGTGGCGGGCCATGGGCCTCAAGGACCATGAGTATGAACGCATTACCGCGCTGCTGGGGCGGGAGCCCAACCGGGTCGAACTGGGCATGTTCGCGGTGCTCTGGTCCGAGCACTGCGCGTACAAGCACTCCCGTCGCTTGCTGAAGCGGTTTCCCACCGAAGGCGAGGCCGTAGTGGTGGGCCCTGGGGAAAACGCCGGCGTCGTCGACGTGGGCGCCGGGGACACCTTGGTGGCCTTCCGCATGGAATCCCACAACCGCCCGTCGGCCGTGGACCCCTTTCAGGGAGCGGCCACCGGGGTGGGTGGCATCCTGCGGGACATCTTGTCCATGGGGGCGCAACCGGTGGCGGTCCTCAGTTCCCTGCGGCTGGGCGACCTGCGGGAGGAGCGGGTGCGGTGGCTGCTGCGGGGCATCGTCGCAGGCATGGGCAATTACGCCCGGGGCGCCGGCGTGGCGGTGGTGGGCGGCGAAGGGCAGTTTTTGCCGGGCTACCGGCACAACCCCCTGGTCAACGCGATGGCCGTAGGGCTGGTGCCCCGCCGCCGGCTGACCCGGGCCGTGGCCACCGGCGTGGGCAACGCGGTGATCTACGTCGGGGCCCCCACCGGGCGCGATGGTATTCACGGCGCGACCTTCGCTTCGGATCAGCTGGATGAGGGGTCCGCGGCCCGCAGATCGGCGGTGGCCGTGGGTGACCCAGAAACGGGCCGGCGGCTCATCGCGGCCTGCCTGGAGCTGGTGGATACCGGCGGGGTCGTCGGCATCCAGGACATGGGCGCCGCGGGGCTGACGTCTTCGTGCGCGGAAACCGCGACCCGGGGCGGCTGCGGCGTGGAGCTGGACCTGGACCAGGTACCCACCCGGGAGGACGGCATGGACGCGTACGAGATCATGCTGTCGGAATCCCAGGAGCGCATGCTGGTCATCGTACAGCAGGGCCACGAGGAAGCGGTGCACGGGGTGTGCCGCCGCCACGGCTTGCTGAGCGCCCGCATCGGCACCGTCATCGGGGAGCCGGTGCTGCGGGTGCGGCACCGGGGAGCTGTGGCCGCGGAAGTGCCGGTGCGGGCCTTGACCGAAGAGGCACCCGTGTACGACCCGCCGGCGCGCCCGCCCGCGGACTTGGCCCAGCGTCAAGCTCTGGATCTGGAGGCCGTCCCGGTGCCCGCGGACCTGGGTGAAGTGCTGCTGCGCCTGTTGGCCAGCCCCACCATCGCCGACAAGGCGTGGGTCTATCGCCGGCTGCAGCCGCGGCCGTCGAAGAGCGGGCCGGTGCTGGCCGGGCCCGTAGGCGCCGGCGAACCCGCCCCCGCAGGCAGCCCCCCCATCATTCTGGGTCCCGGCCAGGCCGATGCGGCCGTCATCGGCATCCCCGGGACCCAGAGGGCCCTGGCCCTGACCGTGGACGGCAACGCCCGCTATTGCCAGCTGGATCCTTTCACCGGCGGCATGATCGCGGTGGCCGAAGCGGCCCGCAACGTGGTCTGCGCCGGCGCCCGGCCCGTGGCCATCACCAACAACCTCAACTTCGGCAGCCCCGAAAAGCCCGAAGTGTTTTGGACCATGGCCCAAGCCGTGGCCGGCATGAGCGCGGCGTGTACGGCCTTGGGCACCCCCGTCACCGGCGGCAACGTCAGCCTCTACAACGAACACGAGGGCGTGCCCATCCCGCCCACGCCTGTAGTGGGCATGGTGGGCGTGCTGGACGACGGCCAAAGGGCCGTGGGCATGGGATTTCCCGGTGAAGGTCTGGTGGTGGCCCTCCTGGGGGAAACGGGCCTGGATCTGGGGGCCAGCGAGTATTTGGCCGTCATCCACGGCCTGGAGCGGGGCCGCCCGCCCCGGCTGGACTTGGAGGCGGAGCGGCGGGTGCAGGCCGCGTGCTTGGCCGCCGCCGAACGGGGCCTTGTCCGGTCGGCCCACGATTGCGCCGAAGGGGGGCTGGCCGTCGCGCTGGCCGAGTGTTGCCTGGCGGGGGGCGTGGGCGCGTCCGTCGACCTCAGCAGCGACCTGCGGCCCGATGCGCTGCTCTTCGGCGAGTCCCAGTCCCGGATCGTGCTCTCGGTGGCGCCGGAGCACTGGCCGGCCCTGCAGGAGATCGCGGCGGCCTACGGGGCGCCCCTGGCCCGCTTGGGCACCACGGGCGGCCAGCAGTTGGCTGTGGCCATCAACGGCCGCCCGGCGATGGCCCTGGCCTTGGCCGAGCTGCGGCAGGCCTGGGCCGGGGCGCTGCCGGCCCTCTTGGGGGACGAGGAGGAGGGGCAGCCCCATGGCGGGAGTCATCGGCGTCTGGGGCCCTGAGGGGTCCCGGGCGGCGGACCGGATCTACCTTGGGCTGTACGCGCTGCAGCACCGGGGCGAGAAAAGCTGCGGCCTCGCGGTGGCCGACGGCGGCCGCATCCAGGTAGTGAAGGGCCACGGACTGGTGCCCGAAGTGTTTGATCGGGCGGTGCTGGGCCGGCTACCGGGCCCGGCGGGCATAGGCCACGTGCTCTCGTCCCGGGCCGACGCCCAGGACCCCGCCAACATCCAGCCCCTGATGGCCTACACCAGCCGGGGGCCGGTGGCTGTGGCGTACGACGGCGCGCTGATCAACGGCCACGCCTTGCGGCAAGCCCTGCAGCAGGGCGGTTCGGTGTTCCAAACCACCAGCGACGCGGAGGTTATCCTCAGCCGGCTGGCCCGCTGCGCGGGGGTGCCCTTGGAGGAAGCCGTGGGGCAGACCATGGCCTCGCTGCAGGGGGGCTGGGCTGTCATACTGCTCACCCCCGCGGCCCTGGTGGCTTTCCGGGATCCATACGGCATCCGGCCCCTCTGTTTCGGCCACTCCGACGGCGTGGTGGTGGTGGCGTCGGAAACTTGCGCCTTGACCGCCCTGGGCATCGAGGACGGGCAGGAACTTTTGCCCGGCGAGCTGCTGCTGGTGGACAAGGCCGGCGTCGTCCGGCGCCGGCCTCAGGCCTTGCCGTCCCGCGCGCCCTGCGCCTTTGAGTACATCTACTACGCCCGCCCCGACTCGGAGCTGTTCGACCGCAACGTGCACCTGGTGCGCAAGGAAGTGGGGCGGCGACTGTTTCAGGAGCGGCCGGTGGAAGCCGATGTGGTCATCGCCGCGCCCGATTCGGGCACGTCCGCGGCCATGGGCTTTGCCGAAGCCGCCGGGCTTCCCTTTGAGATCGGCCTGGTCAAGAACCGGTACGTGGGCCGCAGCTTCATCCATCCCGACGCGGCCGTGCGCCACCTGGCGGTGAAGATCAAGCTGAATCCCAACCGGCGGGTGCTGGCCGGAAAGCGGGTGGTCGTCCTGGACGACTCCATCGTGCGGGGCACCACGTCCCGCAGGACGGTCTCCCTGGTGCGGGAGGCGGGCGCCAAGGAAGTGCACATGTACGTGGCATCGCCGCCCTTTGTGCATCCGTGCCCCTACGGCATCGACATTTCGTCCCGGGGCGAGCTCATCGCCGCGCAACGCACCATCGAAGACATCCGCCGCTACATCGGCGCCGACTCCCTGTACTACCTGAGCGTGGAGGGGCTGTGCGCGGCCATCGGCGTTCGCCCGGACCAGCTGTGCTTGGGCTGCATGACGGGGAGGTACCCCGTGCCCCCGGGGGACGTGCACCCCACCCAGAGGCGGGAGGAGAAAGTCCGTGGATGAGGGATTGACGTACAAGGAAGCCGGTGTGGACATCGAAGCGGGCTACCGGGCCGTGGCCCGCATCAAGGCCCTGGTGCAGCCGACGCTGGGTCCTGAGGTGCTGCTGCACGTAGGCGGTTTCGGCGGCGCGTATGCCTTGGGGGAGGGCGACGAGGCGCCGGTGCTGGTGGCCGGCTGCGACGGGGTGGGCACCAAGCTGCGGGTGGCCTTCATGACCGGGCGCCACGACACCATCGGCATCGACTGCGTGGCCTATTGCGTCAACGACATCCTTTGCCACGGGGCCCGGCCCCTGTTTTTCCTGGATTATTTGGCCGTGGGCCGGCTGGACCCGGACCAAGTGGAAGCCATCGTCCGGGGCGTGGCCGCCGGTTGCCGCCTAGCGGGCTGCGCCCTGCTGGGCGGCGAGACCGCGGAAATGCCCGGTTTTTATGGACCGGGCGAATACGACATCGCGGGCTTCGCGGTGGGCATGGTCCCCAAGAACCGGCTCGTCGACGGCCGACGGGTGGCGCCGGGGGACGCGATCATCGGCCTGGCCTCTACGGGCCTGCACAGCAGCGGGTATTCGCTGGCCCGGCGGGCCCTCTTGGAGCGGGCGCGCCTGCCCCTGGAAGGCGTAGTGCCCGAGCTGGGCCGGACCCTGGCCGAGGAATTGCTGGAGCCGACGGCCATCTATGTGAAACCGGTGCTCAGTCTGCTGCAGGCGGTGGAGGTGCGGGGCATCGCCAACATCTCGGGCGGCGGTCTGCCGGAAAACTTGCCCCGGGCCATGGCCCCCGGCACCCGGGCCGTGCTGGAGTGGGGCCGCTGGCCGGTGCCGGCCATCTTTCCCCTCATCCAGGCCGCGGGCCGGGTGAGCCCCGGCGAGATGCTGCGCACCTTCAACCTGGGCATTGGGATGGCCGTTATCGTGCCCGCGGACCAGGCGGACGCCGCGGTGCGGCACTTGGCCGCGCAGGGGCAGCGGAGCTGGGTCATCGGCCGGGTGGCGGCGGGTGAACCTGGCGTCGACGTTCTGGGGTACGGGGAAGCGCCATGATCCGGCTGGCTGTGATGGCCTCGGGCCGGGGCAGCAACTTGGCGGCCATCTTGCAGGCGGCGGCCGCGGGGCGCTTGGCGGCGCGACCGGTTTTGGTCCTTTCGGACAACCCCCAAGCGCCGGCCCTGGAGGTGGCCCGGGCCTACGGGGTGCCGGCCGTGGGCGTGGCGCTCAGGGACGCGGGCGGCCGGGAAGCCTTTTTCCGCCTGGTGGAGGCCAAGCTCTTGGAAGCCCGGGTGGACGTCATCGCCTTGGCGGGGTTTATGCGGGTGTTGCCCCCGTGGCTGGTGCAGCGGTTTCGCTGGCGCATTCTCAACGTGCACCCGTCGCTCTTGCCGGCCTTTCCGGGCTTGGACGCGGTGGGGCAGGCGTTGGCTTACGGCGTGCGCATCACCGGCTGCACCGTGCACTTGGTGGACGAGGGCGTCGATACGGGACCCATCGTGCTGCAGGCGGCGGTGCCGGTGCTGCCCGGCGATACGGTGGAAACGCTTTCGGCCCGCATCCAGCGGGAGGAGCACCGCCTGTACCCCGAGGCCATCCAGCTATTGGCCGAGGGGCGCCTGGAGCTGGACGGCCGGCGGGTGCGCATCCGGCCCAATCCGGAAAACGGGGGCGGCGACAACAGTTTCCGGCGGGAGGATGGATGATGGAAGTGGCGACGGCGCAGTGGGGTCCGCGACGGGCCCTTATCAGCGTGTCCGACAAGCGGGGCGTGGTGGAGTTCGCCCGGGGCCTGGTGGAGCTGGGGTTTGAAATCGTGTCCACGGGCGGCACCGCGGCGGCCCTGAAGGACCATGTGCCCGTCACCCAGGTGTCCGCGGTGACCGGGTTTCCGGAGGTGCTGGACGGGCGGGTCAAGACGCTGCACCCGGCTATTCACGCCGGCATCCTGGCCCGCCGCGACCGGGAAGACGACATGCGCACCTTGCAGGAGCTGGCCATCGCCCCTTTTGACGTGGTGGCGGTGAACCTGTATCCCTTTGCGGAAACCGTCAGCCGCCCCGGCTGCACCTTCGCGGAGGCCATGGAGCAGATCGACATCGGCGGCCCCGCCTTGGTGCGGGCGGCGGCCAAGAACCACCCGCACGTGTGGGTGGTGGTCAACCCGGATCGCTACGGGGCGGTACTGGCGGCCCTGGCCCGGGAGGGCGCGGCGGCGGAAGATGGGGCCCGGCTCCGCCGCGTCCTGGCCCGGGAAGCCTTTGCCCATACTGCCGCCTACGACGCGGCCATCGCGTCCTACTTGTCTGAGCAGCTGGAGGAAGCCCCCGGAGCCGCGGGGGCGATGGGCGCGGCCGAGGCCGCCGGCGCCGCCCCGCCGACTTTCCCGGAGCGGTGGCAAGCCACCCTGGTGCGGGCCCAGGCGCTGCGCTACGGGGAAAACCCCCACCAGGCCGCGGCCTTCTACGTCGAGTGGCCGCCGCCTGTGGGCACCATCGCCGCGGCCCAGCAGCTGCAGGGCAAAGAGCTGTCCTTCAACAACATCCACGACGCCCACGCGGCCTTGGAATTGGTGCGGGAGTTCGACGCGCCGGCGGTGGCCGCGGTCAAGCACGCCAACCCCTGCGGGCTGGCGGTGGCCGACACGGTGGCCGACGCCTTTGTCCGGGCCCGGGATGCGGATCCCGTGTCCATTTTCGGCGGCATCGTGGCCGCCAACCGGCCCATCGACGCGGCGGCGGCCCGGGCCATGCGGGAACTGTTCCTCGAGGTCATCATCGCGCCGGATTTCACCGCCGAGGCCCGGGAGGTGCTGGCGGCCCGGCCCAGCTTGCGGCTGCTGCGGGTCCAGCCCTGGGCGCCGCCTCAAGCGCACTTCGATTGGAAACGGGTGGGCGGCGGGCTCTTGGTCCAGGAGGCCGACTGGCGGCCGGAGGGGCTTGTGCCCGACCGGGAACGGGTCGTCACCCGCCGGGCGCCCACGCCCGCGGAGTGGGACCAGCTGGAGTTCGCGTGGAAGGTGGTCAAGCACGTCAAGTCCAACGCCATCGTGCTGGCCCGGGACTGGGTGACGGTAGGCATCGGCGCCGGGCAGATGAGCCGGATCGCCGCGGCGCGCCTGGCCATCGAGCAGGCCGGCGCCCGGGCCAAGGGCGCGGTGCTGGCTTCCGAAGCCTTCTTTCCCTTCCCCGATGTGGTGGAAGCCGCGGCCCGGGCCGGCGTCACGGCCATCGTCCAGCCCGGCGGGTCCCGCCGCGACGCGGATTCCATTGCGGCCGCGGACGCCGCGGGGATAGCTATGGTGTTCACCGGCCGGCGCCACTTCCGGCACTGACGCCGGGGCGGCGCTGCCGCCGGCCCGGGGGCGCGGGCCAGCCGGGCGGCCGGGGGTACCCAGGGACGTAGGAGGAGGAGCATGCGGGTACTGATCGTCGGTCAAGGTGCGCGGGAGCACGCCCTGGCGTGGGCCCTGGCCCAGAGCCCGCGCGTGGAGGCGCTGTACTGCGCCCCCGGCAATGCCGGGATCGGGGCCCTGGCCCGGTGCGTGCCGCTGCCTCCGGGCGGTTGGGAGGGGCTTGCGGCCTGGGCCGCGCAACAACGGATCGACCTCACGGTGGTGGGGCCCGAGGCGCCGTTGGTGGCGGGCATCGCGGACGCCTTCGCGGCCCGGGGCTTGCGGGTGGTGGGCCCATCCCGGGCCGCGGCCGCCCTTGAGGGCAGCAAGGTGTTCGCCAAAGATCTCATGGTCCGGTGGGGGATCCCTACCGCAGCCTACCGGGTGTTTGACGATCCTGCCGCCGCCCGGGCCTACGCCCGGCGGCAGGAGCTGCCCCTGGTCATCAAGGCCGACGGGCTGGCCGCGGGCAAGGGCGTGACGGTGGCCCACACCTGGGAGGCGGCGGACGCGGCCATCACGGCCATGATGGAAACCCGGGTCTTTGGCTCAGCGGGAGAGCGCGTCATTATTGAGGAGTATCTTGACGGCCGGGAGGCAAGCGTGCTGGCCTTGACCGACGGGGAAACCGTCATCCCCCTGGTCCCCGCCCGGGACCACAAGCGGGTGGGTGACGGCGATACTGGTCCCAACACCGGCGGGATGGGCGCCTTTTCCCCTGTGCCTGATGTCGGCGCGGATCTGCTGGCGCGCATCGAGGCGGAGATTTTGGTGCCCATCGTCCAAGCGCTGGCCGCGGAAGGCCGCCCCTACCGGGGAGTGCTCTATGCGGGCCTCATGCTGACGGCCGGGGGGCCGCAGGTCATCGAGTTCAACTGCCGTCTGGGCGATCCCGAAGCCCAAGTGGTGCTGCCGCGCCTTGCGACGGACTGGCTCACCGTCTTTGACGCGCTGGCCGGCGGCCGCCTCCACGAGGTATCCTTGGCGTGGCGCCCGGAGGCGGCGGTGTGCGTGGTGCTGGCCTCCCGGGGATATCCCGGCGAGCCCGAGGTGGGCCATCCCATCCAGGGACTGGAGGCGGCGGCCGCGGAACCGGGGGTGCTGGTGTTTCACGGGGCCACCCGGCGGCAAGGGGACCGACTGGTCACCGCCGGCGGACGGGTGCTGGCGGTGACGGGCCTGGGCGAGGACTTGGCCGGGGCCCGGGAGCGGGCGTACCGCGCCGTGGGCCATATCCACTTTGACGGCATGCACTACCGGCGGGACATCGCCAGGAGCGCGCTGACCGCGGCCTCGTCGGGCGAAACGTAGATGGTTTTGTGGTGGTCGTAGATGACCATCCCGGGCCGGGCGCCCTTGGGCTTGCGCACATGGCGGGCCCGGGTCCAGTCCACGGCCACGCTGCTGGAATGGCGGGCCTTGCTGAAATAGGCGGCTAACTGGGCCGCATCCCGCAAGTCCTCCTCGTCGGGCTCTCCCTGAACTTGCAGGATGACGTGGGCGCCCGGCAAGTCTTTGACGTGCAGCCAGATGTCGTCGGGCCGGGCCGTGCGCAAGGTCAGTCGATCGTTTTGCCGGTTGCTGCGGCCGATGAGCACCCGCGCGCCCCGGCGGGTGCGGGCCTCCAGCGGCTTTCCGCCGCCGTCGGACCCGGGGCGTGCGGCGCGATGGGGACGGCCGTCTCCGGCCGCCTTGGGTCCGGCGGGGGAGGCCACCCCTGCGGCCTCCAGTTCAGCTTCCAGCTCCGCCAGCGCTTCCAGGCTGTCCGCCATCTCCAGGTGAATCGCCACTTGGTCCAGATAGGCCAGTTCCGCCACGGCGGCGTCCAGCTGGGTCTGGACCGCGGCCTGGGCCGCGCGGGCTTTGGCGTAGCGCTTGAAGTACCGCTGGGCGTTCTCCGCCGGGCTCAAGGCCGGGTCCAAGGGGATGGTCACGGGCGCGTCGCCGGCGTGGTAGTTGGGCAGGGTGACGGTTTCTCCCCGCGGGATCCGGTGCAGGTGGGCCGTCAGCAGTTCGCCGTACAGCCGGTATTCCTCGGCCCGCGCGGCGCCCGCCAAGTCTTGGCGCAAGTTTTCCACTTTGCGCCCCAGGCGCGCCCGGGCTGCGGCCACCAGCCGCTCCAGCCGTTGCCGTTGCCGCTGGACGCCGAGGGTCGCCAGCCGGTGGTTGAAGTAGGCGGCCGCGGCCTGGCTAGGGCTGGGGCAAGGCGACAGGGGGCCTGGGGCCTGGGCCGGGGGAAAGGCCCAAAAGTCCAGGGGCTGGCCCGCGTCGTCCAGCACCACCACCGGCGCAAAGCGCCCCGCCGCGACCGCGCCCACCAGCGTGAGGAAGGCGTCGACGATCCGCTCCCTGTCCGCGGCCGTGAGATCCCCGTGGCGGGTATCGGGGTCGAGCCCCGCGCGGACCAGCACTTCGCGCGCCGCAAAGGGGCCAAAGCCGTCGTAAAGGGCTGCGATGGAGCGGGCCACGGGCACCGGAGCGGGCTCGAGCGCCAGGAGCCGCAGCGCTTCCTCCCGGGTCGCGGCCCGGGGGTCCCGCTTGGGCGGCACCGGGGGCGGCCCGTAGGTTTCTCCCGGCATGAGGACGCGGCGGGCCCCGTCCTGGGGCGGCGTGCGGTGCAGCGCGTCCAGGATGCGGCCCGTGGCTTCCTCGATGAGGACCACGTTGCTGTGGCGGCCTGTCAGTTCCGCGATCAAGGCCAATCGCGTCCGGCGGCCGCCGCCGTCCACCGTCTCGCACACCAGCCGCACGATCCGGTCCAACCCCACCTGCTCCACCGCGACGATGCGGGCCGGCTCCAAGTGCTTGCGCAACAGCATGCAAAAGGCCGGGGGATGGGGCGGATTGGGCGGCAGGGTGTCCGTCAGATGGATGCGGGCCAGGCCCGCATCGGCGCTGATGAGGAGGCGATGGTTGTGCCCGGGCCGGCGGCAGTGGATGATCAGGGTGCGGCCCTCGGGCTGCTGGATCTTGTGGATGCGGGCGTCGGCCAGCACGCGGTGCAATTCCGCCGCGATGACCGCGGTGAAGAGGCCGTCAAAGGGCATGGCGAGGCGTCCTCCAATCCGGGCCGGCAATCCGTGGACCATTGTATCACAGGCGGGCGCCCGCGCGGGCAGAACCGCAGCTCCCGGCAGGAGGCCGTCCCCGGGCAGCGAAAGTAGGATCGATTTTTGGGGGAGGGCCGCCGATGCGCAAAATTGCGGCAGTGATGGCCGCGGCGCTGCTGGTGGTCGCCTGGATCGGCCGGCCGGGTCAGGGCCAGGTCGACAGTGCGGCCATCCGTCTTGAGACCGCGCTGCGTTATCTCGCGCTGGGCTGGGATCGGGAAGCCCGGGAGCATTTGCAGGAGGCGGTGCGGCTCGCGCCCGACGGGGCCGAAGCCCGGGTGCTGCTGGCCATGAGCTACCACGCGGCGGGCCGGTGGGAGCAGGCGGTTTTCCACTACCAGCGGGCCGTCGCCCGCGCTCCGTCCCTGGCCGCTCTACGGGTGCTGATCGGGGACATTTACTTGGCCCAGGGGCGGCTGGCGGAGGCGGAGGCCGAATACACCGCGGCCCTGGCCACCGAGGACGGGGCCGGATGGGCTTATTACGGCCTCGGCCGGGTGCGCCAGGCCCAGGGCGCGCCCGGCGCGGAGGAGATGTATGCGGCCGCGGTGGAGCGCGCGCCGGACCTGCTCGATGCCCGCTTGCGCCTGGCTCGCCTCTTGCGGGTCCGGGGCCAGCCCGAGGACGCGCTGGATCACTTGCTGTACGCGCAAAGGCTGGACAGCCGTCTGCCGGCCCTCCGGCTGGAGTTGGGCCTCACCTACGAGCAGCTGGGCCGCTGGTCCGAAGCCCAGCACGAGTACCGCATGGTGCTGCAGCTGGATCCCGGCAACGACGAAGCCCGGCTGCGGCTGGGGACGCTGGAGGCCCGGCAAGGCGATTCATGATCCACCGGCGGGAGCCATATGGATGAAATGCCGCCCGGCCTGCGGGCGGCATTTCTTTCCCGTGAGGTGGGCTGCCTGTGCCGGAAAACCCGTGGTACCAGCTGTCGGTGACCGAGGCGGTGCGCCGGGCGGCCACCCATCCCGAGGCGGGCCTGCCGGCCGTGGAAGTCCGCCGCCGCCGGGCCCGCCACGGCCCCAACCGGCTGGCCGAAGCGGACGGCGTCGCCCCGTGGTCCCTTCTCGCGAAGCAGTTCCAAGATTTTATGGTCCTGGTGCTCCTGGGGGCCGCGCTGGTGTCGGCCCTCCTGGGGGAGCTCCTGGACGCCGCCGCGATCCTGGTCATCGTGCTCCTCAACGGCGGGCTGGGGTTCTTGCAGGAATACCGGGCGGAACGTTCCCTCAAGGCCTTGCGGGAGCTGGCGGCACCCACGGCGCGGGTGATCCGGGATGGCGTCGAGCAGGTGGTGCCCGCGGCGGACTTGGTGCCCGGCGATGTGGTCCTGCTCTTTGACGGCGACCGGGTGCCGGCCGATGGCCGGCTGCTGGAGGCCCACGCGCTGGCGGTGGACGAGGCGCCCCTCACCGGCGAGTCGGCGCCTGTAGCCAAAGACGCGGCCCTGCGCCATCCCGCCGCCACGCCGCTGGGCGACCGGCGCAATATGGTCTACATGGGCACCGCGGTGACCCGGGGCCGCGGCCGGTTCGTGGTGACCGCGACGGGGATGGACACGGAGATTGGGCAGATCGCGGGCATGATCCAGCAAGCGGAACCGCAGCCCACGCCCTTGCAGCGCCGCCTGGCCCAGTTGGGGCGGTGGCTGGTGCTGGCATCGATGGCCATCGTGGGGGCGGTGTTCCTGGCCGGGGTCATGCAGGGGTTTCCCGTTTACCGCATGTTTCTCACCTCGGTCAGCCTCGCGGTGGCCGCCATCCCCGAGGGGCTGCCGGCCGTGGTCACCATTGCCCTGGCCATGGGGATCCAGCGCATGCTGCGCCGCCAGGCCATCGTGCGCCGGCTGACCGCGGTGGAAACCTTGGGCTGTGCCACGGTCATCTGCTCGGACAAGACGGGAACCTTGACCCGCAACGAGATGACGGTGACCCGCCTGTGGCTGGGGGGCCGGGAAGTGGCGGTGACGGGCGCGGGCTACCAACCCCGGGGCGAATTTTTCGAGGGCCGCACGCGGCTGGTGCCCGGCCGCGATGCCCATCTGCAGTTGGCCTTGCGCATTGCGGCCACCTGCAGCCATGCCCGGCTGCAGCGGACTTCGGAGAGAGAGGATTGGCGGGTGCTGGGAGACCCTACGGAAGCCGCCCTGGTGGTGGCCGCGGCCAAAGCCGGGGTGGCGCCCGATCGCGAGGCCGTCGTCGCGGAGCTGCCCTTTGACGGCGAGCGGAAACGCATGAGCGTACTGGTGCGGGCAGGCGCCCGCCTGGTCCTCTTGTGCAAGGGCGCGCCCGACAGCGTTCTGCCCCTGTGCCACCGGTGGTACCAAGACGGGCGGGCCGTTCCCCTTAAGGCTCAGGACCGCCAGCGCATCCTGCAGGCCACCGACGCCATGGCCAAGCAAGCGCTGCGGGTGCTGGCTGTCGCCTATGGGGAACCGCCGCCGCAGCCGGTGCCCCGGGAGCTGGACGAGAGCTGGGAGCGCCGATTGGTCTTTGTTGGCCTTATCGGGATGATGGACCCGCCCCGGCCCGAGGTGCGCACGGCCCTGCAAAAGGCCCGGGCCGCGGGCGTCCGCACGGTGATCATCACCGGCGACCACCGGCATACCGCGGCGGCCATCGCCCGGGAACTCGGGTTGATTCACGACGAATCTCAAGTGGCCACGGGAGCCGACCTGGACCGCTGGTCCCCCGCCCAGTTGGAGCAGATGGTGCGGCGGGTACATGTCTTCGCCCGGGTGTCTCCCGGGCACAAGCTGCGCATCGTCCAGGCCTTGCGCCGCCATGGAGAAGTGGTGGCCATGACGGGCGATGGGGTAAATGACGCGCCCGCGGTCAAGGAAGCCGACATCGGGGTGGCCATGGGCCGGACGGGCACCGACGTGACGCGGGACGCGGCCGACATGGTGCTGGCCGACGACAACTACGCGACCATCGTGGCGGCCATCGAGGAGGGCCGGGGCATCTATGACAACATCCGCCGCTTCATCCGCTATCTCCTCGGGTGCAACGTGGGCGAGGTGCTCACCATGCTGGCCGCGGCCCTGGCGGGCCTGCCCCTGCCTCTTTTGCCGCTGCAGATCCTGTGGATGAATCTCGTCACCGACGGGCTGCCCGCCATCGCCCTGGGAATGACGCCGCCCGATCCCGACGTCATGAAGCGGCCGCCCCGCTCGCCCCGGGAAGGCGTCTTCAGCCGCGGGCTGCACATCAAGATCTTGGGCCGCGGGGTTCTGATTGCCTGCTGCACGCTGGCCGTATTCCTGCTGGCCCTGGCGCAAGACCCCGCCGACGAGGCCCGGGCCCGGACCTTGGCCTTCACCACCCTGGTGGTGGCCCAATTGGTGTACGCGTTTCAGTGCCAGTCGGAGCGCTGGAGCGTGTGGGATATCGGCTTCCGGCGGAGCCCGTATCTATTGGGCGCGGTGGGACTGTCCCTAGGAATGCAGCTGGGCGTGCTGTACGGGCCGCCTTTGCGGCCGGTGTTCGGCGTCGTGCCCCTCAGCGCCGCGGACTGGGCGCTGGTGCTGGTTTTCTCCGGCTGGTACCTGGCCCTGGACGCCGCTCTTCGGGTGGTGCAGCGGCTCGTGCCCAAGGGGCCTTCCCTGGTGCGGGCGTAGTTTACAAGCTCGCGGCGGTTGAGTTACAATGGGTCCAAATGGGCCCAGGAGGGTTGTGCCGGCGGTGCTGCGCAGCATGACCGGCTACGGCCGGGCCGTGGCCTCCGCCGGGGATCGGACCGCCACGGTGGAGGTACGGTCCGTCAATCACCGGTTTCTAGATTTGTCGGTGCGCCTGCCCCGCAGCCTGGCCGGGCTGGAGGACCGGGTGCGCAGCACCGTGCAGGAACGCATCCAGCGCGGACGGGTCGAGATTTTCGTCACCGTGGAGGATCACGCTCCCGGGGATCGAAGGGTCAAGATCGACCGGGGGTTATTGTTGGCCCTGCGCGCGGCGCTGGAGGAGGCCCGGGACGTCCTGGGGACGTCTGAGCCCATTCAGCTCGCCCACGTGCTGGGCTTTCCCGATGTGCTCCAGGTGGAGGAGCCGGCGGCGGACCTGGACGGCTGGTGGGCGGTGGTGCGGCCGGCCCTGGTGGAGGCGCTGCACGGCGTCGCGGCCATGCGCGCCCGGGAGGGACAAGCCTTGGCGGCCGATATCGTGGCCCGCCTCGGGCGGCTGCACGCCATCGCCCAGCAGGTATCCGGGCGAGCTCCGAGGGTGGTGCAGGAGGCCGCCACGCGCCTCGAGCAGCGCCTGGCCGAGCTGGCGCCCCAGGGCATCGATCCGCAGCGGCTGGCCCAGGAGGTGGCCATCATCGCGGATCGTTGCGACATCAGCGAGGAACTGGCTCGCATTGACAGTCACCTGCGGCAGCTGCAAAGCCTGACGGACCAGCCGGGGCCGGTAGGCCGCAAGATGGATTTCCTCGTACAAGAATTGCATCGCGAATGGAATACCATCGGATCCAAAGCCAGCGACGCCCAGATATCCCAGTGGGTCGTGGAAGCCAAAGCGGAGCTGGAAAAGGTCCGCGAGCAGGTACAGAATATCGAATGACGGGAGGTGGCAGGGGGTGACTCTGCCCAAGCTGACCCCGGAGGAGAAGCGGAAGGCCCTGGCCAAGGCGCAGGCGATGCGCAGCGCCCGGGCGCGCCTTCGCCAGGACTTGAAGCGGGGCGCCATCACCCTGCGGGAAGTGCTGGAGCGGGCCGACGACGAGGTCGTCCAGAAGATGCGGGTCGCCTACCTGTTGCAATCCCTGCCGCAGGTCGGCAAGGTGACCACCGACCGCGTCATGAAAGACATCGGCATTCACGCCAACCGCCGGGTCCAGGGCCTGGGCCACCGCCAGCGCATGGCGCTGTTGGAGCGGTTTGGCTGAGCCGGCCGCTCCGGCAGCAGGAGCCGCCGCGTTGACGGCCTGCCCGGCGGCGGGACCCGCTGGCGGGGCGGCGCGGGGCCACGGGGCCGGGCCGGCGCGGGGAGCTCGGGCCGCACCCGCGGAAGCTGCTGGGAGCAGGCCGTAAGACCGGGTAGGGGAGAGTGCAGTGGACACCAGGCTCATCAACATTGGGTTCGGCAACGTGGTGGCCGCCCACCGCATCGTCGCCATCGTCAGCCCCGAATCGGCACCCATCAAGCGGCTGGTACAAGAAGCCCGCGACCGCAGTTCCCTGGTGGATGCGACCTACGGGCGCCGGACCCGGGCCGTCATCATCACCGACTCAGGCCACGTGATCTTGTCCGCGGTGCAGCCCGAAACCGTGGCCCAGCGGCTGGCACAGCGGGAACGGGCCGAGAGCGCCAGCGCGGGGGCATCGTGAGCACGGACGTGAAGGACAAGGGTGCCGGCCGGCGGCGGGGATTTTTGGTGGTGCTCAGCGGGCCGTCGGGTGTGGGGAAGAATACCCTGTTGAACGCGGTGCTGCCCAAGGTCGAGGGGCTGCGGTACTCGGTGTCGGCCACGACACGGCCGCCCCGCCCGGGGGAAGTCAACGGGCGCGACTACTTTTTCCTGACCGACGAAGAGTTTGACCAGATGGTGGAGCGAGGCGAGCTGCTGGAGTGGGCGGAGTTTGTAGGGCGCCGCTACGGCACGCCCCGCCGCTATATCGAAGAATGCCTCGAGCAGGGGCAGACGGTCATCCTGGACATCGACATTCAGGGGGCCGCGCAGATCCGGGCCCGCATGCCCGAGGCGGTTCTGGTCTTTCTTTTGCCGCCCAGTTTGGAGGAGCTGCGGCGGCGCATTTATGGCCGTGCCACCGATTCGGAGCAGGCCATTTTGGAGCGCCTGTCTTGGGCCCAGCATGAGCTGGCCGCCGTGACCGACTACGACTACGTCATCGTCAATGACGACCTGGAACGGGCGTCGGACCAGCTGCGGGCCATCATCATCGCGGAGCGCTGCCGGGTGAGCCGCAGCGACTATCCTTGTCTGGTGGCTCGGTTGAGCGAGGAGGGGAAAGGGTCATGATCATGAACCAGCCGTCCATCGATGTGCTGCGGGAAAAGATGGACAGCCGCTATACCCTGGTGGTGGCCGCGGCCAAGCGGGCGCGGCAGCTCTTGGAAGGGGCGCCCCGGCTGGTGGATGTCCCGTCGGACAAGCCGGTCACCATCGCGCTGTGGGAAATTGGGGAGGACAAGCTGGAGGTTGAACGGACCAAGAGCGGCATCAAGTGAGCCGGCGCGGGGGACCGCCGGCCCCATCGCCGAGGTGATCGTGGACATCCCGGTTCCCGGTGTGGACCGGGTTTTTCACTATCGCGTGCCCGATCCGCTGGCGCCCCGGGTACGGGTTGGCCAGCGGGTCTTGGTGCCCTTCGGCGGCCGCCGGGTCGAGGGCTACGTGGTCGGTTTCGCCGTCGAAACGCCGGTGCAAGAACTGAAGCCGCTCATAGGTATCCAGGCGGAAGCGCCCTTCTTTGACGGGGCCGGGGTGGCCCTGGCCGAGTGGATCAGCGAGCAGTGGCTTTGCCTGCGGGTGGAGGCTCTGCGCTGCCTCGCGCCGCCCGGCGCCACGGGCCCCGAGCGGGTGCGGGCCCGCATCGTGCCGGGATGGCGGCTGGCCGTGGACCCGGGAGCAGCTCGCGAGGCCATGACCCAACTGCTGGCCCGGGCGCCCCGGCAGGCCGCGGCCTTGTCGGTCCTGCTGCAGGCCGCCGCCGCGGGCGATCCGGGCCCCATCCCCGCCGCAGAGCTGGGGCGCCGCTCGGGGGCTTCTCCCGCCTCGTTGCGGGCCCTGGCGGCCCGGGGCCTGATCGAGGGTGCCGCCGTGCGCATCGAACGGAAGCCGGCGCCGCCCCGGGTGCCCGTTGGGGCGGTACCGCCGCCCCTCACCCGGGAGCAGGCCCAGGCCTTGGCCGCCATCACGGCCGTCCGGCAATCGGGAAACCGGCGGCCGGTTTTGTTGTACGGGGTGACGGGCAGCGGCAAGACCGAGATCTACTTGCGGCTCATGGCCGATGCGCTGGCCGCGGGCCAAGGCGCCATCGTGCTGGTCCCTGAAATCGCGTTGACGCCCCAGACCTTCGCGCGCTTCTCGGCACGGTTTCCCGGCCGCGTCGCGGTGCTCCATAGCGGCCTGGCCGCGGGAGAGCGGTTTGACCAGTGGGAGCGGGTCGCGCAAGGGCGGGCCCCCATCGTGGTGGGCGCCCGTTCGGCGGTGTTCGCGCCCGTGCCCAATCTGGGCCTGATTATCGTGGACGAGGAGCACGAAACCTCCTACAAGCAGGAGGAAAGCCCCCGTTACCACGCCCGGGAGGTGGCCCTGGAACGGGCCCGGCGTTCGGGGGCCTTGTGTGTGCTGGGCAGCGCGACGCCTTCCCTGGAGAGCTACGTTCGGGCCCTGCAGGGGGCGTATGAGCTGGTGCGCCTGCGGCAGCGGGTGGACGGACGGCCCCTGCCGCCGGTGGAAGTGGTGGATATGCGGGCGGAGATGCTCGCGGGCAACCGCAGCATTTTCAGCGCCCGGCTGGTGGACGCCTTGGGCGAGACCTTGGCCCGGGGGCGGCAGGCAGTGCTGTTCCTCAACCGGCGCGGCTTCTCCCAGTTCATGCTGTGCCGGGAGTGCGGCCATGTGGTGCGCTGCGGGGACTGCGCGGTGAGCCTGACCTACCACGCCGCGCCCGCCGAGCACCTGCGGTGCCACTACTGCAATGCCCTGCACCCGGTGCCCTATGGGTGTCCCCAGTGCGGCAGCCGCTACTTGCGCCCCTTTGGTGCGGGAACCCAGCGGGTGGAAGCCGCGGTCAAAGAGCTATTTCCCGCGGCACGGGTGCAGCGGGTGGACTTGGACACCACCGCCCGCAAGGGCGCGCACACGGCCCTGTTCGAGGCGGTCCACCGGGGCCAGGTGGATGTCATCGTGGGCACCCAGATGGTGGCCAAAGGCCTGGACTTTCCCAACGTCACCCTGGTGGGGGTCATCGCCGCGGACAGCGCGCTGCACATGCCCGACTTCCGGGCGGCGGAGCGCACCTACCAGCTGCTGACGCAAGTGGGGGGCCGGGCCGGCCGCGGCCTTGATCCGGGCCGGGTGATCGTGCAGACTTATGCACCGGACCACTACAGCATCGTCGCCGCGTGCCGCTACGACGACGAAGGATTTTACCGGACGGAAACCGCGTACCGGAAAGGGAGCGGCTATCCTCCTTTCGGCACGCTGGTCCGCGTCCTCGTCAGCGGCGGCGAGGGCGCGGCCGCGGCGGCGCAGGCCGTGGCCGAGGCGGTGCGGCAGTGCGCGGCCGGCGCGGATGTGGCCGTCTCGGGCCCGGCGCCGGCCCCCCTGCACCGCTTGCGGGGCCGGGAGCGGTGGCATGTGCTGATCAAGGGCACTGGTGACGGGCCGCGCCAGGTGGCGGCCGCGGCCCGGGAGCTGTGGCGGGGCGCGGTGGCCCGCGGGCAGGCGGCGGTGGCCATCGACGTGAATCCGGTGTCGCTGTTGTGAAGGGAGCCGTAGAACATGGCGGTGCGCAAGATCGTGCTGGTGCCCGATCCGGTCCTGCGGCGGCCGGCCAAGCCGGTGGAGCGGGTGACCAAGCGCATTCAGAGGCTGATTCGGGACATGGCCGACACCATGTACGCGGCCAACGGGGCCGGGCTGGCCGCGCCGCAGATCGGGGTGTCGGAGCGGGTGATCGTGGTGGACGCGGGCGAGGGGCTGCTGGCCCTGGTCAACCCGCGCATCGTGAGCGCCAGCGGCAGCGAAGTGGACGTGGAAGGCTGCCTCAGCATCCCCAACGTGACCGCGTACGTGGAGCGGGCGGCCCAAGTGGAAGTGGAAGGGTGGGACGAGCGGGGCAAGACCGTGCGGGTCAAGGCCGAGGGCCTTTTGGCCCGAGCCCTGCAGCACGAGATCGATCACCTGGACGGCATCCTCATCACCGATAAAGGGACCGTGGTGGAGCCCGCCCCGGCGGAGGACCCGGAGGCGGCGCGCCCATGAGCGGCACCGTGCCCCCCTTGCGCACGGTGTTTATGGGGACGCCCGCGTTTGCCGTGCCTTCGCTCCAGGCCCTGCTCCGCGCCGGGCACCCGGTGGTGGGCGTGTTTACCCAGCCCGACCGGCCTCGAGGCCGGGGCCACCGGCTGCAGCCGCCGCCGGTGAAGGAGGCCGCCGTGGCCGCGGGGATCCCGGTGTTTCAACCCCGGCGCCTGCGGGAGCCGGGGGTTTTGGAAACGCTGCGGGAGTTGGGTCCCGACGTCATCTGCGTGGTGGCCTACGGGCAAATTTTGCCCAAAGCCGTTCTGGACGTGCCGCCCCTGGGGTGCATCAATGTGCATGCGTCCCTTCTGCCCCGGTTTCGGGGGGCCGCACCCATTCAGGCGGCCCTCCTGGCAGGAGAGAAGGAAACCGGCGTGACCACCATGTTTATGGACGAGGGGCTGGACACCGGCGACATCATCCTGCAACGGCGGGTGCCCATCGATGACGACGACGATGCGGGCACCCTCCATGACAAGCTGGCGGCGGCCGGCGCCGAGCTCCTGGTGGAAACCCTCCGGCTCCTGGCCTTGGGCCGGGCCCCCCGCCGTCCCCAGGATCATGGGCAGGCCAGCTACGCTCCGAAGTTGGATCGGGCCGCGGCGGCCTTAGACTGGGCCCAGCCAGCGGAGCAGGTGCGCAACCACGTGCGGGCCTTCGCACCGTGGCCGGGGGCCTACACCGCCCACGGGGAGCGTATACTAAAGGTGCTGCAGGTGGACCTTTTCCCCGGGGCTTCCGGGGACGCGGCGCCCGGGGAAGTAATCGCCGTCGAGGAGGCCGGCTTCGTGGTGCAGACGGGCGCCGGTGCGGTGCTGGTTCGCCGGGTGCAGCCGCCCAACGCCGCGCCCATGAGCGGCCGCGACTATGTCAACGGCTACCGCCTGCAGGTGGGCCAGCGGCTGGCGACGCTGCGGCCGGACCCCGAGGGCGGCGGGTCGGCGTGAAAAGGGTTGCCTGCCTGCGATTGACAGGGATGGCCGCTTTGCGTAATGATGAAAATGTGAGCCGGCGAAGCCGTGGACGCCGCTGAGTCATGCGCGAAAGGAGGCGATGGGCCCGTGTACTTTCCGATGATGTTTGATCCGACCTACATCCTGTTGATTCCCGCGCTGATCCTTGCTCTATACGCGCAGCAAAAGGTGCATTCCACCTTCGCCCGCTTCAGCCGCGTGCCGGCCCGGGCAGGGCGCACGGGGGCCCAGGTGGCCCGGGAGCTGTTGCACCACGCCGGCTTGCGGGACGTGCCGGTGGAGATGACCCATGGCACCTTGTCGGACCACTACGATCCCCGCGCCCGGGTAATGCGCCTGTCGCCGGAGGTGTACAACGGCACTTCCATCGCGGCGCTGGCGGTCGCGGCCCACGAGACGGGCCATGCCATCCAGCACGCGGGCAATTACATCCCGCTCGCGGTGCGCAACGGGCTTTTTCCTGTAGCCGCCATCGGATCCCAGGCCGCGTTTCCGCTGTTTCTCATCGGGCTGCTGATGGGCTTTGAACCCCTGCTGACGCTGGGGATCTGGCTGTTCATCGCCGCGCTGGCCTTCCAGGTCGTCACGCTGCCCGTAGAGTTTGACGCGAGCGGTCGGGCTATGCGGCTTTTGGCGGCAGGGGGTTACCTGGACACCGACGAGGTGCCCAAGGCCAAGGCGGTCCTGGATGCGGCGGCCTTGACCTATGTGGCCGCGGTGGCGGTGTCGCTCATGCATTTGCTGCGCCTGCTCATCCTGCGCAACGCCCGCGACTGATCCTGCGGTCAGCACCGAGGAAACGATGGCGGGGGCGGCGTCATCGCGACGGCCGCCTCCCATTTGTTTCTGGGGGGCGATGGCGTGGACGAGCGGGAGGCGGTCCGCTCGGCCAGCCCCAGGCTCGCCGGGCCCCGAGGCGCCATGGGAAAGGAGACGACGATCCCTTGAAGAAGCGGGCGGCGACGGGCGGCCCCTTGGCGTCCCGTCAGGCCGCCGTGGACATCCTCACCCTTATCGAAGAGCGGGACGCCTATGCGGGCCTGGCCCTGGACGCGCAGCTGGTCCGGCGCGGCCTGCCCCCGGCGGCCCGGGCCTACGTCACCGAAGTGGTGTACGGCGTGCTGCGGTGGCGGGGCACCCTGGATTGGATGCTCGGCCAGTGCAGCCACCGCCCCTTGGCGGAGCTGGCGCCGGCGGTGCGGAACCTGCTGCGACTGGCCGCGTACGAGGTGCGCTTCCTGGACACGGTGCCGGCTCCCGTAGCGTGCCACGCGGCGGTGGAACTGGCCAAGGCCCGCCATCACCGGGGCGTGGCGGCTTTCGTCAACGGCGTCTGCCGGGAGCTGGCCCGCCGGCAGGCGGCCGACGACTGGCCCTGGCCCGACATGGCCACGGATCCCGTGGCCGCGCTCGCGGTGCGCACGTCCCATCCCCCGTGGT
The DNA here is from genome assembly GCA_035304545.1 of Limnochordales bacterium. GTDB lineage: Bacteria > Bacillota > Limnochordia > Limnochordales > ZCTH02-B6 > ZCTH02-B6. The sequence continues at coordinate 61,632 of DATGPV010000054.1, read as the reverse complement.
TGGTGGCCCGCTGGATTCAGCGGTTCGGCCTGGAAGAGGCCCGGGCCTTGTGTGAGGCCAACAACGCTCCGCCGCCCCTGCACTTGCGGGTAAACATTCTCAAGGCAACCCGCGCCCAGGTGGCGGCCCGCCTGCGGGAGCAGGGCCTCCAGGTGGAGGAGGGCCCTTGGGCGCCGCAGGCCCTGCGGGTCAAGGGCTTGGGCCGGGTGGCCGAGCACCCCGACTTTCGGTCGGGCCTATTTACCGTCCAGGACGAGGGCGCGCAGCTGGTCAGCCACGCGCTGGATCCCCAGCCTGGGGAACGGGTCATCGATTTGTGCGCCGCGCCCGGCGGCAAGACCACCCACCTGGCCGAGCTTATGCGCGACCGGGGCGAAGTGGTGGCCGTGGACGTTCATCCCCGCAAGTTGCCGCTGGTGGCCCGGGCCGCAGCCCGCCTCGGGATCAATATTATCTCGGCTTTGGCCGCGGACGGGCGCGCGTTGCCGGGAAAGTTGCCCCCGGCCCATCGGGTGCTGGTGGACGCGCCGTGCACCGGCCTGGGCGTCCTGCGGCGGCGCCCCGACCTGCGCTGGCGCAAGCAGCCGGACGAACTCTTGCCTTTGGCCCAGCTGCAAGGCCAGCTGCTGGCGGCCGCCGCACAGCTGGTGATGCCGGGGGGCGTCATCGTGTACAGCACCTGCAGCACGGAGCCCGAGGAAACCACCGACGTGATGCGGGCCTTTCTGTCCGCCCACCACGACTTTGTGCCCGCGCCCCTGCCCTTGCCGCAGTACGTGCCTGCGGGCCAGCTGGGCGGCTGGCTCTATCCCCACCGGCACGGCACCGATGGCTTTTTCATCGCCCGGCTGCACAAGATAAACCGCAAAAAAGGATCTGAAATAGAACCGGCGAAGAAATAACTCTGATTTTACTTATTACTTTTGCGCCAAGGAGGGGTCTGCGTGATCAAGGTCCTGATCGCCGACAACAACCTCGCGTTGTGCGCATCCTTAAGCCAGTTTCTCAACGGCCTGCCGGACATGGAAGTGGTGGGCTGCGCCTATGATGGCGAGGAGACCCTGGAGCTTATTGCCAAGACCAAGCCCGATGTGGTCATCTTGGACATCACCATGCCGCGGCTGGACGGCATGGCGGTGCTGGAACGGCTGGACGACTTGAAGCTGGAGCGCCGGCCCCGGATCATCGTCCTCACGGCCTTGGCCCGGGAGGACATCGCCAAGCGCTTCACCGAGCTGGGCGCCGACTACTTCCTGCTCAAGCCCTTCGACCTGCAGCTTTTGGCCGAGCGCATCCGCCAGTTTGCCACCGCCCAGCCGCCCGAGGCGCCGGCGGCACCGGCTGCGGCCCGCCCGGCGGTCTCCAAGACCGCGCAGCTGGAGGCCATGGTGACCCGCCTGCTGCACCAGATGGGCATGCCGGCCCACTTCAAGGGCTACCAATACTTGCGGGACGCGGTGCTGATGGCCGTGGAGGGATCCGACGTGGTGGGCGGCAGCCTGAGCAAGGAAGTCTATCCCCGCCTGGCCAGCAAGTACAACGCGACCCCGGGCGGCGTCGAGGCGGCCATCCGCAACGCGCTCATCGCGTGCTGGGAAAACGGCAACCGAGCCTTCCTGGAGCAGCTGACAGGCCAGTCGCACCGGACCAAGCAGGGTCGCTTCCCCACCAACTCCATGGTCATCGCCCAGCTGGCGGACCAGCTGCGGATGCAGGTGCGGGCGAGCTAGCCCCAAGCCCCAGCTGGACTTTGACCCGCACCAGCCTTTCCAGTCCCCGCTGGCGCTGGACCCGGCCTTGGGCCAGGAACTGTTGGGCCGCTTCCAGGTCGCGGGGGTTCAGGGTGCGGGCGTGGCGCTGCAGGTGGATTACGGCTGCCCGCTGGTTGGCCAAGCTGTGGTGGAGGTCTTTCAAGGCATCTTTCAGTTGGTGCTGGTGCTCCAGGTTGAGGATGGAGGGCGGCGTCAGATCGTGTAGGGCCAGATGGGCCTGTTTGACGTCTTGGGAATAGCGGCCCAGGTGGACCCAGGCGGTGAAGCGGTCCAGGCGGCCCGCAGCCAGCCCTTCCAGCACCGCCGGCACCGCGCCCAAGGCCTGCTCGGCGGCTTCGTAGGCGGCCAATAGGGAGTTTTCCCACTGCCTGAAGGCCTCGGTCTGCTCGGGGAACACCGCGGCAGCCGGCGCGGCGGGCGGTGGCGACTGTTCCATCTGCCCCAGCGCTCGCCCCACAGGCACCGGCGGGCTCGGGTCGGGGAAGTCCTGCTCACCGGCCGCGACACGGGTGGGCGGGGCGGCTCCGAGAAACAAAAGCCCTAGTCCTACCGCGGTGAGGAGGGTGAGGCGCGGCCGGGTGCGAAAGACCAGCGCGTCCAGGCCACCAGCCGCCAGGCCAATGAGCCCCAAGGCCAAGGCCACCAGCCCTAGGCCCGTCAGCACCACCTGCAAAACGTCCATGCGGCCCATCCCCTCCCCGTGTAGGGTAACCCCGGCGCCCGTGGGCCAACCGCGCCGTAGCTGCTCGCCGGGACCGTCACCCCCAGCCATCCCAACAAAAAAGAGGGGCGTGCTACGCCCCTCTCGCGCGTCCATCCAGGGCTGTTGTCGGCGCGTCCCGCACCGGCGCCCTGGCGGTGGTATGGTCGGGGTGACTGGATTTGAACCAGCGACCTCACGGTCCCGAACCGTGCGCTCTGACCAAGCTGAGCTACACCCCGGCGACCAGCCGCAACCGCAACGTTAAGTATACCGGAGGGGGATGGCCCTGTCAACGAGGAGCCGGCGCGCCGGGCGGGCATGGGGGGCCTTTGGGGCCATCGTGGAGCGGGTCCCACGGGTTGGTGGGCACGCCCAGCCGCTCTTGGGCAAAGGCGTAAAACTTGCGCAAGGTCTTCCGCAGACGGGCCCGGTAAGACGGTGAGCGGGCGGCGGCGGCCAAGAAGTCTTCCACATCCTGGGGACCGCTACGGGCCAGCAGGAAGCGCAGGTAGCGGCTGGCGTCGCCCAGATAATACTCCTCGGACCGAATCCCGTGGTCAAGGAGATACTCCACATAGGCGGTAAGGAAATAGATGCGGGACTGCTTGGCCAAGGGATTGACCTCCCAAGAGGTGAGTGTGCGCAGGGAGCGGCCCGCCGATGCAGAATGACCTCATAGCTGCGGGGTGGAACCATGGGTGCTGAAACGGTGGCGACCACCGAACGGCGGGTCAACCTGTACGGCATGGATTTGGCCCAGTTGACGGCCTTCGTTGAGGAAATGGGCGAGCCCGCCTACCGGGCCCGCCAGCTCATGGAATGGCTCTACCGCCACCGAGTCACTGACATCGACGCCATGACCAACCTGCCCAAGGCGATGCGGCAGCGCCTGGCCCAACGGGCCTATGTGGGCGCGGTGGGAGTGGCCCGGGTGCAGGTTTCCCGGGACGGTACCCGCAAATACTTGTGCCGCCTGCCCGACGGGGACACGGTGGAGGCCGTGTTGATCCCCGAAGGGCCGCGCCGCACCGCGTGCTTGTCGTCCCAAATCGGCTGCGGCATCGGCTGCCGGTTTTGCGCCACCGCCCTCATGGGCCTGACCCGCAACTTGACGCCGGGCGAAATCGTGGGCCAGTTGGCCGCCATCGAACAGGAGTCGGGCCAGCGGGTTACCAACGTGGTCATGATGGGCATGGGCGAGCCCTTGGCCAACTACCGCCATGTCCTCCAGGCGCTGCGGCTGATGAACGACCCGCGCGGCTTTGGCCTGGGCGCCCGGCGCCTGACCATCTCTACCGTAGGGATTGTGCCCCGCATCCGGGACCTGGCCCGGGAAGACCTGCAAGTGGGGCTGGCCGTTTCCCTGCACGCGGCCGACGACGAAACCCGGGACTGGCTTGTGCCCATCAACCGGCGCTACCCTATCGCGGCGCTGCTCGACGCCTGCCGGGAATACGTGTCCCTCACGGGGCGGCGGGTGACGTTCGAATACGTGCTGCTGCGGGGCGTCAACGATTCGCCAGCGGCGGCCCAGGAGCTCGCGGCGCGGCTCGCGGGCCTGCTTTGCCATGTGAACCTGATTCCTTTCAACCCGGTGCCGGAAACCGGCTTTGCGCCGCCCGAGGCGGGGGCGGTGAAGCGGTTCCTGGGGGAACTGCGTCGCCGGGGCATCCCGGCTACGGTGCGGCGGTCCCGGGGCCGCGACATTGACGCGGCCTGTGGACAGCTGCGCCGCCGGGGGATGGAGTGAACCCGGTGGACCTGGTGGTGTGGGCCTCCCGCCTGGTGGTCTTGGCTGGTTTCGTCCTTTTTCTGGTGCGGGTGGCGCTGAGCTGGCGGGACACGGAGGGAGCGGGCAGTGGAGGTCGGCGCGAGAACCCACGTGGGCAAGGTGCGTCCCACCAATGAAGACGGGTACCTGATAAGGGACGGCCTGCTGGCGGTGGCCGACGGCATGGGCGGGCACCGGGCGGGGGAGGTAGCCAGCGGCACCGCCTTGGCGGTGCTGCGGGAGTATCCCTTCGGCCGCGGTCAGCCGGCCGCCGAGCTGGCGGCCGCGGTGCAGGCGGCCCACGCGCGGGTCCGGGAGCTGGCCCACCGCGACGCGGACTTGCGCGGCATGGGGACCACCCTAACCGCGGCCCTGGTGGCCGGCGGCCGGCTGCACGTGGCCCACGTGGGGGACAGCCGCCTGTACTTGTGGCGGGACGGGCGGCTCCACCAGCTGACGGCCGATCATTCGGTCGCAGCGGAATTGGCGCGGGCGGGTCATATCGATGAAGCCACGGCCCGCCGTCATCCCCACCGCCACGTCCTCACCCGGGCGTTGGGCATCGACGCGGAGTTGGAGGTGGACCTGGCCGAGGTCCCGCTAGAGCCCGGCGACGGCCTGCTGCTGTGCACCGACGGCTTGAGCAGCCTGGCGGATGACGGGGAAATGCTGGGGGTGCTGGAAAAGGCGGCCACGGCCCAGGCAGCGGCCGACGCCTTGGTGGAGCTGGCGCTGGCCCGAGGGGGCACCGACAATGTCACTGTGGTCGTGGCGCGGCTGGATTGAGGCGCGGCGGACCGAGCGTCGGCTTCTCATGGCGGGCCTGTGGCCCTGCTGCGCGCTGATCGCCCTGGCCCGCTGGGCCGAAGGCGGGGACTGGCCCCGGATGCTCGGGCTGGCCGCCGGCTACGGGCTGCTCTTTGCGGCTTTGCACCTCCTGCTGGGGTGGGTGCGGCCTTCGGCCGATCAAATCGCGCTCCCGCTGGTGGCGGTGTTGGCCGGTATCGCCCTGGCTCTCCTGGCCCGGCTCGACGGAGCCATGGCCGTCCGGCAGCTGGGCTGGCTGACGGTGGGAGGGGCCGTCCTCTTGGTGCTGTCCGCTGGGGACCCGACCCGGGTGCCCCCGTGGGCGGTGGGGGCGGCCGCCGCGGGCACTATTGCGTTGCTCGCGGCCACCGCCGGGTGGGGCGCGGTCGCGGGCGGCGCCCGCTCGTGGCTGGTGCTGGGGCCTGTGCGCTGGCAGCCGGTGGAAGCGGCCAAGGTGGTGCTCATTTGGGCCTGGTCTCGGTGGCTGGGAGAGGGCGGACCCGCCTCGCCGGTACTCCTTACGGCGGCCGCTGCTGCTTTGGCCCTGGCAGCCCAGCGGGAGCTGGGCTATTCCGTGATCCTGGCCGCCACCGGCGCCGGCATGGTCTATCTGGCTACGGGCCGCCGACGGTTCCTACTGGGCACGGCCGCCGCGGCCGCGGCGGCCTGGGGGGCGGCCCGGACCTGGTTTCCGCACCTGCCCCGCCGCCTTGCGGCGTGGCTGGATCCATGGGCGGACCCCTTTGGCACCGGGTACCAGGCGCTGCAGGGCCTGTTCGCGCTGGCCGAGGGCGGATTTCTGGGGCGTGGGATCGGTGTGGGCGCGCCGGCACTGATCCCGGCGGCGCACACCGACTACTTGCTGGCCGCCGTCGGGGAAGAGCTGGGTTTCGCCGGGGCGGCGGCGGTGCTGGTGGCCATGGGGCTGCTGGTGGCTCGGGCCTTTGTCGCCGCCCGCCGTGTTCCGGGCGGGGCCCCGGGCCTCCTGGCGGCCGGGTTGGGCCTGGGTCTGGGGCTGCAGGCGTTATGGATGGCCGGCGGTGTGGTACGGGCGCTGCCCGTCAGCGGCGTTGGCCTGCCCTTTGTCAGTTACGGAGGCAGTGCGGCCGTAGCCCATATGGCGGCCGTGGGACTATTGCTCAGCGCCAGCGCGCAGGGGCCGGCCGCGCCGGCGGAGCCCGGGCCCGCGGGCCGCAGGTTGGCGCTGGTGGGCGGGGTGCTCCTGGGGGCCGCGGCGGTGGTGCTGGGCCTGTGGGGCTACTGGCAGCTGCTGCGGACGGACTTGCGCACCCACCCCTACAATCCGCGGCCAGCCCTGGCGGGGCCCTTGGACGGGCGGGGAGGAATCCGCGATCGCCGCGGAGAAGCGCTGGCGCAGACGTACACCGGCAGCGGCGGCCCCGAGCGGCGCCTCTTGGGCCCGCCCAGTTTGATCCACGTCGTGGGCTACGTGGACCCTCGCTATGGGCTGTCCGGCCTTGAAGCGGCGCTGCACCGGGACCTGGCCGGCCGCGACCGCGGCTGGGTCGATTGGTGGCGGGATCCGCTGGGCCGCCGGCCCCTGGGCAGAGACGTGTGGCTCACCATTGACGCGCGCGTGCAAGCCGCCGCGGAAAGGGCGCTGGCGGGCCGCCGGGGCGCGGTGGTGGTTTTGCGGCCGGCCACGGGGGAGGTGCTGGCCATGAGCAGCCACCCCGCCTTCGCGTTCCAGGACCTGCCCGTCCTATTGGCCGGGGGGGAGGCGGCCGCAGCGGCACCCTTGCTCAACCGGGCCACCCAGGGGCTGTACCCGCCGGGCTCCACCTTCAAGGTGCTGACCATGGCCGCGGCCTTCGACGCCGGCCTGATTGATTCCCGGGAGCAGTTGGACGCCTTGCAGCGGGCTTTAGCAGTATCTTCCAACGAAGCCTTTGTTCACCTTGGTTTACAATTGGGCGCGAGGGAGCTGTCGGCCGTGGCGCGGCGGGTCGGCTTCGGCGCCCGGCTGCCCATCGAAGTGCCCCACACTGTCTCCCCGCTGCCCGGGTTCGCCAGCGACGGCGATGTGGCCCAGGCCAGCATCGGGCAGGGAGACCTGGTGGCGACGCCGCTGCAGATGGCCATCGCGGCCGCGGCGGTGGCCTACGGCGGCGTGGCCATGAAACCCCACCTGGTGCGGGAAGTGCGGGACCCGCAGGGCCATGTCCTGCGCGCGACCCCGGCCGAGCCCTTGGGGCCGCCGGCCTTTTCGCCCGCGGCTGCCCGGGCCGTGACCGAGGCCATGGTCCTGGCCGTCGAGGAGGGCACCGCGCGGGCGGCGGCCCTGGACGGCGTCCGGGTGGCCGGCAAGACGGGGACCGCGCAAAACCCCCACGGTGAAGCCCACGCTTGGTTCATCGGGTTTGCGCCGGCTTTCCGGCCCCAAGCGGCCGTGGCCGTCATCATCGAAGGCGGCGGCAGCGGCGGGCAACAGGCCGCGCCGGTGGGCCGCGCGGTGCTGGCCGCGGCCTTGGACGCCCTGGCCCGCGGGACCGAGGTGAACCGATGATTGACACGCTGCTGGCCAATCGATACCGGATCCAGGCCAAAATCGGCGACGGCGGCATGGCCGTCGTCTACCGGGCCTTGGACATCGTCTTGCACCGGCCGGTGGCCATCAAGTGCCTGCGGCCGCAGTTTGCCAGTGATCCCGAGTTCCGGCAGCGGTTCATCCAGGAGGCGCAAGCGGCCGCCAGCTTGTCCCATCCCAACGTGGTGAACATTTTCGACGTAGGCCGCGCGGGCGATGTTCACTACATCGTGCTGGAGTACGTGCAGGGGCGCAACCTCAAGGAGATCCTCCGGGAAGAGGGGCGCCTTTCGCCCCGGCGGGCGGCCCACATCGCCCGCGCGGTGGCCCGGGCCTTGGAGGCGGCCCACCGCCGGCAACTGATCCACAGGGATATCAAGCCCCACAACATCCTCATCACTCCCGAGGGCCGGGTGAAGGTCACGGACTTTGGCATCGCCCGGGCGGCCAGCACCGCCACCTTGACCCAGACGGGCACCGTCATCGGCTCCGTGCACTATTTCTCCCCCGAGCAGGCCCGGGGGGAGGCGGTCGGTCCCGCGTCAGACCTGTATTCCCTGGGCGTCGTCCTGTACGAGATGCTGACGGGCACCGTCCCCTTTGTCGGTGAAAGTCCCATCGCCGTCGCCATCAAGCATGTCCAGGAAGAGCCGGTGCCTCCCCGCCGCCATGTGCCCACCATCCCGGTCTGGCTGGAACGAGTGGTCCTCAAGGCCTTGGCCAAGGACCCGGCCCAGCGGTATGCGTCGGCGGAAGAAATGGCCCAGGACCTGGCGTGGCGGACAGACCAAGTGGCGGCCCGGCCCCTGGCGCCCGCGGACGAAGAGGATTGGTCAGCCGGCGATGGCGCGGAGCCGCGCGGCCTGGAGGACCGGGTCGAGCAGCGGACCCGGCGGGTGGCGGCCGTGGACTTGCGGCAGCTGGAGGCAGCCGGCGTCGGCAGCGAGGCCGCGGCGGAGGACGACGGCGCGCGCCCCCGCCGGCGGAGCGTCCGCCGGGGGGTCTTGGCGGCTCTCGTGCTGTTGGTGGCCCTGGGGGCGGCGGCCTACGCCAGTGCGCCCTTTTTGCTGCGGCTCATCTTCCCGCCTGAAGTTACCGTGCCCGACGTGGTGGGCTTGACCTACGCCGAGGCCAGGCAGCTGATGGCCGCCCGCGGGCTGCTACTGGTCATCGAAGCGGAGCGCCATGACCGGCTGGTGCCGGCCGGTCACATCCTGCGGCAAAATCCCGAGGGCGGCCGCATCGTGCGGGAAGGCCGCACCATCTACGTCACCCTCAGCCAAGGGCCCGAACTGGGCGTGGTGCCCGACGTGACGGACCGGCCCCTGCGGGAGGCCCGGCTGATGCTCACCCAGGAAGGGTACGTGCTGGGCGAGGAGATCCCGGTGTTCCGCCCGGGCGTGCCCGTCAACGTGGTGGTGGACCAGGATCCGGCGCCGGGGACCGCCGTCGAAAAGGGCACCCCGGTGAAGTTGTGGGTGGTCCGCCCGGAGGAGGCGGTTCCCACCGCGGTGGTGCCCGACGTGCGGGGCCGCACCCTGGCCGAGGCCCAGCGGGAACTGGAGGACTTGGGGCTGGCCCTGGGCAACGCGTGGCCCGAGGTAAACCCGCTGATCCCGGCGGGACGGGTCATCGACCAAAACCCCGCACCCGGGACCGCGGTGGAGCAGGGCAGCGCCGTGGACGTGGTCTTCAGCAGCGCCTCCGCGCCGGAGACGGCCCACGGCGACGGCCAGGCCGGAGCGGCGGATCCAGCGCCCTCTGCCCCCGTGGAGGCCGGCACGCCGGCTCCGCCCGCGGGGCCCATGTCCGCGGTGGACGACGCTCCGCACGCCGCCCAATCCGCTGCCGACGGCTGGGAAGACGCGCTGCTGGCCTTGGATCAGAAGCGCCGCACGGCCCGGGTGGACATCTACGTGCCCCCGGGACCGCCTCAAGAAGTGGTCATCCTCGTCATCGACGATTTTGGGGCCCGGGAGGTGCACCGGGAGACCTTGGCCGGGGGTACCCACGTGCGGCACTTCGTCGAAGGACGGGGGGACAACGCCCGCCTCCAGGTATACATCGGCGGCATGATGGAAGTGGACGAGCCCTTTCCCCGGTGACGGGCCGTCCGGCCGCGCGGCAGGCCCGTCGGCTGTTCTGCCCGGCAACAAAGGCACAGTCATAGGGGGGAACCGATGGAGCACGGCATCATCCTGCGGGGAATCGGTGGTTTCTACCGCGTCCTGCTGAACGATGGGCGCACCGTTCAATGCCGCCCCCGGGGGCGTCTGCGCCGGGAGGTGGGGACGCTTCTGGCCGGCGATCGGGTGGAGGTGCGCTTGCAGCCCGACGATTCCGGCGTCATTGAAGCGGTGGCCCCGCGCCGCACGCAGCTGCGCCGACCGCCCGTGGCCAACGTGGACCAGGTGGTGGCGGTGATGGCCCTGGCCGAACCCGAGCCCAACCTGCTGCTCTTGGACCGGCTCCTGGCCGTCGCGGCCGCCGCTGGGATGGACCCGCTGGTGTGCTGGACCAAGGCCGATTTGCGCCCGCTCGCGGTCGCCGAAAGGTACCGCCGGCTATACCAGCAGGCCGGCTATCCCGTCGTCGTCGCCAGCACGGTGACGGGCCAAGGCCTGGATCAGCTCCGGACGCTGTTGCGGGGCCGCATCTCGACCCTGGCCGGTCCGTCGGGAGCGGGCAAGTCTTCCCTCCTCAACGCCCTGCACCCGTCGTTCCAATTGGAAACCGGGGCCGTCAGCCGCAAGCTGGGCCGGGGAAGGCACACGACGCGGGTGGTGGAGCTTCTGCCGCTGCCCGGCGGCGGTCTAGTGGCGGATACCCCTGGCTTCAGCCAGCTGGATGTGCGGGGCATCCCCAAGGAGGAACTGGGCCGCCTTTTCCCCGAAATTGCCCGGATTCTGGGGCGGTGCCGGTTTCCGGGATGCCTGCACCGGGCGGAGCCTGACTGCGCGGTGCGGGCCGCGGTGGAGACCGAGGAGATGGACCCGGGCCGTTATCGGCATTATCTGCTGCTGCTGGACGAGATCGAAGATTGGGAGGCCCGCCGCTACTCATGACCGATAAGCCTCTGGTGCTGGCCCCGTCTTTGCTGGCCGCGGACTTTGCCCGCCTGGCCGAGGACATTGCCCGCGTCGAACCCGAGGCCGACTGGCTTCACTTGGACGTAATGGACGGCCATTTCGTGCCCAACATCACCTTTGGCCCTGACCTGGTCCGCGCGGTGCGGCGCAGCACCCGCCTGCCCTTGGACGTCCACCTCATGATCGCTGACCCCGATCGCCATCTGGCCGCGTTCGCCGACGCCGGCGCGGACATCCTCACCGTGCACGTGGAGACGTGCCCCCACCTGCAGCGCACGCTCCAGCAGATCCGGGATCTGGGTTGCCGTCCCGGCGTGGCCCTCAACCCCCACACACCCCTGGAGTCCATCCGGTATGTGCTGGACGATGTGGACCTGGTGCTCCTCATGACCGTCAACCCCGGGTTCGGCGGCCAGCGGTTCCTGCCCGGCGTCTTGCCCAAGGTGCGCCGGCTAGCGGCCTGGCTGCGGCGGACAGGGAGGCAGGTGCACATTGAGGTGGACGGCGGCATCAATCCCGATACCGCGCCGCTGGCCACGGCCGCGGGGGCCGATGTGCTGGTGGCCGGTTCGGCCGTGTTTGGAGCCCCCGACCCTTGCGCGATGCTCCAGACTTTGCGGCGCAGCCCTTTTCGCGGCAAATGATGTGTTCTCCAGTGCAGTTTAGTATATATTGACATTGTGCGCCGTAATGTTTATAATCACTGTACCCGGCCGGGGGGATCCCGGGGGGAGCGGCGAGTACGCCGTGGTTTGGGGGCTGATCGATCGGGGTAAGCCGTCCGGATGCCAGGCGCATCCTTACCGCACACCAGAACAATCAAAAAAACCCCTGATGGGCATGGTTGGCTGGTGGTTCTTCAGCGGATAGGGACGTTCCGCCGTCGCTCCCCGCCCACGGGGTCCTACTTGTTCTCTTGGCGTTGATCGGTGGTAGGCCACCGCCATCCGCCCTGAACAAGGAGAGGGATTCGTCTTTGGCAGGGAAGCGAACCACAGCGGCGCCCAGCGGTCCGCCGGCGGGGCTGGCGCGGGCCGTGTTGGGCTCCCTGAGGCGGGAGGCCCAGCGGCGCCGCCGGCGCGTCGGCTTGCGGGCGGCCCTGTGGAGCCAGTTTCACCAGTGGGTTCACGACGACGCGGTCGAGGCACTGTTGATCCATGGCGTCCGGGCGCTGTACACCTTGCGGGCAGGGACGTGGCAGCGCTGGCCCACGCCCTTCCGCAGCGAACTCCACGTGCGGGAGCTGGTGCGGCGCCTCACCCTGAAGCCGCGGCGCGCCCACGGTCCGGTCCACCGGCAGCTGCCCGAGGGGTTTGAATTGTTTTCCTGGGAGGACCCGGGGGGCGACACGGTGGTGTTCCTGCGGCGATCGCGCCCGCGGCGGCCCACACTGGGAGAGCTGGAGGCCTTGCTGCGGGGAGACGGCCACCTGCTCAAGCTCCTCGCGCGCCAGGTGGGCCGGCGGGAACCCATCCTCGTCTGCGGCCCGGGGCAGCACGCCCGGGAGCAGGTGCTGGTGGCCCTCACCGCCCTCTTGGACACCGACCGCCGCATCGTGTGGCTCGTGGACGGGCAGCGGCCGGTGCCGGTGGCCCGGGCCGCGGCCGTGGTGACGGCCGACTGCCGGCGGCTGCAAGTGGATCCCCAAGGGGCGCGGGCCCTCCTGGACCAGGTGCTGGCCCTCGCGCCCGATTGGATCATCGCCCAGGACGCGCCGCCGTCCCTCCTGGCGGCGGTGGAAGGTTGGACCGGCGCCGGCGGCCTGGGGTTCCTGGCAGCCACCGCCTTTCCGTTGCAGCGGGGCAGCGCCGTCCGGCGGGGCACGCGGCCCAAGGCCCGGTCCAGCCAGGACTTGCCTGTAAAGTTTCGCTGGATTCTCGAGGTGGCCGGCTACCGGCGGCCGGTGGTGGAGGGAGTGTGGCGCGCGTTGCCGGCGGATGGGGAAGATCGTTGGTGGCAACGGCTGCCGGTCAACGGGGTTCCGGCCCCCGCCGGGCTCGCTGCCGTCCCCGCTGCCGGCGCTTCGCGAGGGATGCCGGCCAGCCGGGCGGCGGAAGGCCCGGCCGCGCTTTACGCCGGCGACGCGGGGCAACCCGCCCGGCGGTGACCTGCCCCGGTGCGAAGGGGAATCCTGATTCCAGGGGAACAGGGGGGTGACGGCCAGACGCGGAGGCGGCCATTAGGATCGACGGCCCGCGGAGGAGCCGCGGGCCGTCGCCGTGTCCTGGCGCAATGGGCGGCGGCGCCAGCGACCGGTCAGACCGCCCGCTGCACCTTGCCCGCCTTAAGGCACCGGGTGCACACGTAGGCCCGCCGCACCGTCCCGTTGAGGACGACGCGCACCTTCTGCAAGTTGGGCAGGAAGATCCGGCGGGTCTTGCGGTTGGAATGGCTGACGTTGTTGCCGGTTTCCGTGCGCTTCGCGCAGACGATGCATGCCCTGGCCATGGGATTTCCTCCTTCGTGCAAAACCTGATATAGTGTAGCATAGAGCCTGCTCGCGGGCAAGCAGGAAAGGGTGGACGGGAGACGAAACCATCTCGGGTAATGTCCAGCAGGGTGGAGTGAGCATGGCGCAACAGCGGGAGACGGGCCTGGGCAAGATCCGGATCGCGGACGAGGTGATCGCCACCATCGCGGGCGTCGCGGCCACCGAAAGCTACGGCCTGGTCGGCATGCACGCGCGCAACGTCCAGGAGGGGCTGTCCGTGCTGCTGCGCCGTGAGGATTTGGCGCGCGGCGTTCAAGTGACGATCGCCGACGACAACCGGGCCATCATTGACCTGTCGGTGGTCGTGCAGTACGGCGTCAATATCGCCGAAGTAGCCCACAACGTCATGGAGCAGGTCAAGTACGCGGTGGAAAGTCAGTGCGGCCTGGAGGTCGCCCGGGTCAACGTGCATGTGGAAGGCGTTCGCGTGGACGCCCACGCGGCGCCTGCGTCCAACGCCGGTGCGCGCCACCGCCGGCAGCCCACCCGCCGGTAATGCGAGGAGGTTTGGCGGCGTTGGCGCCGAGGCAACTGACAGCCCAATTGTTCTGTGAACTCATGGCCGCGGGGGCGGCCTACCTGGAGGAGCGCAAGGAAACCGTCAACGCGCTCAACGTGTTTCCGGTGCCCGACGGCGATACGGGGACCAACATGGCCCTGACCTTGGCTGCCGCCCGGCGGGAACTGGGTGACGCCCATGGACTTAGCTTGGGCGATGCGGCCCAGCGGCTGGCCCGGGGAGCGCTATTGGGAGCCCGCGGCAACTCGGGCGTCATCTTGTCCCAGTTTTTGCGGGGTTTTGCCCAAGGGATGGCCGGTTGTGAGACGGCCGGCCCCCGGGAGCTGGCTGCGGCCTTGGCCGCCGCCACCGAAACGGCCTACCGCGCCGTCATCAAGCCCGTGGAAGGGACCATGTTGACGGTGGGCCGGGGCGCGTCCGAGGCGGCCGAGCGCGCGGTGCGCGCGGGCGCGGATCTCGAGGGGGTGCTGGCGGCGGCGGTTCACGGCGCGCGGGAGGCCTTGGCCCGGACACCCAGCCTGCTGCCGGTGCTGGCCCGGGCCGGGGTGGTCGACGCCGGCGGTCAGGGCTTTGTGTACTTCTTGGAGGGCATCCTGGCTGCGGCCCGCGGCGAAAGGGTGCTGCCGGCGGCGGGGGCCGCTTCGGCGCAGCCGGCACCGGCCGGGGCAGCGCCCGCGGCTGCGGGCCATCCTCCCGCCGCCCATCACGCCCACGGCGCCATCACCCATGAACACGTGGAGCACCGCTACTGCACGGAGTTCCTCATCCGAGGCCGCAACCTGGACCTGGACGTGATCCGCCAGCATCTGGAACCGCTGGGCGACAGCTTGCTGGTGGTGGGCGACAGCGAGCTGGTCAAGGTGCACGTGCACACCAACCATCCTGGACGCGCCCTGGAGGTGGGCACCACCCACGGCGAGCTGCTGGAAGTCTCGGTGGCCAACATGCAGGAGCAGAACCGGCTAGCGGCCCAGGGAGCGTCGTCCTCGGCGCCCGCGGCCGGCGCCGTCGCCGGAACTGGGCCGGTGGACGCCAACGGTGCCGTTTCCAACGGCTGGACCAAGGCCATTGGGGTGGTGGCCGTGGCCCAAGGGGACGGCTGGCGGGCGCTCCTGGAGTCGCTGGGGGTGGACCAGGTGGTGGCCGGGGGGCAGACCATGAATCCCAGCGCCGCCGAACTGGTGGCGGCCATCGAGGCCGTCCAAGCTCCCGACGTGGTGGTGTTGCCCAACAACAGCAACATCGTCTTCACGGCCCGCCAAGCCATGGAGCTGACCGATCGGCGGGTGCACGTGGTGCCGACCCGCACCGTGGCCGCCGGGGTCGCGGCCATGATGGCGTATACGCCCGACGGCGACCCCAAGACGGTGGCCCAGACCATGGACGAGGCGGCCAAGCAGGTGCGCACCGTGGAGATCACCTACGCGGTACGCGACAGCGAGGCCTGGGAGGTGGCGGTGCGGGCCGGCGACTGCATCGGCCTCATCGACGGCGAGATCCGGGCCGCGGGCCCCGATCCGGAGGCCACCGTCCTGGCCGCCCTGGAGCAGCTGGTTTCCCCTGATGATTCCCTGATCTCCATCTATTACGGCCAAGACGTCTCCGAGGAAACCGCCCAAGCCCTCGCGGCGCGGGTCCGGTCCCAGTGGCCCCATTGCGAGGTGGAGGTGTACGCGGGCGGGCAGCCGGTGTACTTCTACATCCTTGCGGTGGAGTAACGCGCGCCGGCAGGGAGGCTAGGCGCCGTGGCCGCCCGCGGGACCGCGCGTGAAACGGGACGCCGACATCCCTGGGGAAGGAGCCGACAGGATGGCCAAGATTCGCGTGGTGGCCGACAGCGGCTGCGACATTCCAAAGGACATGGCGGACGAACTGGGCATTCGGCTGGTGCCCCTCACAATTCATTTTGGCGATGAGGAGCGACAGGACGGGGTGGACCTATCGCCCGAGGAGTTTTACCGGCGGCTGCGGGCGGGCGAGCTCTCCCGCACCACCCAGCCGGCCCCGGCAGCCTTTGAGGCGGTGTATCGCGCCCTGGCGGAGGAAGGGGTCGAGGCCATCGTGTCGATCCACCTGTCGTCCAAGCTGAGCGGCACTATGCAGTCGGCCAGCCTGGCAGCCCAATCCGTGGCGGTGCCGGTGCACGTGGTGGACTCCCGGTCGGCTTCCCTGGGCAGTGGCCTCATCGCCATCGAGGCGGCCCGTATGGCCCGGGACGGGGCCAGCGTGGACGAGATTCTGGAGCGGGCCCGGGCCATCGTCGCCCAACAGCAGGTGCTTTTTATGGTGGACACGTTGGAGTACCTGCAGCGCAACGGGCGCATCGGCAAGGCCCAGGCCTTCCTGGGCGGTCTACTGAACGTGAAGCCCATCTTGACCTTGGAGGACGGCATCGTGGCGCCGCTGGAGCGGGCCCGGGGGCGGGCCAAGGCCGTGGCCCGGCTGCTGGACCGCCTGGCGGCGACGGCGGGTGCGGCGCCCCTGCGGGTGGCCGTTCTCCATGGGGACGCGCCCGCGGAAGCAGCGGCTCTGGCCGGCCAAATCCGCGCCCGGGTCCAAGTCGCGGAGCTCTTCATCGGGCTGTTGGGCCCCACCATCGGGACCCATGTAGGCCCCGGCACCCTGGGCATGGTCTACTACCCGGCCTAAACCCCGCGGAACCTACCCGGAGGACGGGCATGCCTGGCGATGTGTGGGACGAGCCCATCACGGCAGTGCCGGGGGTCGGCCCGGCCCGCGCGGCGCGCCTGATGCGGCTGGGCGTGGCGTCGGTGGGCGATCTCCTGCAGCTGGTTCCCCGCCGGCACGTGGACCTGAGGGATACGCGCCCGGTGGCGGCCCTGGTGCCCGGCGTGCCAGTGACCGTCGTGGGCCGGGTGGGACCTGTGCGCTGGCGGCCCAGCAGCACCGCGCCGCACCTGTGGGTGGGGCAGGCTTCGTTGACCGATGACCGCGGCGATTCCCTGGAGCTGGTCTGGTTTGCCCGGGCACCGGCCGGCCGGCGCCGGCCGGTCCGCTGGCCGGTGACCGTTGTCCCCGGCGCCCGGGTCGCGGCCAGCGGGCGGGCGGAGCCGGCGGCGGGACGGGGCTGGCGGATGCGGCAGCCGGTGCTGGAGCCGGTGGATGGGGCGGCGCCGGCCGCGGGATCGCCCACTGCGGGGCTGCCGGCACCACTGCATACGGGCCGGATGGTGCCCGAATATCCCCTCACCAAAGGCCTTACCCAGCGCCTCATGCGGCGGATGGTGCAGGGCGCGCTGGCATACGCCGCCGGGCGGATCCCGGATCCATTGCCAGCCCATCTCCGCCGGGAGGTTGGACTGTGCACTAAGGAAGAGGCTTTGCGGTGGCTGCATTTCCCCGACGACCCCGAAGGCTTGGCCCAGGCCCGGCGGCGGCTGGCCTTTGAAGAATTGCTGCTCCTGCGCCTCGCGGCGGGCGCGCGCCGTGCCCAAGGCGCCCGCGGGCCCGGCTGGCCCTTGGGAGCCCCCGGCCCCGTCGTCCAGCGCTGGCTGGAGCAGCTGCCCTTTGCCCTCACCGGCGCCCAGCGCCGGGCGATGGCCGAGATCGACGGGGATGTGGCCCGGGCCCGTCCCATGCAGCGGCTGCTGCAGGGGGATGTGGGCAGCGGCAAGACGGTGGTCGCGGCCTATTGCCTGCTGCGGGCTGCGGCGCAAGGCCTGCAGGCAGCCCTGCTGGCACCCAGCGACCTTTTGGCCCAGCAGCATGCGGCCACGTTGGCGGCTTGGCTGCGCCCGCTGGGCATATCCGTTGGCCTTTTGCGGGGCGCGACGCCCCGGGCCGAACGGGAAGACCTGTTGTCCCGGCTGGCCCGGGGCGAGCCCCTGGTGGTGGTGGGCACCCATGCCCTGCTGCAGCCCTCGGTGCCTTTCCGCCGCCTGGCCATGGTGGTGGTGGACGAGCAGCACCGCTTTGGGGTGCGGCAGCGGGCGGCCCTGGCGGCCCGGACCCGCCCGCCCCACTTGCTGGTGGTCAGCGCGACCCCCATTCCCCGCACCCTGGCCCTGTGCCTCTACGGGGATTTGGATGTGTCGGTGCTGGACGAGGCGCCGCCCGGCCGGCTGCCGGTGGATACCCGTTGGGTGCGGCCCGGCCGGCGGGCGGAGGTGTACCGGTTTCTGCGCCGGGAAGTGGCAGCCGGCCGGCAAGGATACGTGGTATTTCCCGCCATCGGCGACAGCGACGGCGACGAGGAGCAGGAGGTGCTGGCGGCCGCTGCCCGCCTGGTCCGCGGGCCCCTGGCCGGCATCCCGGTGGGCCTGGTCCATGGCCGGGTCCCGGCTGATCAGCAGTCGGAAACGATGGCCCGGTTTCGGGCGGGCGAAATCAAGGTGCTCTTGGCCACCAGCGTGGTGGAAGTGGGCGTGGACGTGCCCAACGCCACCGTGATGGTCATCGAAGGTGCCGAGCGCTTCGGCCTGGCCCAGCTGCACCAGCTGCGGGGCCGGGTGGGGCGGGGCCAGCAGCAGGCCTATTGCTTCCTGGTGGCGGACCCCACCACGCCCCAGGCCCGCCGCCGCCTGCAAATGATGCGCACCACCCACGACGGCTTTGCCTTGGCCCAAGCGGATCTGCAGTTGCGGGGACCCGGCGAGCTGTTGGGGCTGCGCCAGGCAGGACTGCCAGATTTGTCGCCGCTGGCCCGGCACCCCGATCCGGACTTGCTCGCGGCGGTGGAGCGGTGGGCGAGGATACTCCTGGACGCGGCCGCAGCGGCGGGCGGCGAGGCGGCAGGAGCCACAGGCCCTGCCACCCCGCCGGAATACGCGGCGCTCTGGGAGGCGGTGGCAAGGCGCTGGCGCCCGGCGGAAGGGACCTACGGCGGGCTGGGGGCGTGAAGGATGAGGGTCATCGGTGGTCGCTGCCGGGGGATGCGGCTGCGGTCGGTGCCAGGAATGGAAACCCGGCCCACCACGGATCGGGTGCGGGAGTCCCTGTTCAACATCTTGGCTCCTTGGGTCCCTGGCGCCCGGGTGCTGGATCTGTTTGCCGGGACGGGCGCTTTGGGGATCGAGGCCTTGAGCAGAGGCGCCCGGGAGGCGGTGTTCGTGGAGCGCAATCCCCGGGCTGTGCGGGTCTTGCGGGCCAATTTGGACCATACGGGCCTGGCCCCCCAGGCCCAGGTGCGGGTGGGCGATGCCGTCCGGGAGCTGGCCCGGCTGGGCCGGGAAGGGCGGCGCTTTGACCTGGTCTTCCTTGACCCGCCCTACGGCCGCGGCCTGGCCCGGGATGCCCTGCTGGCCTTGGCGGAGGCAGCGGTGGTGGCGGGCGAAGCCTGGGTGGTGGTGGAGCACTCGGGAAGAGAGGAGATGCCCGAACGGGCAGCGAATCTGGCCAAGGCACGCGCGGTCCGCTACGGCGACACCGTGCTGACCTTCTACCGGCCGACGGCCGGCTCCAGCCCGACGGCGGCCCCGGAGCCCGGCGCCCTCCCCAGGGACGGGCAGCCGGAGACCGGCGGACAGGAAGGGGGCGCGTGATGCGCATCGCGGTTTGTCCTGGGAGCTTTGACCCGGTGACTCGCGGTCACTTGGACATCGTCCAACGGGCTGCCCGGCTCTTTGATCTCCTGTACGTGGCGGTCCTGGACAACGCCCGCAAACAGCCGCTGTTTACCGCCGCAGAGCGGGTCCAGATGCTGGCCGAAGCTACCGCGTCCATCCCCAACGTGCGGTGCGAGACCTTCTCTGGCCTCGTGGTGGAGTACGCTCGGAGCCGGGGCGCCTCGGTCATCGTCCGGGGTGTGCGCAGCCCGTCGGACTGCGAGTACGAGATGCAGATGGCGGCAATGAACCGCGACTTGCACCCAGACTTGGAAACGCTGCTCTTGCCCAGCGCGCCGGCCTACGCCCACGTGCGCTCCAGCCTGGTGAAGGAAGTGGCGGCCTTGGGCGGGCCCATCGACCAATGGGTGCCCGAGAACGTCCGCCGGCGGCTGCTGGCCCGTTTCCGGACGAAAGGCGGGCAGGCGCCATGAACCGGATGAACCTGCTCCTGCTGTTGGACCGGCTGGAGCAGCTGGTGCAGGAAAGCCCCCGCATGCCCTTGGGCAACCGGGCGCTGATCAACGCGGGCGAGCTTTTGGAACTCATCGAAAAGATCCGCGAAGCCTTGCCCGATGAGGTCAAGCGGGCCGATAAGCTGGCCGCGGAGTCCGAGCGGGTCATCCAGCAAGGCCAGACAGAGGCCGAACGGATCGTCCGGGAGGCCGAGGAGTACGCCGCCCGCTTGGTGAGCGAATCCGAGGTGCTGCGCCGGGCCCAGGCGGAGGCCAAGAAGATCATTGAAGAAGCCCAGCGGCGGGCCAAGGAACTGGAAGAAGGCGCCGACGCCTACGCCGACGGGGTTTTGCGCAACCTGCAGGAAGCCCTGGAACGGACGCTGCGGGCCGTGAAAAAGGGCCGCAGCGAGCTGCAGCGCTAGCGCGTCCCTTCAGCGCACCCGGGTCCAAAACACGGCCAACCGGCCCAAGGCGGCCCCCACGCCCACCACGCCCAGCATTCCCAGGGCCAGTTGCGCGGCGGTGGCGGTGGCATGAAACAGCCGGGCTCCAAAGGTCAAGGACTGGGCTGCCCACCAAGGGGCCAGCACAGGCAAGGCGCCCACGTCCACCCAGCCTTGCAAGGGACCCAGGATCAGCCACGTGAAACCGGCGGCCAGCAGCGCGTGCAGGCAGCGGGCGGCGATGTAAGGCGCCAGCCGGATGTCGGTGCGGTGCACCATAACGGCCACCTGGGCGTGGACCGACAGCCCGCTCCAGGCGATAATGGCGCTGGCGGCCACCGCTTTGTCCAGCAGGGGGGCCGCGGCCAAACTGGCGGCCTTGGCGCCGATGGTGATTTCCATGCCGCCGCGGATGAGGGCGTCTGCCACCGTAGGATGCACGTTTAGAGGTTCGAGGGCCGCGGCCAGCAGCTGGCCCGCGATCCCCACAACGCCCGCGATGGACAGCACTTCGAGGATCACCGAGAACATGACGATGGAACCCCCGACGAACAGCAGCGTGTTCATGGAGTTGCGCACCGCGTCGCCAAACAGCTCCCCAAGGGGCCGTCCGTCCCGCTGGCGGGCGGCGCGCAGGGCCGCCAAGGCCCGCAGCAGGACGGGCTCCGCGGTGTGGGGATCCCGGGAGGCGGGCCCCCGCGGGGCGTGAAACCGCATCAAGAGGCCCACGGAGATGACGCCCAGATAGTGGCCCAGGGCCAGGGGACCGGCCAGCTCCGGCAGGGCAAACATGCCTACAGCCACCGCCCCGGCCAGGAAGAGAGGATCGGCGGTGTTGGCCAGGGACACCAACCGCTCCCCTTCGGGCCCTGTGCACAACTGGGCCCGCCGCAGGTCCCCCGCCACTTTGGCGCCCAAGGGGTAGCCGGCCGCCAGGCCGATGGCTACGGCGAAGGCCCCCGCGCCGGGGATGCGGAACAGGGGCCGCATGAAGGGTTCCAGGAGGACGCCGATAAAGTGCACCACGCCCAGCCCCATCATGATTTCGGCCATGACGAAAAAGGGCAGCAAGGCGGGGAACACCACGTCCAGCCACAGCTGCAGGCCCGCGAGGGACGCCGAGAAGGACGCCTCGGGAAAGAGCAGGATCATGGCCGTGATGAGCGAGGCGAGGGCGGCCAGGCCGTAGACGGGCACGGCTGGGCCAGAGGCTTGGTGCACGGAGCGTCCCTCCTGTCCGCTGATACATACGAGAGGGCGCGGGCGGTTTATGTCATGGGTGCGGCGTGGTGACAGGGGGATTTCGTTGACACCCCTGGGGGCAGGCCGTATAATTGGGGCGGTGCATGATGGGGGCGGTGACAGAAGCCGTGCAGCTTTCCGTCGCGTCGATTCGCGATCAGCGGGGAGCGTCTCTCCCCTTTGATTTTATTGTGCCGCCGGCGGAGCTGGCGCCGCTGGCCGACGAAGTGCAACCGGTGACCCCGGTGCGGGTGTACGGCCAGGTGACCAACACCGGCGACTCCATGTTGGTCCAGGGCGAGGCCCGGGGCGAGTTCGCGCTGACGTGCGCCCGCTGCCTGCAGCCGTTGCACACCGAACTGGCGGCGGAGTTCCAGGAACGGTTCCGGCGGGAAGGGGCCCGGGTGCCGGCCCGGGGAGAGGCGGAAGGGGAAGGGGACCCGCCCGCCGGTTTGCCTGAGGACGACGCCCGCCTTTACCGGGGCAACTGGCTCCATCTGGATGAAGCCGTGCGGGAGGCCTTGCTGCTGCAGCTGCCCATGAAACCCGTCTGCGGCCCCGACTGCCGCGGCTTGTGCCCCCAGTGCGGGACCAATCTCAACGAGGCGACCTGCGACTGCCAGCCGGAAACTATCGACCCGCGCCTGGCGGTGCTGCAGGAGTGGGGCCGGCGGCCGCCGGCCCCCTGAGCCATGAGCGGCGGGCCGCGCCCTCCATAATTTCGTACCGGTTTTGCCGTGTGATCTTTTCAGCTGGATTCGAGGAGGTAGAACACGTTGGCCAATCCCAAGCGGCGCCATTCCAAGGCGCGGACCGGCAAGCGGCGCTCCACCTGGACGCTGTCGGCGCCTGGCTACGGGCCGTGCCCCCAGTGCCACGAGCCCAAGCTTCCGCACCGGGTGTGCCCCGCGTGCGGCTATTACGACGGGCGCCAGATCATCGCGCTGAACCAGGACAAGGAGTGACAAGCTGCCCATGACCGCACGGGAGCCGGCGCCCATCGCCCTCGATGCCATGGGGGGCGACCGGGCACCGGAGGAGTTGGTGCACGGCGGTCTATGGGCGGTGAAGGAGCTGGGCATCCCCGTCTGCCTGGTGGGGGACCGGCCCCGCCTAGAGGCCCTGTTGGCCGGACAACGCCTGCCCGATGGGCTTTCCATCGAGCACGCCCCTGAGGCGGTGGCCATGGACGAAGCCGGGGCGGAGGCGGTGCGCCGCAAGCGGTCGTCGTCCATCGTCGTCGCGGCGCGCCTGGTGGCCAGCGGGAAAGCCGCCGCCCTGGTGAGCGCGGGCAATACCGGCGCGGCCATGGCCGCGTCTTTATTCCACATCGGCCGCGTGCCCGGGGTGGACCGTCCGGCCATTGCCATCCCCCTGCCCACCCGCACCGGCGTTTGCCTCGTCCTGGATGCGGGCGCCAACGCCGAGGTGCGGCCCGAGCATCTGGTGCAGTTCGCCCGTATGGGCCGCATCTACGCCCAGACGGCCTTTGGGATCCCCGAACCCCGGGTGGGACTGCTCAACGTGGGCGAGGAGCCGACCAAGGGACCGCGGTTGGTGCAGGAGGCCCACGGACTGCTGGCTGCCGCCCCGGGGCTCGGCTTCATCGGCAACGTCGAAGGTAAGGACGTGCCCCAGGGCGTGGCCGACGTGGTGGTGTGCGACGGTTTCGTGGGCAACATCGTGCTGAAGCTGGCCGAAGGGGTCAGCGGCGCGTTGTTGGATTTGTTGCGGCAGGAGGTGTTCACCGGCTGGCGGGGTGCCGTGGCCGGGCTGCTGCTGCGGCCGGCCTTGCGCTCCTTGAAGACGCGGCTGGACTACGCCGAATACGGCGGCGCGCCGCTTCTCGGGATCAAGGCGGTGGTGGCCATCGCCCACGGCCGCTCCGACCGCCGGGCCATCTTTAATGCCATCAAAGCCGCGGCCGAGGCGGTGCAGCGGGCGGTGCCCGACCGCATCGCCGCCGCGCTGGCGGCAACACCTGAGGAATGCGAGGCGCACGCATGAGATCCGCAGGCATTTTGGGCGTGGGGTTCGCGGTGCCCGAACGCCGGCTCACCAACGCTGACCTGGAGAAGATGGTGGACACGTCGGACGAGTGGATCACGACTCGCACCGGCATTAAGGAGCGGCGCATCGCCGACGACGACACGGCGGCCTCGGACCTGGCGGTGGCCGCGGCGCAGCGCGCCCTCCAACAGGCCCAGGTGGATCCCGCCGACATTGATTTGGTCATCGTGGCTACCGTGACCGGGGATTACGTCTTTCCCTCCACGGCGTGCCTGGTGCAGGACCGGCTGGGGATCCCGCGGGCGGCAGCCTATGACTTGGCCGCCGGCTGCTCGGGCTTCGTGTACGGCCTGGACCAGGCATGGCACGGGGTGCGCACCGGCGCCTACCGGCATGCCCTGGTCATCGGCAGCGAGATCCTGAGCCGCGTCACCGACTGGACGGACCGCTCCACCTGCGTGTTGTTCGGCGACGGGGCCGGGGCTGTGGTGGTGGGCCCCACCGCGCCGGGCTTCGGGCTCTTGGCCACCTACCTGGGGAGCGACGGCTCGGGGGCCGACAAGCTGTACATCCCCGCCGGGGGCTCCCGCCGGCCGTTGACCGCGGAGGCCTTGGCCCAGCGCGAACAGTACGTGCGCATGTGCGGCAACGATGTGTTCAAGTTTGCGGTGCGGGTGATCGAGGAAGCCAGTCTGGAAGTGCTGCGCCGCGCCGGACTGACGCCCAGCGACGTTAACTTGTTTATTCCCCACCAGGCCAACATCCGCATCATCGACGCGGCAGCCCGCCGGCTGGGCCTTGATTGGGAGCGCATCGTGGTCAACGTGGACCGCTACGGCAACACGTCGGCCGCTTCCATCCCCATCGCCTTGGGCGAAGCCTTGGAAGCGGGCCGCATCCGGCCGGGCGACTACATCGTCACCGTAGGCTTTGGCGCCGGCCTGACGTGGGGCGCCGCCGCGATGCGCTGGAGCGGGCGGGACGGTGCGCCATGAGCGGTGAGCGGGTGGCTTTCGTCTTTCCCGGGCAAGGTTCCCAGGCCGTGGGCATGGGCCGGGAACTCTACGAGGCCTTTCCGGTGGCTCGGGATGTATTTCACCAAGCCGACGAGGCCCTGGATTTCCCCTTGAGCCGCCTCTGCTTTGAAGGGCCCGAGGAGGAGCTGCGGCTGACCTACAACACCCAGCCGGCTCTGCTTACCGTCAGTGTCGCGGCCTTGCGGGTCTTGGCGGAGCACGGGATCGTGCCTGATCTGGCCGCGGGCCACAGTCTGGGCGAGTACAGCGCCTTGGTGGCCGCGGGCGCGCTGGATTTTGCCGAGGCGGTGCGCCTGGTGCGGCTGCGGGGGCAGTTGATGAACGAGGCGGTGCCCGCGGGCACGGGCACCATGGGTGCCATCATCGGCCTGGAGGCGCCGGCGGTGGAGGAGTTGTGCCGGCGGGTGCAGGCCGGCGTGGTGGAGCCCGCCACCTACAACAGTCCCGGCCAGATCGTGGTGGCCGGCGAGGTGGCTGCGGTCCAGGAGTGTCTGGAGCTGGCCCGCGAGGCGGGCGCCCGGCGGGTGCAGCTCCTCAACGTCAGCGGGCCTTTTCACTGCCGCCTGCTGGAGCCCGCGGGCCGGCGCCTGGCGGAAGCCCTGGCCAGCGTGGACATCCGCGACCCCGAAATTCCCGTCATCGCCAACGTGAGCGCCGAACCCGTCACCACCGCGGACGCGGTGCGAACCGCCCTGATCGAGCAGGTGAGCCGCCCTGTCCTGTGGGAGCAGACGGTGCGCCGCCTGGCCGCCATGGGCGCGGGCTGGATGGTGGAGGTGGGGGCCGGGCGGGTCCTGTGCGGGCTGGCCAAGCGCATCGCTCCGGAGCTGGAGTGCCTGCCGTGCGGCGACCGGGCAGGACTGGAAAAAGTCCTTGCACGCAAAACTGGGGGTGGTGTAACATGAGACTTGCGGATCGGACGGCCCTGGTCACCGGCAGCACCCGCGGCATCGGCCTGGCCATCGCCCGCCGGTTGGCGGCCGAGGGAGCGGCCGTGGCCGTCACCGGCCGCAGCCCCGAGCAGGTGCAGGCGGTGGTGGACGAGCTCCAGGCCGAGGGCGCGCGGGCCGCCGGCTTCGCCGCGGACCTCACCGTGGGCGAGGCAGCGGAGGCCCTGGTGGACCAGGTCATCCAGCACTTTGGCCAGCTGGACATCTTGGTCAACAACGCCGGGGCCACCCGGGACGCGCTCTTTATCCGCATGAAGCCCGAGGACTGGCAGTACGTCCTCGACGTCAACCTGCAAGGTGTGATGCACTGCACCCGGGCAGCCGTGCGCCACATGCTGCGGCGCCGCTATGGCCGGATCATCAACATCTCGTCGGTGGTGGCGTTGACGGGCAATCCCGGGCAGACCAACTACACCGCCGCCAAGGCGGCCGTCATCGGCTTCTCCAAGAGCTTGGCGCGGGAGCTGGCCGGGCGCAACATCACCGTCAACGTCGTCGCGCCCGGGTACATCCGGACCGACATGACGGATCAACTCAGCCAGCAGCTACAAGAAAAGTACATCGCGCAAATTCCCATGGGGCGTGTCGGGGATCCCGAGGACGTGGCCTACGCCGTCGCGTTCCTGGCCAGCGACGAAAGCAAGTACATCACCGGCCACACGCTGGTGGTGGACGGCGGCCTTACCATGGGATGAGCGGACCTGTGGGGACAAGGAGGAGTGGTTCGGGTGGACGTCTTGGAAAAGGTGAAGGAAATCGTCGCGGAGCGCCTCGGAGTGGATCAGGACGAGATCGAGCCGGGCTCTTCCTTCGTGGATGACCTGGGCGCGGACTCCCTGGACGTAGTGGAACTGGTGATGGCTTTCGAGGAAGAGTTCGATCTGGAGATCCCCGACGAGGACGTGGAGCAGATCGCGACCGTGCAGGACGCGGTCAACTACATTATTGAACGCCGGGGACAGGCCGACTGACGGGCCGCGACCGGAGTTGAGCAGCGCGCCGGCTCCGGCGCGCTTCTGTTATGGATACTTTTCACCCACCGCGGGCCCGCGGGACCGGGGAGGTGATGGCATGAAACGTCGCGTCGTCGTGACGGGCATCGGCGCGGTGACGCCCATCGGCGTCGGCAAGGACGCCCTCTGGGACGCCCTGGCGCGCGGCGTTTCCGGGATCGGTCCCATCACGCGGTTTGACGCCGCGGACTATCCCACCCGTTTTGCCGGCGAAGTCCGGCAGTTTGATCCTACGGAGTACATGGACCGCAAAGATGCCCGCCGGCTGGATCGGTTTGTACAGTACGCGTGGGCGGCCACCCGCATGGCGCTGGAAGACGCGAAGCTCGATCCCGCCCGGGTGGACGGTGAGCGCATGGGCGTACTGATCGGCTCCGGCATCGGGGGCATCGAAGTGCTGGAGCAGCAAATCCGGGTCCTGGCCGAGCGCGGCCCGTCCCGGGTGAGCCCTTTTCTTGTGCCCATGATGATTCCGGACATGGCCGCGGGTTACGTGTCCATCCAGACCGGCGCCAAGGCCCACAATGCGTGCACCGTCACCGCCTGCGCGTCGGGGGCCAACGCCATCGGCGATGCGGCCCGCATCATCGAGCGGGGCGACGCGGACATCATGATCACCGGGGGCAGCGAGGCGTCGGTGACGCCGGTCGCCCTCGCGGGGTTTAGCGCGGCTCGGGCCTTGTCGACCCGCAACGACGACCCCCAGCGGGCTTCCCGTCCCTTTGACAAGGAGCGGGACGGCTTCGTGCTGGCGGAAGGCGCAGGGATCCTGATCCTGGAAAGCCTCGAACACGCGCAGGCCCGGGGGGCCCGCATCTACGGCGAGGTGGCCGGGTACGCGTGCACTGGGGACGCCTACCACATCACCCAGCCCGCCCCTGAGGGCGAGGGCGCGTACCGGGCGCTGAAGCTGGCCTTGCAGGATGCCGGCGTCGCTCCGGAACAGGTGGACTACATCAACGCCCACGGCACGTCCACCGAGTACAACGACTACTTCGAAACGCTGGCCATCAAGCGGGCCTTGGGCGAGGCGGCCTACAAGGTGGCCATCAGCTCCACCAAGTCCATGACCGGCCACCTGCTGGGGGCGGCCGGGGCTGTGGAGGCCATCGCATGCCTGCTGGCCATGAAACACGGGCTGATTCCGCCGACCATCAACTACGAGGTGCCCGATCCGGGCTGCGACCTCGATTACGTGCCCAACGCCGCCCGCAAAGCCCAAGTCAACGTGGCCGTCTCCAACTCCTTTGGGTTCGGGGGTCACAACGCCGTGCTCGTCTTCCGCAAGGTGGGCTGAGGACGGCCGGGGAGGCGCCGGCAAGTGGCGGCAGCGCGGCGAAATGAGCCTGAAGTGCAAGGCGAGCCCGAGGAGCTACAATCGATGGCCGGGCTGGAGGCGGTGCTGGGGGTGCCGCCGCGCCCGGCCCATCTGTTCCTGGAAGCCTTTACGCACCCGTCCTACGCCTACGAGCAGCCCGAGCCCCGGCCGCCCCACAACCAGCGCCTGGAGTTTCTGGGCGATGCGGTGGTGGGGCTGGTGGTAGCCCATGAGCTGTGGCAGCGGTTTCCCCAGCGGCCGGAGGGGGAACTGACGCGCCTGCGGGCGGCGATGGTCAACAGCCAGGCCTTGGCCTCGGCGGCCCGGCGCCTTGGGCTGGGGCGCTGGCTGCGCACGGGGCGGGGCGATGAGCTGACGGGCGGCCGGGAGCGGGATTCGACCTTGAGCGACCTCTTTGAGGCCGTGGCCGGCGCGTTGTTTGTGGCCCATGGCCTGGACGCGGCCCGGGAGTTTGTCCTGCGGGGGCTGGCGCCGGCCTTCGACGGGCTAGAACAGGGCCAGGCGGGCGCGATGGACGCGAAGACGCAGCTGCAGGAGCGGCTGCACGCCCTGGGCGCTAAAGGGCCGGAATACCTGGTGCTGGCGGCGGAAGGTCCGCCCCATGCCCGCACCTTTACCGTGGCGGTCCATTGGCAGGGGCGGCGGCTGGGAGTGGGGCGGGGCGCCAGCAAGAAGGCGGCGGAGCAGGCGGCCGCGGCCCAGGCGCTGGAGCGCCTGGAGGCGGACGGCGTTTCTAGGCCTTTGGACGGCGGCCCGTGACGGCGGATCAAAAGGTCCGCTGCAGCCCCACCACCCGGCCTAGGACGGTGGCGCTGTCCGTCGTGCCGTAGGCCGCCATCCGCAGGGGCCGGCCCGTGATGGGATGCACAAAGCGGGGGCGGGACTCGGGGTACATGCGGCACAGGACGAGGCTGTCGGGCCCCGCCTGCACCAGCACCAGGTCGCCGTCCGCAGGCGGCTGGCCGGGGTCGATGAGCAGGACGTCGTTGCGCTCCACCAAAGGACGGTAATCGTCGGAGTCCACCGTCAAGGCAAAGGCGCCGTGGCTGACGGGCTGGGTAGTGACCACGTACCCGTGGGGCGCCGCCGGTGGCGACGGGGCGGCGGACACCAGCGGCACTTCGGCCACCCGGGCGGCCCGCAGGGGGCGTTGGGGTGCGGCCGTCGCCACAGGATATTTCCCCGTCAACACCGCGGCCCGAAAAGACTTAAGCCCGGCGAAACCGGCTTTGCGCAACCAGTAGTAGACGCTGCGCTCCTGGGCAAAGCCCAGCTCCTGGGCCAGTTGCCGGGCAGTGACAGCAGGCCGCTGGAGGATGATTTCGGCCATCCGGTCCACGGGTGGGTGGCGTTCGCTCATGAGTGGTACACTTTGGTTACTGGCAAGCAGAAAACCTTTACAGTAATCCTGATAAGTACGCGGCCGTATATAGCCAGAATGTGCATGAAACCGGTACCCACAGGGAGTTGCTCCGGCAGCGCGGCGTCCGTGGACCGGCCGCGGGGTGCGGCCCGGGGCCGGTGTGGGGGGAGGCGTGTCCGCGCGGGAGGCGCCGGCGCGGGGATGGGGGCGGGTCCCGGCCCGGAAACATGACCTGAATCGTCAATTGAAAAGGAAGCATTCGCGGGTGGGCGAATATATTGGACGATCGATCGGGGTCACGATGACACGGTCGGGCGGGATGCACATCCGAAGGAGGAGACGCCGACCATGGAGGTACTCAAAGTATCCGCCGCGTCCAAACCAAAGTCCGTTGCCGGCGCCCTGGCAGCAGTCCTGAGGGAAAAGGGGATGGTGGAGATTCAAGCCGTCGGGGCGGGGGCGGTGAACCAGGCCGTCAAGTCCATCGCGATCGCCCGGGGTTTCGTGGCGCCCAATGGCATCGACCTGGTGTGTGTGCCCGCGTTCAGCGAGATCGAGATTGACGGCGAGGAACGCACCGCGATCCGGTTTATCGTCGGTCCCCGTTGACCGGGGACCCAATGGGGTACGCCTGCGCATCGCGTCATATTCTCCCGAGACAAGCCATAAATCTGAGACCGAGGTTGTTCCGACAGGGAGGGGGACGCGATGCGCGGCGACAACCAACAGCGGGACTTGGCGCTGCTGGCGCGCATCCGGGCTGGGGATGGGGCCGCCAAGGAAGAGCTGGTGGAAAAGTACATCCCCATGGTGAAGCACATCGCCCGCCACCACTATTCCAGTTTCCTCGAGTTCGAGGACCTGATGCAGGAGGGGCTCATCGGCCTGTTGGGGGCCATTGAGGAGTACCGGCCCACGGAGTTTAACGTAAAGTTCAGTTCCTTTGCCTACCTGTGCATCCTGCGCAAGGTGTACAACGCCATCAAGCAGACCAACAACAGCAAGCACAAGGCCCTCAATGACGCGATTTCCCTCCACAGCTGCCCGCCCGGCGACGACGCCCGGCCCATGCTGGAGCGCTGCGACGACGCGTCCTTGCGGGATCCGCTGGAATCCGTGGCCGAAAAGTTGACGCAGCAGCACTTGAAGCGGCTGCTGCGCAGCCACCTCTCGCTGCTGGAGTACACGGTGTTCAGCCTGCTGCTGCAGGGGTACACGGTGGCGGAGATCGAAAGGGCCATCGGCGTCAGTGCGAAGGTGGTGGACAACGCCCGCACCCGGGTTCGGCTCAAGCTGCGGCGCCTGGTGGAGCGGTACGGGTCGCTGTTGGACCCGCGGGTGCCCCTCGCGGCCCGCCGGCGCAAGGACCTGTACGTGCAGCTCAAGGTCAGCCTCAGCGGTTAAAATCGCCTGCGGCCTGTGGTAAAATGCAGGGGTGGTTGCCAAGGAGGTGCCACCCCGGTGCGGCTTTTGGCCCTGCACCTGTTGGGTTTCAAGTCCTTTGCCGACAAGACCGAGCTGCGCTTTGGCCCAGGCATCACCGCCATCGTGGGACCCAACGGCAGCGGCAAGAGCAACATCGTCGACGCGATCCGCTGGGTGTTGGGAGAGCAGAGCACCCGGGCCCTGCGCTCCCACCGCGCTCCCGATCTTATCTTCAACGGCACCGCCCATCGCAAGCCCCTGGGCTTGGCTCAAGTGACCCTGGTGCTGGACAACAGCGACCAGACCCTTCCGGTGGAGTACACGGAGGTGGCCATCACCCGCCGGGTGTTCCGTTCCGGGGAGGGCGAGTTCCTCATCAACGGCCAGCCTTGCCGCCTGCGGGACATCCAAGAGCTCCTCTTGGGGACCGGTCTGGGCAAGGGCGGCATGGCCGTCGTCGGCCAAGGGGAAGTGGACAGCATCTTGAGCGCCCACCCGCTGGATCGGCGCCTGCTTTTGGAGGAGACGGCCGGCACCAGCCGCTACCAGGCTCAAAAGCGGGAAGCCATGCACAAGCTGGGACAAGCCCAGGCGGACCTGGAACGGGTGCGGGACCTGGTGGGGGAGCTCTCGGCCCGGGCCCGGGACTTGGCGGCCCAGGCGCAGGCCGCGGCCCGCTGGCGGGAGCTCAACCAGCAGCTGCGGCAATACCAGGCGGCTCGCATGGCCCGGGACTGGCTGGCCCTTTCCCAGCGGTGGCAGCAGGCCCAGCGGGAACTGGAGGCGGCCCAACACGCGCTGGCCGAGGCCGAGAAAGGGCTGTCCGCCGCGGAAGGCGAGACGCAAACCGGACGCGACGAGCTGGCCCGGGCCCAGCAGGAACTGGCGGCGGCCCGCCAAGCCCTCCACGAGGCCGAGGCGCGGCGGGCCCAATTGGCCCACGGCTTGGAGCTGGCCCGGGTCCAGCGGCAGGCCGTGGCCCAGCGCCTGGCCAGCCTGGCCGGCGACCGCGCGCGGCGGATGGAGGCCCAAGAGCAGGCCGCAGCGGAGCTTGAGCGGCTGGCCAAGGAGCTGCAGGAGCAACGCGCGGCCCTGGAACGGCTGCGGGAGCAAGTGGCAGCCCAGGAACGGGAGTTGGCCGCTTACGACGCCCAGCACCATGAGGTGGTGGCTCGGCTGGAGCAGGCCCGGGTCGACGTGCTGGAGGTGCTGCAGCAGCTGGCCGATGCCCGCAACGAAGCCCGGCGCCTGGAGAACGACCTGGCGGGTTGGCAGGCCCGCAAGGAGCGGCTGGGGGCCGCGGCGGCGAGCCTCGCGCAAGAGCAGGCCGCCGCCGCGCGCGCTCGCGAGGAGGCGGCCGCCGCCCTGGCCCGGCAGGCCGAGGAACTCCGCCGCCGCCAGCAAGAGGCCCAGGGCCGGGCCGCGGACCTGGCCGCGGTCCGGGAGCAGTTGGCCGCGGGGCGGCGCGCCTTGGATCAAGCCCGGAGCCGGCTGCAGGAGGTGCGGGCCCATCGCCAGGCCCTGGCGCGGCTGGAGGAAACCCACGCCGGTTACCAGCCCGCGGTCAAGGCGGTGCTGGGAGCCAAGCCCCCGTTGCCGGGCCTGCAAGGCACCGTGGCCCAGCTGCTCGCGGTGCCGGCCCAGGTGGAGGTGGCCGTGCAGGTGGCCTTGGGCGCCGCGGCCCAGTACATCGTCATGGCCGATGAAAAGGCCCTGCAGCAGGCCATCGACTACCTGCGCCAGCGCCGGGCGGGGCGGGCCACGTTCCTCGCGCTGGAGACCCTGCGGGCGCGCAGCTGGCCCGCGGAACACGCGGACGCACTGACGGCACCTGGGGTAGTGGGCCGGGCCGCGGACCTGGTGGAGTGCGGGCCCGAGGGGCGCATCGTGGCCGAGCACCTGCTGGGTCGCACTTTGGTGGTGGAGGTGCTGCCCCGGGCTCTGGAACTGGCCCGGAGGCTGCCCGGCGGCGTGCGGCTGGTGACCCTGTCGGGTGAGTTGGTGGTGCCGGGCGGGCCTGTCACCGGCGGTTCCGCGCCCGCCGCCGGCGCCGGCGGCCTTTTGGCCCGGCGCCGGGAACTGCGGGAGCTGGCGGAACGGGAAAGCCAGGCCCAGGCGGAGCTCGCGGAGCAGGAAGGGGCGGTGGCGGCCCTGGCGGCCCGGGCGGAAGAGCTGGAGCAGCAGCTGGCCCAGGTCCGGGAGGCCGCCCAGCGGGCAGAGGTGGGCCTAGCCCGGCAGCGCCAGCTGGTCGCGTCCTTGGACAGCGAAGTCCAGCGGCTGGCCAAGACCCTGGCCCTCAACCGGGAGGAGCAGGCCGAGGCCGACCAGGCCATGGCCGAAGGCGCCCAGCGCCTGGAGGCGCTGCAGGCGGCGCTGGTCTCCTTGGAGGAGCGGGAGGCGCAGCTGCGGGCGACCCTGGCGGAGCTGACCGAACAAAGCCGGCGGGAGGAGGCCAGCCGCCGCCGGCGGCTGGACGCCCTGGGGGAGGCGCGGGCCCGCCTCGCGGCCCAGGAGGCCGCGGTCCGGGGCCTGGTCCGGGAGCGGGAGCAGTGGCAGGCCCAGGCGGAGGCCGCGGCCACGGAGCTGTCCCGGCTGGCCGAGGCCGAGGCTCAGCTGGCCGCCGAGGGCCGCCGCTTGGAGGCCGAGGAGATCCGCTTGGAGCAAGCGCTGCCCGAGGCAGATCGGGCTGTGTCCCAAGGCCGCGCCCAGCTGCAACAGGCCGAAGCGGCGGCCGCCGCGGCCCAAGCGGCTGTCGACGCCCGGGAAACCCGATGGCGGGAGCAAGCCGGGGCCGTGGCCGCCCTCAAGGAACGGGTTTGGTCGCTGGAGGCGGAGTGCGGCCGGCACCGGACAGCCCTGGAGGCCCTGGCCGCCCGCATGGAGGAGTTGGGCCTGACGCCGGACGGGGCGGCCGCCGTCGCGGCCCAGGGTGTGCCTTCGGCGCAGGAGGTGCGCCGGGTGCAGGAGGAGCTGGAAGCCTTGGGCGCGGTGCACCTGGGCGCCGCGGAGGAGCTGGCCCAGGTGGAAGAGCGCCTGGCCTTTCTCCAGGAGCAGCAGGCCGACCTGGAGCGGGCGGCCGGCGTGCTGGAGGAGGCCATCGCCCGGCTGGACCGGGTGTGCGAAGAGCGGTTTGCGGCCACGTTTCAGCGGGTCGCGGCCGCCTTCGACGACCTTTTCCAGCGGCTTTTCGGCGGGGGGCGGGCCCAACTGTCCCTGGTGCCGCCCGAGGGCGGGGTGGACGTGCACGTGCAGCTCCCGGGCCGGCGTACCCAGCATCTGCTGGCCCTGTCCGGGGGCGAACGGGCGTTGACCGCCATCGCGCTGCTCTTTGCCATGCTGCAGGTAAACCCCAGCCCCTTTTACGTGCTGGATGAAATCGACGCGGCGCTGGATGAGGCCAACTTGACCCGGTTTCAGCGCATGCTCAAGGAGGCGGCCGAGACGGCCCAGTTCATCGTCGTCACCCACCGGGCGACCACCATGGAGGCCGCGGGGATCTTATACGGCGTCACCGCGGCGCACCCGGGCGTGTCCACGCTGGTGTCCGTAGACCTCGAGCAGGCCGCGGCCACGACGGCTTAGCCGGGTGCGCCCGGCCGGAGAACAGCAGCTCCGGAGAACGACAGCTTTGGAGGGATCAGGATGGCCCAGCCGGGCGGATGGCTGGCGCGCTTGCGAGCCGGCTTGGCCCGTACCCGCGCTGGACTCGCGGAGCGGGTCGAGGGGCTTTTGGGCGGCGGCCGCATCGACGAATCGGTGTACGAAGGGCTGGAGGAGGCCCTCATCCAAGCGGACATGGGCGTGGCCACCACCATGCGCATCATGGATGGGCTGCGGGAGCGGGTGCGCCGGGAGTCGCCCCGGGACGCGGCCGCGGTCAAGGAGCTGTTGCGGGAGGAAATCTTGGCCGTGCTGGAGCCCGTGGCCAAGCCCCTGACCCTCGCGCCCGCCGGGCTGACCGCGATGCTCATTGTGGGGGTCAACGGCGCCGGCAAGACCACCAGCGTCGGCAAGCTGGCCTACCGGTTTCGGCAGCAGGGCCGCCGGGTCGTCATCGGGGCGGCGGACACCTTCCGGGCCGCGGCCATTGAACAGCTGCAAGCCTGGGGCGAGCGGGCCGGCGCCACCGTCATTGCCCACCAGCCTGGGGCCGACCCCGCGGCGGTGGCCTTTGACGCGGCCCAGGCGGCCGTC
Source organism: Limnochordales bacterium (assembly GCA_035304545.1). Lineage (GTDB taxonomy): Bacteria > Bacillota > Limnochordia > Limnochordales > ZCTH02-B6 > ZCTH02-B6. Next base: position 26,893 of record DATGPV010000054.1, on the reverse strand, counting down.
GCGCGCGGGGCCGACGTGCTCCTGGTGGACACGGCCGGACGCCTGCAGACCCGCACCAACCTGATGGAAGAGCTGAAAAAGGTGCACCGGGTGCTTTCCCAGCGGCTGGGCCCGCAGCTGACCGAGGTGCTGCTGGTGCTGGATGCCACCACGGGGCAAAACGGGCTTTCCCAGGCACGCCTTTTTGGCCAGGCGGTGCCCCTGACCGGCATCATCTTGACCAAGCTGGACGGCACCGCGAAGGGCGGCATTGTGGTGGCCATCGCCGGCGAGTTGGGGCTGCCCGTGAAGCTGGTGGGCGTGGGCGAAGGGGTCGACGATCTGCAGGACTTCGACGCGGCAGCTTTTGCCCAGGCCTTGTTCTCTTGACAAGGACCGGCGGGGGACGGTATACTGACCCCTGTAAAGCCCGTTTGCTTAACAGGAGTGACCCCGTGCCCCGTGACGGCTGACAAGAAGGTCCGCATGCACCTGCTCTACGATTTTTACGGCCAACTGCTGACGGACAAGCAGCGGTCTTTCTTTGAGCTGTATCACCACGACGACCTTTCGCTGGGCGAGATCGCGGAGCAGCATGGCGTCAGCCGGCAGGCGGTGTACGATATCCTCAAGCGGGCAGAGCGGACGCTGGAGGACCTGGAGTCCAAGTTGGAGCTGGTGGCCCGCTGGATCCGGGAACGGCGCGTCATCTACGAGCTGCGCCAGGAGCTGCGGGCCCTGGCGGAGGACGTGACGCGGCTGGCCGCTGAGCTGCCCGGCGGCGGCCAGGCCCCCGGCGGCGCCGGGGCGGCTGCGGAAGGGCAGAAGGGAGCGGGCAGCGCTGCGCTGGCTCGGGTGCACGCGCGCATCCGGGCCCTCGAGGCGCGGCTCGACCTCTTGGCGGGCGACCATCCGGACGCGCGCTAGGGCGCGGCCGCGGACCTCCGCGGCGCCCGTGGGAAAAGGCGGTGGACCCTTGTTCAGCAACCTGGCGGAGAAGCTGCAGACAGCCCTGGGCAAGCTGAGGGGCCGGGGCAAGCTGTCGGAGCAGGACGTGGAGCAAGCCTTGCGGGAGGTACGCCTGGCCCTCCTTGAGGCCGACGTCAACTTCCGCGTCGTCAAGGACTTCCTCGGCCGGGTGAAGGAGCGGGCCGTGGGCCACGAGGTCATGAAGAGCCTCACCCCCGGCCAGCAAGTGGTCAAGATCGTCCACGAGGAATTGACGGCCCTCATGGGCGGCAGCCACGCCCGCCTGGACCTCAGCGGGCGCCCGCCCCACGGGGTAATGCTGGTGGGGCTGCAAGGCGCGGGAAAAACTACCTCTGCGGCCAAGCTGGCCAGCGCCCTGCGCAAGCAGGGCCACCGTCCTCTCCTGGTGGCGGCCGACGTCTACCGGCCCGCAGCCATCCGCCAGCTTCAGGTGCTGGGCGAACAGCTCAACTTGCCCGTGTTTGCCCTGGGTGAGCGCCATGACCCCGTGGACATCGCCCAGGCCGGCATGTCCCATGCCAAAAGCCACGGCAACGACATCGTCATCATCGACACGGCCGGGCGCCTGCACATCGATGAGGAGCTCATGGACGAGCTGGGCCGCATCGCGGCCGCGGTCCGGCCCAAGGAAACCCTCTTGGTCCTGGACGCCATGACGGGCCAGGAGGCCGTCAACGTGGCCGAGCGCTTCAACCAGCAGTTGGAGCTCACCGGTTTCATCCTCACCAAGCTGGACGGCGACGCCCGGGGCGGCGCCGCTTTGTCGGTGCGGGCGGTGGTGGGCAAGCCCATCAAGTACGTGGGCGTCGGCGAGAAGCTGGACGCGCTGGAGCCCTTTCACCCGGAGCGCATGGCCTCCCGGGTTCTGGGCATGGGCGATGTGCTGACCTTGATCGAAAAGGCCCAGGCCGCCATGGACGCCGAAACCGCCGAGAAGATGGCGGCCAAGTTGCGCACCGCCGATTTTACCTTGGAAGACTTTTTGGAGCAGCTGCGCCAGGTGCGCAACATGGGTCCCCTGGACCAGCTGCTGGGCATGATGCCCGGTTTTGCCGGCGCCAAGCAGCTGCAGGGCCTGCAGGTCGATGAGAAGCAGCTGCGGCGAGTGGAGGCCATCATTCAATCCATGACGCCCCAGGAACGGGCCCAGCCCGGGATCATCAACGGCAGCCGCCGGCGGCGCATCGCGCGCGGCAGCGGCACGTCGGTGCAGGACGTAAACCGTCTGTTGAAGCAGTTTGAACAGACCCGCGCGCTGTTCAAGCAATTGGGCGGAACCAAACCCCGCCGGGGCCGGGGCATGCTGGCGCGCCTCCTTGGCCATTGACGGCGCCGCCGGTGACACCGGTTCGGAGCCAAGGGACGCTCGGCCGGACCGGGCCGCTCTTGGCGCAGAGGTGTTGATAATGAGTTTGACTTTTGGTGTCCCTTGTCAGCATGAGCGTGGAGAAACGGAGGTGAAGGCATGGCCGTCCGCATTCGCCTGAAGCGCATGGGCGCCAAGAAGCGCCCCTTTTACCGCCTGGTGGTGGCCGACTCGCGTGCAGCCCGGGATGGGCGGTTCATTGAACAGCTGGGCCACTACAACCCCATCGCCGAGCCGGCCCAGATCGTGGTCAACGAGGAGCGGGCCCTGGAGTGGCTGCGCCGGGGCGCTCAGCCGTCCGACACGGCCCGGGCGCTGCTCAAGAAGGCTGGCGTGTGGGAGAAGTTCAAGCCGGGCCAGCCCGCGCAGGCTGCCCCGCCGGACCCAGCGGCCCAAGGGGAGCAGCCCGCCGCGGGCGCGGCGCAAGGCTGAAGGGCTCCACTGGCCGGAGACGGGGAGGGTAGCCTGTGAAGGAACTCCTCGAATACGTGGCTCGGCATTTGGTCAACAACCCGGACGCGGTCCACGTGCACGAGGTGGCCGGTGAGCGGTCGCTGGTGCTGGAGCTGTCGGTGGACGACGATGACCTGGGCAAGGTCATCGGCCGCAAGGGCCGGGTGGCCAAGGCCATCCGCACCCTCATCAAAGCGGCGGCCGCCCGGGACGGGCGCCTCGTGCACGTGGAGATCGCCGACTAGCGGCGGGGTGGTTTCTGGAGGCAATACCCGTGGCCGATTTGGTGACCATCGGGGAAGTGCTGGGGGCCCACGGCGTGCGGGGGACCCTGCGGGTGCGGCCTGCGACGGCCTATCCCGAGCGTTTTCTGGACCTGCAGCAAGTCTACGTCCGCGGTGCGGGCCGCAAGCAGCCGGAGCTGCGCACCGTGGAGGAGACCCGGCTCCATCAAGGCCTGGTCCTGGTCAAGCTGGAGGGCCTTGACGATCGCGACAGCGCCCAGGCGCTGCGGGGGGCCCTGCTGCAGGTGGCCCGGGACGCGGTGCATCCGCTGCCGCCCGGGGAGTATTATGTATTTGAGATCGTGGGGCTTGCCGTCTACGACGAAACCGGCCGCCACCTGGGCGTCGTCGCCGATGTCCTGGAAACCCGGGCCAACGACGTGTACGTGGTGGACCGGGCCGACGGGCAAGGCGAGTTGCTCTTGCCGGCCATCAGGGACGTGATCCTGCGCATCGACCTGGAGCAGGGGCGCATGGATGTGCGGCTTTTGCCCGGTCTGGAGTGACAGGCGTGCGGGTGGATGTGCTGACGCTGTTTCCGGAGATGTTCGCGGGTCCCCTGGACCACAGCATCGTGGGGCGGGCCCGGCAGCGGGGGATCCTGGATGTACGCCTGGTCAACATCCGGGACTTCGCCACCGACAAGCACCGGATCGTGGACGACACGCCCTACGGCGGCGGGCCGGGCATGGTGCTCAAGCCCGAACCCTTGTTTGCGGCGGTGGAGGCGGTGCGCACCGGGCCCGAAACCCACGTGATCCTAATGGATCCCCAAGGGGAGCCCTTTACCCAGAAACGCGCCTGGGAGCTGGCGGAAAAGTCCCATCTGGTGCTGGTCTGCGGCCACTACGAAGGCGTGGACGAGCGGGTGCGCACCATCGTGGACGAAGAACTCTCCATCGGGGACTACGTGCTCACCGGCGGCGAACTGCCGGCCATGGTCGTGCTGGACGCGGTGTGCCGGCTGTTGCCGGGGGCTTTGGGGGAGGCGGCCTCGGCCCGGCAAGATTCCTTTGAGGACGGGCTCCTGGATCACCCCCACTACACCCGCCCGGCGGTGTTCCGGGGCATGGCGGTGCCCGAAGTGCTGCTCAGCGGCCATCACGAGGAGATCCGGCGCTGGCGGCGCCGGGAGGCGCTGCGCCGGACGTGGCTGCGCCGGCCCGATCTTTTGGCCCGGGCCCGGCTCACCGAGGAGGATCGGCGCTGGCTGGCGGAAATGGGGGCTCCGGTGCCGCCGGCGCAGGCGGCCTCCGAGGACGCCGGGGAGGTTTGAGGCGCCCCCGGCCGGCTTGGGAGAGGAGCGTGGCCTTCGGCCGGGGGCATGCCGGTTTCGCCGGAAGGACAGTTGTGGTGCAGCCGGCGCCGTGGTAGAATAGGCGGGTCTCGCCGCCCGGCGGGCCGGTGGAACCCTAGGTTAGCAACGAGGAGTGGGTTGGCCGTGGATGTCATTCGCGAGCTGGAACAGGAGCAGATGCGGCACGATGTGCCGGATTTTGGCCCCGGGGATACGGTGCGGGTCCACGTCAAAGTGGTGGAGGCCGACCGGGAGCGCATCCAGGTGTTTGAAGGCGTCGTCCTGCGCCGCAACGGCGGCGGGCTCGGCGAGACCTTCACCGTCCGCAAGGTGTCCCAGGGCGTCGGGGTGGAGCGGACCTTCCCCCTGCACTCGCCGCGCGTTGACAAGATCGAGGTGGTGCGGCGGGGCGACGTGCGGCGGGCCCGCCTCTACTACCTGCGGGAACGGTCCGGTAAGGCCGCGCGGGTGAAGGAACGGCGGGTCTGACGAGGGCGGGGCCGCGTTCATGCCACCAGGCGGGGAGCGGGCGGCTGCCATCGCGCGGATCCGGGAATACGTGGAGGCCCTGGTCGTCGCGGGGGCCCTGGCCGCCTTCATCATCACCTTTGTCGCCCAGTCATTCCTGGTGCAGGGCAGTTCCATGGAACCGACCCTCACCGATGGCCAGCGGCTGCTGGTGGACAAGATTACCTACCGCCTGCGGGAGCCCCGGCGCGGGGAAATCATCGTCTTCCATTATCCTGCGGATCCCCGGCGCAAATTCATCAAGCGGGTCATCGGCCTGCCCGGCGATGAGGTCCTCATCGCCGGCCAACGCCTGATCCTCAACGGGCGGCCCGTGGAGGAACCGTACGTCTTGGGTCCCATGCGGGGCAGGTTCGGTCCGGTAACGGTGCCCGCAGGCCACGTGTTCGTCCTGGGCGACAACCGCAACAACTCCGATGACAGCCGCTATCCCGACGTGGGACCGGTGCCCATGCATCTCATCGTGGGCCTGGCCCGCCTGGCCTACTGGCCGCCGGGGCGGGCCGGCGTGGTGCGGCCGCCGACCGCGCTGGCGGCCTTTGACTAGCCGCTTGGTGCCAGGGGGCGGTCGGGGGAGGAGCACGGGGTGGAGCTGCACTGGTACCCGGGGCACATGGCCAAGGCCGCCCGGGAGCTCAAGGACCGCCTGAAGCTGGTGGACGCGGTGTTGGAAGTCATCGACGCCCGCATCCCGGCCAGCAGCCGCCATCCCGCGCCTTTGGGCCAGGAACGCCCGCTGGTGCGGGTGCTGCTGTTGGGGCGGGCGGATCTGGCCGAGCCGCGGTGGACCCGGGCGTGGGTGCGCCACTTCCAGGCCCAGGGCCTGCCGGCGGTGGCGGCGGACTTGCGCCAGCACAGCTGGGTGCCTAGGGTGCGCCGCCTGTTGCGGCGCCGGCGGGACCCCGGGGGCTTTGGCCGACCGCGGGGGCCGGCCGGAGCAGGCGGCCGGCCGGTGGCGCGGGTCCTGGTGGCCGGCCTGCCCAACGTGGGCAAGTCCACCGCCATCAACGCCCTAGCCGGGCGGGCCAAGGCCGGCACCGGCGCGCGGGCGGGGGTTACCCGCCGGGTGCAGTGGCTGGCGGCCGGGGAGGGCCTTGAGCTGTTGGACAGTCCCGGTTTGCTGTGGCCCGAGGCCACCCGGGGCCAGAAGGCGCTCTATCTGGCGGTGGCGGGCCTAGTCCCCGACGACGCCTTTGATGTCCGTGAGGCCGCCGCGGCTTTCTTGACGGAGATGGGCCAGCGGTACCGTGACCGGCTGGCGGCCCGCTACGGGGAGGATTGCACCGGCGCCGGCGAAGCCATGCTGGCGGCCGTGGCCCGGCGCATGGGCCTGTGGCTGCCGGGGGGCAAGCCCGACCTGGACCGGGCGGCCGTGGCGGTGCTGCAGGACTTCCGCACCGGCCGCTTGGGCCGGCTGACGCTGGAACTGCCACCGGAGGCTTGAGGGCGCATGCGGGGTCCGTCTTTCGATGGAGGCGCCAGCGGCCCATGGGTCGCTGGGGTGGACGAGGCGGGGCGGGGGCCCCTGGCGGGGCCCGTGGTCGCGGCCGCGGTCATCCTGGGCGAGGACGTGCCCTCGGGTCTCGCCGATTCCAAACTGCTGACGCCGGCCCGGCGGGAGGCGCTTTTTGAGGAGATCCTTGCCACCGCGGTCGCGGTGGCCTACCGCGCGGTGTCACCCCAGCGCATTGACGCCCGCAATGTGCTGCGGGCCAGCCTGGCGGCCATGCGGGAGGCGGTCCTCGCGCTGCCGGTCAGCCCTAGCCGAGTGCTGGTGGATGGGCCCTGGGCGGTGCCCGGGCTGCCCGTGCCCCAATCCACCGTCGTGGCGGGCGACCGCCGGCATGCCGCCATCGCCGCCGCCAGCGTGGTGGCCAAGGTCGTGCGGGATCGCATGATGGATTGGTGGGACCGGGTGTACCCCCATTACGGGTTCGCGGCCCACAAGGGCTACGGTACCCGGGGGCACCGGGAAGCTCTGGCGCGCCTGGGGCCCTGCCCCCTGCACCGCACCAGTTTCGCGCCGGTCATGACGGCGCTCCGCCGCGCCGGCCAGGGGGAGCTCTTTCCGCCGGAGCACCGCCTAGCCTAAGAAGGCCGCCGATTGGCCACACCCGACAACCTGTTTAGAAGGAAATGGGCCCGGCGCGTCCGAAAAAACCCAGCGTGCAATTGGTCCCGCTTTCCCAAGTATCCCCCGGTGCTCTGGCTTTGGGGGCGCTGCTGCACGGCATCGGCAAGTTCTCGATCCCCGCGGAAACCCTGCGGAAACCGGGCCGCTTGACTGTGGAGGAATGGCGCCGGGTGCGGGAACATGCCCTCGTCGGCTTTGATCTGCTGCGTCGTTACCATGAAGTTGCCCCGGAAGTGGTGGACGCCCTCCTGCGCATGGTGGCGCCCTTCCCCGTAGGCACCACCGTACGGCTCAACCCGGGGGAAGTAGGGGTGGTGGTGCGGGTTCCCCCTGAACACCCGCACCGGCCCACGGTCCGGCTGCTTCAGGATGCCCGGGGCCGCCTGGTGGACGGCGGGGACTACCGGGAGCTGCACCGGCATCTCGGCCTGTCCATCGTGGCGGTGGCGTCCGAAGGGCGGGGGGGCGGCCGCCAGCCATGAGGGCGGCTTCCGGTCCTGCCCGGGGCCGGTGGGCCGAAGCTGTGGCCGCGGAATACCTGGCGGCGTTGGGATACCAGATTCTGACACGCAATTACCGCTGTCGCCGCGGGGAGATCGACTTGGTGGCCCGCCACGGCAGCTGCCTGGTGTTCATCGAAGTCAAGGCCCGCCGGCGGGGAGTGCCGGACTCCCTGGAGGCCGTCGACGGGCGCAAGCGGCGGCGCATCGTGGGGGCGGCTTTGGACTATCTCGCCCGCCGGCGCTTGGTGGGCGTGACCGTCCGTTTTGATGTGGTCGCGGTGCAGTTGGACGGTCAGGGGCGGCCCGTAAAGGTGCACCTGATCCAGGACGCGTTTTCCGCCCACGTCTAGTGGCGTCTTGGTTTTCGGCCGTCAGGCAGGCGGTGCCCGCGGTCGGAAGGGGCAGGAACCGGGCCGCGCGCGGTGAATGAAAAAAGGGGAAGACACCAGCCACAGCCCGCAGGGCGGTGGGAGGTGTCTATTTTTGTTTGCCCGCGTCCGGAGCGGCACCGTCTACGGGGTCGATGGCCACCTGGTTCAGGTGGAGGTGGATATCAGCCCCGGATTGCCGCTGTTTGAGATCGTCGGCTTGCCCGACGCGGCCGTGCGCGAAAGCCGGGACCGGGTGCGGACGGCCATCCGCAACTCGGGCTTGCCTTTCCCCACTGGAAGGATCGTGGTCAACTTGGCGCCCGCGGACTTGCCTAAAGCGGGTCCCGCGTGCGACCTGGCCATCGCCCTGGGCATCTTGGCCGCCAGCGGCCAAGTGCCGGCGGAGAAGGTGGCGCCTCTTTGCGCGGTGGGCGAGTTGTCCTTGGACGGGCACGTCCGGGGCGTGCCCGGCGTGCTGTCCATCGCGCTGGCGGCCGAGGCGGCCGGGGCGCCGCTGGTGGTGCCGGCCGCCTCGGCGGGGGAAGCGCGGCTTGTTCCCGGGCTTTCGATCGTGGCCGTGGGATCCTTGCGGGAAGCTGTCGCGTGGCTGCGGGGGGCCGCACCGCCGCCGCCGCTGCCGGAGCCGCCGGCGCCGCCACCGCCGGCCGACGACGAAGGGGAGGACTTGGCCGACGTCCGCGGGCAGGCCATGGCCAAACGGGCGTTGGAAGTCGCGGCCGCGGGCGGCCACAACTTGCTCATGACGGGTCCGCCCGGGGTCGGCAAGACCATGCTGGCCCGGCGGTTAGCGGGGCTCTTGCCGCCGCTGGACCGCCGCGAGTACTTGGATGTGTGCCGGGTCTACAGCATTGCCGGGCTGCTGGCCGCGGACCCCGTGCGGCGGGGACGGCGCCCTTTTCGCGCGCCCCACCACAGCGCCACCCGGGCGGGGCTCCTGGGCGGGGCGCGGGGCACGCCGGGCGAGGTGTCCTTGGCGGACCACGGGGTGCTGTTCCTGGATGAGGTCAACGAGTTTTCCCGATCCGTGCTGGAGGCCCTGCGCCAGCCGCTAGAGGACGGCGTCGTGGTGTTGGCCCGCCTGCCCCGCCCTTTGCGTTTTCCCGCCCGTTTCACCTTGGTGGCCGCGGCCAACCCGTGCCCGTGCGGCTACTATGGCGACACCCGCCGGGAGTGCCGCTGCTCCCCCCACGCGGTGGCCGCCTACCAGCGCCGCCTGTCGGGCCCCATGGCGGACCGCCTTGACCTCCACGTGGAATTGACGCCGCCCACTTGGGGGGAACTGACCGGCGGGGCGCCGTCGCCCACCACGCCCCAGGTGCGGGCCCGCGTCCTCGAGGCCCGGGCCAGGCAGGCCCGCCGTTTCCGGGGCGAAGCTGTCCGCACCAACGCCCGCATGAATGAGGCCATGGTCCGCCGTTTCTGCCGCCTGGACGGCGCCGCCGAGGCGGTGTTGGGGGCGGCCGTGGAGCGTTTTCACCTCAGCGCCCGGGCGGTGGCGCGGACCCTCAAGGTGGCCCGCACCTTGGCGGACTTGGCCGGGCGGGAACGCATCGGCCCGGAGCACGTTCAAGAGGCCCTGGCCTTCCGCCCGGCGCCGCCGCCGGCATCCGCGTCGGTGCCCCGTCATATCCATTCCCTGATGGCGGGGGGTGACGCCCGGTGATGGGGACGAACCCAGTTAGACGGGCCCAGCGGGCCGTGGCCTTGGCGCTGGTCATGGTCTTGGGGGCATCGGGCCTGGGATTGGACGCGGCGTCCGACGGGACGGGCCCGCCGCCCGGGGGGGCTTTGGGCGACGGTCCGGACGACGCGTCCGGGCACGGGACGCCGCCGGCCGTCAACTACTGCGCGGACGCGCCCGTGCTGCGGCTTACCAGCCCGCCCATGGCGGGCAACGATGTCTGGGAGCTTAAGAGCCGCTTGCGGCAGCTGGGCTTTGATGCCGGGGATCCTGGGAACGAGACCTACGACGCCGCCGCGGCGGCCGCGGTGCGCCGGTTTCAGCAGAGCCGGGGCCTCGTGCCCGACGGCGTGGTGGGCCCCCAAACGTGGGCGGCGTTGGCCGAAGGGGCGGAGCCCGCCGCGGTCCAGACCCGCACGCCCAAGCCCCAGGGCCAGCTGTCCATCGTGGTGGATTCGGAAAAGCTCACCTTGACGGTGCTGGTGGACGGCAAACCCTACAAGACCTACCCGGTAGCCGTAGGCCGGCCCAAGGCGTCCACCTTGACCCCCGTAGGCGAGTGGAAGATCATCCACAAGGGCGTCAACTGGGGCGGCGGCTTCGGCACCCGTTGGCTGGGGCTTAACGTGCCCTGGGGCATCTATGGCATTCACGGCACCAATAAGCCCTATTCCATCGGCACCCGGGCCAGCGCCGGCTGCATCCGCATGTTCAACCGGGATGTGGAGGAGCTGTATGAATGGGTTTCCGTGGGCACGCCCGTCAAGATCATCGGCGTGAAGCCGCCTCTCAGCTTTGGGCGGCGGCTGCGGCCAGGCCTGACGGGCAAAGACGTGGTGGAGGTGCAGCTGAAGCTGAAGGAGCTGGGGTTTGATCCAGGGGATGCCGATGGCCGCTACGGGCCGGCCACCCGGGCCGCGGTGGAACGCCTGCAGCGCACCTTCGGCCTGCCGGTGGACGGCGAAGTGTGGGGCGACGTCTACTACATCCTGGGACTGAAGTAGGCGCGGGCCAGGATAAGGGGAGAGACGGGGCGACATGCTACTCCTCAGAGATCGCCGCCACGAGGGGAGACGCCTCCATGGACCTGGAGCCCGGCAGCACGCGCCTGTACCGCTGTGGGCTGTGCGGTGCGGACACGCCCCATCGTATCTGCAGCCGCCGGGGAAACCGCTACGCTGTGGTATGCACCAACTGCGCGGGCGGCGCGCTGGTGGGCGGCGACGACTTGCTGCTGTATCAGGTCCGCTGGGAGGAAGAGCTGCGCCAGATCCTCGAGCAGCTGGCAGAAGGCGACACGCCCACCGACGACCGCTGGCACTGACCCAGGGTCCTGGCGGGGTGAGGGGCCGTGGATGAGCGCCTTGTCCTGCTGGGGTTGCGGCTGGTGCCGGGGATTGGCCCCCAGCGCCTGCGGACGCTGCTGGACCATTACGGGTCGGCCGCCGAGGCGTGGCGCTGCCGCCACCGGTGGGAGGACGTGCCCGGCATCGGTCCGGCCATCGCCGCCGCGGCCCGCCGCTTGCGGGAGGAACAGGTGGAGCGGCACTGGGCGCGGCTCGAAGCCCTTGGCGGCCGGATGGTCACCTGGGAGGACCCCGAATATCCTGCAGGCCTGCAGCACATCCCCGTCCCGCCGCCCATTCTGTTTGTGCGCGGGCAGCTGCCCGCGGATATCGACGGCTGTTTGGCCATTGTGGGCACCCGCCGGGCCAGCTCCCAGGGCTTGCGGGTGGCCCGGACCCTGGCGCGCGACGTGGCCGCCGTGGGCATGACGGTCATCAGCGGCTTGGCCCGGGGCATCGACGGCGCCGCGCACCAAGGCGCGCTGGAAGGCCGCGGCCGCACCGTCGCGGTGCTGGGCTGCGGCTTGGACATCGCGTATCCGCCGGAGCACCGGGAGCTGATGGAGGCCATCGCGGCCGCGGGCGCGCTGGTGACCGAATATCCCTTGGGCACGCCGCCCGCCCCGGGGCATTTTCCCACCCGCAACAGAATCATCGCCGGGCTGGCCCAAGCGGTGGTACTGGTGGAAGGCAGCCGCCGCAGCGGCGCCATGCACACCGTCACCATGGCCGCGGACTTTGGGCGGGAGGTGATGGCCGTGCCCGGTGACGTGGGGCGCTGGGGCAGCGAAGGCCCCAACCAGCTCCTGCGGGAGGGGGCAACGCTGGTGCGGCACGGGGCCGATGTGCTGGAGAGTCTGGGGTGGACGGGCTCCGGCCTGGCCCAGGCTAGGGTCGCCGGGTCTCCGCATGCCGGTCCCGCGGCGGGGCAGGCTCGGGGAGCGGACCCCGCCGCGCGCATTGTCGCGTGCTTGCGGGAGGGCGGCGCCCTCAGCGTCGATGAGCTGGCCGCCGCCCTGGAGATGCCGGTGGACGCCGTGGTGGGCGCGGTGGTGGGACTGGAGCTCGCGGGCCGGGTGGTGCGCCGGGCGGGCGGCCGCTTCGCGCTGCCCGGCTGATGGAGCGGCAAAAACCGCGGGGGCAGCGGGCCGTGGGCGGCCGGGAAGCCCGCGGGGCCGGGTCCGGGCCAAGGCCGGCGCCAAGGGCCAGGGAAGGCTTGGGTTTACAAGCCCAAGCCCGGCCTCTATAATGAGACCGAATGCCCAACTGGAGGGATACCTGTGGGAACCCTCGTGATCGTGGAATCGCCGGCCAAGGCCCGGACCATCGGCAAGTTTCTCGGCCGCGGCTATACCGTCAAGGCCAGCGTGGGGCACGTGCGGGATCTGCCCAAGAGCCAGTTTGGGGTGGATGTGGAAAACGATTTCGCCCCCCGCTACATCACCATCCGCGGCAAGGGCAAGATCCTGCAGGAGCTGCGGGAGCACGCCCGCAAGGCCGATCGCGTCCTTTTGGCCACCGACCCCGATCGCGAGGGCGAGGCCATCTCCTGGCACCTGGCCGAGGCGCTGAAGCTGGACCCCGAGGAGCCTAACCGGATCCAGTTTCACGAGATCACCCGGGAGGCCGTCAAGAAGGCCCTCAAGTCGCCCCGCCCGCTGGATGGGCGGCTGATCGACGCCTATCAGGCCCGGCGGGTGTTGGACCGCATCGTGGGCTACAAGCTCAGCCCGCTGCTGTGGAGCAAGGTGCGGGCGGGCTTGAGCGCGGGCCGGGTGCAATCGGTGGCGGTGCGCCTCATCTGCGATCGGGAGCGGGAAATCGAGGCCTTCGTCCCCGAAGAGTACTGGTCCATCACCGGGACCTTTGCCGCGCCGGCCCGGAACGGCCAGCCGCCGGTCCGGTTTGTGGCCAAGCTCATTCAACAGGGCGGCAAGAAGGTGCACATTCCCGATGAAGCGGCGGCCCGGACCGTCTTGGCGGAGCTTTCGGACGCGCCCTTCCGCATCAGCCAGGTCAAGCGGGGCCAGCGCCGGCGCAATCCCGCACCGCCCTTCATCACCAGCACGCTGCAGCAGGAAGCGTCCCGCCGGCTGGGTTTTTCGGCCCGCAAGACCATGAGCCTGGCCCAGCAGCTGTACGAGGGGCTTGATGTGGGCCCCGAGGGCACCGTCGGCTTGATCACCTACATGCGCACCGACGCGACCCGGGTGGCCGCCGAGGCCCAGCAGGAAGCCCAGCGGTTTATCGACGAGCGCTTCGGGGCCGACTTCCGGCCTGCGCAGCCGCCCCGGTACCGCTCGCGGGCCGGCGCGCAAGCGGCCCACGAGGCCATCCGGCCCACCAGCGTCTACCGGACGCCGGAGATGGTCAAGCCGTACCTGCGCCGGGACCAGTACCGGCTGTACCGGCTCATCTGGGAACGGTTTGTGGCTAGCCAAATGGCGCCGGCGGTGCTGGACACGGTTACCGTCGATGTGGAGGCGAACTCCTATTTGTTCCGGGCCACCGGCTCGTCGGTGCGGTTTCCCGGATTTATGATCGTATATACGGAAAGCGCCGATGAGGACGCCCGCGACAAGCGGGCGGAAACGGGCCCCGAAGGCGGGGACGGCGAGGATCAGCAGCTGGCGGGCGACTTTGTGCCCGGGCAGGCGGTGGACGTGGTAGAGCTGGAGCCCAAGCAGCATTTCACCCAACCGCCGCCCCGTTTCACGGAAGCCATGCTCGTCAAGACCTTGGAGGAGCAGGGCATCGGCCGCCCCAGCACCTATGCCCAGATCATCGACACCATTGTGCGCCGGGGCTACGTGACCCTGGAGGATCGCCGCTTCCGGCCCACGGAGCTGGGCTTCATCATCGTGGATCTGCTCAAGGAACACTTCGCTCCCGTCATCGACGTGGAGTTTACCGCCCGCATGGAGGAGGCCCTGGACCGCATCGAGGAAGGCGAGGTCCACTGGGTTCAAGTGGTGCGGGAATTTTACGAGCCTTTCTCGGCAGCCTTGGCCCGGGCCCAAAAGGAGATGCAGGAAGTGGAGCTGGCCGACGAGGTCACCGACGAGGTGTGCCCCCAGTGCGGCCGCAACCTGGTCATCAAGTGGGGCCGCTTCGGCAAGTTCCTGGCGTGCCCGGGCTATCCCGAGTGCAAGTACACGCAGCCGCTGCTCCAGGACACGGGCGTGGCGTGTCCCGTCTGCCGGGAGGGGCAGGTGGTTGAGCGGCGTTCCCGCAAGGGCCGGCTCTTTTACGGCTGCAGCCGCTATCCCGACTGCCGCTTCACCAGCTGGCAGCGGCCGTCGCCCTACTCGTGCCCCCGGTGCGGCCACTACATGGTGGAGCAGCGGCGGGGCGGCGAAGTCGTCAAGGTGACGTGCGCCAACAAAGAATGCGGCTTCAGCGGCCGGCCGGAGGCGGTGGCCGTGGCCGCGCCGGGGCGGGTGTAAAGGATGTTCCACGGCACCACCATCGTTGCGGTGCGCAAAGACGGCCGGGGCGCTATGGCCGGCGACGGCCAGGTGACCTTTGGCCAGCAGACGGTCATGAAACAGCGAGCCCGCAAGGTGCGCCGGCTTTACCACGACCGGGTGGTGGCCGGCTTTGCCGGCGCGGCGGCGGACGCCTTCGCGCTTTTTGAAAAGTACGAGGGCAAGCTGGAGGCCTTTCAAGGCAACCTGCTCCGCGCCGCGGTGGAGCTGGCCAAGGAGTGGCGCACCGATCGAGTGCTGCGCCGGCTGGAGGCCCTCCTCGTGGTCATGGACCGGGAGCGCATCTTGGTGTTGTCCGGCACCGGCGAGATCATTGAACCCGACGACGACGTGGCCGCCATCGGGTCCGGCGGGCCCTTTGCCCTGGCGGCCGCCCGGGCATTGGTGCAGCATTCCTCGCTTCCGGCCCGGGACATCGCCGCGGAAGCCATCCGCATCGCCTCTTCCATCTGCGTGTACACCAACGACCACGTGGTCGTGGAAGAAGTATAGCCCGGCACCCCGCCGTGGGGCCGGCCGCCGGTGGCGGCCTATGGCACAGCGGGAGGGAGGCGGTTTCCCATGGAACTGACACCCCGCCAGATCGTGGCCGAACTGGATAAGTACATCATCGGCCAGGAAAAGGCCAAGCGGGCGGTGGCCATCGCCTTGCGCAACCGCTACCGGCGCCAGCAGCTGCCGGAAAGCCTGCGGGACGAGGTGAGCCCTAAGAATATCCTCATGATCGGCCCGACGGGCGTGGGCAAGACCGAGATCGCCCGGCGGCTGGCGCGGCTGGCCCGGGCGCCCTTCGTGAAGGTGGAAGCCACCAAGTTTACCGAGGTCGGCTACGTGGGCCGGGACGTGGACTCCATGATCCGGGACCTGGTGGAGACCGCGGTGCGCATGGTGAAGGCGGAAAAGATGGAAGGGGTGTTGGACCGGGCCCGGGAGCTGGCCGACGAGCGCATCCTCGACTATTTGGCCCCCATGCCCCGCCGGGAGCGGCCCCTCAATCCTTTTACGGCCCTGTTTGGCGTGCAGGCGGCGCCCCGGGAGGGCGAGCAGGAGCTGGAGCAGCGCATGGCCGACGCCCGGCGCCGGCGGGAGGAACTGAAAGCCCGCCTGGCCGCCGGGGAACTGGAGGATGAGTGGATCGAGATCGAGGTGGAGGACACCCGGCCGCCCATCATGGAAGTGTTTTCGGGCCAGGGCATGGAGCAGATGGGCATCAACCTTCAGGACCTGTTCGGTGGGATTTTCCCCAAGCGCATGCGCCGGCGCCGGGTCCGGGTCAAGGAAGCCCGCCACATCCTGCAGCAGGAGGAAGCCCAGAAGCTCATCGACATGGACGAGGTGGCCGCGGAAGCCCTGCAGCGGGCCGAGCAGACGGGCATCGTGTTCATTGACGAGATTGACAAGATCGCGGCCGGCGGGGGCAAGGGCGCGGGGCCCGACGTGTCCCGGGAAGGCGTGCAGCGGGACATCCTGCCCATCATCGAAGGGTCTACCGTGATCACCAAATACGGCCCGGTCAAGACAGACCACATCCTGTTCATCGCGGCGGGCGCGTTTCACATGGCCAAACCGTCCGATCTCATCCCGGAACTGCAGGGCCGCCTGCCCATCCGGGTGGAGCTGGAGCCTTTGACCCGCGAAGATTTCCGCCGCATTCTTACGGAACCCCAAAACGCGCTGCTGAAGCAGTACGCGGCGCTGCTGGCCACGGAAGGGGTCACCCTGCGCTTTGAAGACAGCGGCGTGGAGGCGCTGGCCCGCATCGCGGAAACCGTCAACGCCCAGACCGAGAACATCGGCGCCCGGCGCCTGCACACCATCCTGGAGCGGCTGCTGGAAGAGGTGTCCTTTGCCGGGCCGGAGCTGGCCGGCCAGGAAGTGGTCATCGACGCGGCCTACGTGGAAGCCCGCTTGGCCGATGTGGCCGGCGACGAAAGCCTCAGCCGCTACATCCTCTAACTGGCAAATTGGGAAGGAATTCCTTTCTTTTTGTAGAACGGTGTAACCTTAGAACCTCCGTGGGAAGCTTCCCCGAACGGTTAAGGCTTCCCCGCGCCCGGTCGATACGTAGGACGGAGGAAGGTCCGGGGGAGGTCCGGTAGGATGGCAGGCATGCGGGGATTTGCCCACCTGGACGAAGTGCTGCGGCAGGCCCTCAATGCCGCAGCCCTGCGCCAGCAGGTCGCGGCCCACAACATCGCCAACGTCAACACGCCGGGATTTCGTCGCCAGTCGGTGCGCTTTGAAGAGCAGCTGCAGCGGGCCCGGAGCCGGGCCGCCGTCGCGGGCCGGACCACCCACCCGCGCCATGTGCCCGTGGGCGTGCAGCCGGTGGCGCCGCCCCGGGTGGTGACCGAGCGGTCCACCGTCATGCGCAACGACGGCAACAATGTGGACGTCGAGCGGGAGATGGCGGTCCTGGCCGCGGCCGAGACCCAGTACGCGGCCTTGACCCAAGTGGTGGCGGCCCGCTACCGCATGCTGCGTTCCGCCATCAGCCAGGGAGGCAGGTAAGGGCCCATGTTGCACACTTTTGCCATCAGCGCGTCGGGGATGACGGCCGAGCGCCTGCGCATGGACACCATCGCCAACAACTTGGCCAATGCCAACACGACCCGCACCGCCGCGGGCGGCCCCTACCGGCGCCAGGTGCCGGTGTTCGCGGCCCGGGAACGGAGCCTGCGGTCGGGGCCGGGTGGTTTTGCCGGCGCCGGGGTGCGGGTGGTGGGCATCCGCCACGATCCCGGCCCGCCGCGGCTGGTGTACGACCCGAGCCATCCCGACGCGGGACCCGATGGGTATGTGGCCATGCCCAACGTGGACGTGGTCCGGGAGATGGTGGATCTGATCTCCGCCAGCCGGGCGTATGAGGCCAACGTCGCGGCCTTCAACACCGCCAAGAGCATGGCGATGCGGGCGTTGGAGATCGGCCGGGCGTAAGTTGGCACAAGCTGTGGCGCGGGCGTCGTGGGGTCCGATGCGTCCGATACGGGCGTTGTCTTTAGAAGCCGAAGGGGTGAATCGGGTTGCGCGTCGAGGGAGCGGGAGTGAGGCCCCAGCTGCTGCTGCCGCGAGGGGCTGAGCCGGAGGCGACGCGGCCGTCTTTTGCCTCCATGCTCCAACAAGGCTTGGCCCAGGTCAACGCGCTGCAAGCCGAGGCCGACAGCGCGATCTGGCGGCTGGCATCTGGGCAGGCCGACAACCTGCATGAAGTCATGATCGCCGTCGAACGGGCCTCCATCGCCCTGGAGCTAACCATTGCCATCCGCAATCGCCTGGTGGAAGCCTACCAGGAAATCATGCGGATGCAGGTGTAGGGCAAGGGCGTGACCGGCGACGATGACGGAGTCGTGGAACCGCCTGCGTACCCAGGTGGCAGGCATTTGGAGCAGCATGAGCCGGGCCCAGCGCTGGGGTGCGGGCCTGCTGACTGTCCTGGTGCTGGCTGGGCTGCTGTACGCCGGCTGGCGCACCGCCAACCCGCCTTACGCCGCGCTGTTTACCCGGCTGTCGCCCACGGACGCCGGGGAAATCGTGGCGGTGCTGCGGGATTCCGGCATTCCCTTCCGCTTGACCGACAACGGCACCACGTTGCTGGTGCCCGAAGATCAAGTGTATGAGGTGCGGCTGAACCTGGCCGGGCAAGGGTTGCCCCGGGGCGGCGTGGTTGGTTTTGAGATTTTTCTGGAATCGGCGCTGGGCGCGACGGACTTTGACCGGCAAGTGCGGTACAACATGGCCCTGCAAGGGGAGTTGACCCGCACCATTCGCTCCTTGGACGGGGTGATGGACGCCCGCGTGCATGTGGTCCTTCCCGAACGGCGCCTCTTTGCCCGGGACGAGCGGCCTCCCACCGCTTCGGTGTTCCTGCAGCTGCGGCCGGGGGCCGAGCTGTCCGCGAGCCAGATCCGGGGCATCGCCCACCTCATCGCCCGCAGCGTCGAAGGCTTGGAGCCCGAGAACGTCACCATCGTGGACAACCGCGGGCAGGTTCTTTCCGATATATTCCGTCCGGCGCTGATTAACGGCATCGATGGTGCTGGGGTTGCGGCCCGTTTTGATCTGCAGCGGGCCTATGAGCGCCAGCTGGAGCAGCGGGTCCAGTCCATGCTGGAGACGGTCTACGGCCCGGGCCGGGCCATCGTGCGGGTGAATGCGGTCATCAACTTTGACCGGGCCGAGGAGCGGGAGGACCGCTACGAGCCCATCGTGCGGGATCAAGGCCTGGTGCGCAGCAGCCAGATCCTGGAGGAGCAGGCCACCGGTCCGCATGTGGCCCTGGGCCCGGTAGGGGTGGACGCCAACGTCCCCGGCTACGAGGCCGCCGACGGCCAGGCGGGCAGCTTTTCCCGGCGAGAGGAGATCCTCAATTACGAGCTGAACCGCGTCGAGCGGGTGCGCATCCAGGCGCCCGGCGGCGTGGAGCGCCTGTCCGTGGCCGTATGGATCGACGCGGAGCTGGCGGCGGCCGAGACCCGCCGCGTGCAGGAGCTGGTCTCCGCGGCCCTGGGCGTCGATCCCGCGCGCGGCGATACGGTAATCGTGGACAGCGTGCCCTTCGCGGCGGCTGTGCCGGCTGTGGCGCCCGCGGTGGCCCCGGCGCCGGCGGTGCCGCTCTGGGTCTGGGTGCTCCTCGCGGCCCTGGCGGTGCTGGTGGTCTGGCTGGTAGCCCGGCGCCGGCCCGAGCCGGCCCCGGCCATCGATGTGGTGCTGCCGGAAGAGCCGGCGCCCGCGGCGGAAGTTCCGCCCGAGGAGCGGGAGCGCCAGGCGCTTCGGGATCGGGTGGCGGCCCTCGTCCGGGAAAATCCCCGGGAGGCAGCCCAATTGGTAAAGGTCTGGCTGGCGGAGGACTGAGCCATGGCGGAGCTGGTGCGGCAGCGGTCGCGACTGACAGGGCACCAAAAGGCGGCTGTTCTGCTGATCGCGCTGGGTCCCGAGCAGGCGGCCCAGGTGTTCAAGCACCTGCGGGAAGACGAGATCGAACGCCTCACCCTGGAAATCGCCAACATGCCCCAGGTGGATCCCGACACCATCGAGCAAGTGCTGGAGGAGTTCGACCACCTGGCCCTGGCCCGGAATTTCATTTCCCAGGGCGGTTTGGAGTACGCGCGGGAGGTGCTGGAGAAGGCGGTGGGCCCCCAGCGGGCCGCGGCCCTCATCGAGCGGTTGGCCGCGTCGCTGCAGGTGCGGCCCTTTGACTTTGCGCGCAAGACGGACCCGGCCCAGCTGCTGAACTTCATTCAAAATGAGCATCCCCAGACCATCGCCCTCATCATCGCGCACCTGCATCCGGACCAGGCGGGGGCGATTTTGTCGGCCTTGCCGCCTGAGCGGCAAGTGGAAGTGGCCCGGCGGCTGGCCACCTTGGATCGGACGTCCCCCGAAGTCCTCGAAGAAATCGAGCAGTCCTTGGAGCGGCGTCTGGCCTCCTTTGTGCGCCAGGAGTACACGGCCGTGGGCGGCATCGAGGTGGCCGTGGAAGTCCTCAACCGGGTGGACCGGCAAACGGAGCGAACGATCCTGGACGCCTTGGAAGAGCAAGACCCCGAGCTGGCCGAAGAGATCAAGAAGCGCATGTTCATCTTCGAGGACATCGTCACTTTGGACAACCGCTCGCTGCGCAAGGTCATTGCCGAAGTGGACATGGCCCTGTGGGCCTTGGCCTTGAAGACGGCCAGCGAAGACGTTACCGAACGCATTTACCAGAACATGTCCAAGCGGGCCGCCGAGATTCTCCGGGAGGAGATCGAGTACTTGGGTCCGGTGCGCCTGCGGGACGTCGAGGAAGCCCAGCAGCGCATCGTCGCCACCATCCGCCGCCTAGAGGAGATGGGCGAGATCATCATCGCCCGGGGCGGGGAGGACGAGATCATTGTCTAACGTCATCAAGGCCCACGCCGTGCGCCTGGCGGGCCCCATGCAGCCCATGGCCGGCGAAGCCGGGGCGCCCGTTTTGGGAGCCGACGCGCGCATCACGGCCCGCTGGTGGCTGGACGTCGCGCCCCTTTTGCACCTGGCTCAGGTGCGGGCCCGCGCGGAGGTGGCCAAGGCGCAGGAGGAGGCGGCGGCCCTGGTGGAGGCGGCGCGGGCGGAAGCCGAAGCCCTGCGGGCCCAGGCCCAAGAGGAAGGGCGGCAGGCGGGGTTGGCCGCCGGGCGGGCCGAGGGCGAAGCGGAGGTCCGGGCCCAGGTGGAGCCCCTGCTGGCGGCCTTGCGCCGCGCGCTGGAGGAGGCCGCCGCTGCAGCAGCCGCGGCCTCCCGCCGCGACGAGGAGGACATGGTGCGGCTGGCCTTGGCCATCGCCGCCCGGCTGAGCCGGCAACCCGAAATCGTAGGTCCCGACGCGGTGCACCGGGTCCTGGAAGAGGAACTGCCGCGCGCGGCGGGGCTCCCTATGGTTACCATCCGCCTTCACCCGGCCGACCTGGAGGCGCTGCAAGAGGTGACCGGCGAGTTGGCCCGCCGGCTGGACGGCGGGACCGAGGTGGTGTGGGTAGCCGACGACCGCCTCCAGCGGGGCGGATGCCTCATCGAAACCGACCGCGGGCACCTGGACGCCCGGGTGGAAACCCGGCTGGACCGCATCGCGGAAGAGCTGGCGGAAGTGGTGCGCGTTGCCGGCTGAAGCGGGGGTGCGGGGCGGCCGGGAAGGCCTGGAGCGCCTGCTCGCGGCCGTGCGCGGGGCCGCGGACGTGCCCGCCGTGGGGACCGTGACCCGGCTGGTGGGGTTGACCATCGAGGGCCGGGGTCCCTTGTGCACCGTGGGCGAGCTGTGCCGCATTTATCCCTTGGGCGGCGGCCGGCCCATCCCGGCGGAGGTGGTCGGTTTCCACGAACGGGCCGTTTTGCTGATGCCGTTGGGCGACGTTGCAGGCCTGGGCCCAGGCAGCAGGATCGAAGCCTTGGGCCGTCCCCTCACGGTTCCCGTGAGCGATGGGGCGCTGGGGCGGGTGGTAGACGGGCTGGGCCGGCCCCTGGACGGGGGGCCGCCGATGACGGGCACGCCGGTGCCTTTGGACAACCACCCGCCCCAGCCGCTGCGCCGCCGCCGGGTGCGGGAGCCCCTGGCCCTGGGGGTGCGGGCCGTGGACGCGCTCCTCACCTGCGGCAAGGGCCAGCGTCTGGGGATTTTTGCCGGCAGCGGCGTGGGCAAGAGCACCCTCCTGGCCATGATGGCCCGCAACACCGAAGCGGACGTGGCCTGCATCGGCCTCATCGGGGAGCGGGGTCGCGAGGTGCGGGAGTTCCTGGAGCGGGACTTGGGCGAAGAGGGCCTCCGGCGCAGCGTGGTGGTGGTGGCCACCTCGGATCAGCCGCCGCTGGTACGGATCAAGGCGGCCCTGCTGGTCACGGCCATTGCCGAGTATTTCCGGGATCAAGGCCGGGACGTGCTGCTCCTGATGGATTCCGTCACCCGGGTGGCCTTGGCCCAACGGGAAGTGGGGCTCGCAACGGGCGAACCCCCCGCCACCCGCGGCTACACGCCCTCGGTCTTTACCTTCTTGGCCCGGCTGTTGGAGCGGGCGGGGCCGGGCGAGCGGGGCAGCATCACCGGGCTGTACACGGTGCTGGTGGAGGGCGACGATATGCTGGAACCGGTGGCCGACACGGCCCGGGGCATCCTGGACGGGCACGTGGTCCTCTCCCGGCGCCTGGCCGAGGCCAACCATTATCCGGCCATCGACGTGCTGGCCAGCGTCAGCCGGTTGATGATGGAACTGGCCAGCCCGGATCAGCTGGCCGCCGCCGCCCGGGTGAGGGACATATTGTCCACCTACGCCCAGGCCGAGGACCTGGTCAACATCGGCGCCTACGTGGCCGGGTCCAACCCCCGCATTGACCAGGCCTTGGCCCGGATCGACGACGTGCGGGCCTTTCTGCAGCAAGACGCTTGGGAGAAGGCGCCCATGGTGGAGAGCATTGCCCGGCTGGTGAGGGAGTTCTGATGCGGGCCTTTCGGTTTTCCCTCCAACGGGTGCTGGACGTAAGAGGCCTCATCGAAGAGCAGCGGCGGCAAGCGGTCTTTCGGGCCCAGGCCGAGGTGACCGCCTGCGCCCAGGAGTTGGAGGCCATCAAGGCCGCCCGCCGCACCGCGGCCGCCCAGGGCCGGCCCGACGGCGATTCCGTCGATCCCGGACTGCAGGCCTTGGGGTGGCAGCACCGGGCCGTGCTGTACCAGCGGGCCACGGCCCTTCAGGCGGAGCTGGCCCGGCGGCAAGCGGCGTTGGAGGAGGCCCGCAGCCACCTGGTGGCGGCGGTCAAGGAGCGGCGCGTCCTGGAGCGCTTGAAGGAGCGCCGGCGGCTGGCCCACGCCCGGGAGGCGGCCCGGCGGGAACAAGTCCTATCGGACGATCTGGCCAGCCAGCGGGCGGCCCGCACGGGCCGCCGGGACGACGGGCGGCAAAGGGGATGAAGCACGGTGTGGAAAACCGTCCTGGCCGTCACCCTGCTGATCATCTCGCTGGTGACCATGGCCATTGTGGGGCAAATCATCGGGTTGTGGGACTGGGCCGGCCCCCTGTGGCAGTGGCTGGGGGTGTGGCCAGTCACGGCGCCCCACGTGGAGCGATACGAGCTGGGGCATGAACATGCCGTGGCCCTGCAGGCCCGGGAAGCGGAACTGGCCCAGTGGCAGGCGCGGCTGGAAGAGGAAGCGGCCGCGCTGGAGGCGGAGCGGCGGGCGCTGGAAGAAGCCCGGTTTGAGCTGGAGCGGCGGGAGGAGGACCTGGCCCGTCGTGAAGCCCAGTTGGAGGCCCGGGCTGCGGCTGTGCAGGAAATGGCCGACGCCGCGGCGGCCCGGCAACAGCTGCGGGCCCTGTATGAGGCTATGCGTCCCCAGGAAGCGGCCCGCATCCTTGTCGACCTGGACGATGAAGAGATCTCTCTCCTGCTGTTGGATATGTCTCCCCGGCAAGCCGGACAGATCTTGGCGGCGCTGCCCCCCGAGCGGGCTGCTGCGGTTTCCCGCCGGCTGGGGCTTTGACGACCCTCGCACCGCCCAACGACTTGTCCAAGGCGGCCCAGACCCCGCAAGAAGCGCTTCTTTGGCCCATCAGGGCTAAAGCTTGTCCTACCGCCGGACGACGATCGTAGAGAGAACCATCTTGGCAGGCGGATGAGATGAGCGCCATGCACGCAGCGGATATCCCGCCGGTCCAATCGACGCCGAAACCCGCCGGCCCGCCGCGTCCGGCGGGCAAGGCCTCCGGGGTGGCGGCAGGCGCCTTTGAGGCCCTGCTGCAGGCCCTGCTGGCCGCGCCGGGAGCGGCGGTGTTGCTGCACGGAGAGGAGGGCCCCGCCGGGGCGGCAGGCCGGGAGGCGCCTGCCGACGACGGGCCTTCCGAAGAACCCGGTGCCGAGGACGGCGCCGCCGGTGCGGCCTGGGCCGGCGCAGCCCTCTTGGGAGGGTCCCTTGGGGTGGCCGGGCAGGGGGAAAGCCCGGCGTCTGCCGGGGCGTTTGCCCGCGCCGTGCCGGGAGAACCGGCCGCGGCGAAGGGAGGGCTCGGGGCGGCCTTCGGGTCGGCCGCTGGAGGTGTGGGCCCTGGCGCCTCGGTGTCCACCCCTCCTTCCCTTTTGAATCCCGATGAGGACCATGTTGACACCGTGGGTTCCCCGGATGCCGCGGCAGGCGTCGCGGCCGGTGAGGCTTCGGGTGTCCTGCCGGCCCACGCTCGCGGGGCGGCGCCGGGCCCAGGGGCCGGCGCTGAGGGCCAGGCCCGCTGGTCCGGACTGCGGGGCGCGGCAGTCGTGCCCGCCGGGGGCACGCCCACTTCCGTGCCGTCAGGGGCTGCGCCCGCAGCCGACGGCAGCCCCGTGCGGGGAGCCGGGGACGGGGGGCGGGCCCCGCGGTCCCCGAAAGGACAGCTGCTGCGGGGCCGGCTGGCGGGGCGGACGGCGGGCGCCGGACGGTACCGGATCGCGGCACGGCTGGCGGCCGAAGGGCAGCGGGCAGCCCTGGCCGCAGCGGAACTTCCTGCTGAAGCCGCCGAAGGCGACGGGGCCGGGCGCCCCGGGCTGGAGCCTGTCCCGGGGATGCGCGGGGTGCCGGCCGACGGTGGGGAGCCCGGGCTTCCGCAAGGGGGCTCCAGCAGCCCGGGCACCGGCGAAGGAACGCCCGGCGCCGGCACGTTGCCAGGGGGCGGGCTGACGGCCCGCGGGGCCGGGCAGGCCGCAGCCTTGGGCGTGCAGGATGCCGTGGCCGGGATGGCGGCACCGCCCGCGGGCACCCGGCCTGGTCCCGGTGGTGGGGCAGCGGGTTGGGCGTTACACCCCGGAGCCCTTACCGGCTATGCGGGCGACCGGGCCGCTGGGTTCACGGAGCAGGACGCGGGCCCCGGGCCGGGCGGCGCGGGCCCGGAAGGCAACGGGCCGCTGTGGGGCACGGGAGCCGCCGGCCAGCAGGCAGTGGACGGACTTGCTGGATCCCAGGGCCAGCTGCGCAGCCACGGGGGCCTGGGCAGCGGCACGGGATGGGGCCAGGGCTTGGCCCACCAGCCCGGCGGCGCCGGGTTGCCGGCCGAGGCCAGCCAAGAGCCTGGGACCGCAACGGGAGAACAGGCCTTGGCCGTTGCCCAGGACAATGGATCCCGGGAGATGACCGGGGCGGCGCTGTCCGGCGGCAGCGGCGGGGGGCCAGCGGGCAGCCGGGCGCCGGGCGGACAGGGGCCGGAAATGAGCTGGGCGGCCCAGGAGGGCACCGGCGCCGATGCCAGTGGGAAGGCGGCCTTTTTCCTCCAGGCCCAGCCCCTCGCGCCGGGGCATTGGAGCGCGCCAGGGGCGCCGGCCGCGGCCCGTCCCTCGGTCCTGCACCAGCTGGCCACCCACCTGCAGGAAATGGTGGCCGCTTGGCGCCAGGAGTCCGCGCCGGGCGGGGTGGAGCGGGTCGCCATCCGGCTGCATCCGGAATACCTGGGGGAAGTGGTCCTGCGGATCAGCGTCGATCCGTCGGGCACCGTGACCGCCCGCTTTACCGTGGATAATCCCCAGGTGCGGGCCTGGATCGAGCAGGACCTGCCCCAGCTGCGGGCCGCCCTTGCGGAGCACGGCCTGCAGCTGGCGGATGCCGGCGTGGACTCGGGGCCCGGCCACCACAGCAGCTTCGCCTTTGAGGCCGGGACAGGCCCGGGCGGCGGCTGGAGCTCGGGCCATTCGCCGCCCCATCCGGGCCGCGGCGATCTGGGCCATGGCCCAGGGATGTCGGGCTCGTCGGAGACGGGTGTCCAGGAAGCCGGCGAGCCGTCCCAGGCCGCCGCGGTGGAGCGGACGACCTTGATCGACGTGCGGGCGTAGGCCCGTAGCGCCCGGTTTCCCGCGGCGCCGGGATAAACTTCGGTCCCGCCGCGGGGCGGGCGACAGGAGGTGCAGCCCATGGACTTGTTCGGCATCTACGGCTTTGGGACCCGGGCGGCGACGGCCGGCGATTCCTATGCGTTCGCGTTGGCGGCGGCCACCGCCGCGACCACCGCAACCAGCGCGGGCACCGGCGCCACGGAGCAAAAGGACGCGGCGGGCGGGGACATCTTAGGCAAGGATGACTTCCTGCGCCTCTTGATCACGCAGCTGCGGTACCAAGACCCCATCAAGCCCGTCCAGGACCAGGAGTTCATCGCCCAGCTGGCCCAGTTCAGCGCGCTGGAGCAGATGCACAACATGGCCCGGCAGATGGAACGCCTGGCCGACGCCCAGCTGGGGGTCGGGGGGCTCGGACACGCGGTGAGCCTCCTGGGCCGCACCGTGGTGATCCTGGACCCGGAAACCGGGGGGATGGTCACGGGGCGGGTGGATTCGGTGCGGATGCGGGGCGGCCAGCCGTGGCTGGTGGTGGGGGAGCGGGAGTTTTCGGTGCTGGACGTGGTGGAGGTGCGGCCCGACGGGGCCGCGAAGTAGAGCCGGGGAGGATTGAGGCACGATGATGCGGTCGCTGTTTTCCGGGGTTTCGGGGCTTTTGACCCACCAGACCCGCATGGATGTCATCGGCAACAACATCGCCAACGTCAACACCGTGGGGTTCAAGGCCAGCCGGGTCACCTTCAAGGACATGCTGTACGAGACGATGCGGGCAGCCACCGCGCCCATGGGCACGCGGGGCGGCACCAACCCGCAGCAGGTGGGTCTGGGCGTGCAGTTGGGGAGCATCGACGTGCTGCACACCCCGGGCAACCTGCAGCCCACGGGCGTCACCACTGATTTGGCCATCCGGGGCAACGGCCTCTTCGTGCTGCTGGACGGCGAGCAACAGTACTACACCCGGGCCGGGGTGTTTGATTTTGACAGCGAAGGGTGGCTGGTGTCCAAGACCAGCGGCCTGAAGGTGGCGGGCTGGGTAGCGGATAAGGACGGAAAGTTGGATCCCACCGGACCCCTGGTCCCTATTCAAATTCCCGCGGACCACTCGCTGCCCGCCCAGCCCACGACGGAAGTGGTGCTGCAGGGGAACCTGGATGCCTCGGTGGAGACCG
>DATGPV010000053.1:0-3086 GCA_035304545.1 Limnochordales bacterium | reverse complement strand
GCTCCAGTCACAGGCCCTTCGGGGGTATACCGAAGGGCCTTTCTCTTTTGCCGTGGGATGACCGTCTAGCCGGGAGCAACGGTGAGGTCGGACGATCCACCCCTACTCGTGCGACAGTGGCTTGACGCCATCCCTTTTCCGCGGGCATCTTGCATCAGCGCCGCGGATTTGGTATACTCTACTCGCACGGAAACGGTGCCACGTCAGCGGATGCGCCTATAGCTCAGGGGATAGAGCGCCGGCCTCCGGAGCCGGGTGCGGAGGTTCGAATCCTCCTAGGCGCACCAGTGCCAGGCGCCCCTCCGTATCGGAGGGGCGATTTTTGTGTTTGCGTCCAGGCACGGCCGCAGGGCCGCGGCCTACCTCGCGGGCCTGCCCACGCCTACTGGAGGGGAGTCCACCGGTGACCCCGGCCGACGTCAGGCTCTGGCTGGAGCAGTTCATCCTGGTGCTCCATCCCGCGAACTTGTTTGTCCTCAGCTTTATCGAAGCCATCTTTTTTCCCATTCCACCCGACGCTTTGCTCATCCCCATGGTGTTGGTGAAACCCCAGGCGGGCCTCTGGTACGCCACCATCACCACGACCGCGTCGGTGCTGGGCGCGTCGGTGGGCTACTGGCTGGGCTTGCGGGGCGGCCGGCCCCTCCTCTTGCGCTATTTCCATGGGCCTACGGCAGAAAAGGTGGAAGCGCTGTTTCACCGGTACGACACGTGGGCCATCGCCATGGCCGGTTTTACGCCCATTCCCTACAAGGTGTTCGCGGTGGGCGCGGGCGTGTTCGGACTGCACTTCCGCCGGTTTCTCGTGGCGTCCGTCTTGAGCCGCGGCGCCCGGTTTTACCTGGTGAGCCTGGTGGTGATGCTGTTTGGCGAGCAGCTGGCCCAGCTCATCATCGACCATTTCGGCCTCTTGACGCTCCTGATTTTTGCCGTGGCGGCCGCGGGCTATTTCCTGGCCCGGCGCCGGTCCCAGGCGTGAAACCCCGGGCGCATAGGCGGCCCTGAGCGGGGGCAGACTGTCGCCGCGGCGGCCATCCCGCCGGCAGGGGAGGCGGAACATGCGGCGACGCCTGTGGCTCCTTTTGGCCCTTGGGGCCGTCGTCATCGCGGCCGTCCTGGCGGCCGCGCCCCGCTTCTTGGCCCGGGGCCGCGCCGGGGCGGACCAGGGCGTGACCATCACCTTCCGGTTTCCCGAGGAACTCGCAGGGCCGGTGGAGCGGTTGGTGGGCGCGTTTCACCAAGAGCATCCCCGCATCCGCGTCCTTCCCGTGCCCGTCCCGGGCGACCCGGCGCGGCGGCGGGAGTCCCTAGAGCGGGAGATGGCCGATCTGAACACGGTGGAAACCGACCTCTTCGCGGTGGAACTGAGCTGGCTGCCCGCCTGGCACGCCGCGGGCTGGGCCCGCTCCTTGGAGCCCCTGGGCGCCGACCAACTGACGGAAGCCTTTGTGGACCAGGCCGCCGCGGCGGTGCGGTTTTCCGACGGCACCTACGGCTTGCCGTGGGTGCTGGAGCCGTCGCTGCTTTACTACCGCCGAGATCTTATTGAGGGCGCGGGCCTGGACCCGCCTGAGTCCTGGGGCGACGTGGTCCGCCTGTCCCGGCAATTCATGGACAGCGGTGCGGTCCGGTGGGGCCTGGTGTGGGCGGGGACGCCGCCGGAGCACCTGGCCCGCCTGTTCGTGGAACTGGTTTGGGCCAACGGCGGGGATCTAGTGCAAGACGGCCAGGTGGCCGTGGCCCGCACTCCCGCCCGGGAAGCCCTCGCCTTTTTGCGGGACCTGATCCACACCCACCGCGTCAGCCCGCCCGCGGCCCTGGACGGGTCCCTGGCCGGCGTGCGCCGGGCTTTCCAGGACGGCGACCCGCTGATGGTGCACCACCCGCCGGCCCTGTGGCGGACCGCCGCGGAACGGCAGGCGGGGGCGGAACGCTGGGGGGTGGCCCTGTGGCCGCCAGGGCCCCAGGGGACCGCCGCGGTGACGTCGGTGGACGGCTGGGCCCTGGTCTTGCATCCGCAGACGCCGCGCCTGGAGGCGGCGTGGACTTTGGCCCGGTGGCTAGTGGGGCCCGGCGCCCAGCAGCTTTTGGCCCGGGAGACCGGGCGCCTGCCTGCCCTGGTCGCGCCTTATCACGAACCCGGCGCCCCGGAGCGGCAGCCTTTCCTGTCCACCATGTATACGTTAGTGGCCAGCAGCGGCCGGCCGTTGCCGGCTTTTGATGACTGGCCCGCGGTGGCCGACGCGGTGGCCCGCCACGTGCGGCAGGCCGTGACGGGCCAACGGACGCCGGAGGAGGCCCTGGAGCGGCTGGCCCAGGAACTGGAAAGGCTCATCCCCCCGCAGGCCCGCCGGACGGAGCGGGACACCCCCATCGGCCTCCAGCGCCGGACCGCCGACTAGCGGTCTGGCTTGACATCCTAGGGCCGGTTGCTATAATTTCCGCAGGAGCTGCGTTCTTTCTCCCTTTCCTTGGGAATATCCATGACCCTGCGCAAGGATCTGGGGCAGAGCGATTTCGGGGTGACGCAGTGTTGGCGGCCAAAGCTTCCGACGCGATCAAGGTCACACAGACGTCCTCCATGACCAACACGGGCAAGGAAGACGTGAAGATTATCTGGAAGGGCAACCGCATCTCCCGGGTCATTTTCAAGTCCGGCAAAGTGGTAGAGTTTCAGACTTAAGGACGGCAGGAGCACCGGCCCCGTTGGCCCAAACGGGGCCTTTTTTTCTTGTGCGGGCCGTGGGACGGACCGAGGGGCTCCCTTTGACGGGGCGCCCGGGGGCGGACAGGGACAGGGGTGAGGTGCGGGGTGCGCGTCGTCATCGCGCCCGATTCCTTCAAGGGGAGCGCGCCGGCCCAGGCGGTGGCCCGGGCCTTGGCGAAGGGCTGGCAGCGGGAGTGGCCCGCGGCCCACGTCGTGGAGGTGCCGGTGGCCGACGGCGGCGAGGGAACCGTCGATGCCATGGTCCACGCCACCGGCGGGCAGGTGCGGGAAACGGTGGTGGCCGGCCCCTTGGGCGAGCCCGTCGCGGCGCGGTTTGGTATTTTGGGCGACGGTGAGACGGCCGTCATCGAGATGGCGG
>DATGPV010000052.1:0-10078 GCA_035304545.1 Limnochordales bacterium | reverse complement strand
AAAGGCACCACGATCAGGACAAAGATGACCGTGTTGCGCAGGGCATAGTGAAAGGCCTCGTCGCTCAGCAAGCGGCGGAAATTGTCCAGGCCGACGTAGGTGAGTCCCCGCAACGTGGAGCGGTAAAAGCTCAGTTTTAGGCCTTCGTACAGCGGGATGAGGGTGAACCAGGCAAAGAAGAAGTAGGCCGGCAGGATGAAAAAGTAGCCCCAGCGGCCCTTGTACACCCGGCGGAAAAATCCCTTGACCACACGATCCCTCCCTTGCCAGAAAGGGCCGCCGGCCCGGGAGCGGAGCCCGCCCCCGGGCCGCGGCGGCCGCGATCTGCGGTTAGGGCTGCTGCAGGACCCGGTTAGCCTCCCGCTCAAAGTCGGCCAAGGCTTGGGCCGGCGTCTTTTGGCCCAGGATGGCCGCCTGCAGCTGGGGCGCCAGGAGCGCCCGGACCTCGTTGTACTTGGGCGAGGTCAGGCCCAGGTCCTCGGCGCCCAGTTCCTGCAGCATCCGGTTGACGCCCGCGTAGTGCGGGTCGTTGACCAGCGGGTTGTCCACCGACAGCCGGGTGGGGAACTGGCCCGAGTTGAGCACGTACTCCCGCTGGTACTCGGGGCTGTCGATGAACTCCAGGAACTTGCCGATCCAGTAGCGCTTGTAGTCGTCGGTCTGCTTAAAGACAGCAAATCCCGTGGGGCCCACCGCCAGGCCGCGGTCGACGCCGGGGACGTGGGGGTGCTGGGCCCAGAACAGCTCCACGTCGGTCAGCACCCGCCCGTCCTGGCGGGCGACTTCCAGGGTGTTCCAGATCCCCAGGGTGGCGCCCTGGATGGCCACGTGGCCCCGCCACATCATGTTTTCCAGCTCCGCCGCGGACGCGGTGGTGGAGCCGGGCTGGATGAGGCCCTCCCGGGCCAGCTCCACCAGGTACTCCAGGGCCCGGACGCCCTCGGGGCTGTTGAGGGCCACGGCGCTGAAGTCGTCGTTGTACAGGTTGGCCCCAAAGCCCCAGAAGAAGGCCAGGTAGTGGTAGTCGCCCTGGCCGTCGGGGGAGAAGTACATGCCCAGCGGCCAGAGGGCGCCCGGCTCGGCCACGGCCCGCAGCGCCTCCGTAAACTCATCGATGGTCCACCGCGGGTTGTCCGGGTCCGGCAGCAAGTGGGCCACGCCCTTGGCTTCCCACACCCGGCGGTTGCCGGCCATCACCGCGGCCCAGGCGTGGGACGGCAGCGCGTGCAGCTCGCCGTTGATGGTGTACAGGTCCAGGAAGCTGGGGTTGTAGTCGGCCAGCACTTCCGGGGGCAAGATCTGGTACAAGTCTTCCAAGAGCCCGGCGTGGGCGTACTGGGCCGTGCGGCCCAGGTAGTCCTTCAGCACGTCCGGCGGGTTGCCGGCCATGATGGCGGCCACGACCTTGGGCTGCAAGTCTTCCCAGGCCAGGGACTGCACTTCCACGGTGACGTGGGGGTACATCTCCATAAACCGCTGCGCCTGCAGGCGCTCGTAGTCCCCCGGCTCCTTGGTGATGTCCTCCATGCCGATCATGCTAACGAAGCGAGGATCCGCCCAGTACCGGATGGTCACCGGGCGCTCCTGGGCCATAGCGGCGTACGCCGCGCCCAGCACCACGCCCACCAGCAGAATGGCCACCAGCAGTAAGGACCGCTTCCGCACGAAAGCTTGCCTCCCTTGCAAATAAAGTCCGTCGCAAACTCCGTCACGCTTGCCGGTCCCGCCGATTGCCTCGAACCCCCAGGGCATCCCACCTTTCGCATTGTGTTGATGCTGCCTGCACCGTCGGGCTGGCCGTGGCCAGCCGCTTTTAACAAACAATATTTCAGCATACGACAAATGAATCCTTTATTCGAGACGCGGAAACCCCGGGAGATGGCTCTAGGCCCCGTGGCCGGCGGTGCGCGGCGGGCCTTGGCCCGCCGCCCCGCCCGGGACCGCCGGCGTTCCCGTTGGTCTCCGTGCCAAAGGCCCGCCGGCTGGCCCTGCGCGGCCCGGCAAGGCCGGGGAGCCCTGGGGAGGCGTGGAGGAATCAACGGCATGATGTTGAAGAATGACATAGCATTTCATTCATTGAAAAGAAAACCGCCGTGGGAGCGGACGGGAGGGATGGTGCCACCGCGGGAGAAAGAACGGCGAGAAGACCGGTTTCCGTGAAACGTTGTCCGTTGGATGGGAAAAGGCCTACCCCAGCGACCCGGCGCATTGGATGACAAGGAAGACGGGGAATCCACACGGAGAGAGGGAGGAACCCATGCGCAAAGCAGTGCTGACGGCCCTCAGCCTGGCCGTCCTGCTGGCCTTTGGCCTGGCCGGCGCCGGCATCGCGGATGCCCAGACGCTGCGGATCGGCGTCGTCGGCGACATCGACAACTTCGACCCCCACTGGAACCAGTTGATAGCTTTCCGCACCTTTATCCGGAACACGGTGTTTTCCAGCCTTGTGCGTTTGGACGAGAACATGCGCGTCATCCCCGAGCTGGCCGAGTCGTGGGAGCAGCCCGACGACACCACCTACATCTTCCGCCTGCGCCGGGGCGTGACCTTCCACGACGGGCGGCCCTTTACCGCCGAGGATGTGGCCTACTCCTTCGAGCGCACCATCGAGAACCAGATGACCTTCGCGACCAAGCTGGCCACAGTGGAATCGTGGCAGGTCCTGGACGACTACACCCTGCAGGTGAACTTGAAGCACCCGTGGGCGCCCTTCCTGGATGACCTGGTGGAAGTGGCCATCGTGCCCAAGGGCGCCGGCGATGAACTGCGCAGCCGCCCCGTGGGCACCGGGCCCTTCCGCTTTGTGGAGTGGCTGCCCAACGACCGCATCGTCTTGGAGAAGAACCCCGACTACTGGAACGCGGGCCATCCGAAGCTGGACCGCATCGTCATTCGCGTCATGCCCAACGCGACGGTGGCCCTGGCCAACCTGCAAGGCCGGGAGCTGGACGCGGTCTGGGACGTGCCCGTGGCCGAAGCCCAGTCGGTGGCCCGGGACCCCAACGTGGTGTGGCAGCGGCCCGCGGGCAGCGGCAGCATCCTCCTGGTGGAGATCAACGCCAGCGAAGGCCCCTTGGCCGACCGGCGGGTGCGGCAAGCCCTGGCCCATGCCTTGAACAAGATGGTGGTGCAGCGGACCACCTACTTTGGCGAGGGCGAGGCCATCTGGAGCCCGCTGCCGCCCTTCTCTTGGGCCTATGAGCCGCAGGCGGGCTACGACTTCAACCCCAACCGGGCCCGCGAGCTGCTGGCGGAGGCCGGCTACGGCAGCGGCTTGACGCTGACGGTGGACGTCATCAGCGACGTCAAGGTCATGGAGGACCTGGCCACCGTGTGGCAGGCGGGCCTGGCCCAGGCCGGCGTCCAGCTGGAGATCCGGCGGTCGGCCCTGCCGGTGTGGCTGGATCGCTACGTCAACCACGACTACGAACTCATCATCAACACCTTCAACGTGTCCGGCGACCCCAACTCCATGTTCGACGTCATCTTCCGGCCGCTTTTGGCCAGCGTCTACGACAACCAGGCCATGCTGGACCTCATCCTCGAAGGCGCGCGCACTTCCGATGAGGCGGCCCGCGCGGAGATCTACAAGCAGCTGCAGCGCATGACGGTGGAGGAAGTCGCGCCGGTGCTCATCGTGCAGACGCAGCCGGTGTTGGCGGTCACCAGCCCGGCGGTGACGGTCTTCCCCATCAACGGCCGCAACGAAGTGATGTTCGAGCGCGTCGAGATGCGCTGAGGACAGGCTAGCAGTGGGTGGGGGCCGGAGGCCGGCCGGGCGTGGGCGCGGCGGGCCCCCGGCCCCATCGCCCGGGAGTGGTTGTGGGAGAATGGCTCGGTTTTTGGTGCGCCGCCTGGTGCACGGGGTGCCCACGGTGCTCTTGGTCAGTTTTCTCGTCTTTGGCGCCATGCATCTGGCGCCCGGCGACCCGGCGGCGCTATTGATGGGCCAGGCCGCGGCCAGGCCCGAAAACGCGGCGGCCCTGGAGCGCCTGCGGGCGGAAATGGGCCTGGACAAGCCGTTTTTGGTGCAGTACGTGACCTGGCTGTCGGGGGTCTTGCGCCTGGACTTCGGCACCTCCAACCGCAGCGGCTTGCCTGTCCTGGACCTCATCCTCGGTCGTCTCCCCGCCACCCTGGAGCTGGTGGCGGCCGCCTTTATCCTGTCGCTGCTGCTGGCGGTGCCCGCGGGGGTCATCGCCGCCCTCCGGCGCGGATCAATGTTTGACCGCCTGCTCATGATCTTTGCCGTGGGCGGCGTGGCGGTGCCGGGCTTTTGGCTGGGAATGACCTTGATCCTGCTGTTTGCCGTGCAGCTGCAGTGGCTGCCCTCGTCGGGCTACGTGCCCTTTTTCGAAGACCCCGTCCGCAACCTGCGCCACCTCATCCTGCCCGCCGTGACCTTAGCCGTTTACTTGTTGGCCGTTTTCTCGCGGTTTCTGCGGGCCGAGATGATCGAGACGCTGCGGCAAGACTACATCCGCACCGCCCTGGCCAAGGGGCTGTCCATGCCGGTGGTGGCCATCCGCCACGGGCTGCGCAACACGCTGACATCCCTGTGGACGATCATGGGCATGGAACTGGGCTCCCTGTTGGGCGGCGTGGTCATCGTGGAGCAGGTGTTTGGCTGGTCGGGCATCGGCTGGCTGGCCGTCCAGGCCGTCAACAACCAGGATTACCCTCTGGTCCAGGCCATCGTTCTGATGATCGCCGTCGGTTTCACCGTCATCAACATTGTGGTGGACATCGGCTACGCCCTGCTGAATCCCAGGGTGCGGGTCGATTCGTGAGGGGAAAGGGCCGCGGGCGGACGGCAACGCCCGCCGCGCCACGGGAGGAACGCGGGTTTTGTTGCGCCGTTGGTCATTCATTCTCAAGCTCGGGGTCGGGCTGCTGCTGCTCTTGATCGTCGTCTTTCCGGGGCTGGTGGCGCCCCACGATCCCAACGAGATGCATATCGAAGCCATCCTGGAAGGCCCCAGCTGGCGGTTTCCCCTGGGGACCGACGAGTTTGGCCGCGACCTGCTCAGTCGGTGCCTGTACGGCGCCCGGATTTCCCTGGCCATCAGCGGCGTGGCCGTTCTTATCGCCATGATCATCGGCATTCCCTTGGGGCTGGTGAGCGGGTATTTCGGCGGGCCGGTCGATTCGATCATCATGCGCCTGCAGGACGCGCTCCTGTCGTTCCCCATGGTCCTCTTGGCCATTTTGCTGGTGGCCACCTTGGGCTCGTCCATGCAGACGGTGACGGTGGCCATCGCGGTGGCCTACATCCCCCGCTTTGCCCGGCTGGCCCGGGCGGGCACGCTGGTCATCAAGGAGCAGGAGTACATCGAGGCGGCCCGGGCCATCGGCGCGGGGCACCTGCGCACCTTGTTCCGGGGCATTCTCCCCAACGCCATGGGCCCCCTCATCGTCCAGGCCACCCTGGCCGTGGCCGTGTCCATCCTGATCGAAACCGGCCTCAGCTACCTGGGCCTCGGGGTGCAGCCGCCGACGCCTTCGTGGGGCAACTTGCTGCGCAGCGCCCAGACGTACATCCGCATCGCACCCTGGTACGTTCTGTCGCCGGGCGCCTTTGTCTTTGCCACGGTGTTGGGCTTTAACCTGCTGGGAGACCGGCTGCGGGAGCGCCTGGACCCCCGGGTGCGGCGGGCGTTGGACTAGACGTTGGACGAGCGCAGAACGCAACAGGGCGCACCCGCCAGCACGGTGGGTGCGCCCTGGCGCTGGCGGCCCCCAGCCGGAGGGGCCGCTCACCCTTGGCTGAGGCGGTAGGCGTCTTCGATGAGCGCCATGGTGCGGCACGCTTCGGCCAGGGAGCCTTCCAGGGGATGGCCCTCGGCCAGGTGGCGGCGGAAGGACTCCACCTCGGCCTGGATGCCCACCAGCGTGCGCTGGAGGAAGTCCGCGTCTTCGGGGTAAAAGGACCGCTCGATCTTTTCTTCCGGCGTGAGCACCGTCACGCCCTGCCAACTGTGTACCCGCAGGACGCCCCGGGTGCCCACCACCTCCACCACCGAGCGGGTCGCGGCGCCCGGGGCCCACAACAGCGTCAGCTGCGACCGCAGCCCGCCGTCGTGCTCCACCGACACCGCGGCAAAGTCTTCCACGTTCCCCGCGGGGTGAAACACGTTGCGGGTGGCGGCCCACACCACCCGGCGGGCCGGCCGGTCCATGACCCAGCCGACGCGGTCCAGGGCGTGGATGCCGTTGGTGAGCAAGATGCCGCCGCCGGCCACGGCGGAGTCAAAATACCACGGGGGCAGGGACGCCGGGTCCGCCTCGATGCGATCGGACACGTGCAAGATCTCGCCCAGGCGGCCGCTGGCGATCCACTCTTTGGCGAAGCGCATCTCGGGGTAAAAGCGGTGGGTGAGGCCGGTCATGCAGCTGACGCCGGCCTCGGCCACACGGGCCGCCGCCTCCCGGCACTGGGCCGCGGTGAGGGTGGGCGGCTTTTCCACCAGCAAGTGGACGCCCCGGCCGGCCAGGGCCAGCATGGCGTCCAGGTGAAAGGCGGGCGGGGTGCAGATGCTGGCCGCATCCAAGGGCCCCGCTCCAGCCAAGGCTTGGTCCAGGTCCGCCCACGCGCCGGCCCCGTAGCGGCTCGCCAGTTCGCGCGCCCGCTCCAGTCGTTCATCCACAAAGCCCGCCACCACCGCGCCCGCCTTATGCCAGGCGGCCGCGTGCAGCGCGCCCATCATGCCGCAGCCGACGATGAGCACCCGCAGTGCACCTTGGGCCACGTCGCAACCTCCCGCCGGTCCTTCTTACAGGCCCTTCAAGACCGCGTTGGCCCGGGCCACCCATTCCAGCCGCCGGTGGGTCAGCAGGCCGTAGTTGTAGTAGGCCACGGCTCGCGCCCCCTCCTGGGCGGCGACGGCCGCCTTTTGGGCCAGGTCGTCCGCGGACAGGGCGTTGGGGTGGCCGGCGTTGAGGGCCAGCGTAAAGGGCTTGTCGGGGCACATGAGCTTGAACCACCGCACGTCGGCCCGCACCTCGTCCGGGGTCTGGTGGTAGGCCACGATGCTGACGCTGTCCACGGCCTGGGCCGTTTCCCGCAGGCCCGTGCCCTCCTCCCACGCCCGGGTGATGGGGCGGGCGAAAATGGACGAGGTGGTTTCCAAGGTCACGCCCGCCCTTTGCGCGATCTGGTGCAGCTCCTCCAGCAGGCCCTTGACCGTTGCCAGGCGGGCCCGGACGTAGGCGTACACCTCCGGGTGCTCCACCAGGAAGGCCGCGACTTCCTGTTGCCGGAAGGCCACGTCCAGGGCGCCCCGTTCCTCTTCCAAGAGAAACCGGACGGCCGCGGCCACGGTGGCCTGCACCGCCGCGGGATCGATGCCCTGCTCTTGGGCCCGGGCCCGGCAGCTGTCGCAGAAGCAAAGGCCCAGCAAAAATTCGGTGACCCGGTCCATGTTGAGCAGAATGAGCTCGTGGTGCTCCCCGTGGATCGCGCCCAGGTACGTGGGGGATTCCAGGGCCACGCTGTCGGGCTGCAGCTGATCGATGGCGTCCCGCAGCAAGGCCCGGGCGTAGGCCCGCACCCGCGGGTGGGCGGGGCACAGCCCGTAGCGGTAGCGGTCGCCAAAGACGTTGCGCTGGACCAGCTCAGGGTGCCGGTCGCCCAGGGTGCTGTTGTGCAGGGCCACCATCCACAGGCCAAACCGCATTCCCCGCGCCGCCGCGGCCCGCCGCACCCGCTGGTGCACGCCCGCGGCGGCCAGCTCCCCGACGGCCGGGTGGGGCGCGCCCTCCGCGTCGTACACCGCCAGGTTGGGCTGGAAGGACACGTCGGCTCCGCCCCGCTGGTTGAAGACGCCGCCGGTCCAGCGGGGGTGGAGAAACCGGCCCCCATGGTACGACGCGTTCAAGAGGAGGCCCGTGCAGCCCGCCCCTTGGATGCGATCCAGGGCGTGATCGACGCCTTCCCGCTCCACGTCCCACGGATAGGTGAAAATAAGCCGCTCCATGGTCATTGCCGCATCCCCCGCGCCGCCACCGGGATTTCCCGCTCGATGGCGCCCTTTCTCACCCCGTACATGACGTCGAACAAGTTGACCACGGGGCAGATGTGGTTGGGGATGATGAGGAGCCGGTCGCCCACGGCCAGATCCGACTCGGGCGGCACCCGCAATACGCCATGCTCTTCGCTCAGGGACACGATTTTGACCTCGGGGTGGCCGATGACGATGCCGTGGCCGCTGTCTTCCCGGATGCTGCGGTCCTGGGTGAGGGTCTTGCTGCCCGCGTCGATGACGGCCCGGTCCGGTGCCGGGCGGGATACCACCTGCGCGAGGACGAAGGCCGCGCACGTTTCCACGCTGGCCGCCCATGCGTGCACTTCGTTGGCGTCGTTGAACACGTAGGTGCCGGGCCGGATCTCGGTGACGCCGGGCACCGCCGCTTCAAAGCGGGCGCCCGCGGTGAATCCGGGGCTCACCTCCCGCACCGGGATGCCCGCCTCCCGCAGCAGGCGGGCGGTGTCCACCAGGCGCTGGGCGCTTTCCATGGACGCCTGCCGCAAGGCGTCTTCCGACGGGGCCCGCATAAGGTGGCCGGCGTGGGTCAGGACGCCCATGATCTCCACGCCGTCCCGCTTCGCGATCTCCCTGGCCAGCTCCACCGAGGGCTGGCCCCAGGGGCGGCCCATGCGGCCCAGGCCGGTGTCCACGTCCAAGTACACCTGCACGGTCTTGCCCGTCATGCGGGCGGCCCAGGAGGCAGCATCCGCGGCTTCCACCGAGTCGATCGCGATCTTGATGTCGGCCTGGGCCAACAGCTTGGCGAACCGCTCCACCTTGTGGCGGCCGATGACGGGGTAGGCCAGCAGGATGTCGTCGATGCCCGCCGCCAGCATCACTTCGGCCTCGCCCAGCTTGGCCACGGTGATGCCCCGGGCGCCGTAGTCGATCTGCCGCTGGGCGATCCACGGCGACTTGTGGGTTTTGATGTGGGGGCGCAGCTTCACCCCGTGCGCGCGGGTGAGCTCGGCCATGGACTGGAGATTGGCTTCCATGATGTCCAAGTCCACCAGGAGCGACGGGGTGTCCAGGTCCATGTAAAGGTCGCGCCGCAAACCGGTCACCGCCATTCTTGGATGGATTGGGCCCGCGGCCTGCGGGCCGGCGTCCTGCCCATGGCAAAGCCGCCGGCCCCTGGCGCGCCAGGCAGGAGCCGGCGGCCTTGCCGCTCTATTTCCTACTTAAAGAATCCGTCGTCCTGCATGGACTTGATGACTTCCCGGGTCGCTTCCAGCGTCCGGTCGATGTCCTCCTGGGTGTGGGCGTAGGAAATGCTGCCCTGCTTGACCGGGACCGGGAAGTGGTAAATGCCCCGCTGGATCAGGCGCTGCCGGTATTCGGCGTCGGCCTTGAAGTCGTGGTGGCTGGCCAGATCGTGCCAGTCCACGGGCGCGTGGTCCATGAAGTACACGCAGAAGGCTGACCCTTGCCGGCACACCGTGGCCGTGACGCCCAGTTCCTGGAAGATGCTTTCCAGGCCTGCCTGCATCGCGGCCCCCAGCTGCTCCAGGTGCCGGTAGACCGCGCCGTCATCGGCGGCCAGCTTCTCGATGGTGGCGATGGCAGCCACGGTGGGCAGGGGGTGGGCGTTGTATGTGCCGGCGATCATGACCCGCTTGTCCTCGTCGGGGTGGACGAAATAATCCATGATGTCGGCCCGGCCGCCGATGACGCCCATGGGATAGCCGTTGGCCACCGCCTTGCCGAATACCGACAGGTCCGGCCGCACGCCGGCGATAGCCTGATAGCCGCCCAGCGCATAGCGGAAGCCGGTCTTGACCTCGTCGAAGATGAGCAGCGCGCCGTACTTGTCGCACACTTCCCGCAGGGCCTGCAGGTAGCCTTCCTGGGGCTTGACGACGCCGATGTTCTGCAGGATGGGCTCCAGGATGACCGCGGCGATGTCGTGCTTCTTCATCACTTCTTCAACGGACGCGACGTCGTTGAAGTTCACCGCGTGCACGTTCTCCAGGA
Source organism: Limnochordales bacterium (assembly GCA_035304545.1). Lineage (GTDB taxonomy): Bacteria > Bacillota > Limnochordia > Limnochordales > ZCTH02-B6 > ZCTH02-B6. The sequence goes on along the minus strand of DATGPV010000052.1, from coordinate 77 downwards.
CGTTGGCGGGGATGCCGGCCGAGATGGGGAAGATGGGGTACTCCCCGGGCGACACCCGCGGCCCCAGCCGGTCCAGG
>DATGPV010000051.1:0-98900 GCA_035304545.1 Limnochordales bacterium | reverse complement strand
TGGGTGTACAGGTCCTGCACACCCCGGGCCTTTAAGGCCGCGATGAGCCGCGGGTCCAGCCCTTGGGGAAACCCGCCGTAGCGGGCCGGCCGGGCCGGCAGTACTTCCCAGTGGGTGACGTTGGCGCGAAAGGATGGATCGTCCTTGAGCCAATCCAACACCTGGGCCAGATTCATCGGCATCCTCCGCGGTTGTGCTCAAGCCGGAGCATGGTCCTAGGCTTATGACAGGGCATTCGATCTCAAGAGCTGCCGGCGTTTCCGCCGGACTGCCCGTCTCCTGGAACGGATCGTCCGGTGCCGTTGAGTTCCCCGCATCCGGCCTCGGTTCCTTCCCGGCACCGAAGGTGCGTTCGCTTGGGCGGCCTTCCCCTTGGTACAGGTGACTGCGGAAGGGTTACGTCCTGCCGCATCAGGCCGCGAAGACGCGGTGCGGCGGGCCGGCTGCCGGCCCGCCGCCAGGTCAGTTTCCCATGGTGGACTTGGGCGCTATTGGAACGGCCGCCGCCGCTTTACGCCGTCGTGGGCGCCGCGTACTGGGCCCGCACCAGGTGCCCGATGCCCAGCTTGTCCAGTTCGCTCACGGGGTACAGGAACGTCACCGTGACGACGCCGGGGTGGCGGCCAATCTCGATGGCGCCGGTGATGGTGGCCCGGTTCTTGACCTCGGCCACGGAAATGCCCAACACCTGGGCGGCCCGGGCCATGCCGTTGTCCGTCGCGTCATTCAAGTTGCGGCCCGTGCCCACAAAGGAGATGGGCAGGACCTCGGGCGGATCCTCCATGTTCCAGGCGCGAGCCAGGGCCCGGGCCTTGGCCTTTTCCTCCTCGGTCAGCGGCCGGGCCTCAAAGGGCAAGTCCTCCACCCGCGGCAGCAGAATGGGGCCGTCCAGCTTGAGCCCCTTGATGACCTCCACCTGCAGCGTGACGATGCCCGCGATGTCGGTGGTGTGGCCGGCGATCTCGCCGTTGCCCTGCATCGCGTGCATGTCGCCCATGTAGACGCCGCCCCCCGGAACCTTGACCGGGCAGATGAGGATGGCGCCCTCCCGCACCCGGTTGATGTCCATGTGGCCGTCGGTGCGGTGCGTGTTGAGCTGCTCCTCGGTGAGGGCGTACTCGTGGGGCGCGCCGATGAGGAACTGGCCAAAGTCGCCGGCGTTGTGGGAGTCGGGCATGGGGTGGCTGGGCGTCGTCCCCAGCTGGCCCAGGAAGGGCCGCATCCGGGCCACCGCGCCCACGATGTCGTGGGGCGCCAGGGTCACAATGGGGTTTTGCACCGACGCCTCGGGCACGGCCATGTAGTGCCGGGCGTTGCGGGCCACCTTCTCCGCGGCCTCCTTGTTCAGCGTGAGGCCGATGGTCTTGCTGCTGTCAAAGGCCATGGTGTAGCCCACGTCCAGCCGGAAGGGGTTCACCTCGGCGCCGCAGTTGGCGCAGCGGATGGCCCCGGGGCCGATGCCCTCGATGCGGGTTTCCGGCCGCAGAGTGCCGCAGCTGGGGCAGCGGGCCGCCACAAAGGGGTCGCCCAGGAACCGCCCCTCCATGGGTTCGTCGTTGCCCGAAGCCGTGGCCATCGAGGTGGGCCGGATGGAGAGGATGCGGATGGCGATGGCGTCGCCCACCTCCGCCCCTTCCACGTACACGGGTTTGGTGACCTCGTGCCCGCCGCACAACGACGGCGTGATCATCGGTCCCCAGCAGCCCGGCGTCGTGTTGGCCACGATGTACCCGCCGTTCTTGACGGGGCCCAGCATGGGCTGGGCGGGGTCCAGCAGCCCGTTGGTGAACTCGTTGACGAACACGGTCTCCTGGGCCTCGTGGACGCGCTTGCTCAACGCCTTCGCCTCCTTGTTGGCAAGATTGATCTTGCGAATAGTCTTCTGAAACCGGCCTGCGAACTCCTGGCGCGGCCTGGGGCTCCGGCGCGGGGCTGCCGCCAGGGGATCCGCCAGCAGGCTGGAGCCGGAGCGCCGCCGTGGGCGCCCGGCCGCACTGTCCGGGAAAGAGCGCCAGGGGGCCGGGAATTGCCCGGCCCCCTGACCGCGGCCGCCGCCCGCCGGCGGCCTCCTCAAGCCTTTCTTCCCGGCGAGCCCCACTTCGCTTCAAACTCTTCCGCGGACAGACGGTACCAGTCGGCGTTCTTTTCGATGTAATCCTTCCACTGCTCGGGGACGTCGTCTTCCGGGAAGATGGCCTCCACCGGGCACTCGGGCTCGCAGGCGCCGCAGTCGATGCACTCATCCGGATCGATGTAGAGTTGCACCACCTCGTCGTACTGGTCTTCCGACTTGGTGGGGTGGATGCAGTCCACCGGGCACACATCGACGCAGGCGGCGTCCTTGGTGCCGATGCAGGGCTCAGCGATCACAAACGCCATCGAATCATCCCTCCTTTCGTGGACAGGATCTCCCGCGCCCATTATGTCACACGGGGCGCCCGGATACCATCACCTTCCGTCTTGTTGGGACGTTTGCCTCCCTCTCCTTGCGGATTCGGTTCCTTTCCGCAACTACCTGCTTTCCGCCCGGCGCCCCTGCCCCACGGCGGCAGCAAGACCCCGGTGACGGCGCGCACGGCGTCTTGTGATCAAGATCACATGGGGCGGCCGGGTCCCGTCACATCCCGCCGGTTTCCTTGCGCCCTACAGTTGAGATGAAGTTGAGCACCCTAACGTGCCAGGAACCCGGCGAAGCCCGGGGCCCGCTCTGCCAGCCCGGTCAACCGAGCGAGCCTGCGTGACCGGTGGCCCCGTCGGGGAGGTGAGGGACTTGTGAGCAGCCTGCGCGTGACCCGGGAAAACCTGGTGGCCCTGCCGGCCATCGCCCCCTACTTCGTCCTGGGCCTGCTGTCGTTTGGGGCCGCGCCGTGGGTGCTGCTGGCCGGAGCGGCGTGGCTGGAGCAGGGCCTGGCCCGGCAGCCGGAGGTGCTGGCGGCCGTCCACTTGTACGCGCTGGGGTGGGGCAGCGCGATTGCCCTGGGCGCCCTGCAGCAGATGACGGCGGTGGTATTTGACACGGTCCTCTGCAGCCTGCGCCTGGCCCAAGCGGGCTTTGCCGCCTTCGCGGTGGGGCTGGCCGGGCTGCTCACGGGCTTTTTCACCCTCTCCCAGCCCGGTGTCGCCCGGCCGGCTTTGGGTGTCGCGGCCGTTGGCCTGCCCCTGGGGGCGATGCTGGTGCTGGCCAACGTGGCCCTCACCCTGCGCACCGCCCGGCCCACGGCCCGGGGGACCCTGATCCGTCCCTTCGTGCGGGCGGCCGGCGCTTGGCTCGTCGTGGCGTTTGCCGCGGGCGCGGCGCTGGCGGTCAACCTGGGCACCGGCTGGCTGGGCCTGGCGTGGCTGGCCGCCTTTCCCTTGCACATGGCTGCGGCGGTGGGCGGCTGGTTTCTGATGCTGGTCATCGGCATCTCCTACCACCTGCTCACCTTCTTCGGTTTCGTGGAAAAGAAACACACGTTCCGCTGGCCCGCGCAGGTGCGGCGCCTGCTCCATGCCGGCGTCGCCCTCGGGATCGCCGGGGCCGCCTTGCCCGCCGTGGGCTTGGCCCACTGGGCCCCGTACGTGACGGCCGCAGCAGGAATGGCCGCCGGGGCCGCGTGCGGCCTCTTCGTCCGGGACGCGTGGGGGCTGTATGCGCCGCGGGGCAGGGAGCGCGTGCACCCGCCCTTGGGCTATGTGCGAGTCGCCCATGGGTATCTCGTCGTGTGCGCGCTGCTGGCGGCGGTGCTGGCGGTCATGCCGCTCCTGGGCCAGCGTCCACCGGCCGCGTGGCAGATGGCTTTGGGTTTCGTGGCGGCGGCGGGGTGGCTGTCGTGCACCATCCTGGGCTACCTCCACCGCATCCTCCCCTTCATCGTCTGGCACAACCGCTACTGGGGCCGGGGCCGGCAGCCAGGGGTGCCCGCGTTTCGGGTGATGGTGGACTGGCGCCTGGCGTGGATCGCCTTCGCGGTCTACAACGCCGGCGTCGTGGGGACGGCTTTGGCGCTGGTGACGGCCCTGCCGGCGGGCGTGTTTTTGGCGGTGCTGGGCGCAGGCGCGGCGCTGGCGGCGGGCAACCTGTTTTGGACGCTGTTGCGTTAAGCAACGGTCCAGGGTCCTGGCAGCCGGGGCGAGGAGCTCAGATGCCCGAGAGCCGGTAGGCGGCGATGGTCAGGACGACAAAGGCGGCGGCGTGCAGGATTTCGCCGATGCCCATACGCAGGGTGTTTACCGGCGCCGGGCCCCGGCCCAGGATGCGCACCGCCTGCACAAGTCCGGGCGCAAAGGCCGCCGGTGCCAAGGGAGGCGCAGCACCGGCCAGGGCGGCGGCCGCCGCGCCGGCCAGCACGGCACCGTGCACGGCCACGGAAATGCGGCGGAATCCCTCGACTTTGCGCGCCCGCACCAGGGAGCGCACCCTTAGCCCGCTGGTGAGAAAATAGGCCAGGCACAGGGCTCCCAGCGTCCAGCCGGCCGGCGGGACGGCCCCAAAGGCGGCTGCTGTTTGGAGGAGCAGCAGGCTGACCATACCCGCGGCCCCCGCCAGGCGGCCGGCCACGGCCCCCCGCCGCTGGGGCAGGCTTTCGGAGTACGCGCTGAAGCCGGCGAGCCCGGCCGCCAGCACGGCCAACAGAAAAACGGCGGGCGTCGGCGCCGCCCGCAGGCCCGTGGCGCCCAGCGCCAGGCCCAGCAAGGTCAGGACGAGGGCGGCAGCGCGGGCAGCCCCGTCGGGACGCGGGGCCGTCTGCAGCCAGATTTCCCACGGGCGCCGGGCAAAAAACAGCACGGCCGCCGCGCCGACAAACCACCACGCCGCCCCGCGGGTGCCCAGGGCCGCGGGGGGCAGGATGAGGACCGTCAGGAGCATGCCCCACGATCCGTGCTCCCGGGGAATGAAAAGGGACGCGGCCCGCCGGCTCCGGCCGGTCAGGACTGCAGATGCTGCCGGATTAGATTCCGGGTGACGCGCACGTGCCATTCTGCGGGACCCTCTGCCTCTGCAAAGATCCGGAGATGGCGTTCGCGGGGCGGCATGCCCGCACGTCCAGCCGCGCCGTCGGCTGATTGAAAATGGACACGGGCCATCATCTCCCCTCGATGCCGATTTCCTCGGCCGCGGCCGCCGCGCGCCGGAAACGCCCCGGCGGACTGCTTCTGCGGCCGCTGATGCCAGGGTACGCGACCTGGGGTTTCCTCCGAAGTGACCTATGTATCCAGACGATGTGATCTTTGTCACATGCCTGTTCCAGGGGGATGGGCTTCGTCCGATCCACCTGGACGGGAACCGTCCACCCGCGCCGCCCACCCGCGGGCTGCCCGCTGCGCCAGGGCGACAGCCGTACAGCCCTCCAGCGGCCGGACAGGCGCGAACGCTGCCGCGGGCATCGTCCCCGGAGCAGGCACACATAGGAAACCGGGCGCCAGGGGACATTAATGGCGCGCACATTCTCGAGCCGAAAAGGGGTGGACACAGGTTGGACTTGCAGATGCAGGACTGGTCCGAGTGGCGGCAGACCCTGGCCCAGGCCATTGACGTCGGCCGCTCCATGGGCATGAGCGACCGGGAGATCGCCGACAAAGCGGAGGTCATTGGCGATTTCCTCGCGAACAACGTTGACCCGCAAAACCCGGAGCAGCGCATCCTCAAGGAGCTTTGGGAAGCGGCCGACGAAAACCAGCAGCAGGAGCTGGCGCGGCTGATTATTGACATGGTCAGCAAGGGGCAGTAAGGTCTTCCGCCGCCGGCACCGCCGGCGTGGGAATGGACGCCAGGGCGCGGCCCGCTGCCGCGCCCTTGTCTTGCCCATTGTCCCGTTGCCAGCGGGCATCCCGTAGGCGCGAGGCGGCTGCATCCCGGCCCTACTGCTGGCCCCAAGCCTGCAAGGCCTCGGCGTCGACGATCGTGATCCGCGACCCCTCGATGCGGATGGCGCCTTCCCTCTGGAACTGCTGGAGCAGGCGAGTCGTAGTTTCCCGCGACGCGCCGATGAGGTGGCCCAGCTCTTGGCGGCTCAGCGGCAGGTCCAGCCGGATGCCGTCTGCGATAGTTTCCCCGTGGCGGCGGGCAAGATCCAACAGGCAAGCCGCCAAACGCCCGGCGACGCTCTTCATGGCCAGCGAGGCGATTTCGTCCTGAGCCTTGCGCAGACGCTGCGCGAGGAGCCGCAGCATGCGCAGGAGGATGGAGGGGTTGGCCCGGGCGATGCGCTCGAAATCCTCAAACCGCACAAAGGCGATCTCTGCGTCCGTCAGCACCTCCGCATTGGCGGGGTAGGGGCCGCCGTCAAAGAAAGGGACCACGGCGATGGGATCGCCGGCGCCCAACAGGTGGAGGATCTGCTCCCGCCCGTCCGCCGAAACCCGGTACACCTTTACCTGGCCCGAGCAGATGAAGTACAGCGAGTGGCTGGGCTCGCCCTCGACAAAAAGCACTTGCTTCTTGCGGCAGCGGGCGATGACGACCGCGGGGGCCAGAGCGGCCAGCTCCGCGGGCTCCAGCTGCGCGAAAAAGGGAATCCGCTGGAGAATCTCAACGGACCGGTGGGTGCCGCCGGTGGTTTCCAAGGCGATTCCCCCTTTGAAGCCCCGTGCCCGCAGGGCTGCCCTTGGCACCCGGGGGCCTGCCTGCCTGCACCGCCGCGCCGTGCCGCGAGCCGCCCCCGGGCGCCGGGCGGAGGCTTGCCCGGGTCACGGGCTGCTGGTGGGACAACTGTCCTCGGGTCCGCGGACCGATGTCCCCGGCTGGCGCCGACGTTCGCCCGTTTCTTCGGCCCGCCCGCCCTGCCATGCTGAAAGGGGACCTGTTGTCCGGACCCCTTGCCGCCGGGTGGTGTGGCCCCCGGGCGACGGGCGGACGCCCCGACCGGTCCGGTCCGCAAGGCGCGTTGGCCTGTCACGCCTCCTCGCCGGATGCGGCCGGGTCCTCCTCGATGGTGACGCGCCAGCTGAGCTGGGCCGCCCCCTTGAGCATGGCGGCCACCGAGCAGTACTTCTCCTGGGAAAGGCGGACGGCTTCCTCCAGGCGGCGGCGCTTTTCTTGTAGCCCGGCGCCGCGGAAGACGTATTCGACCTCGATGGCCGTAAAGTAGCGGGGATGCTCGTCCCGGCGCGTGCCGTGGAGGCGGATCTCCAGGGCATCAAAGGGGATGCGCATCTTGCGCAGGATGTGCACCACGTCGATGCCGCTGCAGCCGCCCAGGGCCGCCAGGATCATCTCCATGGGCCGCGGAGCGCTGTCGGCCCCGCCCGCCTGCGCGGCGGCGTCCATCGGGATCGGGTGGCCCGAGGGGCCGCGCCCGACAAAGGCCATCCCACCCTGGTACTGGAGGGTGAGGGACATGCCGGAGGGCGATGTCATGTTTCCCGACACTCCTTTGCTGGCGTATACGGGTTCCATTCGCCCCGGGGGAAACCGGGTCCTGTCCCCGCCGCCCCTGCACGGCAAGCGGTACGCCCGGGCGCCCGTTCTGGTGGAGTGGGAAGCGACCCGGGCCTGCAGCCTGGCCTGCCGCCCTTGCCGGGCGCAGCCCATCACAGAGCGGCACGGAGGGGAACTCACCACCGAGGAAGCCCGGCGCCTTGTGGATCAGGTGCGGGGCTTCTCCACACCGCCGCCTTCCCTCTTGATCAGCGGCGGCGATCCCCTGGAACGGCCCGATTTGGCCGAGTTGGTGGCCTATGCCGCCGGCCGGGGCCTGAGCGTCACGGTCCAATTGTGCCCCACGGCCCGGCTCACCCGGGCCGCCGTTGACGCGCTCGCGGGGGCCGGGGCCCGCGCGGTTTCCCTGGGCTTGGATGGTCCCGACGCGGCGGCCCACGACGGGGAGCGGGGCGAGCCCGGCAGCTTTGCGCGCACTGTGGCCGCCGCGGACTGGGTGCGGGGCGCCGGCCTCAACTTGCGAATCTTGACGCGGGTCACCGAGAAAACGATGATAGGGCTAGAAGCCCTCGCGCGGGTCGTGGCGGAGCTGGGCGCGGCCGAGTGGGCGCTGGAGTTCCCCGTGGGGGCGCCAGGCGGCCCCAGCCAGGGCGCCATCAACCCGTGGCAGTACGGGGTCGTCTTGCAATGGCTGGATGAATTGTCGCAGAAGGCGGCCTTTTCTGTCGTCGCCGTCAACGGGCCCCAGCTCAACCGCCTGGCCTTCCAGCGGCTGCGGGCCCAGGGCGTGGCGCTGACACGCATCCAGCGCAGCGCGGCGGGCCGCCGGTTTGGCGTCCGGGAGGGGCGGGGGATGTTGTTCGTCTCCCGTACGGGGGACGTGTACCCGTCCCGGCACCTGCGGCTGCCGGTGGGCAACGTGCGGGCCCGGCCCTTGCACCACATCTACCGGCGGGGTCAGCTGTTTGCCGTGCTGCGGGACGAGGGCCGCCTGCGGGGCAAGTGCGGCCTGTGCCAGTACCGGGCCTTGTGCGGCGGATCCCGGGCCCGGGCCTACAGCCTGACGGGGGATCCGTTGGGATCCGATCCGTGGTGCCTGTATACGCCGTGGCGCGACGGCTGATCGGGCCGGCGCGGGCGGTGCCGGCGGACCGGGAAGCCGGCGCTGAAGTCCGGCAGATTGTCCGCGGCCGGAGGAGCGGCCGGGGATCCCCGGCGAAAAAAATCCGGCAAGGCTGGGGGTGAACGCCCGGTTTCAATCAAGTCGCCGGACGGGTGTCCTGGGGGCTGGGAGACAAATGTCACATTGGGAGGGGACATAGCCAACTTTCGCCCCCGGCGGCCAGCAGGGAAAATCCTAATATGGGGAGACGAGGTGAAGCTTTGGTGACGAGGACCACCAAGACGCGGCTCGTCGTCGCCGCCGCCTTGCTTGTGGTCATCGGCGTGCTGGGGTGGGTCGCTTGGAGCAGCATGGGGCCCAAGCCCGTGCCGTGGGACCAGTTCCACGGCTTTGTGCTGCAGCCGGCCCAGGCGGCGCCTGAGTTGGGGCTCATGGACCACCACGGGCAGACCTTCCGCCTGGCGGATCATCGCGGGCGGGCCGTGATGCTCTTTTTCGGCTACACCAACTGCCCCGACATCTGCCCCGCCACATTGATCTACTATACCCAGATCAAGCGGGACCTCGGGCCCTTGGCGGACCGGGTCCGGTTCGCGTTTGTGACCGTGGATCCCGAGTACGACACGCCCGAGCGGCTGCGGGACTACATCAACCGGTTTGATCCGTCCTTTTATGGCCTGTGGGCCAGCCCCGAAGACCTGCAGCCGGTCCTGGACGCCTACGGCATTTTCGTCGAAAAGGTGGAAAACGAAAACTCGCCCGTGGGCTATTGGGTCAACCATACGGCCCTCAGCTTCCTGATCGACCCCGAGGGCCGGTTGGTCGTGGCGTATCCCTTCGGCGTAGAGCCGGCCGACATTGCCAGCGATTTGCGGCTGATTCTGTGACGAGCAGTTCCGTGACGTGGGGGAGGCAGCGGTTGTGGCGATGGTTTTCCGCAGGGCGCATGTCCTGATTCTCATGGCGGCGGCGGTCCTGGTGGGCGCCCTGATCGGGCTGCCTGGCCGGACGGCCAGTGCCGCCGGCAGCCTGGATGAAGTCACCATCAGCGGCGCGTGGGCGCGGCCGGCCCGGGCCGGCGAAAACAGCGCCATCTACATGACCATTGCGAATCCGGGGCCGGGCGACGTGGAGCTGGTGCACGTGGAAACCGACGCGGCGGAAATCGCGGAGATCCACGAGACGGTCTTGGAGGTTGAGGTGGTCGACGGCCGGTTCACCCAGGAGATGCATATGCACCATATGCATTCGCTGGTGGTGCCGGCCGGCGAAACGGTGCGGCTGCAGCCCGGTGGGCTGCACTTGATGCTCATCGGGCTCAAACAGGACCTGGAGGAAGGCCAGACCATTTTGGTGCGGCTCATGGCCGCGGACGGCAGCGAACGGGAGCTGACGGTGCCCGTGAGCCAGGGGGAGCCCCGCGGCTGATCGCGGCCGCGGGGCGCTTCGCCCCCAGGATGTAGCGTCGGAATTATCAAAAATCCACCGATCATTTGACGCCGGTTTACAGGAAGAGACCAGTTGGGTGAGGAAGCCGTGGCCAGAGAAGCCAGTATGGAGCAAAAAGCCATTCTAGCCCGAAAAGCGGGCATCGACGCACAGCGCCGGTCCCGGTTGCTGGCGCTGGGCGGGGCGGTCGTGCTGGTTCTCGTCCTCGGCGTCCTCTACTTCGCCGTGGGCCGGCCGGTGCAGGTCCTGCCCCGGGGCCAAGCGGTCCCCGCCTTCAACATGGTCGATCATCGCGGCACGGATTACCTCTACCCCGATGACGCCGCGCCCGTCAACGTGTACGTGGTCGCGGCCGCCTGGGACAAGCCCGCCGTGGATGCGGTGATGCCCCTCCTAGAGGAGATGGACGCCCTGGTGGCTGAGCAGGGCTGGGAGGGGCTGGTGCGCGTCGCCTGGATTACGCCGGACCCCGAGCGGGACGACGTGGCCGCCATGGCGGCCCTGGCGGAGCGGGTGCCGCTGCCGGAACGGCTGGACGTGGCCTTGCTTACCGGCGCCCCGGTCACGACCCGGCTGGTGGTGGGTGCCGGTTTTGGGATTTACGTAGGGACGACCCAGGCTGCCCAAAACGGGGAGCCTGGTTCCGGCCGGCAGGCGCCCGGTATGGCGCAGGCGCCGGCCATCGTCTACGAGCCCGCGCTGGTGCTGGTGGACGACCTGGGCTATGTGCGGGCCCGTTACGAGGCGCGCAAGCTGGCCGGGTCCCGGCTGAGCCGGGATCTGGGCCTCCTAGTCAGGGAAGCCCAGGCCGACGGCGCGAGCCGCCTCGTGTACGAAGCGGCGCACCTGTTCTTGTGCTATCCGCGCTGACGGAAAGGAGGTGCAGCAATGGCCCGCTCGGCGAAGCCCAGCACGCAGGATGAGACTCCCAAGGGAACGTGGACCATCCTGCTGGTGTACGCCGGGGTGATCGTGCTCCTGTGGGGCTATTCGTACGTGACGATGCTCATGCGGCGGTGAGCCGCACGCGGGGCGGTTGACGCGGGACGGGTCGACCAGGGCAAGGCCACCCACTTTGCTGCTGCGGAGGTAAGGCCATGCACATTGATCGATACGAACGAATGTGGATCACATTGGCCGGTGTCATGCTGGTGATCTTCGCCATCGCTCTCGGCTTCAGTTCGGCCGTGCTGGGCGTCCGCCTGCCGGGCATCGACGACCAGCTGCTGCCGGTGGCGGCGGCGGGCGAGCATGACATCGCCGAGGGCTGGGTGCGGGAACTGGCGCCGGGCCGGTACGAAGTCAACATGCGGGCCCGGGTCTGGAACTTCAACCCCAGCGAGATTCGCATCCCCGCCGGCTCCACGGTCACCTTCTACATTCACAGCGAGGACATTCTCCACGGGTTTAAGATTCAAGACACCACCGTCAGCCTCATGATCATTCCGGGTCAGACGGCCAAGGCGACCTACACCTTCGACCGGCCCGGGGAGTACCTGTTCGTCTGTCACGAGTACTGCGGCGCCGGCCACCACTTCATGAGCGGCCGCGTCATCGTGGAGGAGTTGTGATATGGCAGCGACGCGCGTGGCAAGCCAGTCGGTTGCGGGGGCCGATGCGTACGTTCCGCCGGAGACGGAACGGAAGTTGTCGTTGGCTTTCATCGGCGTCGGTTTCGCCCACTTGCTGGTGGGCGTCCTGCTGGGCTTTTTGCAGGGGCTGGAGCACGCGGGCATCGACTTGTACGCCTACGTGCCCCTGATCCGCCACTACTACCAGGGCCTGGCCATCCACGGGGTCTTCAACGTCCTGGTGTTCACCACGTATTTCATCGGCGGGTTCCTGCTGTTTGCCGTGGGGCGCGGCCTCCAGCGGCCGCTGATCACGGCGGGCTGGGGCTGGGCCACCTTTTGGCTCATGACGGTGGGCCTGCTTTTGGTGGACTACACGCTGTTCACCAACCAGGCGTCGGTGCTGTTTACGTCGTACCCGCCCTTGCAGGCGCACCCGCTGTACTACGTGGGCCTGGCCCTCATCGTGGTGGGCACGTGGCTGATGACCGTCATCAGCGTGCGCACGACCCTGGCGTGGCGGCGGGAGAACCCGGGCCAGCGCACGCCGCTGATCACCTTTGGCGCCCTGGTCACCCTCATTATGTGGACCGCGGCGTCGGTGGGCATCGCGGTGGAGTTCGTCGGGTTCCTGATCCCGTGGTCCTTGGGCTGGCTGCCGGGGACCGACCCGCTGCTCATGCGGACCCTGTTCTGGATGAGCGGCCACCCCATCGTGTATTTCTGGCTCTTGCCGGCCTATGTGACGTGGTACTTCATGCTGCCCAAGCAGGTGGGGGGCAAGCTCTTCAGCGAGCCCTTGGCGCGGCTGGCGTTCCTGCTGTTCATCCCGCTGTCCCTGCCGGTCGGTTTCCACCACCAGTACCTGGACCCGGGCGTCTCCGAAGGGTACAAGGCCATCCACGCCTTCCTGACCTTCGCGGTGTTTATGCCCAGCGTGATCACGGCCTTTACGGTGCTGGCGTCGCTGGAGATCGGCGGGCGGGCCCGGGGGGGCCGGGGGCTCTTGGGCTGGGTGACGGCCCTGCCGTGGCGGGATCCGTCGGTGGCGGCGCAGCTGCTGGGGATGGTCCTCTTTTCCCTGGGCGGCGTCAGCGGGCTGATCAACGCGTCCTTCAACGTGAACCTGGTCGTGCACAACACCATGTTTGTGCCCGGGCACTTCCACCTGACGGTGGGCTCCGCGGTGGCGCTGAGCTTCATGGGCGTGTCCTACTGGCTGGTGCCGTACCTGTCGGGGCGGAAGCTGTTTAGCGAGGGCATGGCCCGCTTCCAGCCGTGGCTGTGGTTTGTGGGCATGCTCATCATGTCCCGGGGCATGAGCTGGATGGGCATGTTGGGCGCGCCGCGGCGGACGCAGCTGGGCGCCGCGCCCTACTTCCTGCCCGAGTGGGAGATGCCCGCGTGGATGACGGCCATCGGCGGCGTGATGCTGACCATCAGCGGGCTGCTGTTCTTCATCAACCTCTTCGCGACCCTGTGGGCGTCCAAGAAGGTGGAAGAGCGGGGCGAGGTGCCCTTGGCGGAGCCGGTCAACGGCCAGCTGGGCGTGGTGCCGGGCTGGCTGGACCGGTTTACGCCGTGGGTGACGGCCACGGTGGTGCTGGTGCTCATCGCCTACGGGCCGACCCTTTACCGGCTGTTCAGCGAGATGAGCCTGACCTTCCCGGGCCTGCGCCCCTACTGACCGGGGCCTGCGTCCGCACGGAGCCGCTGGCCTAAGGCCGCGCTCCGGCAGGCCTCCGCCGCGGCCTTGGGCGCCGGTGAGGGCGGCGGAGGCCCCGGCGCTGCCGGGGCCTTCGCCCTTCCCGGTTTCCGGCAGGCCAACCGGTCTCAGGCAGGCCAAGGGCGGCCGGCGCGCCCGCGGGCTGTGGCGCCCGGCCCTGCCGCCCGGGCGGGGCGGCGCCTCGGGCCTCGTCTGGGCAGGAAAGGGCATACTGCCTGTGGAAAAACGTGCACACTAAGACGGAAAGCGGCAGCCTGCACCGCCGTACCGGGAGGGTGATGCACCCATGGCGCAAGCGGCCCCCAACGCAGAGTTCCCCATCGCCGGCCAGCCCACCCTGGCCTTTACCATCGTGGGCGAACCGGCCAGCGAAGGCACCCGCCGGCTTCTGGCCGGCCTGCGGGGCCGGCTGGAGGCCCGGGGACATGAGTACCGGGAAACCCCCGACGAGGGCGTCGGCCTTGTCATCAACGTCTTTGCCGCCGACAAGCCCCGCTCGTTCCGGCGGCGCAGCCAGGCGGTCTTTGTCCTGGGCGTGACCGAAGTGCGGGAGAAGCCCAGCCAGGTGCTGCCCGCGGCGTACCCGCTGCTGATCCGCAGCCTCAGCAACCTGCTGCTGTACGTGGTCAACGACGGGCAGCGGGTGGAGCCCCATTTCGTCACCCTGGAGCAGGGCGCCTATTCGGTTTCCGGCGACCTGCCCGAGGCGGAGCTGTACGAAGCGCTGTACCAGCGGGTGGCGCCGCTGGCCTCCAGCCGCCTGGTCATCAACAACATCTTTGAGCCCGACCTGCCCGAGGAGCTGTGGGAGGGCGACGAGCTCACCGCCCAGTTGCGCTGGGCCGGCCAGGAGCTGGACAAGCTCAACCTGCTGCCGGCGCCCTTTCCCATCCAGGAGCTCCTCTCCGAGGACGAGTGGCGCCACGTCCAGCGCCTGTACTCCCTAGGCGGCTTGAGCTACGGCAACCTGAGCGTGCGCCGGGACGAAAAGACGTTTTGGATGAGCGGCAGCGGCGTCAACAAGGCGGACTTGAAGATCATCGGGCGCGACATCCTGCTGGTCAAGGACTACGACCCCGAGCGGGGGGCCATGATCTTGAGCGTGCCGCCCCACGTCAAGCCCAACCGGGTTTCCGTGGACGCCATTGAGCACTGGATGATCTACCGGGAGCATCCGTCGGTGGGCGCCATCGTCCATGTGCATGCGTGGATGGACAACATCCCGTCCACCGAGATCAACTACCCGTGCGGCACCTACGAGCTGGCCCACTCGGTGGCGCAGAAGGTGCGGGAGGCGCCGGATCCGTCCCGGGCGGTGGTGGGCCTGCGCAACCACGGGCTTACCATTACCGGCCGCAGCCTCCGGGACATCTTTGAGCGCATCGAGGGGCGCATCATTCCCCAGGTGCCCATGACGTAAGATGGAAGCGCTGCAGTTCCGCTTCAGCCCGCTGCGCTACGCCTTCGCCAAGGCGGTGGGGGCCGTCTACCCGGGGGTGTTCGCCAGCCGGGCGGGCTGCCTGGCCTACGGCGATGTGCCCGAGCCGGCGCTGCCCGGACCGGAGTGGGTCAAGATCGAAACGCGCCTGGGCGGCATTTGCGGCAGCGATCTCAACCTCATCACCCTGCGGGACAGCCCGTCGGTGTCGCCTTTTGCCAGCTTTCCCTTTGTCATCGGCCACGAAAACGTGGGCGTCGTCCGGGAGACGGGGCCCGCGGTGACCGAGGTGGAGCCCGGGCAGCGGGTCGTGGTGGACCCGCTGTTGCCGTGCGCGGTGCGGGGCTTTGGGCAGCCCTGCGCCAACTGCCGGGCCGGTCTGCCCAACCGTTGCCTGCGGTTTGCCGAAGGGGCCCTGGCCCCCGGATTGCTGTTGGGCAGTTGCCGGGACACCGGCGGCAGCTGGGGGGAAGTGTTTGTCGCCCACCGCTCCCAGGTGATCCCGGTCCCCGACCACGTCAGCGACGAAAACGCCGTCCTGGCCGAGCCCTTTGGCTGCGCCCTCCATGCGGTGGATGTGGCGGGCCCGCCCCACGGCCGCACGGTGCTGGTCATTGGGGGCGGCGTCATCGGCCTGTGCACCATTGCCGCCCTGCGGATCATGGCGCCCGGCTGCCGCATCATCGCGCTGGTGCGCCATCCCTTCCAGGCGGACATGGCCCGCCGGCTGGGGGCCGACGAAGTGCTGGCCCCCCGGGGTCGGGACGTGTACCCTACGGTGGCCGCGGCCCTGGGGGCCAAGCTGCTGCGGCCGGTGTTGGGGCCGCCGGTGCTGGTGGGTGGCGCCGATGTGGTGTACGAGTGCGCAGGCAGCGACGGGGCCCTCAACGACGCCTTGCGCTTTGCGGCCCCCGGCGGCCAGGTGGTGCTCCTGGGGCTGGCGTCCGTCCCCCGGGGCATCGACTGGACTTTTGTCTGGCTTAAGGAGCTGCAGGTGCAGGGGGTGTTCGCGGCCGGGCCCGTGCGCACCGGCGAGGGGACGGTGTCCGCGGTGCAACGGGCCATCGAGCTCTTTGCCGAGGGGGCAGTGGACTTGTCCGCGCTGGTGACCCACCGTTTCGCCTTCAAGGACTACCGCCAGGCCCTGGCAACGGTAACGGCCAAGGGCAGCTCCGGCTGCCTCAAAGCGGTGTTTGTGGCGCCGGCGGGGGCCGCGGCCCGCGCCGGGGCCGGAGCGGAGGCCGCGGCCGTGCCCGGCCCCGATCCCGGCCCGGGTCCGGGCGAAGGGGCGCCAGCTCCCGCCCGCGGGGAGGCCGCGGCGGCCGGCGCCCCCCGGGGATAAACATGGGGGCGCCCCGGCCCCCGACGCTCTGGAACGACCGCTGGGCGCGCCGCGCGCCCTGAGGAGGACGTATCAAACATGGAAAAAGTGATCATTATCGGCTCTGGACCGGCGGGCCACACGGCCGCCCTGTACGCGGCCCGGGCCAACCTGGAGCCCCTGGTGTTTGAAGGCCACGAGCCCGGCGGCCAGCTCACCCAGACGACGCTGGTGGAAAACTTCCCCGGGTTTCCCGAAGGGATCATGGGGCCTGAGCTGATGGAGCGCATGAAGCAGCAGGCCCAGCGCTTCGGCGCCCGCTACGAGATGGCCCAGGTGGATCGGGTGGACTTGAGCCGGCGCCCCTTCAAGGTGGAGGCGGCCGGGAAGACCTATGAAGCCCAGACCCTCATCATCGCCACCGGCGCGTCGGCCAAGTGGCTGGGGGTGCCGGGGGAAAAGGAATTGGTGGGCCGCGGCGTATCGGCGTGCGCCACGTGCGACGGCTTCTTCTTTAAGGAGCGGCACGTCATCGTGGTGGGCGGCGGCGACACGGCCATGGAAGAGGCCATGTTTCTGACCAAGTTTGCGAGCAAGGTCACCGTCGTCCACCGCCGCGACGAGCTCAGGGCCAGCAAGATCATGCAGCAGCGGGCCATGGCCAATCCCAAGATCGAGTTCATCTGGAACACCGTGGTCGAGGGCATCAACGCCAACGACCAGGGCATGGTCAAGAGCGTCACCCTGAAGGACGTCAAGACCGGCGAAACCCGGGAGTTCCCCTGCGACGGCGTGTTCGTGGCCATCGGCCACCAGCCCAACACCGGCTTCCTGCAGGGCCAGGTGGAGATGGACGCCCAGGGCTACATCATCACCCGGGAGGGGACAAAAACCAGCGTCCCCGGCGTCTTTGCCTGCGGCGACGTCCAGGACAGCGTCTACCGGCAGGCCATCACCGCTGCGGGCAGCGGCTGCATGGCCGCCATCGACGCGGAGCGGTTTTTGGAAGCCAACGGCTGAACCACCGCCGGGCTGATCCACCGCCGCCCGCCGGGCGGGGCCTCTGGGGGCCCCGCCCTTTTTGTGGCCGCCTGGCGCGCGGTCCGGTCCCCCCGGCACATAACGGACAGGGGCCCCGGCATAGGCCTGGGGGGCGAGGTGCTGCCCTGTGAGGAAGGCGGTGCTGGTTTTGGCCGCTGCCTTTGGGCTCGCGGCCGGTTTCGTCATGGGGGCGCTGCTGGCCGCGGGTTTCCGGCCGTGGCCCGCGGCAACGCCCGGCTCCCAGCCGGGGTCCCGTGCCGGGCCCGTCAGCGCCGGGACGGCGGGGTTTTCCCTGGACGACCTGCCCCCGGCGTCCCTCCCCGCGCCGGCGGAGGCGGCCGGCTACCGGATCGCGATGGGGGACGTGGTCCCCGGCGGCGGTCCGGAACTGGTGGTGGGCGTGACCCTCTTGTCCGGGGATGGGCTGGTGGCTGTCTTTGGGCGCCGCGCCGGCGGCTGGGAGCCGTTGGCCCGCCGGGAAGGCTTCGCGGCCATTGACCTGCTGGAGGTGCGGTCCGTCACCGGGGCCGGCGCCCACGAGCTGCTGGTCTATGATGAGCACGACGAGCTGACGGGCGCGTTTTACCGCCGCCGCGGCCTCACCATCCTCAAGGAGCGGGACGGCCAGCTGGTGCCCGTCTGGTCGGGAACCCTGTATGAGGAGGCCTACAGCCTCGATCCGCCCATGGCGGAGCGGGTGGTGACCGCGGTGGCGGTGACGGCCGGCGACGGCCAGCTGCGGGTCCAGGGAGCACGCACCCGCAGCCGGCGCCAACCCGATGGGACCTATGCCGACGTTGAGGAGATCCCGGTGGCCGACGGGTATCGCTGGGACCCCGCAAGCTTCCGCTTTGTCAAGCAGAGAAGCGCCTCCCGCACCGGGAGGCGCTGCGCTTGCAGTCTTAGGCTGCCGGTCCTGTCCGCGGCGTCACTGCGCCGGCGGGACCTGCACCTGGAACGGGTTCGGGGTCTGCGCGGCCGGCGTTGAGGCCGTGGCCTGCTGCAGCCCCTGGCGGAAGCCGGCCTGGACCTGAGCAGCGGTCTGCTGGATCAAGGCCTGCTCCGCCGCGGCGATCATCCGCCGGACCATGTTGCCGCCGACGGCGCCGTTGAGGCGGGCCGGGACATCGCCGAGGTACCCCTGGTAGTTCTGGATCCCCAGTTCCGATGCGACTTCCTGCTTCAGGCGTTCCAGGGCCTGCTGAGCCTGGGGCACGAGAGCCCGGTTCCGCTTTTGGCCTTGGGCCATGTTGGACCTCACCTCCTCGGTGTCTAGTGTGCCCGCCGGTTCTTCCTCGAGCCCCTGGGAATCATGGCAGCGCTGGCAGCCAGCTCTGCTGCCGCCCCGCGGCCGCGGCCGCCGGCGTTGCCGCCGCGGCGGCCGCGGACCGCGTCGCGGTCACTGCTGTTGGGGCTCAGATTCCCGGTTCTTGGGCTCGCGCGGCTGCTTTTGCCGCGCCTGCTGCTGGGGCTGAAACACGCCCGGCTCCGCGGCGAACTCGGTGTCCTGGTCTTGCCGCCGCTGGCGCTGGGGCTGCTGGAAGCGCTGCTGGCGCTGGTTGGGCGGATTGCGCTCGGGCACGGATCGTCACCTCCTTCGTCTCGGACACAGGCTAGTGTTTGCGGTTTCCCTGCGCCTCATCGCCGGCAGCGCGAGGGACATATGTCCCTGTCTGGATGGGGCAACCGTCGCTTACGGAAGCGGCCCCGGATCGCGACAATAAAAGAAAAGACCGACGTCGGAGGGAGTCGATGGCAGTGGCCACATGCCGCATCTGCGGGATGACCATCGAGATGGATACTCCCGCCCGGGCATTGGGCTTGTGCGCCGATTGCGAAGAGCGCATCCTGGAGCGGGCGGAGGATCTGCTGGAAACGCGGCCGCCGGCCGACAACGATCCCGACTGGGAGGCCCACCTGGAGCGCCCGACGCCCCGCAGCCGCTGGGACGATTTTTGAGCGCGCCCATGATACAATGAATCCGTTGGAGACGTTTGCTCCCGCCTTGGCCTGGGGGTGAACTCCGCGGAGTTCGTTGTGGACGCCCGGGGGCTCTACAAGACCTACCGGGACGGGGAGATGCGCTATCCCGCCCTGCGGGGGATCGACTTGCAGGTGGAGCCCGGCGAGTTTGTGGCCCTTATGGGGCCGTCGGGGTCCGGCAAGTCCACCTTGCTTCATCTCATCGGCGGGTTGGACCGGCCCGACGCCGGCTATTTGCGCGTCGCCGGCTTTGACCTGCCCAGCATGGACGAAACCGCGCTCGCCCTCTTTCGCCGGCATCACGTCGGCATCGTCTTTCAGTACTTCAACCTGCTGCACCATCTGGACGCCGTCACCAACGTGATGCTGCCGGCGCTGTTGGCCGGCGCCGGGCCGGGGTCTGCCCGCGCCCGGGCCCTCGCGCTCATGGAGCAATTGGGCATCGCCCCGCTGGCCGCCAAGCGGCCGCCCCAGCTGAGCGGCGGCGAGCGCCAGCGGGTGGCCATCGCCCGGGCCCTCATCAACCGGCCGCAGCTGCTTTTGGCCGACGAACCGACAGGCAGCGTCGATGAGGCGGCGGCGGCCTGTATCCTCGATTTGTTCCGCGCCGCCAACGCGGCAGGACAAACCATCCTGCTGGTGACCCATGACCCGGCGGTGGCCGCGCAGGCGGGCCGGGTCGTTCACCTGCGGGACGGAAAAATCGCGGCCCGGGCGGCGATGCCGGCGTGAGCCGGCCGCCCCTGCCGGCCGTGGGGGACGCCGACGCGCCGGCGCCGCGTTCGTTGGCGGCGGGGACGGCCGGGCGGGCCGCCGCGCTGGGGCATCTGGCCTGGGGGCTGTTGGGGCGCAGCCGGACGGCCCTGGCGTTGATGGGGCTCACCATGGCTCTGGCCGCACTTTTGATCAGTGCCGGCGTCCACATCTGGCAGGGCGCTCCCGGGGCCTATGAGGGGCTGCACGCCTTGACGGGCGCCCCCCACGCGTGGTTTGCCGTGCCGGATCATCCCCGCCGGGAGCAAGCCGCCGCGGCCATCACCCGCCATCCGGCGGTGGCCGCGGAGACGGGGCGCCTGCCGGCGGCCGCCTTGGCCCTGCAGGCCGCGGGAACCGGCGGCACCAGGCGCCTGGAGGTGCGAGCCTACGGCATCGACGCCGCCGACCTGCTGCGGGCCGCTTCGGGTGCCGCGCCGCCGGGCAGCGGGCCGGAGGGCCTGGCGGCCGGGGGGCCCGGCCCGGGATTGCCGGGCTTTGCCCTGGTGGCCGGGCGGTGGCCCCAACCCGGGAAAGCCGAAATGGCGGTGGACGCGGCCATGGCCCGGGCCCTGGACCTGGCGGTGGGCCAGCGGGTGCAGCTGCTGGGCGACGCGGGCGCGGTGGAAGCCCGCATCGTGGGCTGGGTCGTGTCCGCCCTGCATTGCCCCTACCCTGACTGCCGGCCGTCGCCGGCCGTGATACCCGGCCGTCTCCTGGATCAGCTGGCCCGCCGGCCGGAGACGGTGTTGGGCGTGCGCCTGCACGACCCCGACGCCGCGCCGGCCGTCGCCTTTGCCGCCCGGCGGGCAGCTGCCGAGTGGGGTGTGCTTGTGGAGGCGGGCAACTGGCGGGACCTGGTGGCCCACCAGCGGATGAGCCACAGCTTGACCGCGGGCTTCCTGCTGATGGCCGGGGCCCTGGCCCTGGCGGCCGGGGCGGCGGTGACGGGGCATGCGGTGGCCGCGGCCGCCATCGCGGGCCGCCGGGTAATGGGCCTGGCCCGGGCGGTGGGCTGCACGCCCCGGCAGGTCATGGCTGCCTTTGGTCTGGGCTGCGGCGGGGTGGGCCTGGCCGCAGCCGGGATGGGCGCGCCCGCGGGCTGGCTGGCCGCGGGGCGGTGGCTGGGCGGCGGGCTGCCGGGGGTGCCCGCCGGGGCGCCCGGGGCGGGCTGGGTGCCCGTGGCGCTGGCCGTCGCGGGCGGGGCGGCCGCGTGGGCGGCCTGGTCGGCCCGCAGGCCGGTCCGGGCCAGCGTCGCCGCCGCGCTGGGGGAGGGGGACGGCGCCGTGCCCGTGGGGCTGCGGGTGGGGCTGCCGGGCCTGCCCCAGCTCATGGTCATCCGCCCGGTGCGGCCTCTGGTGCCCGCCGCGGCGGTGGCCATCGGCCTGGCGGTGGCCGTGGGGGCGGCGACCTTGGCCAGTACCCTGGCGGCCTTTGAGCGGGAACCGGGGCGGGTGGGCGTTTTTCACCAGCTGGCCATCCTGGGGGGCGCCCTCCCCGCGGCGGACGTGGAGCGCCTGGTGCGGTCCGAGCCCGCCGTCGCCGGGTTTCACCGGGAGGCGTGGGCCCGGGTGGACGTGCCCGCGGCGGCGTCCATTATGGTGCGGGCGCTGGCGGGGGACTGGACTTCCGCGCCGTGGCGGGTGCTGGCCGGCGGCTTTGTGGCGGGACCGGGGGAGATCGCCCTGGGTGCCGGAGCGATGGAGCGCCTGGGCGTGGCGCCGGGCGATGTCATCGAGGTGGCCCTGGGGCCGCGGCGGGCCCGGTGGCGGGTCGCCGGGGCATACCTGGACCTGACCAACAGCGGGCTGGTGGGCGCGGTCGCCTGGGAGACCTTGGCAGCGCTGTATCCGGGCATGGAGCCGGGCGCGTGGCTGCTGCGCTTGGCGCCGGGCGCGGATGAGGAAAGGGTGCGGCAGCGCCTCCTGGCGGCGGGCGGGCCGGGCCTGGCCGTCATCCGCGCCGGTTTTGAGCCGCCGGCAGCGGTGCGGACCGCGGGGCGGCTGGTGAAGGGCCTGGCGGTGCTTTTGGGCGGCCTGGCCGTCGTGGCCGTGGTGCAGGCGGCCACGGCGGCCGTGCGGGAGCAGCGGCGGGACATCGGCATCATGAAAGCCGTGGGCGTGACGCCGGCCCAGTTGGTGGCGGCCATGCTGGCCGGCATGGGGGGCGCGGCGGCAGGTGGCGCGGCGGCGGGCGCGGCCCTTGGACTGGTCCTGAGCTGGGCTGGCTTCCGGGCCGCGTCGGCCGTCAGCGGCGTCGGAGAGCTCGTCCCGGTGTTCCCGTGGGGCCAGCTGGTGGCGCTGGCGGCGGCAGCGCCGCTGGTCGCGTCCCTGGCGGCCTTGCCGGGAGCTTTCGCGGCCGCCCGCGCTCCCGCGGTGACATGGGGAGGGGAGACCAACTGACGCGCTTGCTGCTGGTTCGTCACGGGGAAACCGACTGGAACGCGGCCCAGCGCATCCAGGGGTGGTCGGACGTACCCCTCAACGCCCGCGGCCGCGAGCAGGCCCGGCGGCTGGCCCGGCGGCTGGCCGGCACGGCGGTGGGGGCCATCTACGCCAGCGACTTGGCCCGGGCGGTGGAGACGGCGGCCATCGTGCGGGACGGCCGCCCGCTGCCGCTGCGCATCACCGCCGAGCTGCGGGAGCTGTCCTACGGCGATTTGGAAGGCTATACCCGCGCCGAGTTGGAGGCCGGCGGCTACCTGGAATGGCTGCAGCGCTGGCAAGCCGGCCGCGCGGCACGGCCCCCGGGGGGCGAGCCGCTGGACGCGGCCTGGGCCCGGGCGGACCGGTTCCTCAGCTGCGTCCTGCTGCGCCACCCCGGCGAGACGGTGCTGGTGGTGAGCCACGGGGGCCTGTTGCGCCTCTTGATCTGCCTTCTGCAAGGTCTGGACTACCGTTCATGGGGGACGGTGCGCACGGCCAACACCGGCCTCACCGAAGCGCTGGTCGCGCCCGGCCAGCGGCCCCGCCTGGTGCGGGTCAACGACACGGCGCATCTGGGTGATAATTGGGCCGTGCCCGGCATAGCGTCGCGGTAAGGAATCGACGCTTTGCCGACGGGGGCGTGGCCGCGTGTACATCCTGCGCTTTCGCTGGGCCATCCTGGCCCTGGTGCTGCTGGTGGGCGGCGCCTTTGGGGGCGGCTGGGCGGCGGGCGCGCTGTGGCCCCGGGCCGTGCCCGTGAGCCTGGACCTGCCTGTTTCCCGGGGCCTTGACATGCCCGTGTTTTACGTGCGCACCGACCAGCCCCTGGTGGCCCTCACCTTTGACATCAGCTGGGGCCGGCAGACGGCGGGGCCGGTGCTGGACATCCTAAAGGAAAAGGGCGTCCGGGCCACCTTTTTCTTGACGGGCTTCTGGGCCAAGAAGCAGCGGGACATCGCCCAGCGCATCGTGGCCGACGGCCATGAGATCGCCAGCCACGGCGACGACCACGTCAACTTGAGCCGCTACGACGGCGATGCCATCGCGAAGAATATCATGACCGCCCATCGGGACTTGGAGGAGGCCACGGGCCGGCAGGCCCGGTTTTTCCGGCCGCCCAACGGCGATTACGACGACCTGGTGGTGGCCACCGCCCGCCAGCTGGGGTACGAAACCGTCATCTGGTCGCTGGACACCTTGGACTGGAAAAACCCGGGCGCTGACTACATGGTGCGGCGGGTGCTGAACAACGTCCATCCCGGTGACATCATCCTGATGCACGCCAGCGACTCGTCCCGGCAGATCCACCTGGCGCTGCCCCGGATCATCGACGGGCTGCGGGCCCAAGGATACCAGCTGATGACTTTGGGAGAACTGATGGCGGCCGGCACGCCGGCCCGGGACGATCCACGCGGGCGCCCGCGCCGCTGACGTCATGCTGGACTATACCGGATCCACCCGGGTTTCCATGGCGCGGTCGTGGGGCTTCTTGTCCAAGACGAGAGGGTGAGGGCCCAAAAGGGCCCGCCGTTCGGCAGGGGTCAGCCCTTGGGGAACCCGGTCCGGTTTGCGCCGGCGCAATACGGTGTAGAGCATGTCCAGGATTCTCCGCATCGCGGGCGTTCATCCTTTCCGGCCACGCAGACCTATCTTCCTAATACCTGTAAAAAATCCTAGAAAGCCACGCTGAAATCCTGCCGCGTTCGACAAGATTGGCCCTGGGTCCCGGTGACCGGCGGAGGAGAGCTGGGACTTCAGGCCGGGGACGCAAGGCGGGACACCGGGGGGAGACCCAACCGTTCCCGCAGCCGGTCGAGATCGGGGGGCAGGGGGCTGGTGAAGGTCAGCACGCCGCCGTTCAGCGGGTGGGGAAACCGCAGCTGCCAGGCGTGGAGGGCCTGGCGCTCCAGCAGGCCTGGCAGCAGGCGGCCGTACAGGGGATCGCCCAGGAGGGGATAGCCGGCGTAGGCCAGGTGCACCCGGATCTGGTGGGTCCGGCCCGTTTCCAAGGTCACCGCGAGCAGCGCGGCTTTGTCCGGCAGGCGGGGGTCCGGGGCGGGCGGGGCGGCCTGGGCCAGCACCCGGTAGCGGGTGACGGCCCGCTGGCCGCCGGGTCCCACCTCCCGGAGGGTGAGCTGGCCGGCCACCCGCCGGATGGGCGCGTCGATGACGCCGCTGGGCTCCGCGACGGCGCCCGCCACCAACGCGAGATACTCCCGCTCTAGCTGGCCGCGGGCCAGGGCCTGGGCCAGGGCATGGTGGGCGTGGGGGTGCTTGGCAAAGAGGACAAGCCCCGAAGTGTGGCGGTCCAGGCGGGTGACGGGCGCCACCACCGGCGGCACGCCCTGGGCGGCCAAGTGGTGGGCGACGCCGTTGGCCAGCGTTCCCGTCTGTTCGCCGTGGGCCGGGTGCACCAGCACCCCGGGGGGCTTGTCCAGCACCAGCACGTGGTCGTCCTCATAGACGATGGCCAGGGGCAGCGGCTCGGGCTGCACGGGGCTCGCCAGATGCGGCGGCACGTACAGCGCGATGCGGTCCCCGGCCGCCACCCGTTCCCGCAAGGGGACAGGCTGCCCGTTGCGGAGGACATAGGGGCCCCGCTTGAGCTGGCGGACCAGCCCCCGGGACAGGCGCCAGCGGCGGCGCAGGAGATGGGCCAGCACCCGGCCGTCATCGGCCTCCTCGACGATAAAGCTAAGAAACGGGCGCCCTTGTTCCAAGCCCACCGCCTCACTGTCCATGGGCTCAAGGCTCACGCCACGATGCTGCGGCCGCCGTCCACCACGATGAGCTGCCCGCAGATCATGCTGGCCTGGTCGGAAGCGAGGAAGGCCACCGCGTTGGCCACGTCCTCGGGCGTGATGATGCGGCCCGCCGGCGTCTTTTCCCGGGCTTCCTCCAGCATCTGGGCCGCGCCGGGGATGGACCACAGGGACTTGGTTTCCGCAATGCCGGCGATGACGCCGTTGACCATGATGCCCTTGGGCGCGAGCTCAAAGGCCAGGGCCCGGGTGACGGCCTCCAGGGCTGCCTTGGCCACGCCCACCACGCCGTAGCCCGGGATGACCCGCTGGCCGCCCTCACTGGAGATGCTGATGATGCGCCCCCAGCCGTGATGCATCAGCGGCACCGCCCGCTGGGCCATGTCCAGGAGGGACCGGGCCGACGCGGCCAGGGTCACGTCCCAATGCTTCGTCGTGGCCTCCAGCACCGGTCCCGGCACGCCGAAGGCCGCGTTGGCCACCACGATGTCCAGCCGCCCCAGCTCCACACCGATGGCCTCAAACATCTCATCCAAGCTCTCGGGCTTGCCCACGTCGGCCCGCAGCACCAGGGCTTCGCCGCCCATGGCCTCGATTTCCGCGGCCACCTGCTGGGCTTCGCTCTTGCTGCGCCGGAAATTGACGACGACGGTCGCGCCCTCGGCCGCCAGGCGCAGGGCGATGGCCCGTCCAAACCCGCGGGTGGCGCCGGTGACCAGGGCGCACTTGCCTGCCAGTTCAGGGTACATTGCCGGTACCTCCGCATGGTGAAGTGGCGGGCCGGCCCGCCGCTTCCGGTACATTCCCGCCGGGCGCCGCGATTCCCTTTCGAAGCGGCCCCCCTGCCAAGGTCGGCGCGAAGTGCCAGCGTAAAGGCGTGCCCCGCGCTTCACATTAACGCCAGGAGGTGAGAGCGACATGGCCGTTGGCCAGAAGCGCAACCGCGCGCTGGTACCTCAAGCCCGGCAGGCCCTGGAGCAGCTCAAGAACGAGGTGTCCAGCGAAATCGCCAGCGGGCCGGATCCGCAGGCCCAAGCGCTGCAGAGCTGGTACCAGTCGGGTTACGGCGGTGAGGTGCCGTCCCGGGTGTGGGGCGCCGTCGGCGGCAACATGGTGCGGCGCATGATCGCCGCCGCGGAGCAGTCTCTGATCCAGGGTGCTGCGCTGGAAACCCAAGCCGCCTTCCGCCAGGCGCTGGGGCAGGCCTTTCCGGGCGCCCAGCAGGCCGCGCAGGCCCACCAGGCCCCGCAGGCCCAGCAGTTCCAGCACCAGGGGGCGCAGCCCCAGCAGTTGTCCACGAACCCCTTCCAGGTACAGATCCCGCACGAGCAGTAAGCCGCGGGTGACAGGAATCCCGGCATCCGGCGAGAAGCCACCAGCGACGGGGGCGGGCGGGGCGTCCGCCCCTTTCCTCTCGACTGGCAGCCCTGCCATCCATTCCCATTATCCCCCAGAACTGTCAGCGATTGTAATTTGAAACCGGTTTCGCTACGATCATCCTAGACCCGCAAAAGCTGGTCCAGCGCGGAAGGGGGTTTCCGGGGGCGTTTTTCGCGGCTGGACAGCGGTGCCGCCGGCATCGGAAACCCAAAGGAAAGGAAGAAGGGAATGCCGCTAAAGAAGTCCCTCTTTGCGGCCGCGCTCCTGCTGGCCGCCGCCCTCCTCGCGGGATGCAGCATCTTCGCGACCACCCCGCCTGCCGACGGGCAGCACGGCGCGGTGGAGTTCAGCGTCGATCTGGCGGAACTGGATGATGAAGGCATTGTGGTGGGCGGCGCTGGCGTCGTCTTGGTCCAGTCGGCCACCATCCTGGACCACGAGCTGACCGTGGCCGGAGGTCAAGCGTCCGGCCTGATCGAGGCGGTGCCCGTGGGCACCTGGCAGGCCACCATCGAGCTGTTCAACGGGCAGGGGGAGTCCCTGGCGTCCCGGCAGCTGGACATCGCCGTGCAGCGCAACAAGACCACGGCGGTGGCCTTGGTGGCCCGGGTGGCCAGCGGCCAGGTGCGGCTGGACGTGGCCGCCCAAGAGCCGGGTGACGGGGCGCCGGGCCAAGGCGAGCCGGGCCCGGGCCAGCCGGGTGACGACGAGCCCGGCGACGGAAATCCTGGCGACGGAGAGCCCGGGGGCGGGGACCCGGGCGACGGTGAACCTGGGGAGCCCGGCGACGGCGAACCCGGCGCGCCGCCCACGGTGACCCGCGAGGTGCGCTATATCCAGTCGGGCAACCGCACGGAAACCCGCACCGCCGTCTACATCATCCGGTCGTCCAACCCCGGGCCCACGGCCTTTCTGGTGGGCGGCATGCACGGCTCGGAGACGTCGGGCTGGATCGTGGCCGGCGAGGTGGCCCAGACGTGGAGCATTGACCGGGGGACGCTGGTGGTCATCCCCGAAGCCAACAAGGACGCGGTGCGGCGCCAGCGGCGCACCGGCCGCGACGGCCGCAACCTCAACCGCTACTTTCCCGAGGGGCGGGACATCAGCGATCCCAAGCGGGATTGGCTGCTGGCCAAGGAGATCTGGGACGTAGTGCTGGAGTTTGAGCCCGTGGCCCTCCTGGACCTGCATGAGGGCTGGGGCCTGCGGGAGGCGGGGGATCGGTTTCCCGGCGGGACGCTGTCGGTGGGCCAGACGGTTATCGTCTACCCGGCGGGCGACGCCATGGAGTTCGCCGAACACGTCATCGAGGTGCTCAATACCCAGCACAACCCCTTTTACGGCGTGGCCGGTCTGACCTACAACTTCCGCATCATCGGCCCCCCGGTGGCCGGGTCGCTGGCCCGCAAAGCCGGCGCCGACCTGGGCATTCCCGCCTTCATCTTTGAGCCCACGCAAGGGCGGGCGGGCCGCCACCAGACCACGGTGGCCCAGCGGTCCCACTGGCAGCGGGTGATGGTGGAAGAGTTCCTGCGCTGGTACGGACTGCTGGACTGACCGGGCCGGGCGTGCCGAACGGCGCCGGGAACGCCCGGCAGGAAGCAAAGAGGCGGGCGGCTGGCGCTCGGCCAGCCGCCCGCTTCGCGCGCGGTCGCGCCGTTCGCCTGCACCGCGTTCACCTGCACGCCGTGCGCCTACCCGCCGTTCCCCTGCGCGCGGTGGCCCTGCGCTCCGTAGCCCCGCCCTCCTCGCCCTGCGATCCGTTCCTGGGTGCCCCGCGGCTTAGCTGTCCACCACCTCGTAGCCGGCCTCGGCCACCGCTTCCTTCATGGCCGCCTCCGACGCCTGGGCCGGGTCAAAGCGGACGGTGGCCGTGCCCTGGTCCAGGTCGACCTCGACGGCCGCCACGCCGGCGATCTTTTGCAGCGCGTCGGTGACCGCCTGCCGGCAGTGCTGGCAGCTCATGCCTTGGATGCGCAGGACTTTGGTTTCCATGGCTTCTCCGCCTCCTATCGCGTAAGTGGCCTCATGAGTTTACACCCCGGCGGCCTGCAGCCGGGGTTCGCTGGCCTCCCTTTCCTCCGCGGGCCGGAAACCCGCCTGGGGGTCAAAGCGCCGCAGCAGGGTGGAGTTGGTGACCACCGACACCGAGCTCATGGCCATGGCCGCCCCGGCGATAATGGGGTTCAGCAGGCCCAGGGCCGCAAAGGGGATCCCCAAGGCGTTGTACACCAGGGCCCAAAACAGGTTTTGCCGGATCTTGCCCATGGTGGCCCGGCTCAGCCGGATAGCCGCCACGATGCCCCGCAGGTCGCCCCGCATCAGGGTCACGTCCGCGGCCTCGATGGCCACGTCGGTGCCCGTGCCGATGGCGATGCCCACGTCCGCGGTGGCCAGGGCGGGAGCGTCGTTGATCCCGTCGCCGACCATGCCGACCCGCAGGCCCTGCTCCTGCAGGCGCCGCACCCAGGCCGCCTTTTCCTCGGGCAGCACTTCGGCGATGACGTCTTCCTCGGGGATGCCCACTGCCCGGGCGATGGCGCGGGCGGTGCGCCGGTTGTCGCCGGTGATCATCAGGACCCGCAGGCCCAGCTTCTGCAGGAGCCCGATGGCCTCGGCCGACGTTTCCTTGACGGTGTCGGCTACGGCCACGATGCCCGCCAGCCGGCCGTCGACGGCCGCGATCATGGCCGTCTTGCCGTCCTCTTCCAGGCGCGCCAGCTCATCCTCCAGGGGCGCCGGATCCAGCCCGTGGTCCCGCATCAGCTTGCGGTTGCCCACCAGCACCGGCTTGCCGTCCACCACCGCCCGGATGCCGTGGCCGGGCACTGCCTGAAAGTCCTGTACCGCGGGCAGCGGCAGCTGCCGCTGCCGGGCGGCGGCCACGACGGCCTGGGCCAAGGGATGCTCGGATCCCCCTTCGGCGGCCGCCACCCACGCCAACAGTTGGGTCTCGTCAAATCCCGGCGCCGGCAGCACGTCGGTAAGGGCCGGCTCGCCCCGGGTAATGGTGCCCGTCTTGTCCAGCACCACCGCGTCCAGCTGGTGGGTCCGTTCCAGGTGCTCGCCGCCCCGGAACAGGATGCCGTTTTCGGCGCCCCGGCCTGTGCCCACCATGATGGCCGTGGGCGTGGCCAGGCCCAGCGCGCACGGGCACGCGATGACCAGCACCGCGGTCATGTTGAGGAGGGCCCGGGTCAGGTCGCCCGTGGCCGCGTACCAGGCCGCGAAGGTGAGGAGGGCCACGGCCACCACGGCGGGCACGAAGTAGCTGGACACCACGTCGGCCATGCGCTGGATGGGTGCCTTGGACCCTTGGGCCTCCTCCACCACCCGGATGATCTGGGCCAGGGCGGTGTCCTTGCCCACCCGGGTGGCCTCAAAGGTAAAGGTGCCGTGGCGGTTGATGGTGGCGCCTACCACCTGATCGCCGGGCCCTTTCTCCACGGGCATGCTCTCTCCGGTGATCATGGACTCGTCCACCGTGGAAC
This sequence comes from Limnochordales bacterium, assembly GCA_035304545.1. Taxonomy (GTDB): domain Bacteria; phylum Bacillota; class Limnochordia; order Limnochordales; family ZCTH02-B6; genus ZCTH02-B6. The sequence goes on along the minus strand of DATGPV010000051.1, from coordinate 69,076 downwards.
GGCCTTCCAGGACGATGCCGTCCACGGGGATGCGCTCGCCCGGCCGCACCACGATGCGATCGCCCACCTGGACCTGGGCGATGGGCACATCCACCTCCACGCCGTCCCGCAGGACGCGGGCGGTCTTGGGCGCGAGGCCCATCAGCATCTTGATGGCTTCGGAGGTGCGCCCCTTGGCGCTGGCTTCCAGCAGCTTGCCCAGGAGGATAAGGGTGATGAGGATGGCGCTGGTTTCAAAGTAGAGGCCGTCGATGCCCAGATGGGGGAAAAGCACCGCCGCCAGGCTGTAGAAATACGCGGCCGACGTGCCCAAGGCCACCAGCACCGACATGTTGGCCGTGCGGTTCTTGAGGTTGTAGTAGGAATCCACGTAGAACTGCCAGCCGGCGTAAAACTGCACCGGCGTGGCCAGGGCCAGCTGCACCCATCCGTTGCCCAGCGCCCGGAGCAGCCCGTGGCCGGCGCTGGGGAAGACGTGCCCGATCATGGACAACAGCAGCGGGAAGGAGAGAACGGCCGACAGGCCAAACAGGTACCGCTGGCGGCGGATTTCCGCCTCCCGGGCGGCTTTCTCCGCGTCCTGGCCGCCCTCCGTCGGCAGGAAGGCTTCATACCCCAGCTCCTTGACCCGGCGGACCAGATCTTCGGGGCTGACCAGGCCCGGCACGTAGGTCACATGGGCCGCCTCCGCGCCAAAGTTGACGGTGGCCTCCACGCCGGGCAGCTGGTTGAGCCCCTTTTCGATGCGGGCGGCACACGCCGCGCACGTCATCCCCACCAGGCTGAGCTGCAGCCGCTCCAGGGCCACATCGTACCCCAGGTCGCGGATTTTGGCCACGACCGCCTCGGGGCTGGCCTGCCCCGGAGCAAAGGTGACCGACGCCCGCTCCATGGCCAGATTGACGTTGGCCTCCTGCACCCCCGACAGGCGGCTTAGACCTTTCTCGATGCGGGCCGCGCAAGCCGCGCACGTCATCCCGCGCACGGGGATGGTGATGCGGGTGGCGGGGCGGTCATGGCCGGTGCCCTGCCGCCGGCTCCCGGCGGCATCCCTGGGATCCATTGCGGTCTTGCCGGTCACAGTCGGTCACCTGCCTCTTTAGCGCAGGAAATGCCGGAGCACGTCGGTCAGCTCGGAAATGGCGGCGTCGGCATCGCCTTCGCTGTTCTTGATGGCCCGGGCGACGCAGCCGCGGGTGTGGTCCTCCAACAGGATTAGGCCCACTTTATCCAGCGCGGCCCGCACTGCCGCGATCTGGATAAGGATGTCCACGCAGTACTTGGATTCCTCCACCATGCGCTGGATGCCCCGCACCTGCCCTTCAATGCGCCGCAGGCGCTTGAGCAGGGCATCTTTGTGGGCATCGTAGGATCCCACGCCGCTCCACCTCCCCCGGACAACTTTCCACATACATATACCCGGTGTGGGTATCCATCTCCACTCTACCGCATCCGTGGGGCCGTGTCAACCGCCGGCGGGACGTGAGCCGCAACAGGTACCGGAGGGCCCCTGGACAAGTCCAAAAGGTCTAAGGGGGAGGCAAGCAGACGTATGAGCAGGCGATGGGCAGACGGGGACCGTGCTGCAGCTGCGGGACCTATGCGCGGGCGAGGGCCAGGTGCCGGGAAATCTAAGCGGGGGCCGCTTTAGGCCGGCCCCCGCACGCTGGCCCGGATGTACTCTCGCCGCATGCGGGCGATGTTGAGGATGGAGATGTCCTTGGGGCAGGCGGCTTGGCACTCGCCGTGGTTGGAGCAGTTGCCAAAGCCCTCCAAGTCCATTTGCGCCACCATGCGCTGGACCCGCCGCTCCCGCTCCGGATGGCCCTGGGGCAGGAGGGCCAGTTGGGCGATTTTCGCGCTGGTGAACAAAGCGGCGGAGGCGTTGGGGCAGGCCGCCACGCAGGCGCCGCACCCGATACAGGCCGCCGCGTCCATGGCCTCCTCGGCGATGTGCTTGGGGATGGGGATGGAGTTGGCGTCGGGCGCCGACCCGGTGTTGACGGAGATGTATCCGCCGGCCGCGATGATGCGGTCCAGGGCGCCGCGGTCCACCACCAGGTCCTTGATGATGGGGAACGCGTCGGCCCGGAACGGCTCCACGGTGATGGTGGCGCCGTCGGGGAAGTGCCGCATCCGCAGCTCGCAGGTGGTCGTCTGCAGCCGGGGCCCGTGGGCCATGCCGTCGATGACCAGGCCGCACATGCCGCAGATCCCCTCGCGGCAGTCGCTGTCAAAGGCGATGGGGTCTTTGTTTTCCCGGATCAGCTGCTCGTTGAGGATGTCCAGCATCTCCAGGAAGGACATGTCCGGCGCGATGTTGTCGACCGTGTACTCTTCAAAGCGGCCGGGCGCATCGGGCCCGGCTTGCCGCCAGATCTTCAAGTGAAACCTCATCGCGATCGCCCTTTCCGGCCAACGACTGTGACGCTTGCTGACGCCGGCAGCGCCCGGGCCGGCCCGGCTCCGGGCTGCCCCGGCCGCCGGGGCATGGCCCCGGCAGCCGGCTACTTGTAGCTGCGCTGGGTCGGTTTGACGTACTCAAACACCAGCGGCTCCTTGTGCCGCACCGGCTCGCTGTCTTCGCCCTTGTACTCCCACACGGACACGTGGCAGAACAGATCGTCCCGCCGCAGGGCCTCGCCGTCGGGCGTCTGGTACTCTTCCCGGAAGTGGCCGCCGCAGGACTCTTCCCGGTCCAGCGCGTCCAAGGCCATCAGCTCGCCCAGCTCCAGGAAGTCGGCCACCCGCCCCGCGAGCTCCAGGCTCTTGTTCATGTCTTCCGCGGCGCCCAGCACCTTGACGTTTTGCCAGAACTCCTCCCGCAGGGCGCGGATGTCGCTGATGGCCTGCTTGAGCCCCTGCTCGTTGCGGGACATGCCCACGTGATCCCACATGATGCGGCCCAGCTCCCACCAGATGTCCCGCGGCGTGCGCTTGCCGTTGATGCTCAGCAGGCGCTTGACCCGGTCCTCCACGTCCCGCAGCGCTTCCTTGAAGGCCGGATGATCGGTGGTGAGGCCGTCGGGCCGGTGGTCGGCCAGGAAGTCGCCGATGGTGACGGGGATGATGAAATAGCCGTCGGCCAGGCCCTGCATCAGCGCGCTCGCGCCCAGCCGGTTGGCGCCGTGGTCAGAGAAGTTGGCCTCGCCCAGGGCGTACAGGCCGGGGATGGTGGTCATCAGGTTGTAGTCCACCCACAGGCCGCCCATGGTGTAGTGGGGGGCCGGGTAGATGCGCATGGGCACCTTGTAGGGATCTTCCCCCGTGATCTCATGGTACATGGCGAAGAGGTTGCCGTAGCGTTCCCGGATGACGTCGACGCCCAGCCGCTGGATCGCGTCGGCGAAGTCCAGGTACACGGCCCTGCCCGTGGCGCCCACGCCGTAGCCCTCGTCGCATACCGCCTTCGCGGCCCGGGAGGCGATGTCCCGGGGCACCAGGTTGCCGAAGGCCGGGTAGCGGCGCTCCAGGTAGTAGTCCCGCTCCTCCTCGGGGATTTCGTTGGGCGGGCGGGTGTCGCCCTTCTTCTTGGGCACCCAGACGCGCCCGTCGTTGCGCAAGGATTCGCTCATCAGGGTCAGCTTGGACTGCCCGTCGTAGGACTGGGGCAGGCACGTCGGGTGGATCTGCGTAAAGCACGGGTTGCCAAACATGGCGCCCTTCTTATAGGCGCGCCAGATGGCCGTCGCGTTGGAATTGACCGCATTGGTGGACAGGAAATACACCGTCGAGTAGCCGCCGGTGGCCAGGATCACCGCATCGCCGGCGTAGGCTTCCAGTTCGCCGGTAACCAGGTTGCGGCAGATGATGCCCCGGGCCCGGCCGTCCACCAGCACCAGCTCCAGCATCTCCCGCCGGGGATAGAGCTTGACCCGGCCCGCGTCCACCTGCCGCATGAGGGCGCTGTACGCGCCCAGCAGCAGCTGTTGGCCCGTCTGCCCCCGGGCGTAGAAGGTGCGGGAAACTTGCGCGCCGCCAAAGGAGCGGTTGGCCAGCAGCCCGCCGTACTCCCGGGCAAAGGGCACCCCTTGGGCCACCGCCTGGTCGATGATGTTGACGCTCAACTCGGCCAGCCGGTAAACGTTGGCTTCCCGGGCCCGGTAGTCGCCGCCCTTGATGGTGTCGTAGAACAGGCGAAAGACGCTGTCGCCGTCGTTCTGGTAGTTCTTGGCCGCGTTGATGCCGCCCTGGGCCGCCACGCTGTGGGCCCGGCGGGGCGAGTCCTGGATGCAGAAGTTGAGCACGTTGTAGCCCAGCTCGGCCAGGGACGCGGCCGCAGAGGCGCCGGCCAAGCCGGTGCCGACCACGATGATCGTGTACCGGCGCTTGTTGGCCGGGCTGACCAGCTTGACGGAGGCCTTGTGGTTTTCCCACTTGTCCTCCAGCGGTCCCGGGGGAATCTTGGCGTCCAGTACGGTTTCAGTCATCACACTCACGGCCCGTCCTCCCAGCTGCCGCGGCCTACGGCAGAGGAATGAAGAAGTACGTGTAAATCGGCAGCACGAAGAAGCCGCCCGCCAGCAAAATCGAGAGGATAACGCCTACCGTGTACAGGAAGGGCAGCCAGCGGCGGTTGTTGGCGCCCAGGGACTGGAACGCGCTCCAGAAGCCGTGGGCCAGGTGCAGGCACAAAAACAGCATTACCGCCGCGTAGCCAAAGGCCACGCCGGGCTTCTTGAACTCCTCCACCACCAGCCGGTACAGGTCCCGCACGGGCTGGCCGTCGATGACGGTTTCATAGTAGGGTCCCAGGGTAAACATATTGACGTGCAGCGGCACGAAGACGAGCAGGATCAGGCCGGTGATGGCCATCCAGCGGGACGCGGGCGTCATCTTGGTCGGCCCGCCCTTGGAGGCGTACATCGCGTACCGGCCGGACCGGGCCCGCCGGTTGCGCAGCGTCACTTGGATGCCATTGACGATGTGGAAGATGAAGAGCGCCGCCAAGATGATGCGGGCAATGACCAACAGCGGTCCCAGCTGATGCAGGGTGTGGGAGTAGAGGTTCAGCGACCGGCCCCCGTCGGGGATGAAGACCATCAGGTTGGCTGCCAGGTGGATGATGAGGTAGCCGATAAGCAGCAGCCCAGTCAGCCCCATGATGATCTTCCGGCCTACAGTTGTGGTTCCGCCGCGCTCTCCAGCCATTTGCACCATCGCTCCAGCTCCGCTCAGGCCCTAAGGTCTGCGCAGATAAAATTCGGACAATGGCAGAGGAAGCCCACGCTATCGTACAATCAGCGTACCACGATGGCTTGATAGGGTCCAATACTTAGCGTCCATAAGTGTGATACAATTTATCTATCACAACCGCCGGAGGGAAAGCCCGTTGGAACTGCGGCAGCTGCGGTATTTTCTTGCCTTGGCCCATCACTTGCACTTCGCCCGGGCCGCGGAGAGCCTCCACATCACCCAGCCGTCCCTCAGCCAGCAGATTCGCGCCTTGGAAGAGCAGCTGGGCGTCACCCTCTTTGAACGCTCCCGCCGGCACGTGGCGCTGACGGCCGACGGCGAAGCCCTCTTGCCCTACGCCCGCCAAATGGTGGCCCTGGCCGACGACGCCCTGGCCGAGTTCGCGGAGCGGGGCGGCCTGCGGCGGGGCCGGATCCGCCTGGGCACCACGCCCACCTTGGGTGGCCACTTGCTGCCCGGGGTCATCAACGACTTCTTTGCCGCGTATCCAGGCCTTGAGCTCATCATCACCGAGGACGGTTCCGACCGCCTGGCCCGGGGACTTCAGGAAGGGCGCCTGGACCTGGCCCTGCTGGTGGAGGATCCGGGCTTTCACGGCCTCGTCTTTGAGCCGTTGGTCAAGGAAAGAATCGTGGCGGCCCTGCCCGAGAACCACCCGCTGACGGGCCGCGCCGCGTTGCCCCTCCGCGAGTTGCGGGGCGAAGGCTTCATCGTGTGCCGGGAAGGCTACCATCTGCGCAGCCTGACGCTGAACGCGTGCCAGGCCGCGGGTTTCGCGCCCCGCGTGGCCGTCAGCGGCACCGACGTGGACACGGCCCTGCGGTTTGTGCAGTCGGGCCTGGGCGTCGCGTTGGTGCCGGAAATCGCGGTGCGGCGCACCACGGGCATCGCGGCGGTGCCCTTAAGCGATCCGCCGCTGGAGCGCACCATCGGCATCGCGTACAACCCCGGCCGCTACCTGTCCCGGGCTGCCGCCGCTCTGCGGGAGTTCCTGCGCACCGCCCTGCGGGGCGAATCCGGCCGGTGAGCCGAGGGGGCTGCCGCCTCAGCCGGACGGCGAGGCCGCGGGCGGCACCGCTTTGTCCCGCGGCGCGGCTCCGGCCGGCGCTCCGCCCCCCGCCGGCGCCCCGCCGACCGGCGCAAGGCCGGCCTCCCGGAGCCGCCGGGCCAGGTGGGCGACGATGGCGGGTCCGTGGAAGCGGCCGTTTTCGATCATCAGGTGGTTGGGCTCGTAGCCGCCGGCCGCCACGCCGGCCAGGTACACGCCGGGCACGTTGGTTTCCATGGTGTCGGGATCGTAGACGGGCGCGCCGGTTTCCGGGTCGATCTTTACGCCCAGCTTGATCTTTAGCGAATGATCCGGCTCGTAGCCTGTCATGGCCAGCACAAAGTCGGCGGGCAGGGTGAACCGCCGGGCGCCGTCCTGCACCAGGTGCACCTTGTCCCGCTCGATGCGCTCGACGCGGGTGTTGAAGTACGCCGCGATCTCTCCGTCCCGCAGGCGCGCCTCCAGTTCGGGCCGGATCCACGCCTTGACGTGGTCCGACATGGACGGGCCCCGGTGGACGATGGTGACATGGGCCCCCCAGCGGAACAGCTCCAGCGCGACCTGGGCGGCGGAGTTGCGCCCGCCCACCACGATGACCCGCTGGCCGAAGTACTTGTAAGGCTGGTCGTAGTGGTGCCGGACGTGGTCCAGCTCTTCGCCGGGTACGCCCAAGGCGCGGGGGTTGTCGTAGTAGCCCGTCGCGATGACCACCGCCCGGCTCCGGTAGAGCCGCTCCCGGCCCGTCCGATCCCGCGTCTTGACGACAAAGTCGCCCCACCGGCCCGCCACGTCCACGACGGGCTCATAGGTGCGCAAGTTGACCTGTTCGTGCCGGGCCACCTTCTGGAAGTAGGCGATGCCTTCGGCCCGGGTCGGCCGCAGCTGGGGCAGGGAAAAGGGGATGCCGCCGATCTCCAGCCGGTCCGCGGAGCTGAAAAAGGTCATGGTCTCGGGAAACTGGACCAAGGTGTTGAGGAAGGGACCCTTTTCCAGGATCAGATGGGACAGCCCTTGCCGGCGCGCCGCGACCGCGCACGCGAGCCCGCACGGGCCGCCCCCGATGACGATGAGATCCAGCACGGTCCGTTCCGGACCGTTGGGTGCTTGGGGCAACGGGGACACCTCCGCCGGTGATCATACCATATCGGCGCCGGCGCGACGGCGGCGGTGCCCCCGGTCCCGCCGCCCGGCCCTTCAGCGGGCCCGGGCCGCTCCGGCGGGCACGGGCCCCGGCTCAAAGGCGGCCGTAAAGTGCCGCAGCACCGGCGGTTCGTAGGTGAACCGGTAGGCCGGCAGCGCTTCCCGCCGCTCCCAGACCCGGCGCAGGCCTTCGGCCACCACGTCCAAGTGGCGGCTACTGTACACCCTTCGAGGAATGGCCAGGCGCAGCAGCTCCTGCTCGGGGTAGTCGTGCTCTCCGGTTTCCGGGTCGCGGCCGGCCATGACGGTGCCGATCTCCACGGCGCGCACTCCGGCTTCCTCGTAAAGGGCGACGGACAGGGCCCAGCCGGGGAAGTCGTCCTGGCGAAAGTGGGGCAGAAACCGGCCCGCGTCGACGTAGACGCCGTGGCCTCCGGGCGGCGAGACCAGCGGGATGCCCAGCTCGCGCAGCTGCTCCCACAGATAGCGCACCTGTCCCACCCGGGCGGCCAGGTAGTCTTCGTTAAGCACTTCCCGCAGGCCCGCCGCCAGCGCCTCCATATCCCGGCCCGACATGCCGCCGTAGGTGAGAAACCCTTCGTACAATACGCCGTACATGGACGCCTGCCGGTAAAGATCTTCGTCCCGGAACGCGACGAACCCGCCCATGTTGACCAGGCCGTCCTTCTTGGCGCTCATGGTGCATCCGTCGGCAAAGCCCATCATTTCCCGCACGATGTCGGCTAGGCGCACGTTCTGGTAGCCGGGCTCCCGCTGCTGGATAAAGTAGGCGTTCTCCGCGAACCGGGCGGCGTCCAGAAACAGCCGCACGCCGTAGCGGCGCGCGAGGCGGCTCACTTGGCGGATGTTTTCCATGGAAACCGGCTGGCCGCCGTTGTTGTTGCAGGTGACCGTCAGCATGATGAGGGCCACTTGGTCGCCTTCCTGCTGCAGCAGCGCCTCCAGGGCCGCCACGTCCATGTTGCCCTTGAAAGGATGCTCGCTTTGCGGGTCCCGCCCTTGGGGGATGACCAGGTTGACGGGCCGGGCCCGCCGGTGTTGGATGTGGGCTTTGGTGGTGTCAAAGTGCATGTTGTTGGGCACGATCTGGCCCGGCTGGACGAGAGTGTGGAACAGAATGTTTTCCGCGGCGCGGCCCTGGTGGGTGGGGAGGACGTAGGGGAAACCCAGTACGTCCTGGACGGCTTCCTGCAGCCGCAGGAAGCTGCGGGAGCCCGCGTAGGACTCGTCGCCCATCATCAGCGCGGCCCATTGGGCGTCGCTCATGGCCGCGGTGCCCGAGTCGGTGAGCAAATCGATGCTGACCTGGTCGGCCCGGAGGCGGAAGGGGTTGTAGCCGGCCGCGGCGATGTACCGCTGCCGCTGGGCCCGGGTGGTGATGGGGATGGGCTCCACCATCTTGGCCCGGTAGGGTTCGGCCCAGGCGAGGGGCTCAGGCAGGTGCGCGAGGTCCCGATGAGGCATGGCGGTCACACTCCTCCGCTGGGATCTCAGCCTCGTCTCGCCTCGGCTCAGCTCGGCTGGGCAGGGCCCCATGCAGGGGCTGTCGATGGGGGGCACCACCTCCGTCAAACCATTGTGGTGACGTGGAATTATCTTACTCATGTGGTTTCGGAAGGGTCCGGGAGGATCCTTCTCTTCCTTGATCCGCCTTCCCAGCGGTGCTATACTGCGATTGACTTTTGGCGTTTCGCACATCTTCGTGCGGACGGTCCGATGGACGGCGCCCTCTCCATGGCCAAAGCGCAGCGGGAAAAATTCGAGCGGGCATTCCTTTTGTTGGCCCGGGCGTGCACCGTGGGGCTTGCGTACGTGCTGGCGTCGCCCATCGAGGGGCTGACCTCCTCCTTTGTCTCTATCTTTATGTCGCTCCTGCTTTTTGACCTGATGGTGGCCGCTCCCCGGCCCCTCCTCAGCGTGCAGGAGTGGAAGCAGTTCTTGGAGATTGTGCGGCCCCGGGTGCGCTCCACGGCGGTGACGCTGCTGAAGGGCCTGGCCGTGGGCCTGTTCTTTGGCACGCTGACGGTGCTGGGCCTGCCGGAAATGCTGGGCGCCGTGCTCACGGTGGGCTTGGCCTATGTGTGGGCCACCCGCACGCCCTATGTCATCTCGTCGTATGTGGCCATCATGTCCGCCCTCGCGCTCTTTGAAAACATGGCCATGGTGGCCGCATTGGAAGAGGCGGACCTCCCCCGGGACATCGTCGCGGATCTTGGACCCGGGAGCCGGGCTATCCTTTACGCCCTGCAAGTGGTCTGGACCAGCCTCGAGTCGGGGACGGGAACCTTCCTGGGCCTAATGGCCGGGTGGGTGGTGGGGGCCGTGACCGGCTTCATCACCCGGCGGTTCCTCTCCCGGCCCTACCGTTCCCTGCAGAGCCAGGCCTACGATCTGCCCATCGCCAAGAAGCCCTTTGACCAAGTGATGCCCGTGGGCGACAGCAGCGTCCTGTTCCGGGAGCGGGTGCAAGCAGGGGCGCCCGTGGCCTACCAATCCCTGGCCCAGAGCCAACTGCGGGAGCGGTACGGGGCCACGGTCCTCGCAGTGCGGCGGGCCGGGGAAGATGTGGTGGCCCCGCCGGGCTCCTTTGTGCTCATGCCCGGCGACGAGGTTTTGGTGCTGGTGGATGCCGGCCAGGCTGCCGCGGTGCAGGACCAACTGCACGCCCCGCCCGCTCCGGCGGGCGGCCCGTCCAAGGCGCCGGCGCCCGGGGCGGAGACCCCAGCCAGGGCGGAGCCGCCCGCGTCCCAGACGGGTTAGGCCGCCGCACGCTGCCGCCGGACATGGTCTCGGTCTTGTTGCAGGCAGCTCCCTCCGCCCGGAAGTGATATACTTGAACTGCTGCACTGCATGGCGGGCGGCTGCCGTAAGCCCCGCAAACCGCTGCAGCGCATGGCTGCAGCCAACAGCCGCAGCAGACAGCCGCAGCACCAGTCTGTACGATCCAGGGAGCTCAGCCGATGAGCAAGGCGACCACCAACCGCCGCGCCCTAAGGGGCGGAGGCGGCCACATGCGGGACTTTACCACCGGCAACATCTGGCATCACATCCTGGCCTTTTCGTGGCCCATGTTCGTGGGCAACTTGTTCCAGGTGCTCTACAACACCGTCGACAGCTTTTGGGTGGGGCGGTTTATCGGGGCGGATGCCCTGGCCGCGGTGTCCGTGAGCGCGCCCGTGGTTTTTGCCTTGGTGGCCCTCATCATGGGGTTGACCATGGCCACCACCACCTTGGTGGCCCAGTACCGGGGCGCGCGGGACGACGTGCAGGTGCGGCGCACCGTGGCCAACTCGCTGCTGACCATCACGGCGCTGGGACTGGTGTCATCGGCGGTGGGCTACATCTACCGGGTGCCCATCCTGCGCCTCATGCGCACCCCCGAGTCGGTCCTGGAGCCGGCGGCGGTGTATCTGGGGATCTTCTTGCTGGGCCTGGTGCCCATGTTCCTCTTCAACGTGGTCAGCTCCATCCTGCGGGGTTTGGGGGATTCCCGCACGCCCCTGCGGTTTCTGGTCTATGCCACGGTGCTCAACATCGTGCTGGACCCCCTGTTCATCCTGGGATTCGGACCCGTGCCGCCCATGGGCATCGCCGGGGTGGCGTGGGCGACCTTGATCGCGCAGACGCTGGCCACGGTGCTCGGCTTCCGGCACATCCGCCGCCACACCGACCTGCTGCCCACCGAGGCCAGCCAGTGGCGGCTGGATAGGCAGCTGGTGGCCAAGCTGTTTACCATCGGCGTGCCCGGCGGGCTGCAGTCCACCATCGTGTCCTTCAGCATGGTGGCGGTCACCGCCATCGTCAACACCTTTGGTCCTGCGGTGGTGGCCGCCTTCGGCGCGGGAGGCCGGGTGGACCAGTTCGCCTTCTTGCCGGCCATGTCCATCAGCCTGGCCGTCACGGCCCTGGTGGGACAAAACCTGGGCGCAGGTCGGCCTGAGCGGGTGCGGGAGATCGTCATCCGGTCCAGCCTGCTCACCGGGGCCATCACCGGCACCATGACCCTGGTGGCCGTACTGCAGCCGACCCTCCTCATCCAGGTGTTCATCGAGGATCCCGCGGTGCTGGCTGAAGGCAGCCGGTACTTGCGCATCGTGGGGCTCAACTACGTGCCCCTCGCGCTCATGTTCATCATCACCGGCGTGCTGCGGGGAGCGGGCGACACCCTAATTTCCATGCTGATCTCCCTGGTGACCCTGTGGGCGGTGCGCCTGCCCCTGGCGTGGGCCCTCTCCTACAAGCTGGCCTGGGGCGTGGCCGGCACGTGGTGGGCCATCGTGCTCAGCACGGTCCTGGGCCTGATCCTCAACTGGTGGTATTACCGCACGGGCCATTGGCAGCGCAAGGTGGTCGTCCGCCCCAAGCTGTCGCCCGCGGAGGCGTAAAGGCCAGCGGGGCGGCTGGCGCCGGGCCGCGCCAGCGCCGCGGCGTTCCCGATGGCCGCCCGCCGGCGGCCTACCGGCATCCCTGCGCCATGCTGCCAGGACTTCTTCAGTAGCCTACGATCCAGTAGCCCAAGGGCGCGAAGACCATGCGCAGAAAGACCATGGGGTACTCCAGTACCTGGGGCCGGAATTCGTATACGGCAAAAAGTCCCAAGGTCAGCGCGGTCAAGGCCAGCATGGCCCACAGCTCGCCCCGCAGCCCGCGGCGGAGGAGAACCGGGGCTTGCAGGAGGGCGCTGCCGCCCAGGATGATCAGGGCCAGGAAAAACCTCACCGGCGGCTCCCTCCCCGCCGCGGCACCCACAACTGAGGTTCCACGGGGCCGCCGGGCCGGGTGGCCAGTCCCGTGCGGACCACGGCCACCTGGAGGTCGTAGATCAATTGCGCCTGGGGAAAGAGCTCAGGCCAGCGGGAACGCATGGTCCGCCACCACTCGGGCCGGCTGCGGCGGAAGCTCGCCCCCAAGCCCGCGGCGTCGCTGTCCAGCGCCTGCATTTTCCGCACGGCTGCAGCCACATAGGACGCGAACAGGTCGGCGGCCGCCTCCTCCAGGGCCGCGGCCACCTCGGGGTGCTCCACGTCCAGCACGGAGGCGGTGTTCACCACATCCAGGATCAGCCGCCCGGATATCTCCAGGGTGGGAGGGTCCGGGGCCACGGGGGCGAGGCGGGTGTCCGCCCGGCGCAGCCGCAGCGAGATGAGGTCCTGGCTGTGCACGGGGGGCTCGCCCGGCGACCGGAACGGGGCCTCTGCCCGGGCCCGGCCGTTGTCCATACGGGCCAACACCTCGGCCGCGTCCAGGGTCACCACGGCGCGGGGCCGATCGTTGAGCAACAGCTGCAGGCCCAGGGCCTCATCCCGGTCCAGGTAGCCCGCCAGGCGGTCGCCCCGGAGCAGTCCGGCGCCGATGAGCTCCATGTCCCCCAAGTTGCCCCCGCCTCCGGGCTCCTGCACCGCGGAGGGCGCGATGGCCGTGAGAAAGGGCTCGATGCCTTCCTCGCCCATGGCCACAAAGAGGTTGCGGACGCTGCTGACGGTCAGGCGCTCGTTGCGGACCAGGTCGCTCCAGGCTTCGCCGGGCACCGCGGGCAGGGGCGAGGCGATGTTGAGCAGGTCGGCGGCGGTGTCCGGGGTGACGGTCACCAGCAGATCGGTGCGGATCTCCTGCTCTCGGATGAGGAAGTCCACCACCGGGAACAGGCCCCGGCGGGCCAGTTCGTCGCCGATGACCAGCATCTGCAGGTGCTCCAGGAACAGCTGCCGGGGCACCCTTTTTTGCAGGTTGGACAGGGCTTCGGCCACGGTGCGGCCCCGGGCCTGGACGAGGAAGAAGGGCGCCCCTTCGCCGGCGGTGCTGGCGGGCCCGACCCCCAGCCGGGTGGGCATGATCACCTGGGCCGTGGCCAATATCTCGCCTTGGGGGGCAGCGTCCAGGGCCAGGAGATCGATGAGGGCCAAGCGGTTGACCTCCGCACTCTGGACGCAGCCGCCCGCCAAGACGGCCAGCAGCACGAGGCCCGCCGCGGGGAGCCGGCGGGCGCGGGGCGCCGCGCCGGGTCTCACGGCGCATCCCCCGTCCCGGAGCCCAGTTGGGGCCGCAGCGCGGCCACAAGGGCCAGTCCCGCCGGGATCAGCAGCTGCATGCAAAAGGCGTACACCGGCCAGCCCGACAGGAGCCAGGCGTCCAGCTCCTGCTTGTTGGTAAAAAGCCCGTCGCTGAGCAGGAGCACCAGGCCCGCCAAGGGCACGGCCAGGGGACGGTCGTCCTTGAGATGCAGCAGCCGGGCCAAGGTGGTGGTGGCCACGTGCTGGAGGACGGCCACTTTGATGACGGTGAGAAAGAGCCAGACGGCCATGGCCAGCGGGTCAATGCGCAAAAAGCCCCCGACGGTGACAAAGCGGGCCACCGACGACAGCGGGTAGGCCAGGCGCCCCGTCTGGTCGCCAAAGAGCATTCCCGCGGAGATCCCTCCGATGAAGATGAGGGCCAGGACGACGCCGGCGCCGGCAAAGGCGGCCGCGGCCCGGGCCCGCCGGCCCCGCACGCTGGAGAGGAAGAAGGCCAAGGTGACCACCTCGCCAAACCAGGCGGCCGGGATCAGGGACGCCCGCAGGACGGGCGCGACGCCCCGCTCCAAGAGGGGCAGGATGAGCTCAGGCTCGACCTGGGCGGCGGTGGCGGCGGTGACGATGATGGTGAACGCGATTTGCACCGGGACCACGATGATGGTGGTGCGCCCGATGATCTCGAGGCCGTGCCAGACCATATAGGTGGTCAGGGCCAACAGGGGCGTGGCCAGCACCAGCGGCGACGCGCCCGGATAGAAACCGGTGCGCAGAAAGTCGGTGGATTCCCGCACCACCAGGGTGGCCACGTGGAGAAAGTACACTTCATACAGGATCAGCACCCCTTTGCTCAGGCCGCTGCCCAGCAGCCGCCGGCTGTAGTCGGGAAACGCTTCGCCCGGGAAGCGCCGGTCCAGGTACAAGACGACGGCCAGGACCAGCGCCCCCGGAATGGCCCCGACGGGGGCGGCCAGCCACCCGTCGTGCTGCGCCACCATGCTGGTGAACATGGGCAGGGTGACGGCACCGGTGGCAAAGACAAGGCAAATGACGATGCCGGCCAGCTCGAGGGGTGTGATGCGGTTGTCTTCCCAATAGGAAGCGGCCAAGGCTCACCTTCTCCTTCCCGCACCGCGGACGGGGCCGCGGGTTTCCCGGGGCCCCGGCGGCGGCTGCGGGCGCAGCGGCGTGCCGATGCGCCGGGGCTGCGCGCCGGAGGGAGATCCGGTTTCCCCCGATCCCGGCCCGGCCGCGGTCCCGGGGTCGGTTCCGCCGCCCGCTCCGGCACCGTCCGCGCGGTCGGCGGTTTCCGGCTCCGGGCGGGGCGCGCTCCACAATCCCCAGATGGGCCAGCGCACCAGGATGTCCTTGAGGGATCTGAGGTCCAGGGGCGACAGGGGCCACAAATAGGGAATTCCAAAGGAACGCAGGGCCAGCAGGTGCACCTGGATGAGGCCGCCGCCGATGAGGATGCCATAGAGCCCAAAGGACGCCGCCATCAGGATCAGGAAAAACCGCAAGATGCGCATGCTGCCCGCCAGCCCGGCGTGGGGCGTGGCAAAGGAGGCCAGGCCCGTGAGGGCGATGACCACGATGACGGGCGCGGAGATGAGGCCGGCTTGGACCGCGGCCTGGCCGATGATGATGCCGCCCACGATGCCCACCGTCTGTCCCACCGAACGGGGCAGGCGCACCCCCGCCTCGCGGAACGCCTCAAAGGCCACCTCAAAGAGGAAGATTTCCAGCGCGGCCGGCAAGGGCACCCGCTCCCGGGACGCGGCGATGGTGATCAACAGGGGCGTGGGCAGCATGCCGTGATGAAAGATGACCGCGGCGATGTACAGCGCGGGCAGGGTAACGCTGCTGATGATCAAGACCACCCGGAGGAGCCGGAGGAAGCTGCTCAGCAGATGGCGCTGGTAGTAGTCTTCGCTGGCCTGCAGCAGCGACCAAAAGGTGACGGGCGCGATCAAGGCGAAGGGGCTGCCGTCGGTCAGGATGACGACGCGCCCTTCGTACAGGGCGGCGGCGGCCACGTCGGGCCGCTCGGTGGGCAGCATCTGGGGGAAGGGCGAGTAGGGCGCGTCCTCGATAAGCTCCTCGATGTAGCTGGACTCGATGATGGCGTCGATCTCGATGCGCTCCAGCCTCTGGCGGACTTCCTCCACCAAGGCCGGCGGCGTGCGGCCGTCCAGGTACAGCACCCGCACCCGGGTTTGGCTGTAGCGGCCGAACCGGTACGCCAGGAAGCGCAGGGCGGGATGCCGCACCCGGGCCCGCATCAGGGCCAGGTTGGTATCCAAGTCCTCGACGAAGCCTTCCCGGGGGCCGCGCACCACCTGCTCGGTGCCGGGCTCCTCCACGGCCCGGTGGGGCCGGGTGTAGACGTTGATGGCCAGGGCCTCGGCTTCCCCGTCCACCAGCAGCACCGCATAGCCGTGGGCCACCCGGTCCACGGCGTCCGCAAAGGAGGACAAGACCTCCAAATGGACCGTGTGCACCGCCCGTTCCTCCAGGTGCTCCACCAGGCGGTCCATGGGGGCCTTATCCTTGCCGTCCAGGGGCACCCGCTGCAGCGGCCGGACTACGGACAAATCCAGGCGCGCGTCGTCCACTTGGCCCTTGAGAAACACCAGGGCCGCGCGCGGCCCGCCGCTGATGCCAAAGCGCCGCACCACCAAGTCCGCCGCGTGGTGCCACGCCTTTTCCATTCGTTCCACGTTGGCGGACAGATCGCGGGACAACGGCGCATCGTCCACATCGTGGGCCAGCGGCGTGGTGACCATCTCGTCGCCCGGCTGCCTTTCCGGGCCGCGGCCGGAGCCCGCCGGCCGGTCGTGGGGCCGGGGCGACAGGACGCGCGCGAGCCAGATGAAAAGACCGCGCAACAGGCTGCGGCGACGGGGCATCGGGAGCCGTTCACCACCGGGAACGTGCGATCAATGGCAGGAATCCCTAAAGGGCAGGATCCCTAGGGATCTTGGCTCCCATGCGATCCAGTTTGCGGCATCGGCGGGCGGGCGGCCCCTGGCGGCGAACCGGGGGCAGGCGAAGGGGAAGCAGGGGCGATGACGGCGTGCTGCCAGCCGCCCCGCCACAACCACAGGACGGCCGCGGCGAAACCGCCCGTGGAGGAGATGAACATGGCCCACCACAGGCCCGCCGGCCCCCAGCCCAGTCCCCAGATGAGCCCGATGGCCACGGGAAAGCGCAGCACCCAGTGGTTGAGCACCGCCAAGGCCATGGAGACACCGGTGCGGCCTGCGCCTTGAAACGCGCCCTGCACCACCTGGACGCCGCCGGCGAAACCGAAGCTCCAGCCCACCACCCGCAGGAAGGCGGTGCCTTGAGCGACGACGTCCGCGTCGTTGACGAAGACTTGCATGATGACCGGGGCCAGCGCCACCGACGCCAGCCCCCCGGCGCCCAACAGCAGCAGGTCGAGAGCGACGCCGGTCCAGGCCACCCGCCGGCTGCGGCCCAACCGGCCGGCGCCCAGGTTTTGCCCGACGCCGGTGGCCACCGCCTGCCCCACGGCCGCCGACGTGGTCCACACCATGGACATGACGCGGTTGACGATGCCGTAGGCCGCCGTGGCCACGGGCCCCAGCCGGGCGACGATGGCCACCATGGCCACCGCGGAAAAGCTGCGGGCAGCGCCGTCCAAGGACGCGGGCAAGCCCAGGCGCAACAGCTCCCGGGCGATGGGCCAGCGGGGCACCAGATCCCCGGGCCGGACCCGGATGGCCAGCTGGCCGCTGAGCAGGTACCCCAAGCCCACCAGCCCGGCCAAGGCCCGGGCGATGAGGGTGGCCCACGCGGCGCCGGCCACGCCCAGGGCGGGCACCGGGCCCCAGCCAAAGATGAGGATGGGATCCAGCACTACGTTGAGCACATTGGAAAAGACGCTGAGGTACATGGGGCGCAAGGTGTCGCCGGCCCCCCGCAGGCTGGATCGGAAAGCAAAGAACAGGAACGTGAAGGGCACCGTCCAAATGATGACGGTCATGTAGGCCAAGGCGTCGGGAAACACCTCGCCCTCCGCGCCCATGAGGCGCAGCAGGGGCAGCCGCAGCCAGTGGGCCAAGCACGCCAGGGCCAGCGCGGCCAGCACCGCCACGCTGACCGTCTGCGCGGCGACGCGGTCGGCTTCCCGCGGCTGGCGGGCCCCGGTCCATTGGGAGACCAGGGCCGCGCCGGCCACGGTGATGCCCATCGCGATGGACACCAGCAGCCAGTCGGTGGGAAAGACGATGGACACGGCCGCCACCTGGGTGGCCCCCAGCCGGCCCACCCAGAACATGTCCACCAAGTTGTAGACGGTCTGCAGCAGGTTGCCGGCCACCAGCGGCCACGCCAGCCGGATCAGGTTGGCCGGGATGGGCCCTTGGGTGAAATCGATCGCGCCCCGGCGGCCGCCCGGGGCGCCCGTCGGGCGCGCCCCGCCCCCGCGGTCCGGGGCCTCCGGGGCGGCGTCGCCGCCGCGGGAGGTAGCGGGCAGGGTGATCACGTCCCCTTCCCGTGAAGGTGCGGCCGCCCGCGTCCGGCTGGGACCGCGGCGGCGCGGACGCCGGCGGCGGGCCGCGCCGTTGGGGCCGGCCGGCGGGCGGCCTACCGATCTGTTCATCTGTTCAGCGACCGGAGGCAAAGGCCTCCATCACCAAACGGTACGAGCGCAGGCGAGCCGGCGGGTCATGGATCATGGACGAGATCATGATCTCGTCGGCGCCGGTCTCCGCCGCCAGGGCCAGCAGGCGGTCCCGCACCTTGGCCGGACTGCCCCAGATGGCCAGCTGGCGGTATTGCGCCACGATGTGCCGCTCCTCCTCCGTATACGGGTAAGCGGTCGCTTCCTCGGGGCTGGGCAGGCGCCCCAACTGGCCCCGGCGCAGGCGCACCCAGGAGAGGTCCATGGACCGGGCCAGATAGTCGGCCTCCTCGTCGGTGGGCGCGCAAAACACCGTCGCGCCCACGATGACGTGGGGCTGGGGAAACTGGGGCGACGGCCGGAAGGCCCGCCGATAGGCCGCGATGGCCGGACCGGGCGGCTCAAAGCTGAAGTGGCTGGCAAACCCGTAGCCCAGCCCCAGCTGGCCCGCGAGACCCGCGGTGGCGCCGCTGGAGCCCAGCACCCAGACGGGGGGCAGCTCCACATCCTCGGGCACCACCCGCACTCCGTGGAAGGGATGGTCCGGCGGAAAGCTGCGTTGGGACAAGGCCAAGAGCTCCTGGAGCTGGCTGGGAAACTGGGCCGCGTCGAAGGGCCGCAGGGCCGCGGACGTCACCGGGTCCGTCCCGGGGGCCCGCCCGACGCCCAGGTCGATGCGGCCGGGAAACAGCGCCGCCAGCGTGTGGAAGGCTTCGGCGATGCGCAGCGGCGCGTGGTTGGGCAGCATGATGCCTCCCGCGCCTACCCGAATGCGCCGGGTGGCCGACGCCACCCGGGCGATCAAGATTTCCGGCGCCGAGCTCGCGATGCTGGGCATGCCGTGGTGCTCCGCGAGCCAGAAGCGGACGTAGCCCAGCTCCTCGGCCAGCCGGGCCAACTCAACCATGTGCGACAGCGCCTGCCGTGACGAGGACCCGGCGCCGATGGGCACCAGGTCCAGCACCGATAGGTCTACCCTCTTCATGCCGGTCCACGCGCTCCTCTGGCCACGCAAAGGGTCAGCCGGATCCCCCGGGCCGGGCCTGCCGCCGGCCGTCCTTGGGAAACCGGAGTGCTTTGGAGATCAGCTTCCCCGAAACGAGGCGGCTTTCCTGGACGCGCCTTGGCCAAAGGCCGCGGCCTGGACCGGGGGAGGAAAGGGACGGCCCTCGCGGCCAGCGAACAGGTAGCCCTACGCCGGCCGGCGGGGCAGCTGGGAAGCGCCGCGGCGCCCGGCGGCCCGCCCCAAGCTCGGAGGCCGCCCCGGCCAAAAAAGGAAAAAGCGGGAGGCGACGGCGGGATGGCACTGGACGGGATGACCCTTTATTATGACGACCTCGAAACCGGCATGCGCACCGAAACCCAAGGACGCACCATCACCGAGGCCGATGTGGTCAACTTTGCGGGCGTCTCCGGGGACTACAACCCGCTGCACATGGACGCGGAGTTTGCCAAGACGACGCCCTTTGGCCAGCGCATCGCCCACGGTCTCCTGGTGCTGTCGGCGGCGACGGGGCTGCGCTCCCACATCACCCGCATGGAGGGCGCTCTCCTGGCCTTCCTGGAAATCCGGTCGTGGCGCTTCCGCAAGCCGGTGCTGATCGGGGACACCATCCGCGCCCGCACGGAGGTCAAGGAGCTGCGGCCCACGTCCAACCCGCAGCGGGGCATCGTGGTCCTGGCCGTTCAGGTCCTCAACCAGCACGGCCATGTGGTCCAGGAGGGCGAGTTGGTCTTCCTGGTGCGCACCCGGGCTGCGGCTGGCACCGGCCCGGCGGCCCAGACGGGCTGACGGCCCGGCGGGGTTCTTTGTTCTGACAGCGCCTCGGCTCCGCCTGGACCGCGGGCGGCTGGCCGGCCCAGGATGTTGGCTTACGGGCGGCGGGTTTCCACGGCTTGGCGCGCCAGCTCCACCACCCGCTGCAAGTCGTACTCGCGCCAGATGGTGATCTTCTGGGCTTCGATGGAGCCTTCCGCGTGGATCTGCAGCACCTCGTTGTAGCCGCCAAAGTCCGACGCGGTCAAGTCGCGGATCAGGTTGAACACCTTGAGCCGGGCCTCGGCGGTGACGCCTTCCCGGCCGCCCAAATAGGCCTTGATGTCCTGGCCCAGAACCGGGTGGCCCAAGTCTTCCTCGGACGGTCCTGTCACCAGCAGCCCGCCGGCGATGTCCTGCACCAGGCTGATCATCTGGTGGTACTGGGTCGCGAAGTAGTACTTGCACATGTTGGTGACGATGGTGCGCGGCACGGCGATGCCGTCGTCGGTGTACTCGGGATCCATGGCCGCGGCCCGGCTCATGGCCCGGATGCTTTCGGTGTAGATGATGAGCCGGGTCAGCTTTTCGCGGATGTGGGAAACGTTGAGCACGCCGTTGTAGTCGGCGATGAGGGCCGCCGCCCCGATGAGCAAGTCCAACAGCGGCGGCTTGTAGGACACCGCCGTGAAGCGGTGGTACTCCACAAAGGTGTTGGCTACCGCGCCGGCAAAGGCCGCTTCGCCCGCCAGAAATACCCGCTCCCAAGGAACAAACACGTTGTCGAAGATGGTCAGCGTGTCCGTCAAGCGGTGGCGGGAGCTCACCGGATAGTGAAACCGGCTTTCCCGGTCCGGGCTGAAGGGGCTCACGATCATGCGCAGGCCCTGGGCGTTGGCCGGCACCGCGCAGGCCACGGCGAAGTCCCCGTCATCGGGTCCCATGGCCCGGGTGGGCAGGACGATGATCTCGTCGACAAAGGGCGTGTTGGTGGTGTGGGCCTTGGCGCCCCGGATAACGATGCCGTCCTTGTTCCGGTCCACGATGCGCACGTAGAAGTCGGGGTTTTGCTGTGAAGGCCGCTTGGAGCGATCGCCCTTGACGTCGGTCTGCGCCACGGCCAGGGCGAGGTCTTCGCGCCGGGCCCGGTCCAGGTACTGCTGCACCCGTTGGTGGTAGCCGGTGCCCAGCTGCCGGTCCATCTCGCGGCTGACGATGAGCAGCGCAAAAAGGGCGTCGGTGCCGATCTCTTTGACCAGGGGCACAACGCCTTGGGACACCCGGGTGCCGGTTTCGATGAGCTGGTTGCGGTCCACCAGGTCTTGCGGCGAGGTGGGCACCTTGAAATACCGGCTGGCCCGCTGGCCGTCGGGCAGCTCGTACGTGAACAGATCCCGGTGCTCTGGGTCCTCCGCGAGGCGATAGTCGACGGCGCAGTGCAGGGCCCCCACCCGCAGGACAGGGTGTTGGGTGACGTCGTCCACCCGCTGGCCGCGGAAATACACTTCCCGGCCGTCGCGCAACGCGGCCAGATACTGGTCGACCGTTCGCAGTGCCATGCCTATCCGCTCCTTGTCTTGTGCTGCCTGTAGGGCGGTCAGCGCAAGGTCCAGCCGCCGTCCACCACGATGACTTGCCCGGTGATGAACTGGCTCTGGGGCGAAGAGAGAAAGAGGACCGCGTCGGCCACGTCGCCCACTGCCGCCAGGCGGCGCAGGGGCGTTTCCTTGATGAGCCGGTCCATCACCTGGGGCTGGCTCAGGAAATCCCGGTTCATGTCGGTCAGCACGTAGCCGGGGGCCACCGCGTTGATGAGGACGCCAAACCGGGCCCACTCCAGGGCCAGGGCCCGGGTCAGGTGGATGAGCCCGGCTTTGCTGGCGCAGTAGGGCGCCACGCCGCTGCGGACGATGTAGCCGAACACCGAGGCGATGTTGATAATGCGGCCCCCGCCCTGGTCCCGCATGATGCGGGCCGCGGCCTGGGCGGCGAAAAACGCGCCTTTGAGGTTGGTGTCCAGCACCGCGTCCCAGTCGCTTTCCTCAAGATCGATGGCCAGCTCCGTGCCGGCGACGCCGGCGCTGTTGACCACGATGTCCAGGCGGCCCCACTTTTCCGCGCAGGCCGCCACGGCGGCCCGCAAGCCGGCCACATCCGTGACATCGGCGGCCCAGCCGCTGACCCGCGGGGCTGGGAGCTGATCGTTGAGGGTCGCGGCAGCGGCGTCGGCCGCCTCCTGACGGCGGCTGGTGACGCCTACCGTCGCCCCCGCCCGGGCCAGGGCCAAGGCCACTCCGTGGCCGATACCTCGGGAGCCGCCCACCACCAGGGCGCACTGCCCCGTCAGATCCACGCCTGCTGCAGCCATGGCGCCGTCACCTCAGTCGCTGTTGTGGGTCATCCCAGCCCGGGCTGCGGTCTCGCAGCGGGGCTCACGATCCGGAACAGGGGGACGCGGCACCGGTCGCCCCCTTCGCCAGGGTCCGGGCCCGACCCCCAATGATTTCGACAAAGGCGGTATAAGCTCAGTATAAACATAAGCCCATTAAGAGGCAATCATCAGGTATAAAGGAAGGAGAGGCAGTAACACGGCGAGAATACAAATACATACATTTAGACCTCGATCACGCAATATTACAATTAATTCCAGTCCCGGCGCGCGTCGGGCCCGGCGGCGCCGCGCGCGGGCGCCTCGGACGGCGCCGGCCAGCGGGGAGGTGCGCCAGGCTGTACTACGATCCTGACATCGAAACCATGCCGCGCCCGCATCTGGAAGCGCTGCAGCTGGAGAGGCTCAAGGCCCAGGTGGAGCGGGTGTACCATACGTCGCCCTTTTACCGGCGCAAGATGGACGCGGCCGGGGTGAAGCCCGGGGACATCCGGTCGCTGGACGACGTGGTACGGCTGCCCTTTGTCACCAAAGAAGAGCTGCGCCGGGCCCAGGAAGAGGCAGGGCTGTTCGGCGGCTACGCGTGCGCTCCGCCGGAGCAGTGGCGGGAGCTGCACCCGTCTTCGGGCACCACGGGCCGCTCGGTGTACACCTTATGGACGATCCGGGACGTGGAGAACATCACGGACTTTACCGCCCGGCTGCTGTGGGGGCAAGGGGTGCGGCCGGGGGACACCATCCAAAACGCCTTCAGCTACGGCCTATGGGTCGCGGGGCTGGCCGTCCACTATGCGGCCAACCGGCTGGGCTGCTTTGTGCTGCCCATCGGCGCCACCCAGTCCGGGAGGCAGCTGGACCTGTTTCTTGAGTGGAAGCCCCAGGTATTTTTCGCCACCCCGTCCTTCGCGATGTACTTAATCGAGAAGATGCAGGAGCGGGGCATCTACCCCGAGCAGCTGGCCCTGCGCATCGGCTCCTTTGGCGGCGAGGCGGGGGCCGAGGTGCCCAGCACCCGGCAGCGGCTGGAAGAAGGCTTGGGGATCGACGCCTACGACCTGTACGGCCTCGCGGAAATCGGGCCCACCATGGCCGCCGAGTGCACCCACAAGGCCGGACTGCACTGGACCGAAGACCACCACCTTGTGGAGGTGGTCGATCCGGAGACCCGCGAGCCGGTGCCCGAAGGCGAGGAGGGCGTCATCGTCATCACCCACCTCACGCGGGAAGGCACGCCCATGATCCGCTACTGGAGCAACGACATCGGCCGCGTGGTGCGGGAACCGTGCCCGTGCGGGCGGACCCATGCCCGGTCGCCGGGGGGCATCCTCGGGCGGGCCGACGACATGATCATCTACAAGGGCGTCAATTTCTACCCTGCCCAAGTGGAGAACGTGGTGCGCAGCGTGCCCGAGATCGCCAACGAGTTCCGGATCCGGCTGGAGCGGACGGCCCACGGCCGGGACGTGTGCACCCTGGTGGTGGAGCCCGCGGCGGGCCACGCCGCGACGCCCCAGGTGCGGGCGCGGCTGGAGTCCCTGCTCCGGGACGCCCTGGGCGTCGGATTGGAAATCGAGTTCGCTGCGCCCCACTCGCTGGAGCGCACGGAGTTTAAGGCTCGCCGGGTCCTGGACCTGCGCGCCAAGGCCGCCTCGTAGGGCCAGCTACGCGGGCCCTCGCGGCGGTCGCCGCGAAGGGGGGTGAAATTGGGCGCTTGGACGGTCACCGGCGACGGCGGGAGGCGCGGCAACCCGCCGGGGACGGATGCAGGTGCAGCAACGGTGGCGTTGGCAACAGTGGCAACCCCAGCACCGGAACTGGAGGAGGTTGACGCATTGAGGCGACTGATGCATGGCGCCCGCGGGGCGCTGCTGGTCGTGTTGGTGGCGGTAATCGTCTTCCTGGCGGTGCCCAGTGCCCTGGCCCAGTGCGAACTGGGCGTGGACCGCATCCGCTTCGGTGGGCAAGGCGTGCTGACGGGGCCCCTGGCGGACTACGGGCGGCAGATCCAGATGGGGATGCAGCTGGCCATTGAAGAGATTAACGCCGCTGGCGGCATCCTCGGCTGCCAGCTGGAGATGCGGTTCCTGGACAGCGAGCTCGCCCCCGCGGTGGGCGTGCGCAACGCTCGGCAGCTGGCCGACTGGGGCGCCCACTTCTTCGTCGGCACCGACTCCAGCGGCGTGGCCATGGCCCTGGGGCCCGTCCTGCAGGAGCTGGACATCATCCAGTTCTTCACCCACGCGGCCACCCACCGCCTGACGGAAGAACTGGTGTATGAGCAGGGGATCAAACAGATAGTGCGGGTCGCGGCCCCCATCTACCAAGACGCCGTCGGGGCGCTGGTGGTCAAAGACATGCCGGAAGTGAAGCGGTGGGCCACCATCGGCGCGGACTACGAGTACGGCTACGTGGCGTGGCAGATGTTCAAGGACCTCCTCAAGCGGCACCGGCCCGATGTCGAGTTTGTCGCCGAGGCGTGGGCGCCCTTCTTTACCATGGACTTCACCCCCCACATCGCGTCGGTGATGGCGGCCAATCCCGACGGCATCTTCGTGACGCCGTGGGGCGGCGAGGCCGTCATGGTGCTGCGCCAGGCGCTCCAGATGGGCGTGTTTGACCGCATCCAGGTCTGGTGGCAGTCCATGGGCGGTTCGGTGGACGCCCTGGAGGGCCTGACCCGCGAAATCCAGGCCGACCAGTTTAAGGGCAAGCTGTGGGCGTCGGCCCGCTACATCCACAACTGGCCCGACACGGAGATGAACCGGCGCTTCGTCGAAGCCTTCCAGAACCGGTGGGCGCGGCTGCCCAACTACTCGGCGGAGTCGGCCTACAGCTCCATCTACATCGCCAAGGCGGCCATCGAAAAGGCCCGCAGCCTGGAAACCGACGCCATCATCGCCGCCCTGCAGGACATGGTCATCGAAACGCCGGCGGGCGTGCGGGTGTTCCGCAACGAAGACCACCAGTTTGAGTACGCGGTGCCCGCGGGCCGGGCCATGTACGACCCGGGGTATCCCATCGCCATCTTGGGCGACCTGCGGGTCTTTGACACCAGCGAGTACTGGCGGTACCCGCCCTTCCCGCCGCTGGACTAGCGGACGCAGCTTTTGGCTGGGGACGACAGGCGCTGTGGCCCCCATGGCGGGCCACAGCGCTTGCGCCCAGAGGGGGAGTCATCCTTGTCTTTCCAAGTGCTGCTCTATCAAGGGCTGGTAGGCCTCAGCTCGGCCATGTACCTGTGGCTGCTTTCGGCCGGCCTCACCATCGTCTTTGGCGTGCTGGGCGTGCTCAATTTCGCTCATGGGGCGTTTTTCATGATCGGGGCCTACCTGGCCTACACCTTCTACGGCATTCTCGGCTTCAACCTGGCGGTGTCCATCGCCCTGAGCCTCGTCGGCACCGCCGTCATCGGCGTTCTGGTGGAGCGGTTTCTGGTGAAACCCATTATGCATCTGGACCACGCCTTTCAGCTGCTGCTCACCTTTGGCCTGGTGCTCATCTTCGATGACCTGGCCAAGGCCATCTGGGGCGGAGTGTTCATGATCCCGCCCATGCCGCGGGTTTTCCAGGGAGCGGTCTGGATCTTGGGCACGCCGTTCCCCATCTACAATCTGTTTGTCATCGGTGCGGGGGTCGCGGTGTGGCTTCTGTTGTGGCTGCTGTTTGAAAAGACGTGGTGGGGCCGCATCGTGCGGGCCACCGCCGCGGATCCGCAGATGGCTGCGGCCCTGGGCGTGGACGTGAAGCGCCTTTACACGGGCGTGTTTGCCCTGGGTGTGATGCTGGCCGCCCTGGGCGGCGCGCTGGGCACGCCGGTGCGGGTGGTGGCACCGGGTATGGGCTCGTTTATGATCGTGCAGGCCTTCATCGTGACGGTCCTCGGGGGCCTCGGTAGCCTGACCGGGGCCTTCGTGGGGGCGCTGCTGGTCGGGGTGCTCAGCTCCTACGGCACGCTGCTGTTCCCCACGGTGGAGCTGGCCCTCATCTACTTGATCATGGCGGTGGTGCTGCTGGTGCGGCCCCACGGCCTGTTTGGGAGGGCGAGGGCATGAAGGCAGCACCGGCCCCGCAGGCGGCGGCCACGGGCGCGGCCCGGATCGTGTACGGGTTGGCGCTGGTCATCCTGCTGGTGCTGCCTTTTGTCAGCAGCACCTACACCCAGTACCTGGTCATCCACATGATGATGCTGGCCATCTACGCCCTCGGCTTCAACCTGCTCTTTGGCTATACAGGCCTGCTGTCCTTTGGCCAGGCGGCCTTCTATGGCATCGGGGCGTACGTGTGCGCGGGCATTCTCTTGCGCTATCCGTCCCTGCTCGCGGGCATCTTGGGGGGCGTGGCGGCGGCGGCGGCCGTGGCCCTGATCATCGGCCTTCTGTCGGTGCGCCACACCCGGATCTATTTCACCATGCTGACGTTGGCCTTCGGCATGCTGGTGTATTCGGTGCTGTGGAAGTGGCGGGCCGTCACCGGCGGCGACGACGGGCTGGTGGGCATTCCCCGGGCGCCCCTGGACTTCTTTGGCCTGGCCGTCATCCCCGTGCGCACCGTGACCAGCTTCTACTTCTTCGTTTTGGCGGTGACCCTCGTCGCCCTGTTTGTGCTGCACCGCATCGTCCATTCGCCCTTTGGCTTGAGCCTGCAGGGCATCCGGGACAGCGAGGTGCGCTCCCAGTTTGTGGGTGTGCACGTGCGCAAGCACCGGCTCCTGGCCTTTATCATCGCCGGCGCCTACGCGGGCCTTGCGGGCGCGTTGCTCGCGCCCTTGGAAAGCGCCGTGACGCCGGTCATCTCCCATTGGAGCCACAGCGGCGACGCGGTGCTGGTGACGCTCTTGGGCGGCGTGCGGGCCTTTTTTGGCCCGGCCATCGGCGCGGTGCTCTTTGTTGTCATCCGGGAGCTGGTGGTGCGTATCACCGAGTACTGGCAGCTGGTCATGGGGATCATCGTCGTCGTGCTGGTGCTGGGCTTCCGGGGCGGGATGGCGCAGGCGGTGATGGATGGCTGGCAGCGCTGGGTGGTCCATGGCCTGGCCCAGCGGCAGCCCCCTGTCCCGGCGCAGGTCCAGGCCCCTGCCCCGGTGGGGCAGGCCCAGGCCCGGGTGGAGCGGGGGGAGGAGCCGTGAACACCATTCTCCAGGCCGAGGGGCTGACCAAGTACTTTGGCCGCATGGCCGCGGTGGACGGCGTGACGCTGTCGGTGCGGGAAGGGCAGCTGACGGCCATCATCGGGCCCAACGGCGCCGGCAAGACCACCTTCATCAACCTCATGTCGGGGTTTCTGACGCCCGACCGGGGGCGGATCGTGTTCCGAGATCAGGATGTGACCAAGCTGCCGCCTGCGGCCCGGGTCCATCTGGGGCTCACCCGCTCCTTCCAAATCATGACCTTGTTCCCCGACTTGACAGCGGAGGAAAACGTGCTGCTGCCCATCCTGGCCCGGCGGGGCGCCGTGGGCCGGGCTTTCACCCCCTACAAGGCAGACCGGGAAGCCCGGGAGGAGGCGGGCGAGGTGCTGCAGCGTATCGGCCTGTGGTCATACCGGGATACGCCGGCGCGGCTGTTGTCCCACGGCGACCAGCGCCTCCTGGAGCTGGGCATCGCCGTGGCCACCCGGCCCGTCCTCTGCTTCTTGGATGAGCCCACCTCGGGCATGAACCCCCAGGAGCGGCGGGCGGTGCTGGACCTGGTCCAAGAGCTGTCGGCCAGCCGCACCACCACCTTTGTCATCGTGGAGCACGATATGGACGTGGTGTTTTCCTTGGCCGACTACATCTACGTGCTGCATCGCGGGCAGCTGCTGGCCGGCGACACGCCCGAGGCCATCCGCCAAAACCCGCGGGTGCGGGAAGTGTACCTGGGTGAAGAGGTGAGCGGGTGATGCTGACGGTCCAGGACGTGGTCTCCGGCTACGGCCTTTCGCAAGTGCTCCACGGGATTTCCCTCGAGGTTGGGGAGAACGAGGTGGTGGCCCTCATAGGGCGCAACGGCGCCGGCAAGAGCACCCTCCTGCGCACCATCATCGGCCTGTTGCGGGCCCGCCGGGGCACCATTCGCTACCGCGGGCAGGATTTGGTCGGGATGGAGACGTTTCAGATCGTGCGCCTGGGCATTGGCTACATGCCCGATGAACACAGGATCTTCGCGGACTTGACCGTGGAGGAAAACCTGGAGTTGGCCCGGCGGGTGAGCGGCCGCCAGCAGGGCGGCTGGACCCGGGAGAGGGTGTACGAGCTGTTTCCCCGCCTGCGGGAGCTGGCGCCTAAGCGGGGAGATCAGCTCAGCGGCGGCGAGCGCAAGATGCTGGCCATCGGGCGCGCCCTCATGAACAACCCGGGCCTGCTCTTGCTGGACGAGCCGGGCGAGGGGCTGGCGCCCCTGGTCGTCGCGGAGCTGGCCGAGCGGCTGCGGGATATTCGGGCCAGCGGCATTTCCATCCTCCTGGCCGACCAGAACCTCAAGTTCTGCCGCCGGGTGGCGGACCGGGCCTACGTCATCGAGCGGGGAACGGTGCGCTACACGGGCGTCATGGAGGAGCTGTGGGACAACCAGGACGTGATCGACCGCTACTTGGCGGTGTGAGGGCGGGCCGCTGGCCCGCAGGCCGCCGCAGCGCCCGCCGCGGCGGTCGGGCTCCGGCTTTTGCCCCCCCTCTTTTATCGGTGGTGAAGCCCAGCTTAACCCTTGCAGTCACTTTGAGATACGAACAGAAGGAAGAGACCATCTGATTAGAGAAAAATCAGCATCATTGGCAACGCAGGGGGTCGTGGGCAGTGGCTGCCCAAACTGCAACCGCACCGGCCGCCGTGGATGCGCCGGCCGGCACCGTGATCCTGGAGGGCACGTCCCTGGTGCGCCGCTTCGGCGGCTTGACCGCCGTGGATCACGTAGACCTGGAAGTCCGGGAAGGCGAGATCCTGGCCGTCATCGGCCCCAACGGCAGCGGCAAGACGACCCTCACCAATCTGATCACCGGCTTTTACCGTCCCGACCGCGGGCGCATCGTCTACCGGGGGCAGGATATCACCCACCTGCGGCCCCACGCCATCGCACGGCTGGGCATCGCCCGCACCTTTCAAAATTTGGCCCTGTTCAGCGGCATGAGCGTCCTCGACAACATCCTCTTGGGGCGCCACATCCACATGAGGAGCGGGGTGTGGAGCACCGCGCTGTACTGGTGGTGGGGAGTGCACGAAGAAACCCGCCACCGCCGCTATGCCGAGGAGATCATCGACCTGCTGCAGTTGGAGGCGGTGCGCCATGAGCACGTGGAGTACCTGCCCATCGGTTTGCGCCGCCGGGTGGAGCTGGCCCGGGCCCTGGCGGCCCGGCCCCGCTTGTTGATCCTGGACGAACCGATGGCGGGCATGAACCAGGAGGAGAAGGAATACATGGCCCGCTTCATCCTGGACGCCCGGGACGAACTGGGCACGTCGGTGATCTTGATCGAACATCACATGGACGTGGTCATGGACATCTCCGATCGGGTGGTGGTGCTCAACTACGGCGTCAAGATCGCGGAGGGACTGCCCCAGGCCATCATGGGCAACGAGGCCGTCATCCGCGCGTATCTGGGAGGAGCCGCTCCGTGAGAGCCGCCGCGCTGCCGGCCCCGGCGGCCGCGCCGGATGCCGGCTTCGCCCAGGACACCATCGTGGGCCTGGTGGTGGGCAACGCCCACCGCTTCCCCCGGCGGGTGGCCCTGCGGGAGAAGGAGTACGGCATCTGGCAGGAGTACCCCTGGGCCGTCGTGGGGGACCAGGTGACCGCCTTGGCCGCCGGCCTGGCCGAGTTGGGATTTGGCCCGGGCGACGCGCTGCTGATCCTGGGCGACAACCGCTCGCGGCTGTATTTCGGCATGCTGGCGGCGCAGCTCTTGCGGGGCATCCCCTGTCCCGTGTACGCCGACGCCATCCAGCGGGAGATTGCCCACGTGATCCGCACTGTCCGGCCGCGTTTCGCCCTGGCCGAGGACCAGGAGCAGGTGGACAAACTGCTGGAGCTGGACCAGGACGGGGCGCACCTGGCCCGCATCCTCTACGACGACCCCCGGGGACTGTCCCGCTATGGCGCGCCGCGCCTCGAAAGCTGCCATCGCGTGCTGGAGCTGGGCCGCGCACGGCTTGAGCGGGAGCCCGATTTCGGGGTGCGGTGCCTGGCGGCGGTTTCCCCCGACGACGTCGCAGTCCTGCTGCACTCGTCGGGCACCACCGGGCTGCCCAAGGGCGTGCCCCTCACCCACCGGCAAGTGTTGACCGCCATCCACAACGGTTTCCGCGCGGGGTATTTCCACGAGGGCGAGGAGATCGTGGCCTACTTGCCCGTCGCATGGGTGGGCGACTTTGTTTTCTCGGTGGCCGCGGCCGCCGCCCTGCGGTTTGTGGTCAACATCCCCGAGCGGCAGGAAACGGTGCTGCGGGACTTGCGGGAAGCGGGCCCGACCTTGTACTTTGCCCCGCCCCGCAACTGGGACCAGATGCTGACCCACGTGCAGGTGCGCATGGAGGAGTCCAGCCGGTTCAAGCGCTGGATCTACAACACTTGGATGCCCCTGGCGGTGCGCATGGAAAAGCGAAAGCTCCGGGGTGAAGCCATCCCTGCCTGGTGGCCCCTAGCCAGGCGGGTGGGGGAGTTGGTGGTGTACGGGCCCATTAAGGATCAGCTGGGGCTCGGGCGCGTCCGCCGGGCCTACACGGCGGGCGAAGCCATCGGCGAGGAAACCTTCCTCTATTTTCGGGCCCTGGGCGTCAATCTCAAGCAGTTTTACGGGCAGACGGAAAATGCGGGGTTGACCGCGGCCCAGCCCGACGACGAGGTAAAGCTCAACACAGTGGGGCGGCCCTTGCCTGGGGTTGAGGTGCGTCTGGACGACAACGGGGAGATTCTGATCAAGGCGGGCAGCGTGTTTTCCGGGTACTACCGCAACGCCGCCGCCACGGCCGCAGCCTTTGCCGACGGCTGGTTCCGGACCGGAGACGCGGGCCAGTGGGATGACGACGGGCACCTGATCATCTTGGGCCGCATCGACGATGTCGTCACCACGGCCCGGGGCGTGCGGTTTGTGCCCCAGTTCATCGAAAACCAGCTCAAATTCAGCCCTTACATCAAGGAAGCGGCCGTGGTGGGCGGGGGCCGGCCTTACATTGCGGCTATGGTGTGCATCGACCTGGAGGCCGTCGGCCACTGGGCCGAGCTCCACGGGGTTGCGTACACGTCCTACGCCGATCTATCGCAGAAACCGGAAGTCTACAACCTGATCGAGCGGGTCATTGACGAAGTCAACGGGCGGCTGCCGGCCAACCTGCGGGTGGAGCGCTTCGTCAACCTGCACAAGGAATTCCATCCCGACGACGGCGAGCTGACCCGCACCCGCAAGCTGCGGCGCAATGTCATCGAAGAGCGGTACGGAGCCGTCATCGACGCGTTGTACTCAGGGGTGCAGGCGCTGGAGGTGGCGGCGTCGGTCGTG
This sequence comes from Limnochordales bacterium, assembly GCA_035304545.1. Lineage (GTDB taxonomy): Bacteria > Bacillota > Limnochordia > Limnochordales > ZCTH02-B6 > ZCTH02-B6. The sequence goes on along the minus strand of DATGPV010000051.1, from coordinate 37,399 downwards.
TACGAGGACGGCTCCACCGGCGTCATCCAGCGGACGCTGCAGATAAGGGATGTGAGGGGCAGCCATGCTGTTCTTGGCTGAGCTGGCCATCAACGGCGGGCTGGTGGGCCTGATGTACGCGTTAGTGGCCACCGGCATCGTCTTGATCTACAAGTCGTCGGGCGTGGTCAACCTGGCCCAGGGCGCCTTTGTGATGGCCGGCGGCTATTTTGCCTGGCTGTTTGTGGGCCGCTGGCAGCTGCCGGTGCCCGTGGGCGTGCTGTTGGCCGGCGGGGCCATGGGGCTTTTGGGCTGGATCACCGAACGCTTTGCCTTGCGCCGCATGATCGGGCAGCCCCTTATCATGATCCTCATGCTGACCTTGGCGCTGGAGGTGGTCCTGCGGGGCACTTTCCCGCCGGTGTTTGGCGTGGACACCAAGCCCATCGGCAGTGCCGCCGTTCAGGCCCCCATCTGGTGGGGCGACATCCTCATCAACCGTACGTACCTGGTGGGGGGCGTGACGGCGGTGGCCGTCGTGGTGCTCTTGTCCCTCTTTTTCCGCAGCCGGCCCGGCATCGCCATGCGGGCCGTCTCCGACGACCACCTGGCCGCCTGGGCGGTGGGCATTCCCGTGGAGCGGGTGGTGGCCTTCAGCTGGGCGGCCAGCGGCTCGGTGGCGGCGGTGACGGGCTTGCTGTGGGGATCGGTGCAGGGCGTCGACTGGAGCTTGTCCCTATTGCTGATTAAAGCCCTGGCCGTGGCCGTGCTGGGCGGGCTGGACAGCCTGGCCGGGGTGGTGCTGGCGGGGCTGTTTGTGGGCATCGCGGAAAACGTGGTCTCCGGCTACCTGGACCCGGTGGTAGGCGGCGGCACCAAGACCGTGGTGACCGCTGCGGTGATTTTCTTTACGATCCTGTTTCGACCTTACGGTTTGTTTGGGCGGGAAGTCATCGAGCGCATCTAGCCCCAGACAGTCCCGGCCCTGGCCGCCGCGGGCCGCGAGGACGGTGTCGGCATGTTTTACCGGGAGTGCGGCGTCCGCCACACAAATTACGTTTCCGACCGGGCCATCGCTTCCATTCCCTTTGAGCGGTGGCTTCTGGGCGTGCTCTTGGCGGCCGCGGTGCTGGCGCCCCTCTATATCTCCGACCTGTTCCTGGTCAGCTACTTGACGCCGTGGCTCCTTTGGAGCGCGGCCGCCCTGGGCCTCAACCTGCTCATGGGCCTGGCCGGCCAAATTCATCTCGGCTACGCGGCCATCATGGCCGTGGGCGCCTACGCCTCCATCCACATGGCCCGGGCGGGCGTGCCCTTTGGGCTGGCGGTAGTGGGCGGGGGCCTTTTGGCGGCCGTCATCGGCTCCCTTTTCGGGCTGCCGGCCATGCGGGTGCGGGGCCTGTACCTGGCCATGAGCACCCTGGCGCTGCAGTTCATCGTGGACTGGACGTTGGTGCAAGTCCCGGCCATCAGTGGCGGGGCCCAGGCCACCCTGGTGGCGCCCCGGCCCTCCATCCTGGGCCTCTCCCTGGTTTCCGACGAGGCCCGCTATTACGTGGCCCTGGCCCTGGCGGTGGCCACGGGGCTGTTCTTGGTCAACGTGCGCCGCACGGACCTGGGCCGGACCCTGGTGGCCCTGCGGGAGAAGGACTATGCGGCCGCGGTCATCGGCATCAACGTCTTTTACTACAAATCCCTCGCGTTCGCGGTCAGCTCCTTTATCGGCGGCGTCAGCGGCTCCCTCCTCGCGTTCATGTATTACCGCGCGGTCACGCCGGAGCAGTTTGGCCTCAATGTGTCCATCATGATGGTGGCCATGGTCATCATCGGTGGGCTGGGCAGCGTCATCGGCAGTTTCTTTGGCGCGGGGTTTGTGCTCCTGGCGCCCATCATCCTGGAGCGGCTCTTGCGGGCCGGGGCGGCCGCGCTGTCCCTGAGCATTCCCCACAGCGCCCTGGCCCACATTCCGCTCATCATCTACGGAGGGCTCATCGTCCTGTTCTTGCTGGGCGAGCCCCTGGGCCTGGCCAAGGTGTACGACAACATGCGCAACTACCTGCGGATCTGGCCCTTTGGGTATACCCGGAAATGAAAGACGCGGGGGCGAAAGGGGGTGCCGCGGCGGTCGGGGGAGGATCGGCGGTCGTCACGGAGCGCAGCGTTAGCATCAAGGACCTGGAAACTACCACATCGAGGGGGAGGCATTGTCCGATGCGTGCAGCTCACGGAAGCCGGCGCCGCTGGAGTTGGGCAGGCGCCCTCCTGCTGCTGGCGGCGGCGCTGTCCTGGCCGGGCGTGGCGGCGGCCCAGGAAAAGGTGGTCAAGATCGGGCTCGCGCTGGACTTCACCCGGGTGTACACCTTTGCCATCGAGGAGATGCACCAGGGCCACCGTGACTACCTGGAGCTGGTCAATCTGCGGGGCGGGGTCAACGGGTGGCGATTTGAACCGCTGGTCACCGATACGGGAAACGAGCCGCAGCGGGGCATCGAGGCGTACGAGCGCTTCAAGCGGGAAGGGGCGCTCATCTTTGACTTCGTCAGCACCCCGGTGTCCACCGCGGTGCTGCCCCGCATCCTCGAGGACCAGCTGGTGATGGTCACGCCCCTCACCGGCCGCTCCGACGCGACCGACGGCACCACGTTTCCGTGGGTGTTTCCCATGATGGCCACCTACTGGTCCAAGGCCGCGGTCATCGTGCAGTACATGCTGGATGAGGCCGGCGGTGACTTGTCGGGCCAGCGGGTGGCGCTGGTGCACATCGACTCGCCCTTTGGCCGGGAGCCTATCCCGGTGCTGCAGACGTTGAGCCAGCGGCTGGGGTACACCTTCCAGACGTTCCCGTACCCGTCGCCGGGCACTGAGCAGTCGGCGGTGTGGACCCAGGTGCGCCGGTTCCAGCCCGACTGGATCCTCATTTGGGGCGCGGGGCCGGGCCAAGCGGTATCGCTGCGGGAGGCCATCCGCAACGGCATTTCCATGGACAAGATCATCTCCGTGACGTGGCTGGCCGAAAAGGACATGGAGGCGGTGGGGGCCGCTGCGGCCCGGGGGGTGCGGCGGTTTGAGCCGGTGGTCCCGGGGCGGGAACCCCAGGTCATCCAGGACATCTTGAACGAGGTGTACGGTGCCGGGCGGGGCCACGGCGATCCCAGCAACGTGGGGGCGACCTACTACAACATCGGGGTGGCCATGATGGCCACCGTGGTGGAAGTGGTGCGCAAGGCCACCGCCGATCTGGACGGCCCCTTGACCGCGGCCCACATCAAGGCGGCCCTGGAGACCCTCACGGACTTCGACGCCCACGGGCTCATGTCGCCCATCACCATTACCCCCGCTGACCACGAGGGCGGCGGCAAGGGCCGCATCGCCCAGTGGGACGGCCAGCGGTGGGTGCCCGTCACCGACTGGATGAGCGCCTTCCGGGACGTGGTGTGGGAGTTGGTTTACGCCGGTGCCGAGGAGTTCCGGCGGACGGGGCAGTAGCGGACCGGGGGCAGCCCGAAGATGGCGGGGGGTGCTGGTGCCGTGAGCGCGCCGCTGCTGGCCGTGCACAACGTCGAGGTCATCTATGACCGGGTGTTCTTGGCCATCAAAGGCGTTTCCCTGGCCGTGCCCGAGGGCGCGATCGTCGCGCTCTTGGGAAGCAACGGGGCCGGCAAGAGCACCACCCTCAAGGCCATCAGCGGGCTGCTGGGTCCCGAACGGGGACAGGTGACCCGGGGCACGGTGGCATGGCGGGGGCAGGACATCACCCGCCTGCCGCCGCCGGCCCGGGTGCGTCTCGGCATCGCCCAAGTGCTGGAAGGCCGGCGGGTGTTTGAGCACCTGACCCCCGAGGAGAACCTGGTGGCCGCATCCACGGCCATCGGCAGCCCCCGGCGGGTGCGGGAACTGGTGCAGATGGTCTACGAGTACTTTCCCCGCCTCTACGAGCGGCGCCACGCCAAGGCCGGATACTTGTCCGGAGGCGAGCAGCAGATGCTGGCCATCGGCCGGGCCCTCATGGCCGAGCCGCGCCTATTGTTGCTGGACGAACCCAGCTTGGGCCTCGCGCCGGTGCTGGTCGAGGAGATTTTCCAGATCGTGCAGCGCATCAACGCGGAGCAAAAGGTCGGCGTCCTGCTGGTGGAGCAAAACGCTCGCGTCGCCTTGGAGGTGGCCAGCTACGGGTATTTGATGGAGGACGGCCGCATCCGCATGGACGGCCCCTCGGAGGTGCTCAAGGCCAATCCCGATATCCAGGAGTTTTACCTGGGCGGCGGGGCGGGGCGCACCAGCTACCGGGACGTCAAGCACTACCGCCGGCGCAAGCGTTGGCTGGCCTAGGCCCCGCGGCGCCCGGGACGTCCCGGGGCCCGGGCGCGGCCGGCAAGGCCCGGCGCTGTCCATCGAGGACAGGGCCGGGCGCGAAGGAGGGATGGGCATGTATCGCAGCGTGAGCGACGCCCAGTTTGCGTCTTTTCTTGCCGCCGCCTACCGGGAGGCGCCCGCGGTGCGGCGCCTGCTGGATGAGGCCGGTGTCCGCCCGGACAGCGGGGGGCCGCCGGAAGCTGTGCTCCCCCGCCTGCCCGTCACGGCCAAGGAGGAGCTGTCGGCCCAGCAGCGGGCCGACGCCCCCTTTGGCGGCTGGGTGGCCGGCGGGGTGCGAGGGGTGCGGCGGGTGTTTGTGTCCCCCGGCCCCATCCACAACGTGGAGGGGCTGCAGCCGGACGATTGGGGCACGGGCGAGGCCTTCCGGGCGGCGGGCTTCGGCCCCGGCGACTTGGTGCTCAACACCTTTTCCTATCACCTGAGCCCCGCGGGCTTCATCGTCGAGGCGGGTGCCTTCGCCGTGGGGGCGGCGGTGGTGCCGGCGGGCACCATGTCCCGGGCGGAGCAGGTGCGCCTGCTGCGGCAGCTGCCCGTGACGGGCTTTGCCGGCGTCCCCAGCTACCTGCGGGCTCTATTGGAAACGGTGAAGGAGGAGGCGGCCGCAGCCGGCGGGACGCCCCGTCTGGCCCTGCGCCGGGCGTGGTTCACCGCGGAAAAGCTGGACGAGGACTTCCGCCGGGAGCTGGCCGAAGGGTGGGGCGTGGCGGGCTTTCAAGGGTACGGCACCGCGGAAGTGGGGGTGGTGGCCTATGAGTGCGAAGCCCAGAACGGCATGCACCTGGGCGGGCGAGTGGTGGTGGAAGTGCTCGATCCCGAGACGCGAAAGCCCGTGCCTGAGGGAGAAGTGGGCGAACTGGTGGTGACGGCCCTCAGGCCTGCGTATCCCCTTTTGCGCCTGGCCACCGGCGATCTGTCGCGGGTGCTGTCCGGGCCGTGCCCCTGCGGGCGGCCCACGCCCCGCATCGCGGGCGTTTTGGGACGGGTGGGGGCGGGCGTCAAGGTGCGGGGGATGTTCATCTACCCCCACCAAATCCAGGAGCTGGCCCGGGCTGTGCCCGGCGTGGTGCGGCTGGCTGCCCGGGTGGACCAGCAAGGCCACCGGGATCGGCTCCTGCTGGACGCGGAGATCCAAGGCGGGGACGCTCTGGAACCGGGTGCGGCCGACGCGCTTAAGGCGGCCCTGGCCGCCGAGGCCCGGGACCGGCTGCGGGTGCGGCCCGATGCGGTAGCGTTGCACCCGGCCGGGAGCCTCGCGGATCGGCCGCCCCTGGAAGACGTGCGCCAGGAGCGGGCGGGCTAGCCTAGGCGCGGGCAGGACTTCCCGCGGCGCAGCCGAATGGCGGTGGGGAAGGACTTGGTTCACCGCTGGTCAACGGCGGGAAATGGGGAGGGGACTTGCCCGTGCTGACGGAGAACGATCTCGCCCACCTGCGCCGGTGCGTCCAGCTGGCCCGGGAGGCCTTGGAGGCGGGCGATGAACCCTTCGGTTCGGTCCTGGTGGGCCCCGGCAACCGGGTGCTGGCGGAGGACCGCAACCGCATCGCCGCCACGGGCGATCCGACCCAGCATCCGGAATTCAACCTGGCCCGCTGGGCCGCGGCCAACTTGAGCCCTGAGGAGCGGGCCGCGTGCACCATGTACACCTCCGGCGAGCACTGTCCCATGTGCGCGGCGGCCAACGCCTGGGTCGGCATCGGCAGGATCGTCTACGCCAGCTCTTCCCAGCAGCTCATGGAATGGCGCAAGGAATTCGGGGCACCTGCGCCCCCGGTGCGCCCGCTGCCCGTGCAAGAGGTGGCGCCCGGCATCGCCGTGGCCGGGCCGGCGCCCGAACTGGCCGCCGAGATCCGGGAGCTGCAGCGGCGCGCCTGGGAGAGGCGACGGGGCGCGTAGCAGCCCGAGGAGGTGGATCCATGCCGGCCACGGCCCGCCAGATTGTATCGCTCTTGCCCAGCGCGACGGAGATTTTGTACGCCCTGGGCTTGGGGGATCGGGTGTGCGGCGTGACCCACGAGTGCGACTATCCCCCGGACGCTCAGACTAAGCGGATCCTGGTGCGTCCGGCCTTTGATCCGGACCGTTTGAGCCCCGCGGAGATCGATGCCGCGGTGTCCCGGCTGGCCCGGGAAGGCCAGAGCGTCTACCGGGTAGACGAAGAGGCTATCCGGGAGCTGCAGCCGGATATGATTGTGACCCAAACGTTGTGCGAGGTATGTGCGGTCACGGGGGATCACTTGGACACCATCCTGCCGCTGCTGGGTCAGCGGCCCGCGGTAGTGGCGCTGCATCCCCATACGCTGGCGGACATCCTGGAGGACATCCGGCGGGTAGGCGATGCCTGCGGCGTGCCGGAAGCGGCAGCGGCCGTGGTGGCGGATCTGGAACGCCGCATGGCCGCGGTGCGGGCCCGCACCGCCGCTGTGGCCCACCGCCCGCGGGTGGCCTGCATCGAATGGTACGAGCCGCCCTACACCGGCGGCCACTGGGTGCCGGAAATGGTGGAGCTGGCCGGCGGCGTGCCGGTCCTTTCCCAGGCGGGAAAGCCCTCTAGCCGGGTCTTGTGGCAGCAGGTGGTGGACGCGGCCCCCGACGTGCTGGTCCTCATGCCTTGCGGTTACGACACCCGGCGAGCCGCGGCCGAAGCCGACGGCCTGATGCGGCTGCCGGGCTGGCAGGACCTGCCGGCCGTGCGCGCGGGGCGGGTGTACGCGGTCAACGCCAACGCGTATTTCAACCGGCCGGGGCCGCGCATCGTGGACGGCCTGGAAATTATGGCCTGGATTGTGCACCCGGACCTTTTTCCTCCCCCGGAACCCAAAAACTGTGAGCCATTGGTCCCACAGGAGAACTGAGGCTCCCGCCGGAAATCATACGGCGCACCCGCTGGCCCAAGGCGCGTCGGGGGCGTGGCCCTCTAGGCCGCGCCGCACTGGAACGCCGGCGCCGGCGGAAAATCCGCGGGCACAACCGCGAGGAGGGAAGCCGAGATGCGCAACGCGTATCCCTGTGGGTGGAGTGCTGTGATCGTGGCCGTGGCGGCGGCCGTGGCCCTAGGCCTGGCCAGCGCCGCGGGCCCGGTGCTGGCCGCGGCGCCGGCGCCCGTCGAAGGGCAGCGGGGCATGGTGGTGACGGCCCAGCACCTGGCCAGCCAGGTAGGGCTGGAAGTGCTCAAGAAGGGCGGCAACGCGGTGGACGCCGCGGTGGCCGTGGGCTACGCCCTGGCGGTCACCCTGCCCAGCGCAGGCAACATCGGCGGCGGCGGTTTCATGCTGATTTCGCTGGCCGACGGCCGCGACATCTTCATCAATTTCCGGGAGAAGGCGCCCCTGGCCGCCCACCGGGATCTGTACCTGGATGAGAACGGCGAGGTGATCCCCGGCGCCAGCACCGACACGTACCTGGGCGTCGGCGTCCCCGGCACCGTCATGGGCTTGGAATACGCCCGGGAAAAGTACGGCACCATGAGCCGGCAGGAGCTGATGGAGCCCGCCATCAAGCTCGCGCGCGAGGGCTTCATTCTCGTCCCTGGCGACGACGTCCTCAACCCGCCGTTGGAGGCCTTTCGCGCCGAGCCCAACGTGGCCGCCATCTTCCTCAAGGATGGGGAGCCTTACCAGGTGGGCGACCGGCTGGTGCAGACGCAGTTGGCCAACACCCTGCAGCTTATCGCGGATGAGGGTCCCGACGCCTTCTACAAGGGCCCCATCGCCGCCGCCGTCGTCGCGGCCAGCGAGGCCAACGGCGGCATCCTGTCCCTGGAAGACTTTGCCCAATACAACGTAACCGAGTACGAGCCGGTGCGCTGCACGTACCGGGGCTACGAGATCATCTCCTCGCCCCCGCCCAGCTCCGGCGGCACCACCATCTGCCTGATCCTCAACATCCTCGAGGGCTACCCCATGGGCGAGCTCGGCTGGCACTCGGCCCAAGCCGTGCACTACATGGTGGAGGCCATGCGCCACGCCTACGTGGACCGCAACACCTACCTGGGCGACCCCGAGTTCGTGGACAATCCGTTGGACCGGCTGCTGTCCAAGGAGTACGCGGCCCTCATCCGGGAGCAGATCGATCCCCACCGGGCGGCCCGTTCCGAGGACATCGCGCCGGGGGTGCCGCCCCATGAAGGCACCAACACCACCCACTACTCCATCGTGGACCAATGGGGCAACGCGGTGGCGGTCACCTACACCATCAACCTGAGCTTCGGCGTCAAGAAGATCGCCGGCGACACCGGTTTCTTCCTGAACAACGAGCTGGACGATTTCACGGCGAAACCGGGCGTGCCCAACGCCTTTGGCCTGGTGCAGGGCGAGGCCAACGCGGTCGCGCCGGGCAAGCGGCCCTTGAGCTCCATGTCGCCCACCATCGTCAAGAAGGACGGCAAGGTGTTCATGGTCACCGGCAGCCCGGGCGGTTCCCGCATCATCACCATTACCCTGGCGTCCATCATGAACGTCATCGATTACGGCATGAACGTTCAGGAGGCCATCGATGCGCCCCGCATCCACCACCAGTGGCTGCCGGACACGGTGTACCTGGAGCGCTTTGCCCTCTCGCCCGACACCCGGCGCATCCTGGAGGAGATGGGCCACAACTTCACCGACAGCGCCACGACCTGGGGCGTGGCTGAGGCGATCCTGGTCGATCCGGAAACCGGCAAGCTCTACGGCGCCCACGACAGCCGCCGGCCGGCGGGCTCCGTCGCGGCCTACTGAGCATTGGCCATGCGAGAACGGGGACGGGCGGGGGCGTGCGACCCTGGGCCCGGAACACGGGTGAACCATCCGCCCATCTGCAGCGTCTAAGGCAAGCGGATGGCATTTTCCCGGCGCCCCGGAGCCCCGCGTCGCGGCAGGCCCGTCGGGGCGCCAAGGCAGATGGGAGTGGGGGTTGTGCAAGGACGCAAGACAGTGGCGGCAGCATTGGCGCTTATGGTCGGGTGGGGGCTGGCCCTTTTGGGCGGGGTCGACAACGGCTTAGCCCAAGGGACGGCCGGCGCCTACCGATTTGAGGTGGATCCGGACGCCAGCGAGGCCCTGTACCGCGTCCGGGAAGAGCTGGTGGGCGTCACATTGCCCGGCGATGCCGTGGGGCGCACCGACTACATCTCGGGCGCCGCGGTCTTTGACGAGCAGGGCCGGATCGTGACCGAACTGTCGGAAGTGCGGGTGAATCTGGCCACCTTGCAGAGCGACCGGCCGCAGCGGGACAACTACGTGCGCTACAACACGCTGGAAACCGCCCGCTGGCAAGACGCGATCCTGGTTCCTGTCGAGGTGCAGGGGCTTCCCTGGCCGCTGCCCGAGGAAGGGAGCGTGCCGGTGACCATCGTGGGCGACCTGACCATCAAGGACCTCACCCGCCGGGTGGAGTGGACGGGCACCGCCACCTTTGAACCAGGCGCCATGCGCATTGAAGCCCGGACCGAATTCACCTTCGCGGAGTTCAACCTGCAGCAGCCCCGGGTGCCGCTGGTGCTGAGCGTGGAGGACTTGATCCGCCTGGAGGCCAACATCCGGTTCCGGCAAGTGAACTAAGCGTCACCCTGGCCACGCGCGCCGGCGCCGGCCCTGCGCCCCGCGGCTCCGCGCGGCGGGCAGGCCGGCGCCCTTTAAAAAAACGGGGCGTTTCCCAGGCCTTTCTAGGCCCACGGGAAACGCCCTGTCCCTTTGGTGGCCCCGGCAGGACTCGAACCTGCGCGCGCGGTTTAGGAAACCGCCGCTCTATCCCCTGAGCTACGGGGCCTCGGGCGGCGGGGGCGCCATCCAGCGCCCCCGCGCCGCTTCTACTATACCCCAGCCGACGACCAGGTTGCAAGCAACGTCCAACCAGCGCCCTCACTGCACCGAATGCCAGAGGATAAAGGAGCGGGAAAGGTCCACGTCGGGGACCGGTCCGAAGTCAAAGGTGATCGGCAGGCTCGTTCCCGGTGCGATGCCCTCCGTTCCAACGGCTGGAAACCGTCCGAAGGCCACGAAACGGCACGTCTGGGGCACTTCCCGCAGAACGCAGTCGTTGAGGACCAAGGCAATGAGGTCCAGCGGCTGCGCGGTTTGCGTGCCCACGTTGTGCAGCACCGCCCGCACCACCAGGTGCCCGTTTTCGTTGTAGCCGAGGCCGCCCTGGGACGGTACTTCGATCACGATCTGGGCCGGGGTGTCGGGGACGGGCTCGGCGGTGACCGGCTCTTCCGGCGCCCCCCCTTGGGGTGCGGCGGACCCGCCCTCCTGGGCCAAGGCGGCGGCCGCCAGGCCCAAGGCCAGCAGCAAGGCGACAAACGGCATCCAACGGGTTTGATGCAAGGCAATTCCCCCCCCCTAATCTGCGGTTCCCGAAGAGACCGAGTTGCCAGCACAGGAATAACTGTTTCTTTCGCCCGGAAAGATTTCCTGTAGCTGTGCCAGCCATGGCCGGGACAGTTTCATCGTTCCAGCGGGTTTCCGTGCTTCCCAGGCCGCATCTTTGGAAGACCGGGAATAGGCGCCGGTCGTGTCCACGACCCGGGCAAAAACCGGTCGGTCATGAGGCGGCGTTCTGCGCCTGCCGGGCCAGCCATTGCCCGATGGCCAGCGTCGCCAGGGCGGCCCTGGGGACGATGGAGTCCACCTCGAGGTATTCGTCGTCGCTGTGGGCGTTGCCGCCCACCGGGCCGATGGAGTCGATGACGGGGACGCCGGCATCCGCGATCAAGTTGCCATCGGATACCCCGCCTGAGGAGGACTGCACCAGCTCTAGGCCCAGCGCCCGCCCGGCGGCCTGTACGTGCGCAAACAGCGCCTCGATCTCCGGCCGGCGCTCCAGCGGCGGCCGGGTTATGCCGCCGGTGACCTGGATCTCGTAGCCCGGATGGGACGGCGTGCAGACGGCGCGGATGCTCTCCATCAGCCTTTCGCCGTCGGCCTTGGTAGGAAAGCGCAAATCCACCCGGGCCAGGGCCTGCTCCGCCACCACGTTGCGGGCTGTGCCGCCCGAGACGACACCCACGTTGACGGAGACGCCGCGCTCCAGGTCGGTCAAGGCGTGCAGCGCCAGCGTGATCCGGGCCAGCTCCTGCACGGCGCTGAGGCCGTCCTGCGGCGCCGCGCCCGCGTGGGCGGCCCGGCCCTTGACGGTAATGGTCACGTCGCCCACGCCTTTGCGCAGGGTGATCACTTCCTGCATAGACCGGGCGGGCTCAAAGACGAAGGCCGCCCGGCACTCCGGCCCGTACTGGGCCACCAGCGCCCTGGAGTGGGGCGAGCTGATTTCCTCGTCGGCGTTAATGATGACCCGGGCGTGCTGGTGCAGGCCCTGCAGGGCCAAGGCCTTGAGAACGTAAAGCATGGACACGATGCCCGCCTTCATGTCCATGACGCCCGGCCCGTACGCCCGCCCGCCCTCGATGCGGAAGGGCCGCTGGGCGGCGGTGCCCACGGGAAAGACGGTATCGATGTGGCCCATCAACAGCACCCGGGGCTCCCGGGAGCCGTCCGCCACCAGATGCGGGCCTACCGGCGACGGGAAGCGCCGCGTCGCGAGCCCCAGCTCCGCGAGGCGCGGCTCCAGGATGTCCAGGATGGCTTCGATGCCGGGCGCGTGCCCCGTGCCTGAATCGATGTTGACCAGCTGTTCCAGCAGCTGCAGCATTTCCCCTTGCCAGCGGGCAAACTGGTCCATCAGCCCTTGAGGTTGCACGTCGGGTTCCTCCCATCTAACCGCCGGCCCCGGGGCGGGCACTCGGGCCGGCCCTGCTCATCGCGCGCAAGCCCATGCCGCCCGCCGCCCCGGCGCCGGCCCGGTTCACGGTCGCTGCTTCGGATCCAGCGCATCCCTTAGCCCATCGCCGATGACGTTAAAGGCCAGCACCGTGACGGTGATGGCCAGGCCGGAGAAGACGGCCAGCCACGGGTTGCTCAAGATGTTATTGACTCCTGAGCGGATCATGTTGCCCCAGCTGGGTGTCGGCGGCTGCACGCCGAGGCCGAGGAAGCTCAAGCTCGCCTCGGTGCGGATGGCCGTCGCGATCCACAAGGTGGACATGACCGAGATGGGGCCCAGGATGTTGGGGATGATGTGGCGCAGGATGATGCGGGCTTCGCTGACCCCGATGGCCCGGCACGCCTGGACGAACTCCTTTTCCCGCAGGGCCAGCACCGGCCCCCGGGCCAGCCGGATGAAATTGGGCAGGAGGGACAGCGCCACCGCGATGACCACGTTGGTCGTTCCCGGACCGAGGGCCACCACCACCATCAGCCCCAGCAGGAGGCTGGGAAAGGACATGAGGATGTTGGTGACGCTGGAGATGATCTGGTCCACCCGCCCGCCCATGTACCCCGAAATCCCGCCGATGACGGTGCCCAGCACTCCGGCCAGGAACACCGAAGCGAGCCCCACCACCAGTGAGGCGCGGCTGCCGTAGATGAGGCGGGAGAGCACGTCCCGGCCAAACTCGTCGGTTCCCAGCCGGAACATTTCGTTCGGCCCCCGCAGGCGATAGAGGATATGCTGCTCCGCGGGATCGTAGGGCGCCAGCCACGGGGCCAACACCGCCACGAAGATGAGCAGCACGACGAAGATGACGCCGCCCACGGCCATGCGGTCCCGGCGGAAACGCCGCATCCAGCGGGCATGCCAGATGGCCGCGAAGCCGGCGGCGGCCCGGTTGTTTGTGCCGTTGGCCGTCTCCGGTGCCGTGCCGTTGGAGGGGGAGCGCTGGATTTCTGCTGCCACGGGGGATCTCCTTCCCTCAGTCATAACGGATGGTCGGGTCGACGAGGCCGTATAGGATGTCTACCGCCGTGTTGACCACCACGATGACGGCTGCGTAGATCATCAGCCCGCCCTGGATCAGCGGGTAGTCCCGCTGCTGGATGGCGCCCACCAAGAGCCGTCCCATCCCCGGGCGGTTAAACACGGTTTCCGTCAGCACCGTGCCGGCCAAAAGCGTCCCCAGGTACAGCCCAAAGACGGTGATAACCGGGATCAGGGCATTGCGCAGCCCGTGCCGGTAGTGGACCTGGGCCGGCGGGACCCCCTTGGCGTGGGCGGTGCGAATGTAGTCTTCCTGCAGCACCTCCAAGAGCGACGAGCGCACCGAGCGCATGATGAAAGACGCCTGTACGAGTCCGAGGCTCAAGGCCGGCAGAAAGACCGCATAGAGCCGCCCGGAAAAGCCCGGCTGCGGCGTGGAGATGACCGGAAACCAGCCCAGGTTGACGGCAAACAGAAGCAGCAGGAGAATGCCCAGGTAAAACGGCGGCATGGACAGCCCCAAGAGCGCCACGACGCGGCTCGCGTAGTCAAAGATGCTGTTGGGCCGCACGGCGGCGATGATGCCGGTGGGCACGCCGATGAGCGTCCCGATAAGCATCCCCCAAAAGACCAACTCCAGCGTGTCGGGAAACGCGGCGAAGATCTGTTCCGCCACCGGCCGGCCCGTGGCGTAGGAACGCCCAAAGTCGCCCCGGAGGGCATCCAGGAGGAAGTCCAGATACTGCACGATTAGGGGCCGGTCCAGGCCCAGCTGCTCCCGCAGGCGGGCGATGGATTCCGCCGTGGCCGATGCCCCCAGCATGGCCGTGGCCGGGTCGCCCGAAGCCAGGCGCATAACGAAGAAGACGATGCTCCCGACGATGAGCAGCGTTGGAATAATGGACAACAGTCGCCGCGTGATGTAGGCCTTCAAAGCCCCGTTGCCTCCCCGGCTCGCGCCGGCGGGGGGACCGGGCAGGCCCGGCCGATGGGCCCGCCTTTGTTGGGCGGGTCGCCAGCCGCTTAGGGCCTGCTGGGTCCTCCCGCCGGCCTGGAGCCTGTCTCGGGTTTGCCGACCGGGTGCGCGTCAGCGGTTGATGCTGGTCTTCTCGTTGTAGATGTAATGCTCAAACAGGTTGTCGAATTGGTTGGGCCCGACCAGCTCGTAACCCAGATCCACGTACGGCTGCCGCGCCACCGCCGAGTAGCGCTGGGCGTAGGGCATGGCGGCCGCGGCCGCCATAATGCGCCGCTGCGCCTCGGCGTACAGCTCCCTTTGCCGGTCGGGGTTGAGCTCGGAGCGGGCCTGCTCGATCAAGGCGTCGATGTTGTCCACCACGTCGCCCAGGTGGGAGAAGTTGGTGATGGCCGTCGGTTTCCCGATGATCGCGTCGCTGTGGTAGAACTGCGACAGGTACACGTCCGCGATGGGCAGGCGAGTGGCGTTGTAGAAGATGACGCCGTTCACGTCCTCACGGATGCGGGCGTGGTAGCTGGCGTGGTCGATGACGTTCAGCCGCATGGTCACGCCGATGCGCCGCCACTGCTCCTGCAGGAGCTGTGCGAAGGGCAAGTAGCTGGTGGCTTCGCTGATATAGATCTCAAACTCGAAACCGTTGGGATAACCGGCCTCCGCCAGCAGCTGCCGCGCCCGTTCCGGGTTGTGCTCATACGTCTCGATGCCCTCGGTGGTGTGGCCGAAATAGCCGGCCGGCACGGGACTGCGCAGCGGCCGGGCGATGGAGGTGCCCAGGTATTGGACGATCTCGTCCCGGTTGACCGCGAAGGACAGCGCCTGGCGCACTTTGAGATTGTCAAAGGGCGGCTTGGTCAGGTTGTACTGGATGAAGTACCCGTTGCCGGGACCCACCAGCTCTACGATGACTCCCTGGGAGCGCATGCGGTCGACCCAGATCTGCTCGGAGTCGCCGTCCGCGGTATCCACCTCGCGGGTGCGCAGGGCCAGCTCCCGCGTGGCGGTGTCGGGCATGAAGCGGAACTCGAGGCCTCCCAGCTTGGGCGCGCCCTTGTAGTACTGGTCGTTGGCCGTCAGCACCACATTGCGCCGGGGATTGTACTCAGCAAACGCGAACGGGCCGGTGCCGATGGGACGGAAACGGTGCTCGTCACCCAGCTCGGTGACGGCCTGCTTGCTGACGATGAAACCGGAGTGATACCCCACCAGGCGCAGGAGCGCGAAGGGGTCGGGCTCGTGGAGCTCGATCTCCACCGTGTAGCGGTCGAGGGCCCGCACTTCCTTAATGTTGGCCACTTCGCTCCGCCACGGCGAGCCGACGGCCGGGTCGGCCACGCGCTCAAAGGAGAAGACGACGTCTTCGGACGTGAATTCCCCGTAGCCGTGGTGCCACTGCACGCCCCGGCGCAGGTAGAAGGTCAGGAGCCGCCCGTCCTCGCTGATGGTCCAGCTTTCGGCCAAGTCAGGCTCGATGCCCTCGATGTCGACGGTGCCGGCCGGCAGGTCCACCAAGCCGTTGAAGATGGCCTTGACGATGGGATACTCGCCGAAATTGGTGGCAAAATGCGGGTCCAAGGTGCCCACGTCGGCCACGCCCGAACCGACCCGCAGCACGGGGCGGGTCTGCGCGAGGGCCAAGTCGCTGTGGCCCACGGCGGAAAGCCCAGCGAGCAAGAGGACGGCGGCCAGCGCCATGGCCGCGCCGCGCCCGGCCCGCAGCTTGCTGGTCAACACGATGGCATCCCCCTTTTCGGTGTTTCAGTGCACAAGGTTTCTGGCTTTTCAGGGCGCTGCATCCTACGCTTGGCGATCAACGGCGAGCGGCGGCACCCCCTTTCTGTCCGGCAGGCTTGGCGGGTCCTCCCACCCGAGCTCCCGCTCCACGGCGGCCTTGGTGGATCGGAGCAGGTCCAGCCACCGGCGCCAGCCGTCGCCTGCCACCCGCAGGCTGGGGCCGACGATGCTGAGGCTGGCCTGCACCTCGCCGCCGGGCCCGCAGAGCGGCACCGAGACGCTGGTGACGCCTTGCTCCACCTCGCTGTGGGAGACAGCGTAGCCTTGCCGGGCGATGGCCTTCAGTTCGCTCCGAAACCGGGCGGCATCCTGGAGCAGGGGGTGGCCGGCAGGCAGGCGGGCCGACAAGGCGGCCCACACCGTCTCCCAGGGCAGGTATGCGGCCAGCACCTTGTTGGATGCGCCCAGGTGGAAGTCGTGGCGTTCGCCGACACGGCCGGTCATGCGCAGCGAATGGGGGCTTTCCACCGCATGGGCGATGACCGCCTGGTTTCCGTCCACGACGGTGAGCTTGACCGTTTCCTTGGTCGCGGCCGCCAGCCGGACCATGTGGGGATCGGCGATGCGGGCCAGCTCCGGCTGGGCCAGCCGCGCCAAGGACAAGAGCCGTGTCCCCAGCCGGTAGCGGCGCCGCCCCGGCTCCTGGTGCACGAACCCGTGGCGGGCAAAGGTGGCCAGCGTCTTCTGCACGACGCTCTTGGGCAGGCCCAAATGATGGGCCAACTCGGTCACGCCCCACTCGGGATGCTCGCGGTCAAAGGCCGCCAGCAGGGTCAACGCCCGGTCCAACGTTTGCAGCAGCGCCGGTTTCGCCATGGGACCTCCGCGCCAATGTTTCTTTTATAGAAACACTGTACTCATTGAAGAAACGTAGATCACCAATTAGCGGGGGCAAGGGAAAAGTCCTCCCACTGACTATAGACACACAATATTCTGGCATATCAACCTAAACTGCAGGGAGCCAGCCCCAAGTCCCCCCAGGGCCGGCTCCCCGCGGCCTTGCTGAGGCGCCCGCCACGCGCCTACCCCAGGCTGCAGACGTACTCGGCCAGCGTGCGCACGGCCACGCCCGTCGCGCCCTTGCGCACGTAGTGGCGGGCCTTCTCGGCCCGGGCGGTGCCGGCGATGTCCAGGTGGGCCCAGCGGGCCTTGTCGATGAATTCGCTGATGATGAGGGCTCCCGTAATGGCGCCCGCCGGCCGCCCGCCCGTGTTTTTGATGTCGGCCACGTCGCTCTTGTACTGTTCCTTGTACTCGGGATCCGCGGGCAGGCGGCAGTAGCGCTCGCCGGCCTTGCGCCCCGCGGCCATGAGGGCCTCGGCCAGGGCGTCGTCGTTGCTGACCAGGCCCGTGTAGATGTGGCCCAGCGCCACCACGCACGCGCCCGTCAAGGTGGCCACGTCGATGATGGTGGCCGCGCCCAGCGACTCCGCGTAGGCCACCGCGTCGGCCAGGATGAGCCGGCCTTCGGCGTCGGTGTTGTCGATCTCGATGGTCTTGCCCGTCATGGCCCGCACGATGTCGCCGGGCCGCTGGGCCGTGCCCGAGGGCATGTTCTCCACGCAGGGCGCCACGGCGATGACGTGCTGGCGGGGCTTGAGGCGGGCGATGGCCCGCATGGCTCCCAACACCGCGGCGGCCCCCGCCATGTCGCTGGTCATGGCCCCCATGCCCTGGCTGGGCTTGAGGCTGATGCCGCCCGTGTCAAAGGTAACGCCCTTGCCCACCAGCGCAATGGGCGGGCCCTCGCCGCCCCGGTAGCGCAGCACGACGAGCTTGGGCTCGTGGGCGCTCCCCTGGGCCACGCCCAAGAGGGCCCCCATGCCCAGGCGGGCCATCTCCTCCCGGTCCAGGATGGTGCACTCGAGCCCTTCCTCTTCCGCCATGGCCTGGGCCCGCCGGGCCAGTTCCGCGGGCGTCAGCTCGTTCGCGGGTGCATTGACCAGGTCCCGGGCAAAGTTGGTGGCCTCCGCCAAGACGACGCCCCGCTCCACCGCCGCTCGGATGACCGGCAGCTTGCCCGCGTCCATCTCGACCACGACGACCCGCTCGGGGCGGCCCTCGTCCGGCGCGCCGTTGTCCTCCCGGCGGGTCTTGTACTTGTCGTACCGGTACAGGCCCAGCAGCGTCCCTTCGGCCACGCTCTGCGCGGCCGCGGCCACGTCCAGCCCGCCGATGCCGGCGCCGTGCACGATGGTGGCGATGGTCTTGACCCGGCCCCGGGCGGCCGCCTGGGCCGCGGCGGCGCTTACCTGCCGCACCCGCTCGGCGTCAAACTCGGACGCTTTGCCCAGGCCTACGACGACCACCTTGCGGAAGGGAAACCCGTCGCCCACGTGCAGCACGGCCGTCTCGTTGAGCTTGCCCCGCAGCTCGCCGTTGGCGATGAGCCGGCGGATGAGCCCGCCGATGCGGGCGTCCAGCGCACCGGTGGCGCCGCCCGGCTGGGTGACCCCTTCAAAGAGGTTGACGATGACCGCATCGGCGGCCGCTTCGGTGATGTTGCCTTGCTGAACCACGATCTCCACGGCAGCTGCTCCTCCTTCGCATGTTGCCGATTCGTCCTGGCCGCTGGCCGGGATCGGTTTCCCCCCGGCCGGTGCCTGCGGAATGCTGGCTCCCTGTAAGTTGCCGCGCGCCCCCCCTGCTGCGGCGGCGGGCGCGGTCAAGCCATTCGACGGCCGGGGGCGGGGTGCCTGCCCGCGGGACGCGCCCGTCATCGGCAGGGAAATGGGGCGGCCAGCAAAAACCCTTTTCGGGTGGAAAGGAGACGGGAGTCGCCATGAGCGGTAAAGCGAGAATCGCGATCGTAGGTTACGGCAACATCGGGCGAGCCGCGGTGGACGCGGTGCAGGAAGCCCCCGACATGGAGCTGGCCGGCATCGTGCGCCGCAATCCCGCCCAACGGGACGGCATCGATCCGGCCATTCCCGTGGTGGGCGATGTGGCCGAGCTGGGCGCCGTAGACGTGGCGCTGTTGTGCCTGCCGACCCGGCAGGTGCCCGAAGCCGCCTTGCACTATCTGGCCCGGGGCATCAACACGGTGGATTCCTACGACATCCACGGCGAGCTGGTTGACGTGCGCCGGCAGCTGGGCGAAGCCGCCCGGGCCCACGGCGCGGTGGCCATCATCTCGGCGGGCTGGGACCCGGGCACCAACTCCATGGTGCGGGCCATGCTGGAGTTTATGGCGCCCCGGGGCATCACCTACACCAACTACGGGCCGGGGATGAGCATGGGCCACACGGTGGCCGTCAAGGCCATCCCCGGGGTCAAGGACGCGCTGTCCCTGACGGTGCCCCTGGGACAAGGCCTGCACCGGCGCATGGTCTATGTGGAGCTGGAGCCCGGCACCGAGTTCGAAACCGTGAAGCAGCGCATCCTGGAAGACCCCTATTTCCGCTACGACGACACCCGGGTGAACCAGGTGGCGTCGGTCCAGGCCCTCATGGACGTGGGCCACGGCGTGCGCATCGAGCGCCGGGGCGTCTCGGGCCGCACCCACAACCAGCAGTTCCTGTACGACATCCGCATCAACAACCCGGCCCTGACGTCGCAGGTGATGGTGGCGGCAGCCCGGGCCAGCCTGCGCCAGCCGCCGGGCGCGTACACGCTGCTGGAGGTGCCCATTATCGACTGCCTGCCGGGCGACCGGGAGGAGCTCTTGCGCCGGCTGGTGTAGGCGCGGTCCGCACCTGCCCTGAGCCCGGCGCCGGCGGCTAGCTCCCGGGGCGAATCCCCCACGCGATGGGCAGCCACCAGTGCACCAGGGCCGTCATGACCACGGTCATCGCCATGTTGAGCCAGAGGCCGGCCCGGATCATGTCCCGCAAGGTGACGCAGCCGGTGCCGAACACGACGGCGTTGGGCGGGGTGGCCACCGGCAGCATGAAGGCGCACGACGCGGCCGTGGCAGCAGCGGCCATCAGCAGGTAGGGATGGACGCCAAGGCCTGCGGCGACCCCCGCGACCACCGGCATAAAGATGGTGGCCGTGGCGGTGTTGGACGTCACTTCGGTCAAGATCAGGACCACCACGATCACCGCGGCCACCACCAGCAGCGGCGGCGTGCCCTTAAGGACCGCCAGCTGCTCCGCTGCCCACCGGGCGGCGCCCGACGTCTCGATGCCGCTGGCCAGGGCGAGCCCGCCGCCAAACAAGAGCAGGACACCCCACGGGATGTGCACGGTATCCTTCCAGTCGATGAGCCCGCGGCCGGCGTCTTCGGCCGCGGCCGCTTTTTGGAGGGCGGCTTGGGTGCCCTCGCCTGCGGCCGCCCCGGCCTGCCGGGCGCCGCCGCGGCGGTTTCCGTTGGGCAGCACAAAAAGGGCCAAGGCTCCCGCCATGCCGATGGTGGTGTCGGTGATGCCCGACAAGCCGAGGGCCGCGAGGGGAGCTTCCAGAAATCCCCGGGCGATCCACAGCAGCGACACCAGCGCAAACACCGCGGCCACCCGCTTCTCAGCGGTGCTCATGGGCCCCAGCTGCCGGTAGGCCTGGTCGATGATGGTTTTGGCGCCGGGGATGTGGGCTGCGGGCAGCGGGTGGGCCACCCGAGTTAGGTACACCCACGCGAGGAGAAGCCCTAGGGCGGCCAGGGGCAGCCCGAACTTCATCCAGTCGACGAAGGTGATGGTCTCGCCGAACGCGGCGGAGACGTATCCGGCAAAGACGGCGTTGGGCGGGCTGCCGATGAGGGTGCCCAGACCCCCGATGGACGCGGCGTACGCGATGCCCAGCATTAAGGCATTGCCAAAGCGGACGCCCTCCAGCCCAGCGCCCTTGACGGCGGGGGCCCCGGGCCGGGCGGCCTTTTCCCCGGTGGCGCGCGCTCCTGGGCCCGGGGCGCGGGGCCGGCAGAGGATGGCGTCCACCTGGCGGATGACGGCCAAGCCGATGGGCACCATCATCAGGGCCGCGGCGGTGTTGGAGATCCACAGCGACAAGAATCCGGTGGCCGCCATGAACCCCAACACGATGCGGGCGGGGGAAAACCCCACCGCCATGATGATGCGCAGGGCGATGCGCTGGTGCAGCCCCCACTTTTGAATGGCCACCGACAGCAGAAAGCCGCTCAGGAAGAGGAAGATGAGGGGGTTTCCATAGGACAGGGTGACCTGGCTGGCGGGCAGCACGCCGGTGAGGGGAAACAGCACGATGGGCAGCAGGGCGGTGGCGTTGATGGGGATGGCTTCGGTAACCCACCAGGCCGCCATCCAAAGGGTTACGGCCACTGCCCTGCGGGCCGGGCCGTCCAGGCCCCCCAAGTCCCAGCTCCACCAGGCGGGCGCGCCCAAAAGCAGCGCGAACAAGGCCGGCCCTAAGAAGAGGCCCAGCCGGCGGGCCCGCTGCGCCCCGCCGTTGTCGCGCTGGTCACGGGTGGGGCTGCCGTTGCTGTCATGCGTGGGGCTGCCGTTGCTGTCACAGTTGCTGCGCTTGTGCCTGCTCCGTCCCATTCAATCCCGCCGTTACCCGGTGACCTCAACGCCGCCCAGCGCGGGCGGCCGTCCGTCGGTCCTTGGGGACAGCTGCTACCAGGAATTCTGTCCGGGAAAGGGTATTCCTTTGACAAAACGCGGCGCCCCAACCCGCCGCTGCCGGCCGGGGGGCCGTGGGAGGGACTGGGTTGCGCCTGAGCTGGCCGGGAAAACAAGAGGCGCGGGCGCTGGCCCGCCGCCCCCCGCGGGGCCGCCTCGTGGATGCGCAGGGAAAGCCACTTGCGGCGCCGGGCGGGCCCGTCGGCGCCCGTGGCGGTGCCCGCGGCCATGCCCAGGGGCCGGCCCACCGGGGCGGAGCCGGCGGCGTCCACCCGTTGCTGAGCGATCCGGGGCACCTGTTCATCGAGGGCGACAACCTGGAGGCCCTCAAGCTGCTGGCGCCCGCCCTGGCGGGGCGGGTGCGCATGATCTACATCGACCCGCCCTACAACACGGGCCAAGGCTTCGTGTATGCGGACCGCCAAAGCGACGCAAACTGGCTCACCATGATGTACCCGCGCCTGGTGCTGGCCCGGGACCTCCTGCACCACGACGGCGCCATCTTCGTCAGCATCGACGACCACGAGGTGCACCGGCTGCGGATCATCATGGACGAAATCTTTGGTCCCGGGTGCTTTCGCAATTGCATCATCGTGGCGCGCGGGATCAAGAGCGTGCAGGCCCAGTTCACCTCGGTCACCGCGCTGGCCACCGGGCATGAGTACGTGCTGGTCTACGCCCGCACGCCTGAAACCCGCTTTCCCAACCTGCGGGTGCCCCGGGAAACCCGGCGGCCGGGAACCTGGAACAGCCATTGGCGGGGCACGGATCGCCCCACCATGCGCTACCCGCTCTTTGGCATCACACCCTCCCGGGGCCAGTGGCGCTGGAGCCGGGAACGCAGCCTGGCCGCGGCGGCCAACTACGAGCGCATGCTGGCCGAGCTGGGCGTCACCGCCGAGGAAGTCACCCAAGAGCAAATCGACGCCTGGTATCTGGAACAGCTGGCCCGGGGGCGGCGGGTGGATCTCTTGCGCCTGTCGGCTTCGGGGAAACCGGAGCACTACGTGCCGCCCGCCGACACCCGCCTCGCCAGCACTTTGTGGACGGACTTGACCAGCAAGGGCAGCCGCGACCTGGCGGATCTGCTGGGGCCCGGCATCTTTGACAATCCCAAGCCCGTAGCCCTGGTCCGGCGCATGCTGGAGTGGGTGACCCGGCCGGGGGCAGGCGACATCGTGCTGGACTTTTTCGCCGGCTCATGCACCACCGCCCAGGCGGTGCTGGAGCTGAACGCGGAAGACGGGGGCGGCCGGCGCTTCATCGTGGTGCAACGGCCCGAGCCCACGCCCCCGGATTCGCCGGCCCGCCGGGCAGGGTACGGGACCATCGCGGCCATCGGCCGCGCCCGCATCGCCCGGGTGCAGGAGCAGCTGGGCCGGCGGGAGCCGTGGCGGGTCTACCGGGTGGTCTAATCAACCGGCCACCGCGTCGATGGCGGCCCGCAGCCGGCGGCCGGCCTCATCGGCGATTTCCTTGAGCGCGTCGTTGGGCACGACGCTCAGCATCGCGTGGGGGTCCACCGCCGCGACCACGGTTTCATCGCCGTCTTCGTACACGATCACGTTGCAGGGCAAAAGCAGGCCCAGCTCCGTTTCCGCGGACAGCGCCCGGTGGGCCAGATTCGGATTGCAGGCCCCGAGGATGATGTAGCGCCGGCCGAAGTCCACGTCCAGCTTCTGCTTGAGGGTGGCGGCCACGTCGATCTCCGTCAGCACGCCAAAGCCCTGCTCCTTAAGGGTGTCCCGCACCTTGGCCACCGCCTCGTCGTAGGTGAGGCGCACCCGCTGCCTGTACCCGTAATCCTGTCCGACGGCCATGGACATGCTGTGCCGACCTCCTGTGTGGGCTATAGCCGCAGGAAAAGCCGTTTGGCTTCCTGCAGGGCTTCCTCGGGATCGATTTCTGGGTTGTCCTGGAGAATGCACGCCTCCAGGTTCTCCACGATGACTTGCACCGCCAGCTTGTTTACTGCATTGCGCAGGGCGCAAAGCTGCGTGATGAGCTCTTCGCAGGAACGCCCTTCCTCGAGCATGCGCTGGATCCCCCGGGCTTGCCCCTCGATGCGGCGCAGGCGGTCGGTGAGCTGCTTAATCACTTTAGGATCCCGGATGGTGCCTGCCATGTTCAACCCGCTCATCCTTGGTCTCCGGAACCCGGCCGCTGTGGCGGGGCGGTGCCTGGGCGGCGTCCGCAGTCCCTTGGACGGGAACCGGGCCTTCCGGATGCTGCCTATACTATACCCCGTAGGGTAGACTGGGTCAATGGGATTTGCCACGCCCGCGCGGGCGGAATATACTGGGCGCGGAGGGATGGCGGTGCAGGACGGCTGGCACGACAAGGCGGGCGTCATCCACGTGCACTCCCGGTATTCCGACGGCAGGGGCAGCGTCGAAGCCATCATGCGGGCCGCCCAGCGGGCAGGAACCGACTTTCTCGTTCTTACGGATCACGATACCCTCGCGCCCTTGCGGGACGGCAAGGAAGGCTGGTACGGCCGGACGCTGCTGTTGGTGGGCACGGAGGTTTCCCCCGACGACGGCAACCACTACCTCGGTTTGGGGATCACCGAGGAGGTGCCCCGGGGGCTCGGGCCAGCCGAGTACGTCCAGGCCATCGATCGACAAGGCGGCCTCGGCTTCATCGCCCATCCCGACTATCCGCCGCCGGAGCGCTACCCCCTGAAAGTGTTTCCGTGGACGGACTGGTCCGTCCGCGGCTACACCGGGATGGAGATTTGGACCTATACGGTGGACTGGCTGACGGACGTCACGAGCGTGTGGCGCCTGGCGGCAGCCTTGGCGGCGCCGGGGCGGTTTGTCAGCGGCCCCTTTCCGGAAACGCTGGCCCGCTGGGACGCCTTGCTCGCGGCCGCCTGGGCCCAAGGCCAGCGGGTGGTGGGCATCGGATCCCAGGACGCCCACGGCATTCTGTACTCGTACCGACGCATGTTCCGCGCGGTGCGGACCCACATCCTCATCGCCGGCGGCTGGCGGGGCGATGTGCAAAAGGACAAGGCCTTGGTGCTGGAGGCGCTGGGCGCGGGGCGGGCCTTTGTGGCCAACGACGATCTGCACGACGCCCGGGGCTTTCGCTTCAGCGCCCAGCGGGGTGTCCGGGAGGTCCCCATGGGCGGCATGCTGGACGTGGGCGACGGCGCGTGGCTGCGGGTGCAGGCCCCGGTGGCCTGCCGGATCACCCTGCGCACCCCCGAAAGGGTGGTGGCCGAAGCCCATGGCGACACGCTGGAGCAGCGGGTGACCGAGCCCGGCGTCTACCGGGTGGAGGCCCGGCTGTGGCGCTGGGGCCGATGGCGGCCGTGGGTGTTCACCAATCCCGTATATCTGCGCTAGACAAGACCGGCTTGGACCTCCCCGGGCCTTTAGGAGGCGGGCAGCCGGGGCGCCGGCGCCCCTTGACCCGCAGCGGCGTCGTCCGGCACAAAGCGAATGGCGATGGCATCCCCTTCCTGGACCGGCGCCGTGTAGCCCGCCGGGCGGCCGTCGATCTCGAGGATCACCCGGCGCCCCTGGGCCAGCGTTTCGGGGTGAATGCCGGCGTAGGGCAGCAGCCGGTACAAGGGCACCGTCTCCGGCCCTGCCACCTCCAGCCGATCGCCGTCCACGACCGCTTCGTCCAGGCCAGCCGGGACGCCATTGCGGCGCACGTCGGCGACGGCGGCCACCGCCACCGGCTGCCCGTTGAGGGTGACGTGCAGGGTCCGTTCGACTGCCAGCCCGGCTTCCCGCAGGACATCCCGCACCGTTATGGGCCGGCCCGGTTCCCAGTCCCACCGGTCCCCATCCCGCACCGGATCGTCGGGGCTTGCGGGTTCGCCGTTGCGCAGCAGCGCGGCGCCGGAGCGGCACGTGACCGGCGCGCCGTTGACCAGGCAGCGGATGGCGGCGGCCGGCACCTGGCGGCCCAAGGCCTCTACCAGCTCGGCCGCGGTCCGGGGAAAGCGGATTTCCAGCTGATCCCGATCCGCGATGGTCTCGTCCAGCTCCGCCTTATGGCCGTTGCGCCGCACCAGGACGGGCAGGTCCTGCCACGTGTTTTCCACCTGGATGCGCACGGGCCCGCCCCGTCCCGCCGCTTCCTGCCGGGCCAGCCACTGATCCACCAGGTCCCGCACCGTCACGCGGGGCGGTTCGCCGTCCTGGGGTTCGCCCAGCTGGACCTCGTCTTGGTTTTGGAGGATGGTGTCCAAAGAAGCCGGCTGGTTGTTGACCAGCACCGTGGCCGCGGTGCCCCGGGTGCCCGGGATCACCGTCAGCTCGCCGTTGACGGTCACGGTCAGGCCGCTGCCCAGGCGTCCCGCCAGCCGCTGCAGGGGCAGCCCCGCGATGCGGGCCGCTTCCCGCACGGTGCACCGGTCGGGCAGGAAAAGGCACACGGGCCGCCCGTCCACCCGCACCCGCACCGGCGGCATGTTTCCGCCGCGGGCGCCCACCAGGGCGATGCCCAAGGCGGTAATGACGTCCGGGCCTTGGAGCTGCCCGGCGCCCGCCACGCCCCGTACCGCCCGCCGGTCCCGGATGGAAACCCGGGCCGGTGCCAGATCCAGGGCGCTGGCCAGAGCCGCGGCCAAGCCCGGCGTCTGGCTGCCGCCGCCTACCAGCAGCACCGCGGCGGGCGGATCCTGGGCCCAGTGGGCCACCTCCGCGGCGATGCGGGTGGCGAGGCGCTGGACCGCGGCCCGGGTGATCTCCTCCAGCTGCGGGGCGGTCAGCTCCACCTTTTCGCCCAGCACGTTTTCCACCACCGCACTGCCGCCGGCCGACACCTGCCGCTTGGCGTGCTCGGCCACGGTAAAGTCCAGGAGCAGCTCCCGGGCGATGGCCTCGGTGATCGCGTCGCCGGCCTCGGGGACCATGGCAAAGGCCTGCACCGTCCCGTCGCCGGTCAAGGCGATGTCCGACGTCCCGGCACCGATGTCCACGAGGGCCAGGTTCAGGTGGCGCATGGTGTCCGGAACGATGGCTTCCAGGACCGCGATGGGCTCCAGGGTCAGCCCGGCCATCTCGAGGCCGGCTTGGTGCAGGGCGCCTTCCAGGGAGTCCACCACTGCTCCCGGCAGGAAGGTGGCCAGCACCTCCACGCCCGTGCGCCGTCCCCGCTGGCCCATCAGCCGGCCGATGGGATCGCCGTCCAGCCAGTACCCGGTGGGGGCGTGGGCGATACAATAGAAACCCTGGCGTTGCCCGCTTTCCTCCAGGGAAGCCAGCAGGCGCAACTGGGCGTCGGCCACGGCTTCCCACTCAAGCAGCCGGTTCATTTCCTCGGTGATGGCCGTGTGGCTGCCGTGGTCCTGTTCGGCCCGGCCCCGCACCGTGTGCAGGGCCCGCC
Source organism: Limnochordales bacterium (assembly GCA_035304545.1). GTDB lineage: Bacteria > Bacillota > Limnochordia > Limnochordales > ZCTH02-B6 > ZCTH02-B6. The sequence continues at coordinate 10,660 of DATGPV010000051.1, read as the reverse complement.
CCGCGGCGGCGATGTGGGCGTGGGAAAAGGCCACGCCGACGGCCGCCTCCAGGTTTTCCTTAACCCGGCGCAGGGTGCGGGCGACCGCGGGCACGTCATGCACCTGGCCGTCTCGCATGGCCCGGCCGTGATGCCGCAGGAAGCACGACGCGAGGACTTCCACCCCGCCGGCCCCGTCCCCCGCCCGTTTCCGGACCGCCAGGCCCAGCACCTTATGGGTGCCGATGTCCAGCACAAGGCGCGGCGCCGCGGGTGCCGCGGCGGATCCCATGGCTTCACCTTCCCGGTCCCGGACCCCGTCGGGTCACGGTTGTTCTCGGCCCTGGGCGATGTGCCCCGCTGGTCAATTTATCCGAAACGAAATTAAGATCCTGCGTCGCGGGGCGATGGCACCGGCGCCGGCGGGCGCCCGTGGCTGCCTGCCCGTGCCAAGTTATGGTACAGTGGACGCGGTGCGGATGGAGGTTGTGGGCCTTGGGCGGTTGGGAATGGACGGCCTTTGCCGTCGCGCTGTTGTTCATGGTCATCGGCGTGCTGGGTACGCTGGTGCCGGTGCTGCCGGGGATCCCGCTGATCTGGCTGGCGGCGCTGGGCTTTGGCTTCGTGGACGGCTTTGAGCGGGTCGACTGGCCGTTTCTCGGGGGGCTCCTCCTGGTGACCGTGGCGGCGGAGACGGCCGACCATCTGGGCCGGATGTGGGGCGCCCGCCGCTTTGGCGCGGGCCGGGCCGGGGCGTGGGGGGCCATCGTCGGTGGCCTGGCGGGGCTTTTCTTTCTGCCGGCCGGCCTGTTCCTGGGGCCTTTTTTGGGCGCGCTGGCGGCGGAACTGCTCTCCGGTCGTCCCCTGGAGGAATCGATGCGGGCCGGCTGGGGCAGCCTGGTGGGGACGTTGGGATCCATGGCGGTCAAATTTGTGGTGGCCGTGGGCATGACCATCGCGTTTGCGGTGAAAGTGCTTTGACGCCCATCAGGACCTTGAGGGGCGCTGCCCCGCAGCCGATGGGCTGATGGGCCAGCTTTCGGCGCCGCGCGCGGCCCTGGTCATCCGCTGGCTGGCCGTATGGAAGGCGTGATGACCGGCCAGCCGCGGGATGCCGCAAGAGAAAGGGGCCGGCCTCCATGGCCGGCCCGTCGGGTTGGGATCTCCTGTCCGGAGCTGTTCTGGAGCTCTTTTTGGGCGGCGCGCCCCGGGCGGTTTTCCGCGGCGGGTTTCCCCGCGTGGTGCTCGCGGGTCAGCCCAAAAGCCGCGGCTTGCCCAACAGGCTCCGCAAAGTCATGATCTTGCCGATATGGTACCAGCGGTGGCGGTCGGCGAACATGAGCGCGCCGGCGGCGGTGGAATACAGCTGGCCGCCGTCCACGGCCCTGGCCAGGTCGCCTTCGGCCGCCTTCAACAGCTGCTGGTGGACCCGCGTGAAGTTCTCCCGGACTTCTGCCAGGGGCGGAAACGACCCTGTGCCCGATGAACCAAAGGGAAACAGGTCCCCGTAGCTCGCGGGCAGCTCCACCTCCACGCCCAGGAGCTGCTGCACCAGGCGCGCCTCGCTGACGGCCAGGTGTCCCACCTGCCAGACGATGGGCGCCAAGCCGTGGGGGCTTTGGGCCGCCTCCTCTTCCGTGAGGTCGCTGACGGCCCGATCGATCATGCCGGCACCGCCGGTCAAGGCCTGCTTAAGCAGTTCCTGCACGTCCATGGAGCAACTCCTCCTCTGACGTTTTGTTGTTGATTTTGTGGTTGGCTGAGTCGGCACCCGCGGCCCGTGCCGCCGCCTGATAAACTTTGGTTTGAGGCGCCAAAACTCCTGTGATCCGGCCCTCCTATGATCCCCTGCGGCGCCCGCCGGGCGCTCGGGATGACAGAGAAGAGGTCTGATGTCTTGACACTCCGCCAATCTAACTTTATCCTATAGCCAAATTATGCATGCGCAAATCGTCTCATAAACTGTGCTAACGTAGGTTAAGCCTTGCGAAATTAGGGTTGTATGGAAACTCTGTCACCGGTGGCGGGGAGGGCGGCGTGTGGCGAAGGGCGGAGCAGGGGGACCGTTGGCCGGCGTCCGCATCATCGAGCTGGGCACCTTGTTGGCCGGCCCCTTCGTCGGGCGGTTGTTGGGCGACTTCGGCGCGGAAGTCATTAAGGTGGAGGACCCAGCCCGGGGCGACCCCATGCGGGACTGGGGCCATCACCGCTACCGCGGCCGCACCTTGTGGTGGCCCGTGCAGTCCCGCAATAAGAAGAGCATTACCTTGGACTTGCGGCAGGCCGAGGGCCAGCAGCTGCTGCTGCGGCTCGCGGCCAAGGCCGACGTGCTGGTGGAGAATTTCCGGCCCGGGACCTTGGAGCGGTGGGGAATTGGCCCTGAGCAGCTGCACCAGGTCAATCCCCGCCTCATCATCGCCCGGGTGTCGGGTTTCGGCCAGGACGGGCCCTATGCCCACCGGGCCGGGTTTGCGTCCGTAGGCGAGGCCATGGGCGGCATCCGCTATATCAACGGGTACCCTGGCCAGCCCCCGCCCCGCGCCGGCATCTCCCTGGGCGATTCCCTGGCGGCCATGTTTGCGGCCCAGGGGATCCTCATGGCGCTGTACTGGCGGGATGCCGCGGGCGGCGGCCGGGGACAGGTGGTGGACGCCTCCATCGTCGAGTCGTGCTTTGCCCTGCTGGAGAGCGCCTTGCCTGAGTACGACCGCTTGGGCGTGGTGCGGCAGCCCTCGGGCACCAAGTTGCCCAAGGTGGCGCCCTCCAACATTTACCGCACCAAGGACGGCCGCTGGATTGTCATCGCCGCCAACGCCGACAATGTGTTTAAGCGCCTGTGCCAGGCCATGGAGCGCCCGGAGCTGGCCTCGGATCCCCGCTTTGCCACCCACGCCGCCCGGGGAGAACACCAGGAGGAGCTGGATGACCTCATTGGCCAGTGGGCGGCGGCCCGCACGGCCAAAGAAATCGACGAGCTGATGGACCGCTTTGGCGTGCCCTGCGGCCCCATCTACACCATCGCGGACATCTTCGACGATCCCCACTTCCGGGCCCGGGAGATGATCCTCACCATGGAGGATCCCGAGATCGGTCCCCTGGCTGCACCGGGCATCACCCCCAAGCTCAGCCTGACGCCGGGCGCAGCCCGGTGGACAGGCCCGTGGCAGCTGGGTGCCCACAACCAGGAGATCTACTGCGGCCTCTTGGGTCTCTCCGAGGCGGAGCTCGAGGATCTGAAAGCCCGGAAGGTGATCTGACGAGTCGGTCAAATTCAGTTGATTAGTCTAATATGGCTAGTTTGGAACACTCGCCCCGGATTTTGCGTCCCCGGTTGCGGCCCACGGCACCGGCAAGCCGGCCGCCGCTCCGGGGGACAAGGGAGGCTGGCCTTAGTGACGGCCACGGCACCGTCGCCCGCATCGCCCGCGGCCCAGCCCACAGCACCGCCCGCGGCGCCGTCCGTCGTGCTGCGGGAAGTCGGGCCGCGCGACGGCTTGCAAAACGAAGCGCGCCTTTTGCCCCTGGAAGAAAAGCAGGAGCTGATCCGCCGGCTTCTGGCCGCGGGGCTGCGCCACATCGAGATCGGCAGTTTCGTCAGCCCCAAGGCGGTGCCCCAGATGGCGGACACGGACCAGCTTTGCCGGACGGTGCCCCGGCCGCCCGGCGTGGTGTACACGGGCCTTGTGCTCAACGCCCGGGGGTACGATCGGGCCGCGGCGGCCGGCGTCGATGCGGTCAACCTGGCCCTGGCCGTCACCGAAACCTTTAATCGCCGCAATCAGGGGGCGGCTCCCGGGGAGAGCATGGCGGTCTTTCGGGACTTGGTCCAGCGGGCGCGGGCCGACGGCAAAGCCTGCAGCATTACCCTGGGCACCGCCTTTGGCTGTCCCTTCGAGGGGGAAGTGCCCGAGGGCACGGTGCTGCGCTTTGTCGAGCAGGCAGCCGGTTTCGGCGTGGAGCTCATCACGCTGGCGGACACCATCGGCGTGGCGGTGCCCACCCAGGTGGTCCGCCTGGTGCGCGCGGCGCGGCGGGTGGCCGGACCGGACGTGGCCATCGGCTGCCATTTTCACAATACCCGCAACACAGGATTGGCCAATGCCTACGCCGCGTTGGAGGAGGGCGCGGCGTTGCTGGACGCCAGCGTGGGCGGCACCGGCGGCTGCCCCTTTGCGCCCAGGGCCACCGGCAACATCGCCACTGAGGATCTGGTGTACATGCTGGAGCGCATGGGCGTGGCCACGGGAGTGGACTTGGAGGCCCTCATCGCGGCGGCCCGGTGGCTGGAGGAGAGGCTCGGCCATCCCCTGGACGGCCAAGTGATGAAGAGCGGTCCCTTCCCGTCCCGGACCGCGGCCCCGGCGGCGGGAGGGGAAGGGTGAGCTCAAAAAATCCCTTGAAGGAGGGTGTCGGGTGACGCAACGGTTGAGAGTCGGGGTAGTGTTGGTGCTCGCACTGTTGGTCGGTGTCGCGGCGGTGGCCAGCGCTCAGCAGACGGCGGCCATCACGGTCACCCACTGGGGCGTGCTCCTGTACGGGGTGCCCTATGCGGTGGCCCTGGAAATGGGTTACTTTGAGGAAGAGGGCATTGACCTGGTGGGGATCTTGACCTCCGAAGGCGGCGGCACGACGGTGCGCAACGTTTTGTCGGGGCGGCTGCCCTTTGGCGAAGTGTCCACGGTGGCCGCTGTGACCGCCTACAACGCCGGCGCGCCCTTGGTGATCGTGGGCGGCGGCGCCCGCTCGGTGGCCGAGATCCTGTGGGTGACCCGGCCGGGCGACCCCATTTCCTCCATTCACGACTTCAAGGGCAAGACCATCGCCTATACCAGCCCCGGGTCGGTGACCCAGGGCGTGCTGGCCCTGTCGGTGGAGCGGGCGGGCATGCAATGGTCCGACGTCAACGCCGTGGCCATGGGCGGCCTGGGCTCCGGGCTGACGGCCTTGAGCCAGGGGGGCGTGGAGGCCGCGCCCATTATGGACCCGGTATGGGCCCAGCAGCATGACCAGTGGCAGCCGGTGTTTTGGGTCAAGGACTACGTGCCCAGCTACATGCAGACGGTGTTTATCGTCTCCCCGCAGCTGTTGGAAACCCAGCCCGAGTTCATCAAGGGCTTCATCAACGCGCGGCGCAAGGGCGTAGAATACTTGTACGCCAATCCGGACCACGCCGCGGAGCTCTTTGCCAAGGTGTACGATCTGCCTCTGGAAGTGGCCCGCCGGTCCATCTACAACGTCATCGAGGAGCGCTGGTGGTCCACGGGCGCGCTGGAGTGGGAAGGCCTCCAGGCGGTGGAGGAGGCCATGCAGCGCATGGGGCTCATCAGCGGGCCCATCGATTGGTCCGAGATGATCGACCAGCGGCTGCTGCCCGAAGAGGAACGGATTGAACTGCCATGACCGAGCGTGCTGCGCCGCAGCAGGGGAGCCGGGCCGAGCCCGGCCCCCTGCTGGTCATTGATTCCGTCAGCAAGTGGTACGGCACCGAGGCCGACGGCGACTACGTGCTGGCCGTGGACGGCTTTAGCCTCAGCGTCGGCCGGGGCGAGTTTGTGTCCCTGGTGGGGCCCAGCGGCTGCGGCAAGAGCACCGTGCTGGAGATCATTGCCGGCCTGCGCAAGCCTTCGGCCGGCGCGGTTTACCTGGACGGCCAGCGCCTGCGGGAGCCGCATCCGGCCGTCGGGGTTGTGTTTCAGGAAGACAGCGTGTTCCCGTGGCGCACGGTGCTGGACAACGTCACCTTTGGGCTGGAGATGCGGGGCGTGCCGCCGGCCCAGCGCCGGGAGCGGGCCCGGCGCATCCTGGAATTCATGGGCTTGGGCGATTTCGCGGACCGGTATCCGTACCAGCTGTCGGGCGGCATGCGCCAGCGGGTGGCCATCGCCCGCACCCTGGTGCTGGAGCCCGAGGTGCTGCTGCTGGACGAGCCCCTGGGGGCCCTGGACGCGCAAACCCGCCTGGTCATGGTCGACGAGGTGCTGCGCATTTGGCGGGAAACCGGCACCACCGTGCTATTGGTCACCCACTCCTTGGAGGAGGCGGCCCTGTGCTCCGACCGGGTGGTGGTCATGACGGCCCGGCCCGGCCGCATCAAGCACGTGGTGGAAACGGGCCTGCCCCGGGACCGTTCCAGCCGGCTGCTGGGCTCGGAACAGTTTGCCCAGATCTCGCAGGCCATCTGGGAGCCGCTGCGGGAAGAATCGATGAAGGCGTTGGAACGGCGGTGAGCCCATGAGTCAGCAGGCAAAAGTGCGCCTGGCCCGGACGGCGGTCGTCGCGGCCGTGCTGGTGCTGTTGGAAGTGGCGCCCCGGGCGGGGTGGGTGGATCCCATCACCTTGATCCCCCTCTCCCAGATCGCCGCGGGTACGTGGCAGCTGGCCGCATCCGGGCGGCTTGCGCCCCACGTGGCCGCCACGGCCAGCAACGTGCTGGCCAGCTTGCTTTTGGCGGTCACCACGGGCTTTGCGGCGGGCATGCTCTTGTGGCGCTCCCGGCGCCTGTGGAACGTGCTGGAGCCTTACCTGGCCACCTACTACGCGGTGCCCTTTTTCGCCTTTTATCCTTTTCTTATCGTGATGTTTGGCATGAACCGCTGGCCTATGATCGTCATCGCGTGGGCCTTTGCCGTGGTGGCCATGGCCGTCAACACCGCGCTGGGCTTCTCCCGGGTCCGGGAAGTGTACGTTAAGGTGGGCAAGAGCCTGGGACTGTCGCCCTGGCAGATGATGCGCCACATCTACCTGCCCGGCGCGACCCCCTACGTGTTCACGGGCCTCAAGCTCAGCGTCAGCTACTCGGTCATCGGCATCGTGGCCAGCGAGTTCATCTTGTCCACGGCGGGCCTGGGATGGCTGGTTTCCTTCAGCTACAACTACTTTGATATGAAGGGCATGTACGCCGCCATTGCCTTGATTTTGCTCTTGGTCATCGTCCTCAACGCCCTGCTATTGTGGTGGGAGGGCCGGCTGTACAGGCGGGAGGTGTAAGCGGTGGCCGTGTCGCTGCCCCGGGCGGTGCGGGCCCGCCAAGGCCCGGGCCGGGAAATGTTGGGCTTGCGGGTGCTCCAGTTGGGGGTGCCCGTCCTGCTCATCTTGCTTTGGGAACTGCTGTACCGGATGACGGGGGACTTGGCCCTCTCGTCGCCGGTGCAAACGTGGCACACCCTCTTGGACGGTTTCCGGCGGGGCTGGCTGGTGCGGGGATTGCACGAAACCGCGCTGGCCCTGGGCGGGGCCTATTTCTTCAGCGTGGTGCTGGGCATCGCGCTGGGGGTGGCGTTGGGGATCCATGCCTTTTCGCGACAGGTGTTCGAACCGCTGGTGCTGACAGTGTACTCCATCCCCAAGGTGACGCTGTACCCCGTATTCCTGCTCTTCTTTGGACTGGGCGTTCCCGCCAAAGTGGCTTTCGGCGCCTTCCACGGCCTGTTTCCCGTGGCCATCTTTACCATGAGCGCCGTCAAGACCATCCGGCCGGTGTTTCTCAAGGTGGCGGCGGTCATGCGCTGCTCGCCGTGGCAGACGTTTCGGCAGGTGGTGCTGCCGTCGGTGCTGCCTTCCATGTTCACGGGCTTGCGCACGGGCTTCAGCTTGACCTTCCTGGGCGTCATTTTGAGCGAGATGTTCGCTTCCCGCCAGGGGGCGGGCTTCCTGCTCATGCAAGCCATCGGCCTGCACGACGTGCCTCGCATTTTGGCCGTGGCCCTCTTGCTCATCGCCTTTGCGCTGGTGGTCAACACCGGTTTCCTGGTGGTCGAAACCCGCCTGCGGCGCCGCTTCGGCGAGCGGGACAGCGGCGCCATCTCCTTGGGCGGTTAGGCCGCGGCGCGCCGTCGGATCCGGCCACGGGAAGGGATGGGTGCCGTTGTTCAAACCCCTGCCGGCCCAGAAAAAGGCCCAGTACGTCGCCCAGCAGATCTTGGAGGCCCTGGAGGCCGGGCGGCTGCGCGCCGGTGAGCGCCTGCCCCCCGAGCGGGAGCTGGCGGCCATGTTCAACGTCAGCCGCTCCAGCGTCCGGGAGGCCATGACCATGCTTCAGATCGCGGGGGTCCTGGACGTGCGCCACGGCAGCGGCACCTTCGTGCGGGCCATGCCTGATCCGCACCTGTTGTACCAGACCTTGCGCACGGATCTGGCCGGCGGGGACGAGTTTCTCGACCTGACGGTGGCCCGCCACGCGTTTGAGACGGGCATCCTGCCCCTCGCGGCCGAGGAACGGGAGGCCGAGGGCCTGCAGGAGATGACCGGGGCCCTGGAGCGCATGGAGGCGGCGGCCCAGGCCCGGGACATCCGCGGGTTTCTGGACGCCAACGTCCAGTTTCATATCGGCTTGGCCCGGGCCACCGGCAACCGGACGCTGACGGCGGTGGCCGGCCAACTGCACGGCCTGCTCACTACGCCGGGCATGCTGCAGACCCGGGAGTTCTTTTACCGCCAGGAATTCCAGCGCCTGGAGCGGGCGTTGGCCCTCCACCGGGACCTGTATGTGGGAGTGGCCGCGGGGGACGAAGCCCGGGCGGGGGAGGCCCTGCACCGGCATTACGTCAACGTGGCAGCGCCGCTTATCCAGCGGAGCGGGGGAAACCAGCGGGGCGGGGGGGCCGGCCCGGCGCCGGGCGCGAAGGGCCCTTGCGCCGGGCCGCCGGACTAACCGGCCGCCGCCCCGGGCAGGTACTGGCGCAGGATGGGCACCAGGTATTCCTCCGAGAAGGTCATGACGCCCTCCCGGTTCAAGTGGTCGGTGTCGTAGTAGTACCGATCGTCGTTGCTGACCCGGGAAAAGTCGTAGTAAGCCAGGCCGTAACGGTCCACCACCTGCTGCACCCGGGAATCAAACATGTCCTCATTGCGCAAAAGGTTGTGGACCCGCTGGGGCACGGGCAGCTTGATGACGATGAGGGGGATGCCTTCATCGGTCAAGGTCCGGGCCAAGTCGGCGAAGGCGGCCATGTACCGGTCCAGGAGGGCCTGGTCCACCTCCTCGGGGTACAAGTACGCCATCCGTTGGGCATCCAGCCGCGGGTTGGCCCGGTACACCCGGTCAAAACGCAGCCGTTCCGCCTCGGAGCGATCGGGCTCCCAGTGCTTGCGGGGATCGTTGACCTTGGGGAACCCCGACAAGTACAAGAACAGATGGCGCCGGGCCCACGGATGGGCCCACAAGGTGCGCACCAGGGCCGGATCAAAGGGTGCGCGCCGGAACATCTCCGCGTCCAGCCGGTCCTCGTTCCACTCGGTGGAGTAAAAGGCAAAGCTGTCCACGAAGTACACCACCGCCCGGGTGGTGTGGTGGGCGCGGAAGTAGTCAAAGACGAGCCGGTTGGGCAAAATGCCCGCACCTTCCATGGACAAGTTGATGATGCGGGCCCCGGTCCATGCCTCGAGAGCTTCCTGGACGCCCTCGAAGCCAAAGGGCATGGCCCGGGAGGCGCCCAGGAACACAAAGTCATAGTCGTGGACGGGGGCGGTCCGGATCATAAAGAAGCGGTTGCGCTCCGCGTGCTGGTACACCAGGCGCTCCGCGGCCCAGTAGAGGCCCATGTACACCATAAGGCCGATGAGGACAAAGAGCGCACTGGTCCGGAACACGCGGCTGTCCGCCCGCGGGGCCGCCCCGGGCGTCATCGCGACGCTTTCGCCGTCCATGTCCCTACCTCCATCCCTAAGATCGGCTGCCGGGCGTCTATCGGAGCCGGGAACTGTTGCGGTTCGTGGCCTAGAACTGCATGTAGACGAACTCCTCGAAGCCCCACTTGCCCAGGGTGAGGAGGAGGGCGATGGCCCCGTAATACACGCCCCACCGGATGACCGCCGGCTGCCGCGCGAGCCACGCCCGCACCGGGCGCTGCTCGTCCCAGATTTCCACCAGCAGCAGGACGGCGATCATGGCGAAGAGCAGGCGCAGCTGGCTGCTCCAGTTGTACACCGACAGCAACATGGGCAGCCGCTGGAAGGACCCGCTGATGCGGGTCAGGATGGTCCACGCCTCCTGCACGGAACTGGCCCGGAAGAAGACCCACGACAGCGTGATTAAATGAAAGGTAATCAGGGTATTGAGGAAACCCGACAGCCAGCTGGGGGGCCGCACCGGCACCTTTAGCCGGTCCCAGCCCGCCTGCAGGAGGCGGAACACGATCTGGTACAGCCCGTTGAGGCCGCCCCAGATGACAAAGGTCCAGTTGGCGCCGTGCCAGAGCCCGCTGACCAGGAATACGATCAGCAGGTTGAGCTGCACCCGCCACCAGGGCACCCGGTTGCCGCCCAAGGGAATGTACAGGTAGTCCCGGAACCAGCGGGACAGGGAGATGTGCCAGCGCTGGCTCCAGAATTCGGCCACGCTCTTGGCCAGGTAGGGGCGCTTGAAGTTGTTCATCAGCTGAATGCCCAGCACCCGGGCGCTGCCGATGGCGATGTCCGAGTACCCGGAGAAGTCGCAGTAAATCTGGAAGGCGTACAGGTACACGGCCACCAGCAAGGTGACCGGGCTCTGGAAGGCGGGCGTCAGAAAGGCGTTGTTTACAAACTCCGCCAAGTTGTCCGCGATGACGGTCTTCTTGATCAGCCCCCACAGCATCAGCTGCAGCCCGCTGGCCACCAATTGCGGGTCCAGGCGGATGGGCGCCGCGAGCTGCTCCAAGAAGGGCTTGGCCCGCTCGATGGGACCCGCCAAGAGCTTGGGGAA
>DATGPV010000050.1:0-71875 GCA_035304545.1 Limnochordales bacterium | reverse complement strand
TGATGATGCTGTCCCGCACGATCGAATGGGAGATCTCCGCCCCGGCGGCCACCGACACGTAGGGCCCGATGACCGAATGGACGATGCGGGCGCCTTCTTCGATGACCACCGGCGGAATGATGATGCTGCCGGGGATGTCCGCAGGCGGCGGGTCGGCTAAGGTCAGCAACTCCCGGTTGGTTTTCAGCAGCGTGGCGGGATTGCCGCAGTCCCACCAGTTTTCCACCGGAAAAGTGTACAGGGGCTCGCCCCGCTCGATCATGCGCTGCAGCCCGTCAGTGAGCTGGTACTCCCCCTTGACGCGGATGTCCTCCTCGATGATCTCCCGCAGGCAGTCAAAGAGCAACCCGCTGTGGCGGATGTAGTAGATGCCGACCACGGCCAGGTCGCTGGGGGGATCCGCCGGCTTCTCCACCAGGCGCCGCACCCGTGCGCCGTCCAGCTCCACCACGCCAAACTGGCGCGGGTCCTCCACCCTCCGCACGCCGATGGTGCTGTGGCCAGGCTTGAGGGCCGCCTCCAGATCCGCCCGAAAAATGGTGTCCCCCAGGACGATGAGGACCGGCTCCGCCGGCGACACCGCCTCGCGGGCCATGTACACGGCGTGCCCCAGTCCCTTGCGCTCGGGCTGTTCGATGGCCGTCACCTTAAACCGGGGATAGGCCGTCCGCACGTACTCCGCGATCCGCTCCCCCCACTGGCCGACGATGAGGACCACTTCCTCCACCCCGACCGGCAGCAGCCGGTCCAGGATGTGGCCCAGGATGGGTTTCCCAGCCACGTGCACCAGGGCCTTGGGTTGGGTGTGGGTGTGGGGCCGCAGGCGGGTGCCCACGCCCGCCACGGGCAGGATGGCCTTCATGCCGGTTCCGCCGCCTCCTCCTTGAACTCCTGGGCCAGCAGGCGGGCCAAGGCCACGTGCAGGGCGTGGCCGGACCGCACCGCGATGATCTGGGCCTGCACCCGGCCCGCCAGCGCCAAGTCGCCTACGATGTCCAGGATCTTGTGCCGCGCCACCTCGTTGGGAAACCGTTGCGGCGTCACCAGTTCCCGCGGGCCCACGACCACCGCGCTCTCCAGCCTCGCACCCAGCGCGAGCCCCCGCCGCCGCAGGGCCTCCACTTCCTCCAGCCAGCCCACGGTGCGGGCCGGCGCGATCTCCGCGGCAAAGGTGTCGGCATCTATGGTGTACTCGGCAAACTGGGTCCCCAAGGCCGGGTGGTCCGAGACGAAGACGCTGGCAATCCGCAGCCGATCCGCGGGCAAGGCCACGATGTGGGCGTCACCCCGGGAAACCGCCACCGGGCGGGTCACCCGCCGCACCCGCCGGGGCACGTCCAGCGCCACCACGCCCGCCTCCCGCACCAGGTCCACGAAGGCCGCGGCGGCCCCATCGGCCAAGGGAGGCTCGGCAGCATCTACCTGCAGCACGGCGTTGTCCACGCCCATGCCGGCCAAGGCCGCCAAGACGTGTTCCACCGTCTGCACCCGGGCCTCGCCCTGGGCCAGGGTGGTCGCCCGTTCGGTGCCGGCCACGTGGTCCACGGTGGCCGGGATCTGGGGCCAGCCGTCCAAATCCACCCGCTGCCAGACGAGCCCTGTCCCCGCTGGCGCCGGCTGCAGCGTCAGGCGGCAGGGCTTGCCGCTGTGCAGCCCCGTCCCCGTCAAGGAAACCGGCTTGCCCAGGGTGGTCTGCCACGCCATGGGGCACGCTCCTTCCGGGAACAGGTTCGCCCTCAGGCCCCCTTTCCCTCTTGGCCGCCGGACCTGGGCACCGCCGCCCGCGGCCGGCGAGCCGCGCACCCTGAGGGCGGGCCCGCCCTTTAGGACGCCAATAGGCGCGCGTAGCGCTGGGCCAGGGCGGTCCTGGGCCGGCCGAAGACCTGTTCAGGCGGGCCTTCGTCCACCACGGCGCCCTCCTCCAGGAGCACCACCCGGTCCGCGGCCCGCAGCGCGAACCCCACCTCGTGGGTCACCACCAGCATGCCGGTGCTCTTGCTGCGGGCCAGATCTTCCATGACCTCCAGCACTTCCGCCACCAGGATGGGATCCAGGGCGGCGGTGGGCTCATCCCACAGCATGAGGGGCGGGTCCAGCGCGAGGGCGCGGGCAATGGCCACCCGCTGGCGCTGCCCGCCTGACAGCTCCGCGGGCCGCCGCGCCTCCTCGCCCGCGAGGTGCACCCGGGCCAAAGCGGCCCGGGCCCGCTCCTCGGCCTCGTCCCGGGGCATGCCGCCCAGGACAAGGCCCAGGAGGACGTTGTCCAACACGGTGAGGCGTTCGATGAGGTGGAAATGCTGAAACACAAAGCCCATTTGGCGGCGCAGGGCCCGCACCGCCGCGCCGTCCATGGGCCCGATGGGTTTCCCGGCGAAGTAGATCTCGCCCGCGTCCCAGTCCGTGAGGCGGTTGATGCAGCGCAAGAGCGTCGACTTGCCGCACCCGCTGGGGCCCATGACCACCACGGTCTCGCCGGGCGCGACGGTGAGGCTCACCCCGGCCAAGGCCACCCGCGGCCCGTAGCGTTTCTGAACCCGATCCACGTGCAGCAGCACGGCCTGCCTCCCCGACTCCTCACCGGAATTGCCGCCGCCAGCGGTTGACCAGGGACAAAAGCCCCGGCCGGCCCACGGGCACCACGATCTCCCGCAAGATCTGACCGTCGGAAAGGCCGAGGGCCTGGCCCGCCATGATTTCGTCGGGCCGGACGGGACTCAGCCGCTCGGCCAACAGCGCGACGGCCACGCCCAGCCCGGCGCCGGCCGCCGCCACCACCCCCGGCCCGGCCCCCGGGATCGCGGCACCGCTCAAGCCGTAGATGCCGCCCAGCAGCAGGACGCCCAAGCCCGCGCCCACGGCGGCCACTGCCCGCCGGGAGCAGCCCAACCGGCCCAGGGCCGCCAGCACCGTAGCGTGGTCCAGCACCAGGGCCGCCGCGGCTGCCAGCAAGGCCCCCAAACCTGCGACGGACCGGCGCACATCCTGGAGCAGCTCCAGCACCAAGGCGCGGGGGCTGGGCGCGACGACGCCCGCGGCGGTGATGATCACCACCGCCTCCTCGCCGGCCGCTTGCCGCACCACCTGCTCCAGCCGGGCCGCGGGCACGCTCCCGCTCACCAGGAGCTCCACCCGCTGTCCCGCGGCGGGTCCCCCGGCGGCCCCTTCCACCGCCTGCCACAGGCGCGTGAGCTCATCGTCCCGCAGCTGCAGAAGCCGGCCCTGGATGTCAAAGACGGCCGCCAAGCCCCCCTGGCCCGCGGCCTCCTGGAGCCCCTCGGCGGCTTCCGCCAGCCGGGTCAGGCTCTGGTGCAGCGCCGCCAGCTGCGCCGCAACACCGGCCCGGTCGCCGGCACCGTCGCCGCCCGCCGGATGGCCCGCCTCCGCCGGCTCCACCCCAGGATCGTCACCGCTTGCCTGCCCGGCCCGCAGCAGAGCCGTGAGGACCACTCCCAACAGCGCCTCCCGCACCGCGGACGCGCCGTCGCCGGCCCGCAGCGCGCGGGCCAGCCGCTGGGCCTGCTGGCCCGTGTCGGCGCTGGCGGCGGCCGGCGCCAACAGGTCCACCACGGCCGCCAGCTGCTCCGCGGCCTCCCGGGCGGCCTGCACCAACTGGTCCCACGACTGTCCGGCCGCCGGATCCGGCCCGCCGCCGGCGGCCAAGGCCCAGCGGGGACTGACCAGCACGGCTTCACCCACCGGCGGCCCCACGACCCCGTCCACCAGGCGAAAGGCCGTGCCCGCCGGCCGGGCACCAGCCCCAAGGCCCCCTTGACCGAGCTCACCTTCGGCCCCGTTCCCGGGCTCAGCCCCGGGCGGGGGAAAATCGCCGTGGACGATGCGGCCCACCAACTCCCCGTCTTCCGCGGCCGCCATCTCCACGATGAGATGCTGCGGTTCCGGAGGCTGACCGGGCTCCGGCGGCGCGGGAGCCGGGCCTTGCAGCACCACCCGTTCCCCGGCCGCCAGCGGGGATGCCCCGGGCCCCGGCGTGACTTGCACCCGGGCCGCCAGCCCCGCCAGCCAGTCCCGCAAGGCCGCCAGGGCTTGCCGCGTTTCCCCCGCCTCGTCGGGAGACGTCACATCGGCGAGAAACTCCGGGCCCAGGGCGGCCCGGACCGCGGCCACCACGGAGGCCGGGTCCCCTTCCCCGCGGCCGGGCCAGCGCACTTCGGCCACTTGGCGCCCTTCCACCAGGGCTTTGAGAGCGGCCGCCACCGGCCGCTGGTGGTTTAGGCTCTCCAACAGCACCGTCACGCTGGACCCGTGGCGCACCGCCAGGCGGACGCCCGCCAAGGCTGCGGCCTCCCGGGCCACCAGCGCCTGCACGCCCGGCCGCAGGCCGCTCACGGTCAGGCTCGGCTCCAGGAGCCACGTGTAGCCGTTGAAGCCAGGCACTTCCCCCAGCCGGGCCACCAGCTCCTCCAGCACCGGTTGGCGCACCTGTTCCGGGGGCAGGGCCAGGAAAAAGTTGGCGTTGCCGGCCACGGTAACCCCCTCGTGGAGGACGGCGGCGGGCCCGTGGGCGGCCATGAGCCGCTCCAGTTCCCGGGCGGCGGCTGCCCGGTAGCCCTGGCGCACGTGCACGATGAGGTGGTACTGGCCGGCTTCTCCCAAAAGGCCCCGGGCCGCGTCGCCCAAGGCCGCGTCCAACGCGCTGGCCCCGGCAGCGGCGCCGCCCGCGCCCAGCAGGATGGTCATCAGCACCACCAAGGCATATTCCCGCCAAAAGGCGTCGCGAAACAGGGACATGGGAGCGAAACCAGCCTTCCGACGCCGCTGTCGCTGCGGCTTGCCGGAGCCGGGCCCCTGGTAGGGCCGCGCCCCGCGCAGGCCGATTATAACATACAGCTATGAAAGGCTGGCCTTGGAGTTGGTGCCAGGGCGGGCAGAACATGGCGCCCGCCCCGGCCTGCGGGGACCACCCACGCCTGGGCCGCCCGCCGGTGGTCCCCCGCCGGTCGTCGGCCGTTAGTCGTCCTGGGGCCCGGGCAGCCGGGCGGCGCTGCGGCCCACCGACACGAGGGATTCCGTGCGGATGTTGTACACGACGAACTCGGCGGCAAACTCCCGGTCGCCGTCGTACATCTGCACGTTGCCGATAAGGATCAAGACCGCATCATCGGGCCGGAACTGGGCCAGGGCCGCCTCCAGCGCCGCGGGCGCGGCCTGGCGGGCCGCCAGCTCCTCCTGTATGAACGGCTGCAGGCGGCTGTACTCGCCGTAGTGGAGCACGTCGGAGCTGCCCTCGGCTGCTTCCTGGACAAACTGCACGTTGCCCCGCGCGAAAGCAGTTTCCGAGTCCAGGTCCAGCTCCATGTAATCCGCAGTCAGGTGCAGCGGATCTTCGCCCTCGTCCACGAGCTGCACCGCGCCCGTGAGGACAGCCCAGTTCGCGTCTTCATGGTATTCCATCTGGTCGAACCACACGGTGCGCCGCTTGTGCCGCACCTGGCTGCGGCCCAGGACCCGCACCACATCCCGCCCCTCGCTGCGGGTCACCAAGAGCAGGGCGTCCTCATCCAAAATGTCCAGGAAGACCGGTTCCCGCGAGCCGCCGGTTTCCCCCGCTTTCTCGCTCGCGCCCTGCGCCTGCGCCAGGCCGGCGGCCGCTGCCCACAAAAGGACCGCCACCAGCACGGGACCCCACGCCTTGCGCCACCTGGTTGCCACCGTTTGCACACCCTCCCTGCGGGGCCCATGGAGCCCATCGCCTGTCTACCGGCCGGCCGCCGGGTCGCCGTCCGCCGGCCCGCCG
Source organism: Limnochordales bacterium (assembly GCA_035304545.1). GTDB lineage: Bacteria > Bacillota > Limnochordia > Limnochordales > ZCTH02-B6 > ZCTH02-B6. The sequence goes on along the minus strand of DATGPV010000050.1, from coordinate 66,120 downwards.
CCGGCTGGTCCGCCGGGCAAAAGCAGCGCTTGCCCGGGCCCGTAGCCTTCCAGCCGCTCTTCCTCCAAGTAGTACAAAACCTCCGGCATCATGATGTAGCCGCCCCCGGCCCGCTCGATGCGCACATCCCCCTGCAGGCGCACCACCTCCTGACCCAGGTCCGCCTCCATGGCCGCGGCCCGGACCACGTCGTCTTCGGTCTCCAGCACCACCGGTCCCGGGGACACCACCAGCTCATTCTCGGCCCGCCACTCCAGCCGGTCGCTGAAGACGCGGATGCGGCCTTCGTACACCAGGACCACGTCCCCGGTCAGGACAAGATCGTTGGACGGCCGGTGCCAGCGGCCCTCCCGGGCCGTGAACGTCACATACGTTTCCCCTTCCCGGTAGAGCACGCCGTGTTCAATCGCGTCCAGGCGGATCCAGTCGCCCTCGTCGGCGATGGCGCCGGCTTCCAACTCGAACTGGCGGTCTCCCTGGTGCCGCCCCACGACGCGGGTGGACGTGAGCTGCGGGCGCGTGTCTTCCACCACGGGCACCGGCGCCTCAGCCGGCCCGCCGGCCCGGCGGGCCAGCCAGATCCCGGCGGCCCCGGCGGCGGCCAAAAGCAGTACCATCACCCAGCGTCTGTTGCGTGCCTGCATGGACCCCACGGGGTGCAACTCCTCCGTCGCCCTGGCGAACGGGTTCGCGGCGCCTCACTCGATCCCCAGGAACTCCGACAAGGCGTCGGACTCAAACAAGAGCTTGTCCTCGGATGCGCCCACCGCCACCCGGCTCAGCGGGAAGGCCGCGATCTGGTACTGGAGCCAAACTTCCCGCCTCTCGTGATCGTAGCTCAACCGGATTTCCCGGCACTCCGCGTCGTGGGCAAAAAATACCTCCAGGCGGGTGAAAGTCTGATTGGCGGGGTGGTAGATGGTGGTGAGGCCGCCCTTCCAGCCCCCCCGCACCGACCACTCCCACTGGACGTCCACGCGCTCCATCTGGGCCGTCGGCACGTCGTACTGCCCGCCCAGCCGCACCAGCCATCCCTCGGCCGGCTGCCAGTCCAAGGTCGCGGCCACCCGCTGCCAGCGGCGGACGGCCGTCTCGTACTGGGCGGCCGCCCGCAGGCTCGCGTTGGCGCTCAGGCGGGCGATGCCGCTGATGGTGAGGGGATTCCACTCTTGGTCCAGCAGGTCGTAGCTGGTGCTGAGGGTGGCCGTCAAGGCCGCGCTGCGCCAGTTGAGGCGGCCCGCCAACGTAGACGCCGGGGACACCCGGTCAAAGCGGAAAGGCGAGTGGCCCCAGGCCTCCCGATAGGTGTGCTGCAGCGTCAGGCCCATGGGCTGGGAAAACTGCCAGTTGAACCCTGTCCGGCTTTCGAAGGACAGCTGCCGATCCTCAGTGCTGTAGAGCTGGCCCAGCAGCGACGTGCTGGAGGTGAGCACGGCCCGCTGGCCCACCGGCCAGCTGCGGCGGGCCCGCGCCTGGGCCTCGCCCCGCCAGGCGGCGATGCCGTCGGGCTCTTCCTTGAGGCGCGCCACGCCCGCGCGCAGGCTGATCCCAGCCACCGCCCGGGTTTCCAAGGTGATCTCGGGCAGGCGGCTCACGTGGGTCCAGGGGACGTTGGGGCTCTTCTTCTCGTCCCGCAGGTCGGGGTGCACCTGCTGGTGCACCCGGATGGACAGCGTGTAGTCCGCGGTGGCTTGCCGCAGCTCCGCCGTATACCCGAGCCAGCGGCGCAAGGGCTCATCGGGCTTGTCATGCTCAAAGCCGTCGGCCCGGCCGTAAAACTCCCACTGGGCCCCCACCGGGCGGCGCAGCTCGACGCTGCCGGCAAACCGCTCCAGGGGGTCCTTTCCCGTGACGATGCGGTATTCCAGATCGCCCCGGGCCGCGCCGGGGCCCGCGGTCTGCTCGAAACGCAGCTCGCCCCGGATCTCTTCCTCGTTCACGCCGCCGGGCTCCGTGGACACGTCGTAGCCCAGTTGGGTGGCCAGCCGCCACCGCTCCAAGTTCCATTCCCGCTCCCACTCCAAGGTGCCGTCGCTGCCGCCGCTGCGATTGGCGACGCCGTAGACCAGCACCGTCCCCCGGCCCGACCCGTCGTGCAGATACGTGTGGCGCACGCCCCCGCCAAAGCCCAGGTACTGGTACCAGTCCAAGAGGATGGCGCCGTAGAGGCCCGATGCCAGCACGTAGTTGTACGCGGTCTTGATGTACCAGCCGGTGCGCTCGCTGTAACCGATCTGGGGCAGGTCAAAGTGGTTGCGGTCTTCCCGCAGGGACAAGGTGAGCCAAGGCAAGTACAAAAGGGGGACCCCGTGGTCGTAAAAGGTGACCCCGCGGACCACCAGACGGTCCCCCGGGTATATCTCGATTTCCCGGGCGGTGAAATGATAGGCCGGCGGCCGGTCCTCCTGGCACTCGCAGGTGGTCAGGAATCCCCCTTGGATGACCACCACGTCCGAGGTGCTTTCCACCCGCTGGCCCCGCACAAACATGGGCCCTTGGACCCCTTGGGCGTAGACGATGGCGTCCAAGTCCTCAAAAACCGCCGTGGCCGTGTTGAGATCATAGTGCAGCCGGGCGCCGGCCAGCTCCTGTTGGCCTTCGACGTAAACGACGTTGCCTTCAAAAAGGATCGTCCCCGCCTCGGCGTCGTAGCGCATGGCGTCCGCGGTGATGACCGCGTCGCGGTAGCGCAGCGTCACGTTGCCCACCGCGGTAAACAGCCCCGTGCCGTCCCAAGAGTTGATGCCGTCGGCCTGCACCAACACCGGGTCCGCCGCGAGGGCCCCGGCCGACAGAGCCAGGACCGCCCACCAAGCCAGCGCGGCGGCGCCCCACCGGGCCCAAGGATTCAAGCCGTCACGTCCTTTGCCCCAAGGTCTGCCCGGGCTGCCACTAAAGCAGCGACCGCCCCGCCCGGTCGGCCCGCACAAACAGCACGATGCCCAGGGCCAGAAACAGGATGTTGCCCAGCCACGCGGCCACCAGCGGCGGCAGCGCCCCGTTGGTGCCCAGGGAGCGGAAGAGCGCCGCCAAGGTGTAATAAAGGAACGCCAGGCCGATGCTGGCTCCCAGCCCAAACACCCAGCCGTGCCGTCCCCCCCACAGGCTCAAGGGGGCGGCAAACAGGGCCAGCACCAGGCTGGCAAAGGGCAGGGCCAGCTTGACGTGGTAGTCGACGAGGAACGGGCGCACGTCGATGCCGCTGCGCTGGAACAGCCGGATGTGCTCGGCCAGCTCCGCCCGGTTCATCTCGTCGGTGGTGCGCTGGTTGCCAAAAACTTCCACGGTGCTCTCGGTCATGGGAAAGGCCAGGCTCTCGGCCCACACTTCCCGCTCCACGAAACCGTCGGCGCCGATCTCCCGGGTCACCACGTCCCGCAGGTGCCACAAGCGCTCGGTGAACAGGCCCTCCCGGGCGGTGATGAGGCGGGGGAAGGTGCGGCCGCCGGGCTGGTAAATCATGACGTCCACCAGCCGTGACTGGGCGGTGTCCACCTGCCGCACGTAAAAGACGTTGCCGTCGGCGTCCCGGAAAAAGACCTGCTCCTGGACGGTGGGCACGGGGTCCTTGAACACCGCCTGCCGGACCAGGTTCTGGTACGCGTGATTCGTCCACGGCACCACCCGCTCGTTGAGCCAATAGGCGGCCGCGCTCACCGCGAGGCAGGCGGCCACCAGGCCAATGGCGATGCGCCAAAAAGGCACCCCGACGCCCCGGATGACGGTCAGCTCATGGTCCCGGGCCAGCCGCCCCAAGGCCAGCAGCACGCCGAACAAGGACCCCACGGGCAGCGCGAGGACCACGAGGCCCGGCAGGCGGTACAGCAACATGCGCAGCACCACCTGCCCCTCCACCCGCTTGACCAGGATCAGGTCCGTCAGCTCAAACAGCAGGCCGCTGACCAAGATGACGGAGAAACCGGCCACGCAGCCGAGGAAGGGCCCGATGAACTCCCGCAGGATATAGCGATCCAGCAACTGCAGCCTCAAACCCGCCCCGCGCTCCTGGCCCCGGGCACCGGCACCCGGCGCTGCCCTGGCCCATGCCCACCGCCGGACCCTTGCTTAGAAATGGATCCCGTAGGCGACCTGGCCCACCAGGCCGTGACCGGCCCGGACCCCCGCCGCGGCGGTCCACCCCGCGGGCCATTGCAGCCGCGCGCCCAGGGCCACAGCCCGCCCGTCGAAATCCACCAGCAGGCTCACGGCGGGGGCGCTGGGCCCGGCGTCCGCAGCGGTCACCGCCACCGAGCGGAGGCGAGCCTCCACCCCCGCCAGCACCGGGCCCCAGCGCCCCGCGCCCACGCCCAGGTGCAGCCGCAGGCCCGGGCTGCTCAGCCGGCGGCTGAGCACCGCGTAGTAGCTGTCGCCCGCCAGCCCCACCGCGAATCCCGGGGCGCCGGCGCTTTCGGCGGCCACCGCGTACTTGAGCTGCGGGGCGACGGCGCCGCGCGACCGGGCCGCCCCGCCCACTTCCAAACCGGGCAACGGGCTGACCATCACCGACAGAAGGAACTCGCTCCCGTCCACCCCGGCCGCCAAGCGCCCGGCACCTGGCGGCGACACGTCGGCCGTGGGAATCTGGAGCAGGCCCGTGGTCCCCATCACGGCCGCCTGGCCTGCCGGGGCCTTGGCCGCGACCGCCGCCAGCGCGACCGCCAGCACCACGGCTGCCCGCCAGCATCGAAACCGCGGGAAGGCGCCCTTGCGCTCGCGGGCCCTGCCCGCCGGTCCGCCCCGGCGCCGGCCCACCGGCGCGGGCATCCAAGTTGTCTCGCCGTTCATGCAGAGGCCTCCCAAGGCCCCCGCCCCCCGGACCGCGGACCGGCCTGCCGCCGGTCCCCAGCACCGTTCGCGACAGTTTTCGACAGCCCGGCGCAGGTTCCCTCCGGCCGCCAGGATCGCCATTTCTGGCAGCGTTGTGGCGGACCTGGCAGCCCTGTGGCGGACTGCCAGCCTGGCGCCAGGTCCAGTGAGACGCGCCGGTGCCCTTTGGACGGTCGGGGGCGACCGCCGGGCCCGGGCGATGGGAGCGCTCCGGAGATATCGGTGTCATGGCGACCGGGGCGATGGTGATAGGAAGGATGCAGGGAGATTAGGATAGGGCTGCACCAACAAAAAAACGGCGCCCGCGCTCCGGGCGGCCACGGGCGCTTGTCGAGGCACGCGGCCCCTCAGGCCGTCAGACGGACTCCACCTCGGCCCGCGGCGCGGACGCGGCCGCCTGGCTTTCCAGCTGCGCCACCCGGCGCTGGAGGTCGGCTACGGTCTTGAGCAACTCTGGCACCCGGCGCTGGGCCGCCAGGGCCCGCATCTGCTCGGCGTGGGGCCGGGCGGGCACGCCCGACACGAAGGACTTGGGCGGCAAATCCGAGGCCACCAGCCCCCGGGCCAGCACCACCGAGCCCGCACCCACCCGCAGGTGCCCGGCCACACCCGACTGGCCGGCCAGGATGACCCCATCCTCCACGTGGGCACTGCCGGCGATGCCCACCATCCCGACGATGATCACATCCTCGCCCACGACGACGTTGTGGGCCACGTAGGAAAGCCCGTCCATCTTTGTGCCGCGGCCGACGCGGGTGGCGCCCACGGTGGCCCGGGCCACCGCACAGTTGACGCCGATCTCCACATCGTCCTCGATGATCACGGTGCCGATCTGGGGCACCCGCACGTGGCGTCCGTCCACGGTGACCAAGCCAAAGCCGTCGCTGCCGATGACGGCCCCGGGTTGGATGACGACCCGCCGGCCGATTTTCACCCGATCCATAATGGCCACCTGGGGGTAAACCACGGTGTCATCGCCGATCTCGACGCCCGCGCCCACGTATACGCCGGGGTAGATGCGCACGTTGCGGCCGATGCGGCTGCCGGGGCCGATGTAGGCGTGGGCGCCCACCGCGGCACCCTCGCCCAGCGCCACCCCCTCGCCGATGACGGCAGTGGGGTGCACGCCGACGGGACCGTGGATGGGCGGCGCGAACAGCTCCAGCACCTGGGCAAAGGCCAGGCGCGGGTTGTCCACCCGGATCACGGGACGCCCGATATCGGCCGTGTCCCGGGGCACCAGGACCACGCCGGCCTGCCCGGACTGGGCCTTGGCCAGCGCTTTGGCATCGGCGGCGAAGGTGACGTGCTCCGGCCCCGCCTCGTCCACCGACGCGGCGCCCGTCACCGTCCGATCAGGATCGCCGGTAAGCTCGCCGTCCACCAAGCGGGCCAGCGTCCCCAGGGTATACACGCGAACCCTCCTCCGTGGGCATCATGCCCCAGCAGACCCGGGGCCATCCAGGGGCTGCCCTGCCCCTCCCCCGGGGCGGCTCTGCCCCCCGGGGCTGCCCTGCGGGTCACGGTGCGGCTGGGGCTTCCCGCTGCCCGTAAAGGTGTGCCAGCACGGTATCGGTCAAGTCGACGCCGCCATGGAGAACCGCGGGCCGGGCCAGCACCACCGCCACGCCGTGCTCCTCGGCGGCCGCCGCCACGGCCGCATGGATGCGGGGCGTCTCCCCGTCCACCAAGGCTTGCCGGTACTCCTCCAGCCTTTCCTCGTACTGCCGGAACAGCGCCAGCTTCTCCTCGTCGGCCAAGTCCGCGGAGGCTTCGTCGAACTCCGCCTGCAGCCGGGCCACTTCCCGCTCAAAGGGCTCGTTCAAGGCCGGAAACAGGTACTCTTCGATGACCCGCTCCACGTCCACATACCCGATGACGGTCCCGCCCTGCGCCAGCAGGCTGGTGCTGGCGGTCAGAGCCAAGAGGGCCACCAGCCCCAGGCCGCCCGCCCACAAGAGAGCCGTCCTCTTCCCCAGCCACCGCCGTGCCATGATCCATCATTCCTTTCCCGAAACCGGGCCACGGGCGGCGGGCCGCGCCCGCCGCCGCCTTAAAAGGTCGCCCCGGTGCTGAAGTAGAACTTGCCGCCTTCTTCGCCGATGCCGTAGTCCAAGCGGATGACGCCTAGGAATGTGTCCAGGCGCACGCCGATGCCGTAGCCCATCTTGAGGCTGTTCAGGCTCACCGGCTCACCCGGCCGGAAGGCTTGTCCTGCATCGACAAACACCACGCCTTGCAGGTTGCTGGCCTGGCCGCCCAGCGACACCGCGATGGGGAAGCGGTACTCCACGTTGAACACGGCCATCCGGTCGCCTCGGAAAGCGTCGTAATCGTAGCCCCGCACCGTCTCCGAACCGCCGACGCTGAACAGCTCGTGCTCGGGCAAGTTGTGGCCGTGGCCGTACATGGCCCGGACGGCCAGGGTTTGATCGTTGCTGCCCACCTTGATGTAGTGGCTGATGTCGCCCTGGTACTTGGTAAAGGAGCTGGTCCCGCCCAGCCACCCGCCGGCGAACTCCGCGGACAGGCCGGTGCGAAGGCCCCGCGTCGGCATAAAGAGGCTGTCGGTGGTGTCGGTGCGGGTGCTCAGCGTGATGCTGCGGGTCTCGCCCTTGGTCTCGGCACCGGTTTCGGGAGTCCGGGTCCAGTTCTCCAACCGGTAGCGCACGAACCCGCGCGTGTACTCGCCCAGCGGACGGCCGAGGGTCAGGTCGCCGCCCGCCCGGTGGTCCGTATACTTCACCCCTTCGGCCCGCCGCTCGCCAGTGCGATTGTAGAGGTTGATTTCAAAGGACGTTTCCGTCCCAAAGAGGTACGGCTCGTGGAAGCTCAGCTCGTAGGTGGTCCGTTTCTGGCCGAACTCCCAGCTGAGGTGGGCCCGCTGGCCCCGGCCTAGGAAGTTGTCATCGCCCAGGCCGATGAAGCCGAGCCAACCGTCCACGGTGCTGTAGCCTACGCCCAGGTTGAGCCGCCCCGTCTGGCGCTCCCGCACCCGGATGAGCACGTCGGCCACCGTCTCATCGTCGGTGGGGACCAACTCGGGGGCCACCGATTCGAAAATGCCCAGCAGCATCAGGCGGTCGGTCATGCGCTGCAGCTGGCTGAACCGCAGCAGGTCCCCGCGCTGGAACCGGGCTTCCCGGCGGATGACGAAATCCTTGGTCTTCTCGTTGCCTTCAACAATGATGTCGCCCGCCCGCACGGCCCGCCAGTCGACGATCAGGACGCCCTCCCGGAAAAGCCGGGAGTCGTCGATGGAGGGCTGCAGCAGCACGTCATACTCTTCCCGGGCCCGGTCCCGCACCCGGGTCAGCGCTTCCAAATAGGTGTCCCAGTGGATGATCTTGCCTTCCTCGAGGCCCATCCACTCCCGGACCACCTCGGCGGGCACCTCTTCGCTGGTGACGACCAGCTCCTCCATGACCGGCAGCTCGAAGACCTCGATAATGACCCGGACCCCGTTGGGAGTGCCCGGCACGGGCTCCAGCCGCGACGTCACATCCAGGAAATAGCCAAGCTCGTAGATGCGCACCAGGTCTTCGTTGCCCTGGACGGGATCGAGGATCTCCCCGGGCCGCAGGTGCGTAAGGACCCCGCGGATGGTCTCTTCCGGCACATGTTCGTTGCCGACGATAACCACCTGCACGATCCGGCGTTCCTGCTGGTGGTCTTGCTGGGCCGCCGCCGGGGGAGCCCACAAAACACCCAGGACCCCCGCCAGCACGGCCGCCAAAATCCCATAGGCGATCAGGCTGCGTCTCATGGGCGTGGTTGCCTCCTTTGACCGTGCCAAAAAAAGACCCCCTTCGGGGGCGTTGCCTGCCTCACAGGCCGTTGCCTGCTGCACAGTTCGTTGCCCCCGAAAGGGAATCCTGCCCCTGGAAAGGTGCAAATCCCGTCAACTACGGCACCGTCTGGAAGCTCCCCGGGCCGCCGCCGTCCGCACCGTCGGCACCGTCGGTGCCGTTGCCATCGGAGCCGTTGCCCCCGGGGCCATCGCCCGCCACGCCCTTGTCCGCTGCGCCCGCGCCCTCGCTCGGGCCATCGTCGCCGCCTGAGCCGTTCCCCTCATTACCTGGGACCTGGGACCGCCCCTGGGTCCGCGCCGCCGCCCTGGGGGCCTTCGCCTTCCTCCGTGGGGGCCGGTGCCCCGTCCCCCGCCTGGCCCGCGGCGGCCCCTTCGTCGAGATCCCCGGCGCTCTCCGCCGCCGGAGCTCCCTCCCCCGGCAGGAGCTCCTCCTCGCCGGTCACGTCCTCGGTTTCCTCCGGCCGCGGCCGCCCGCGGGTGTAATCGGGCAGGATGTAAAGGTCAAAGGACGCCGACCCCAGGATCACGTAATCGGTCGGTTGGGAGACCGTCACCCGCTCCGGCGGCTCGTAGCCGCGGTGCCACGGAGGCGGCTCCTCGCGGGCGGCCTCGTCCTCCTCAGACGCGTCCCGGGGTGGGAAGTCTTCCCCGTTGTCCGGCTCCTCGTCTGCTCCGTCCTCAGCCTCGGTTTCCTCCGACCACGGTTCCCGGGAGGAGTAAAACTCCGCCACAATTTCGTGGTTGCGCTCCCGGCGCACGAACTCCTCGATCAGGCGATCCAAATCCTGGACGTTCTCGCCCAGCAGTTCTTCGGGATCTTCCAGGAGCTCCTCTTCGTCCACCGGCGGTTCCAGGCCCCAGCCGCCGCCCCGCACCACCACCGTCACCGGGCCGGGACTGGCGTCCTCCGGCACCGTCAAGATGAGCTCCTCGGTCAAGGCCTCGCCGCGGTAGGGGCGCAGCCGCACCGTGATGCGCACCGATTCCCCGGGCAGCACCTCCGTGGTGGAGGGCTGGGCCTCTTCGATGTGGGCCGTCCAGCGCCGCTCTTGGATGTCGGCCACGACCTGGATGCGAGTGATGGTGACGGGCACGAATCGGTTGTGGACGACCAAGTTGACGGCCTCCATGAGCTCCACCAAGGAGAGGGCGGCCACATCAAACTCGCTGTAGTACATGTTGTCCCGCACCAGGGGACGGGGCAGCCCTTCGCCTCGGATCTGGAAGACCACCTTGGCCGTGCCCGGCCCCAGCCGATCCAGGCTCCGGTCCAGCACCGACAGCGCCGCGGCCACCGTCAAGTCGGTCAGCAGCCGCGGATCATTGACAACGGAAAACTGGCGGGTCGTTTCTAGGCCCCGGTCCCGGTCGTGCACCGTAATACTGACGGGGACCATGTACGGCAGCGGGCCCAGCCGCCCGCCCACGGCCGCACCCCGGTCCTGCAGCAGCGATCCCACGGGAGCCCCCGCCGCCCCCAGCTTGAAAGGCATGCTCACCGACGGCACCACGTGGAAAATGTAGGCGGTGGTCGTCAGGAATTCGGCGGTGCCCAGATTGGCGAAGGGGTGGCCAAACCCGATGAACCGCCCATCGTCGACGTAGGTGACGGTCCCCAACGCGGACAGATTCACATCGCCCCGGACCAGCTGGACGCCCATGGCCGCCCCCGGCTCCAGCTGGCCTCCGTCCGCGCCGGGCGGCGCGATGCCCGTCTGGACGGGCAGGAGGCGGAGGTTCAACGGCGCCAGCCCCTTCTGCAGCCGCTGGAGGGCCCGGGGGCTGAAGCCGCTGGCCATCACCGGCGTCTGCACCGGCGCGAACACCGGCACGTCCGCGGGCAAGGACGCCGCCATGGTCTCGGCTTCGGCCACGCTGCCCGCGAGATAGGCCCGCCGGGGCAGATCGACGGCCCCGCCGTCCGACGACCCGGCCCGGGCCTCCTGGGCGCCCGCGGCCGCGGTGTCCAGGGCCCGCGCCCCGTCCATCAGCTCCATCACGGCCAGCATGTCGCGGATGGGCGTGACCAGGCCGATGCGGTGGTCCGCAAAATTAAAGCCGTACCCGATGGCCCCCACCAACTGCTCGCCGATGTAGACGGGACTGCCGCTCATGCCCGCCGCGATGCCGCCGGCCCGGTCGATGGCGTCGCCGCTGACCCGCACAAGGATGAGGTCCCCCACGGGGCCCGCCTCGGGCAACACCCCCAAGTATTCCACCTCAAAAGTCTCTATCTCGGTGCCCCGCACCACCGTCTTGCCGGTGCCCCGCAAACCGGGCTCCAGCGCCTCGATGGAAAAAAAACGCGCCTCCGCGGCGGCGTGCAACAATCCCGCCACCACGCAGGCGATCAGGAAGGTGCGAACGGTTCGGCCCAAGGCAGTCATCCCTTTCACTCAATGCCGGCAAGTCAGCTTTACATATCTTCCCTTCCTCCCGCCGTTGTCCTCCCGTCGCCGGACCCGGGCAAGTGGCGGGACATCTCTTGGTACACCATTTCCGCCAGGCCCAGCGTGCCCGCGGCCGCCATCATCCGGGCCCGCTCCTGGTCCAGCATCTCTTCAAAGAGGCGCACCCCGGGGCCGTCCAGCATGCCCGTGGACATCACCGTGCGGCGCATGCCCCGCCACAGCATCTCGAGAAACAGCGCCTCCAGCTGCTCGCTGGCCCAGCGCAGCCGGGCTTCGTCCCCCGCCGAGCTGGAGGGCAGATCCCAACTGGGAGTAAAGGCGAAACCGCTGCCTCCGCTGGCTCCCCTGGGAACGGCCGGACCCGCGGCGCCCCGGGAAGGCCCGGCCACCGGCCGGACCGGCGCCGCCCCACTGCCCGTCTCCGCCGCCACCGCGGCATCCAAGGCCGCCTGGAATCCGCCGGCAGGATTGGCCTTCCGCGTTGGCCCCGCGCCCTGGCCCGCCGCGAGGCCGGCACCGCCGGCTGTGCCCCTCAAGGCTTCCGTCATGCCGCATTCCTCCTGATCCCGCCGGGCGTGGCGGCGCCGTTTACAAGATCTCCAGCTGGGCGTACAGGGCCCCCGCCGCCTTCATGGCCTGCAGGATGGCGATGATGTCCCGGGGCGTGGCGCCGATGGCGTTTAGGGCCTGCACCACGTCTTCGACGCTTGCTCCGCTCTCCAAGACCACCACCCGGGCCGGCTCTTCTTCCACCTGGACCGTCGTCTGCTCCACCATCACCGGCCCCGCTTCGTCCTCATCTTCGGAGGGAGGCAGGGCCACCAGCGGCTGCGTTTCCACCCGTACTCGCAGGCCGCCATGGGCCACGGCCACCGACGCGATGCGGGCCCGGTGCCCCATGACGATGGTGCCGGTCCGCTCATTGATCACAACCTTGGCCACCGCGTCGGGGGTGACGGGCAGCTCTTCCACCGCGGCCATGAACTCCACCGGCCGGTCCCTAAAGGCCGGCGGCAGCTGCAGCCGAATGGCGCTGCGGTCCAGGGCCTGCGCGGTGCCCGGGGTAAACACCCGGTTGATCACGTCGGCCACCCGGGCCGCGGTGGTAAAGTCGGGATGGGTAAGAAGAAGGGTCATGTAGCCGTCGTGCACGACCGTAGTGGGCACGAACCGCTCGACAATGGCGCCCCCCGGCACGATGCCCACCGCCGCGTGGTTGCGCTGCACCTGGGTGCCGCCGCCCCGCACGTTGAAGCCCCCGATGGAGACCGGCCCCTGGGCCACGGCGTACACTTGTCCGTCGGCGGCCTGCAGCGGCGTCTGCAGCAGAAACCCGCCCTGAAGACTCCGGGCGTCGCCAATGGACGACACCGTCACGTCGATGCGGTCTCCGGGGCGAGCAAAGGCGGGCAGATCGGCCGTCACCACCACGGCCGCCACGTTGCGCAGCCGCAGCGAGTTCCGGTCCACGGTGATGCCGAAACGCTCCAGCATGTTGGCTACCATCTGGACGTTGGCCTGGCTGCCCCGCCCGTCGCCGGTGCCCTCCAGGCCGATGACAAGGCCCATGCCGTACAGCTGGTTGTCCCGCACCCCATCAAAGCGCGCGATGTCCTTGATGCGCACCGTCGGCTGATGGGACGTCTCCCCGGAGACCACCACCGCTGGCCGGAGCCCCTCGGCCTCCTGCCCATGGACCGGCGCCCAGGCCGCGCCCAGCGCCGCCAGGGCCACCGCGGCCGCCCACAAGAAGCCCTTCGCCTTCCCGCCGCGCGCTGTCTTCGCCCGTCCTCTCACGCCCATCCTCTCCTCGCCTTGCGCCCGCGCCCATGCGCCGGCCAACTTAAAAGAGCCAGTTGAGCAGGCGGGTCAAAAGGCCCGGCTGCTGCTTGTCCCCAATGGGGCCGGTACCTTGATACGTGATGGTGGCGTCGGCCACAAAGGTCGACAAGACCGTGTTGTCGGGCTTGATGTCCTGGGGCCGCACCAGGCCGCTGACCACGATGACCTGCTCTTCGCCGTTGACGATGATGGTTTGCCGCCCTTCGATGCGGAGCACGCCATTGGGCAGCACATCCACCACCTGGGCCGTCATGCGGGCGTTGAGGCTGCCGCCCCGGGTGGTGCTGCCGCCGCCCCGGAAATTGTCGCCCGCATCCACGCCCAAGCCGGGGATGAGCACCGAGCCGCCCCACAGCAGCGGGCCAAATTCCACCGAGGCGTCCTTGCCCGTCTGGGTCGTGGTGGAGCTGGTGGCCTGCGACCGCTCCACGATGATCAGGGTCACCAAGTCCCCCGGCTGGCGGGCTTTCGTGTCGGTGTACAGGCTGTAGCCGTCGTTCCACAACGATTGGGCGGCCGCCGGCCCCACGCCGCCCACGGCTGCAGCCAGGACCAAAGCCGCCGCTACCCACGCCCGACCCGGCGTCCACCGCAGTGCCACACTGCCTCACCCTTTCCCCTCGGGCCCGTCCTTGGCTTACGGGACCAGGGCCTCTACCGTATCGGGACCCACCACCCGGGCCCGCACCACAAATCCTGAACTGGCGTTCTCCACCCGCACCACATCGCCCAGGCGGCCGTCTTGCAGGGCCACGCCCGGGGCGCCCACCCAGACCCCGCCGGCCTGGGCCACGATGCTCACGGGCCGTCCCTGCCACACCAAGGGCACCCGCTCCACGGCGCCTCCGGCCAGGACCGTACCCGGCGTGAGGGGACGGACCGCCCGCCATTCCGCCGGGTCCTCCGTCGCGGGGACCAGGCCCCGAGGCAGGGCGGTGAACTCCCGCACCTCCAGGGCCACCACGTCGCCTTCCAGCACCTGGTGGCGCCGCACCAGCTGCTGGACGACCCACACTTCCATCTGCCACCGGGCCTCGCAGCGGACCACCACATTCTTATGGGGCGTTCCGTCGACGCCTACGGTGACCGTGGCCAGCACCGACCCGGGCGGCGTCCCCGTCACCCGGGACACCGCCAGCTCCACCTCTCCAGCCGGCACGGAGAGGTCGTCGGCCGAGGGACAGGCCAGCACCAGGGACCCGCCGCCCAGCTCCTGCTGCCACCGGCCCACCTGTTCCCAAACCGCGGCTTCCGCGGCGGCGGCCAGTTCGGCACCGGAAACGATTTGCGAACGCGTCCGCACGGGAAAGGTCGGGCTGGGGGCGTCGATGCGGATCAACCGCTCCGGCAGGCCCGCATGGCGGAGGCGCACCCGCACAGTGCCCACGCTCAGCTCCCGGGCGTGGCCGGGCAGCGCCGCCCGGCCCACCGGCAGGCGGGCCAGTTCTTCCACCAAAGCCGGATCCGCGGCTTCCACCGCGGCGATCTCGCCCAGCAAAATGTCGGGGCCGGTGACTGACGGCTCCGGGTGCACCCGCACCACCGCCAGCCACTCCCCCAACCCATGGGCGGCGGCCGGCACCGCCGCCGCCCACATGCATGCCGCCAAGATAGCCGCGACGAAGCGTCGCATCAGCCTAAACTTCCTTTACCGGCGCAAGTTGTTGGCCGTCTGCAGCATGTCGTCGGAGGCCTGGATGGCCTTGCTGTTGGACTCGTAGGCCCGCTGGGAGATGATCATGTTCACCATCTCCTCCACCACCTGGACGTTGGACAGCTCCAGGTAGCCCTGGGCCACAATGCCAAACCCCTCAAGACCCGGCGTGCCGATGATGGGCGGGCCGCTGGCGGCGGTGGCCAAGAACAGGTTCCGCCCGAAGCTGCTTAAGCCCGCCGGGTTGATGAAGCGGGCCAGTTCGATATTGCCGATGTTCTCGGGATTCTCCTGCCCCAAAATCATGACGGACACGGTGCCGTCGCTGCCGATGGTGATTTCCACCGCATCTTCGGGAATGAGAATTTCGGGCTCCAGGGGAAAGCCGTCCGACGTAACGATGCGGCCCTCGGCGTCCTTCTTGAAGGCGCCGTCGCGGGTGTAGGCGATGGTGCCGTCGGGCAGCAAGATTTGGAAAAAGCCCTGCCCCTCGATGACGATGTCCAGGGGATTGTCAGTCTGCTTGAAGGTGCCCTGGGTGAAAATCTTTTGCGTGGCCACCGGCCGCACTCCGTGGCCCATCTGGATGCCCGTCGGGATCTGCGCCCCCTGGGTGGTGGGCGTGCCCGCGAAGCGCAGCGTCTGGTAGAGGAGGTCCTGGAAGTCAACCCGGCTGCGCTTAAAGCCGGCGGTGTTCACGTTGGCCAGGTTGTTGGAGATGGTGTCGATGGTGAACTGCTGCGCGGACATGCCCGAAGCGGCTGTCCAGAGCGAACGCATCATGGGCTTTCCCTCCGTTTGTACTGACCAATTGGGCGCCGGCAGGCCCCGTCAGGGGCCCGGCGCACGTTTCGCCGTTGGCTTCCCGCTTCCCCTCGCTACACCCGTCCCAATTCGTTCACAGCCTTGCCCAAGGTCTGGTCAAAGGCCTGGATCACCCGCTGGTTGGCTTCGTAGGCCCGGTACGCGGCGATGAGCTCCACCATGGCCATGACCACGTTGACGTTGGACTCCTCCAAATAACCCCCGTGGACCCGGGCCTCCGCCGGCTGGGCCGGCCCCGACGCCTCGGTGGCCGCCCACAGGCTGCTTCCTTCCCGCAAAAGCCCTTGGGGTTCGGGAAAATCCCGCAGGGCCAGCACCGCGACGGGCGCCCCGTCGACCCAGATCTCGCCCTCCTCGGTAACGTGCACCTCGGTGCCCTGGATCTGGATAGGCCCGGCTTCCCCCAGCACCCGGTGACCTTCGGCGGTGACCAGCCAGCCTTCCCCGTCCAGGGTAAAGCGCCCGTCCCGGGTGTAGCGCAGGCCCGCAGGCGTCTCCACCGCAAAGAATCCGCTGCCCTCCAAGGCCAGATCCAGCGGGTTGCCCGTATGCCGCAGGGTGCCCCCGGTCATGTCCGAATAGGTGCCGTCAATGTAGGTGCCGGTGCCCAGCCGCCCGATGACGGGCCGGGGATCGTAGGCGAAACCCACCCCGCCCTGCGTGCCGCGCGCCCCTGGACGGCCCGCGGCCGCCGGCGCGCCGCCCAGGACAACGGGGTCGTGGACCCGCTGCAGCAGCATGTCAGGAAAGGCCGACTGCAGAACGGCTTGACGCTTGAAACCCACCGTCTGCACGTTGGCCAAGTTGTGGGACAGGACATCAACCCGCACCTGCTCTGCCAACATCCCTGAGGCGCTGGTGTACAGTCCCCGCAGCACAGGGCCACCTCCCCGGCCAGGTGTGTCCCGGCTCTACTGATTGCGTCGTCCGCCCGCGGAGAAACCTTTAGCGGTTTTGTCCCGCGGACGAGGGCCAGGCTGCCCGTCGGAGACCAGGGTGCGCTAAAATGAAGACAGGGAGGGGTTGTGGATGACCATCAAGGAAATGCGGCCCGTCGTCTGCTACCGGTGCGGGCAGCTCCTGGGCCAACTGGAAACCGAATGGACGCAGGAAGGAATGGCGCGGTTCCGAGAGCAGGCGGAAGCCCTCCGGCGGGACCACGCCTGCCCGGCTCACGACACGCGGAAGGAGCCCGTGTCCGTGGGCAGGCGGTGAATCTCCTCCAGCACCCGGCCTGTCCCCCGGGCCACGCAGGTGAGCGGATCGTCGGCCACGGTGGCGGGCACCCGCGTTTCCAGGCGGATGAGCTCCGGCAGCCCCTTGAGGAGCGCGCCTCCGCCTGTCAGCACGATGCCCCGACTGATAATGTCCCCCGCCAGCTCCGGCGGGGTTTTTTCCAGCACAGTGCGGATCATGTTGACAGTGGCCTGAATGGGCTCCTGCAGGGCTTCATGGACCTGTACCTCCGACAGCCTTACCGCCCTGGGCAGGCCGGTCACCGTGTCCCGTCCCCGCACTTCCATGGTGACGCTCTCGTCGGGATCGTAGACGCAGCCCAACCGGCGCTTGATCTCCTCCGCTGTGGCCTCGCCCACCAGCAGGTTGAACTCCCGGCGCACGTAGCGGATGATGGCCTCGTCGAGGTCATCGCCGCCTAGGCGCAGACTGTCGGCCACCACTTCGCCGCCCATGGAGATGACGGCCACGTCGGTGGTGCCGCCGCCGATGTCCACCACCATGTTGCCGCCGGGATCCACGATGTTGAGACCGGCGCCCAGGGCAGCGGCCATGGGCTCGGAGATGACGCACACCTTCTTGGCACCGGCCTGCATGCACGCCTCGATGACGGCCCGCTGCTCCACGGTGGTGACACCCGACGGCACGCACACGGCGATCTGGGGCCGCCACAGGGGCCGGCGGCCCAAGACCCGGCGGATGAGGTACTTCAGCATGATTTCCGTGATGGTATAGTCGGCGATGACACCGGCCTTGAGGGGACGGATGGCCACGATGTTGCCGGGGGTGCGGCCGATCATGCGCCGGGCTTCCTCGCCGATGGCCAGCACCCGGTTCGTCTCTTGATCCACGGCGATGACCGAAGGTTCTTGCATCACCAAGCCCTTGCCGCGCATGAAAATGAGCACGTTGGCCGTGCCCATGTCGATGCCGATATCCCGCCCGAACAACTGCGGCCGCCCCTCTCGGTCCGAACCGTCCGTGG
Organism: Limnochordales bacterium; assembly: GCA_035304545.1. Lineage (GTDB taxonomy): Bacteria > Bacillota > Limnochordia > Limnochordales > ZCTH02-B6 > ZCTH02-B6. The sequence continues at coordinate 48,529 of DATGPV010000050.1, read as the reverse complement.
CGCGGTCCGGAAGGTACTGGCAACGTTTTTCGACAGGCCCGGTGCAACTCCTGCCCGGGGCGGCCGGCCGTGCGGGCTTTCGGAGGAACGAGCGGCGCCGCCGGGGGCCGGCGGCGCTGCCCTGGGACGCCCTTGCGGGAGGGGCGGCCGCTCAGGAAGCCCGGCGGCCGTGGCTCCGGTATTTCCGGCGCGTCGCCTCGCCGCCGCGGATATGCCGCTCGGCCTTGTTGAGGTCCAGGATCCGCTTGACCTTGCGGGCGAGATCTTTGCTGACGCGAGGAAGCCGCTCGGTGACGTCCTTGTGGACCGTGCTTTTGCTGACGCCGAAAACGGCGGCCGCCTGGCGCACCGTGGCCCGGGACTCCACGATGTAGTGGCTGACGTCCACCACCCGTTTCCGGATGTAGTCTCGCATCCCAGCGCCCCCCCGCCCGATGTTGCTAAATGGATATGGCCCGCCGACGGGATTTATGTCAGCGGGTCGGGCAGGAAAGGCCTTCACTGCGCTGTTTTCCGCCCGTCGGACCGGGGCGCGGGCTATGGCGCAGCCAGCACGGTGGCCGGGTCGATAGGCTCTCCGTTCATGTACACTGCGAAGCCCACGGGCGCTTCGCCAGGCCCGCGGGCCGCGTAGCCCAGCGGGGCGTGGGCGCTGACCGACTGGCCGACGGCCGGCACGACGTGTTCGAGGCGGCCGTATACGGTGATCAGACCGTCGCCGTGATCCACAGCCACCCGCAGCCCGCCGGCAGGATCTGGCCCCGCCTCGGCCACCGTCCCGGGCAGCACCGCCCGCACGGGGCTGCCGGGCGCAGCCGCCAACTGGGCACCGGGGTCGTAGTGCCAATGGCCCAAGACGGGGTGCCGTCGCCAGCCGGGACCCGCGAGGACATTCCCCTCCACCGGCAGCGGCAGCCCCGCCGGCACGACCCGGGGCCTCTCCGCCCCGGGCTCGGGCACGCCGGGGCGAGCCACTGCCTCACCGGGGACGGCCGGCTGGCCGAGGGCCCCGGCCCGGCCCGCGGTGGCCACCGCCCCGCCGCCGTCTTCCCCAAAGGGAGACCCCGTGTCCACCCGGGCATCCGCCGGAGCGGGCATGGCCGCGCTGGGGCGGGACGCGGCCTGGGACGGCGGGGACTGGTCCGATGGGGTGACCTCCGGGCCGCCCCCAGCCAGATGATCTCCCCGGGCCGGTCCCACCGGCGGGATGAGGCCGCCGGTCAGGCTCCAGGCGGTCGCCCCTACCGCCAGCAGCAAGAGGAGGGCCGTGGCCGCCCGTGCGAGCCGTTCCCGCCCCAGGCGCAGGCCGTCCCGCAGCTTCCCGCCGTAGAAGCGCCCGATGCCCTGCAAAATCCGCCAACGCCGGTGCACGGCGTAGCCGACGCGCCGGTGCCATGCTTCTCCCATTACCACACCACCTCTCCGAACAGGTCTGGGCGGGCCGGCCCGGCGGCCAGCTCGCCGATGACGACGCGGCTGCCTCCGCGGGCTGGAAACACCGCCACAGGGAGGCTGGTCCAACGGTCGGGCAGCCCAGCCGCCGCCGGCTCCCGCCCGTGGACGAAGCCCCGCACTTCTACCGCGGTGGCCACCGCGCTGGGCCGCACGCCAAAGGGCGCCGCCAGGGCCCGGGCCAGCTGCCGGCGGTGGACGCCCAGGGCGGGCAGGGCGCCCGTCTGCACCAGGGCCAAAGCTACCCCCCGCGCCTGGGAGTCCTGCCAAGCCACCACCCGCACCTGGCCGCCCTGGCGGGTGCGGCCGTCGAGAAACACCGTCTGGGACGGACCGTCGACACGGTTGCCCAAGCGCCAATCCGCGACGCCCAGGGCCCGGGCCACCGGGCCGGCGGCAGCCAGGGCATCCCGCTTTAAGGCCGCCATAGTGCCGGGCCCGTCGGCGGACAGGGGCAGGGCCGCCACCACCGCCGCCCGCTCCGCCTCCCCCCCAAGGGCAGCCAGCAGGCGCGGCGCGGGGTCTTCCAAGAGACCGTCGCGGGAAACCGCCCGCAGCTGGCCGGCCGCGAGGAGCCCCAGCACTGCCAAGGCCGCCACTCGCAGGGCCGCTGCCCGGATCACGCCGGCCTTCCCCCACCCATGGCCGTGGCCAAGACCATGCCAGCATCCGCCTCCGGTGGCAGGGTTTCCCCCGGAAACGGGCTTTATGCATGGCGGGCCATGCCCGGGCAAAGCCGGCGGGAGGCGCCACGCCCGGGCAGGATCGGCGCCGCGGGCGCGGAACATGCTGGAATGCCGGTTTTCCGGCGTGCGGCTTTCCCGGCCGGCCGGGTGTTCGGCAGGATGGGCTTGCCGCAGGCTGGGTTTCCGGCAGGCCGGCGCCGGCGATGGCGACCTCGGCCAAGGGGTTTCCGAGGGGAGGCGCGGTATGGCCCGCCGGTTTCCGCAATCGTTGCGCGTCCGGGTCGCCGTGGTGTTCTTGTCCATGACGTTCCTTGGGATGCTTGTGTGGCTGCGCCTGGGCTGGCTGCAGATCGTACAGGGCAGCCACTACCGTACCCTGGCGCTGGAACAGCGGTACCGGGCCGAAAACCTGGTGCCCGAACGGGGCGGGATCTACGACCGCAACGACGTGCCCCTGGTAGTCACCGTGCAGGGCAACGGCGTGTACGCTGTGCCGGCGGCCATCGATGATCCGGCGCGCGCTGCGGCGGCGCTGGCCCCCATCTTGGGACAGCCCGCGGCCGAGCTGGAGCGGCGGCTGCGGCAGGAGGCGCCTTCAGTGTGGCTGGCGGTGCGGGTGGCGCCGGAGGCGGCTGCGGCCGTGGAACAGCTGGGGCTGAGCGGCGTGTACGTGGCCCAGCGCCCCCAGCGGGACTATCCCCACGGGACGCTGGCCGCGGACGTGTTGGGGTTCACGGGCCTGGACAACCAAGGCTTGGCGGGGCTGGAATTTCATTACGAGGACGTCCTGCGGGGCGTGCCCGGGCGCCATTTCAGCGAGCGGGACCCCCGGGGGCGGGCCATCCCCGGCGGCCGCAGCCAGGTGGTGGCCGCGGTGCCCGGCAGCGACCTGATCTTAACCTTGGACCGGGTGCTGCAGTACGCGGTGGAGCAGGAGCTGGCGCAAGGGGTCAAGGCCGCCCAGGCGGAGTACGGTGTGGCGCTGCTCATGCGGCCCCAGACCGGCGAAGTCTTGGCCATGGCCGTGCACCCCGGCTTTGACCCGGCCCGCTACGCCGAGTACTTGCCCCGGGCTTTCCGCAATCCTGCGGTGGCCGACCAGTTTGAGCCCGGCTCCACGCTGAAGCTCATGACGGCGGCGGCGGCCCTGGAGGAGGGGATCGCGGCCATCGACACCGTGCTGGACGGGCCGCCGGTCCTGCGTATCGGCGGCGGGATCGTCCACTGCTACAACCCCGCGGGCTACGGGCCCCTTACCCTGGCCGAAGCCATCGCCGTCTCCTGCAACACCGCCTTTGCCCGCCTGGGGGCGGAGATGGTGGGCGGGCCCACCCTGGCCCGCTACCTGCAGGCCTTCGGCTTTGGCGCGCGCCTCGGCATCGACCTGCCCGGGGAAGGGGCCGGCAGCGTCCCCGCCCCGGGGCGGGTGGCCGGCGAAACGCTGCGGTGGGCCAACGTCTCCTTTGGGCAGGGGATCGCGGTAACTCCCGTCCAGCTGGCCAGCGCGGTGGCGGCCATCGCCAACGGCGGCACCTTGATGCGCCCCTACGTAGTGCAGGCCATCCGTACCCCTGCCGGGGAACGGGTGCAGAGCCGGGAGCCCACGCCCCTGCGCCGGGTCATCTCCGCGGAAACGGCCCGGGAGCTGACCGAAGCCATGGTCGCGGTGGTGGAGACAGGCACCGGCACCCGGGCCCAGGTGCCGGGTTACAGGGTCGCGGGCAAAACAGGCACGGCGCAGATCCCGGAGCACGGCGTGTACGGCAGCCGGCGGCTGGCCTCCTTTGTGGGCTTTGCGCCCGCCGACGCGCCGGAACTGGTGGGCCTGGTCATGCTCTACGACGTGCAGCGGGACAGCGCCGAGGGCGGGCGCTGGGCGGCGCCGGTGTTTGCCGCCATCATGGAGCGGGCCTTAAGACACTTGGGCGTCCCGCCGCGCCCCGCGACGTAAAGAAGGGCCGGCGGGCGTGCCGGCCGGGGAGGCAATGGCGCATGTTCATCATCGGCTGCCTGTTGGTGGGCATCGGCATCGGCATGGTGACGGGCAACGCGGGGGCAGGCGCCCTCATTGGGCTGGGCGTCGGCTTTGTGGCGGAGGCCCTTGTCCACAAGGGCTACCCCTGGGGCCGGCGGCGATCGCAGGATCAGTGACCAGGCCAGTTGGCGTACGGGGCAGGCTTGCTGGCCGGGCGCGGTCCTTCGCCGGGCGGGGCCCTGTCACCGGGCAGGGCTCCGCGCCGGGCCCGCCCCTCTAGGCAGGCCTGCGTCCCGCGCCTTGGCGTCCGGGCGCGGGCAAAAAAACAGGTCCCCCTAGGGGACCTGTGCCAATGGACGTCGGGCCGGTGTCCGGCCCCGGCATCCGGTCACTCGGGCAGGGACACTTCCTTGCCGTACTTCTGCTCCAGCTCTTCCTCGTCCACGCCGACGGCCTGCAGACGGGCCATGGCCCGCTTGAGGGCCGCCTCGGCCCGGGCGTAGTCGATCCGGGCGGATCGGCTGCGCAGCCGGTGCTCGGCCCGCCGGCGGGCTTCCCACGCCCGGAGGACGTCGATCTCCGCGGCCAGTTCCGCGGTGTCGGCCAGCACCGTCACCTTGTTGCCGGTGACTTCCACAAAGCCGCCGCTCACCGCGGCCCGCTCCTTCTCTCCATGCGCGGGCCCGTATTGGAGCACGCCCGCGGTCAGACCGGCCACCAGCGGCGCGTGGTTTTTCATGATACCCAGGTACCCCTCCACCGCCGGCACGATGATGGACTCGGCCTGGGTATGCAGCACCTGCCGGTAGGGCGTCACGATTTCCAGTTCGAGCATGCTGCCCGCTTACCCCCCTCGCCGCGGGGCCCCAGCCTCCCAGCCGCTGGGCCCCGGGGCCGCCCCGCCTGTTACGCGGCCTGCTCCTCCAGCATGCGGCGGCCCTTCTCCACGGCTTCGTCGATGGTGCCCACCATGTAGAACGCGGCCTCCGGCAAGTCGTCGTACTTGCCTTCGAGGATACCCTTGAAGCCCCGCACCGTCTCCTGGATGGGCACGTACTTGCCGGGCTGGCCGGTGAAGGCCTCCGCCACGAACATGGGCTGGGACAGGAACCGCTCGATCTTGCGGGCCCGGGCCACCAGGAGCTTGTCGTCGTCGGACAGCTCGTCCATGCCCAGGATGGCGATGATGTCCTGCAGCTCCTTATAGCGCTGCAGCACCTGCTGCACGCCCCGGGCCACGTTGTAGTGCTCCTCGCCCACGATCTCAGGCGTCAAAATGCGGGATGTGGACGCCAGCGGGTCCACCGCGGGGTAGATGCCCTTCTCCGCGATGCGCCGCTCCAGGTTCGTGGTCGCGTCCAGGTGGGCAAAGGTGGTAGCCGGCGCCGGGTCGGTGTAGTCGTCGGCCGGAACGTAGATGGCCTGGATGGACGTGATGGACCCGGTGCGGGTGGTCACGATGCGCTCCTGCAGCTGGCCCATCTCGGTGGCCAGGGTCGGCTGGTAGCCCACCGCGCTGGGCATGCGGCCCAAAAGCGCCGACACCTCAGAACCGGCCTGTACGAAGCGGAAGATGTTGTCGATAAACACCAGCACGTCCTGGCCCTCGGAATCCCGGAAGTACTCCGCGATGGTGAGGGCCGTCAAGCCGACCCGCAGGCGGGCGCCCGGGGGCTCGTTCATCTGGCCAAAGATCATGGCCACCTTGTCGAGCACGCCCGCTTCCTTCATCTCGTAATACAGCTGGTTGCCTTCGCGGGTGCGCTCGCCCACGCCTGCGAACACGCTGAAGCCGCCGTGCTCGTAGGCGATGTTGCGGATGAGCTCCATGATCAAGACCGTCTTGCCCACGCCCGCGCCGCCGAACAAGCCGATCTTGCCGCCCCGCGGGTACGGCGCCAACAGGTCGACCACCTTGATGCCCGTCTCCAGCATCTGCGTCGCGGGCTCCACCTCATCGACCGCGGGGGCCGGCCGGTGAATGGGCAGACGCACTTCCGCGTCGATCTCACCCTGCTGATCAATGGGCTCGCCCAAAACGTTCATGACCCGGCCCAACACCTTGCGGCCCACGGGCACCGAGATCGGTGCGCCCGTGTCCACCGCCTGCATCCCCCGCACCAAGCCGTCGGTGGACGCCATGGCGATGCACCGCACCGTGTCGTTGCCCAAGTGCTGGGCCGCCTCCAGGGTCAAATGGATCTTAATGTCGTCGGACTCAAAATCGATGCGGATCGCGTTATTCAGATCCGGCAGTTGTCCCGGCGGGAACTGCACGTCCACCACCGGGCCCATGACCTGCACCACGCGACCGACCCGCTTCTGGTTGTCGCTCATGGCTCGTGCCTCCTTCATCCCCACTAGCGCTCATGCCGCTGCGCTGGACTCCCGGGGCGGCGGGGCGCCGGCCCCCGCCGGGGTCCCGTCAAACGGCGCCGACGTTGAGGGCCTCGGCCCCGCCCACGATCTCCGCGATCTCCTTGGTGATGGCCGCCTGGCGCGCCCGGTTGAAGGACAGCGTCAGGGTCCGGATCATCTCCGTGGCGTTGTCGGTCGCGGCCCGCATAGCCCGCATGCGGGCCGCGTGTTCGCTGGCCTTGGCCTCCAACAGCGCCCGGTACACCTGCATATCCACGTGCCGCGGCAAGAGCAGGCCCAGCACTTCCGCCGGGGATGGCTCGTAGATGTACTCCACCGGCGGCTCGCCGCCGTCGTCGGCCGACACGGCCTCCTCCTCCGTCCCCTCTTCGGCGCCGGCTTCGCCGGCCCCGTCCAAGCCACTCAAGGGCAGGAGGCGCACCATCGTCGGCCGCTGGGATCCCGTGCTGATGAACTGGGTGTAGATGAGGTTCACCTCATCGAAGGTGCCCGACACGTACAGGTCCGTCAAGGCCCGGGAGATCTCCCGTGCCCGGAGGAAATCGATGTCATCGCCCATGTACAGGTACTCGGAATGGATGGGCCGGCCCCGCCGGTGGAAATGGTCGCGGCCCTTGCGGCCCACGGTGATCAAGGCCCACTCCCGCTCCTCGGCCGCCAGCGTCTGCTCGGCCCGGCGGATGACGTTGGTGTTGTAGGCCCCCGCGAGCCCCCGGTCGGCCGTGATGACCACGTAAGCCACTTTCTTGACGGCCCGGCCCTCCAGCAGCGGGTGCCGGACGGCCTGCTTCTTGCCCCGGGCGCGGGCCCGGTTGGCCGCCACCAGGCGGGTCAGCACTTCCTCCAGCTTCTCCGCGTAAGGGCGTGCCGTCAGCACCGCGGTCTGGGCCCGGCGCAGCTTGGTGGCCGAGACCAGTTCCATGGCCTTGGTGATTTGCTGGATGTTGCGCACGCTGGCGATGCGGCGCTTAATGTCCCGCATCGACTGTCCTGCCAACGGATGTCACCACCCCTGTCCCGGGCGCGCGGCCCCGCCGCCCGCCGGGCTTACGCGGCCGATTCGGCCACAAACCGCTCCTTGAAGTCCGTGACGGCCTTCTTCAGCCTTTCCTCCAGCTCCTCAGGCAGCTGGCCGGTGGTGCGGATCTCCTCCAGGATATCGGGCCGCTCCTCCTTCAGGAACTTCAGGAACCCGGCCTCGAACTTGCGCACCTGCTCCACCGGCAGATCGTCCAAGTACCCGTTGGTGGCGGCGTAAATGACCACCACCTGTTCCTCCACGGGCATGGGCTGGTACTGCCCCTGCTTGAGGATCTCCACCGTCCGCTCGCCGCGGATGAGGCGCGCCTGGGTAGCCCGGTCCAGATCCGAGCCAAACTGGGCGAAGGCCGCCAGTTCCCGGTACTGGGACAGCTCCAGGCGCAAGTGCCCGGCGACCTTCTTCATGGCCTTGATCTGCGCGTCGCCGCCGACCCGGGATACCGACCGGCCGACGTTGATGGCCGGACGCACGCCCGCGTAGAACAAGTCGGACTCCAGGAAGATCTGGCCGTCGGTGATGGAGATGACGTTGGTCGGGATGTACGCCGAGATGTCGCCGGCCTGGGTCTCAATGATAGGCAACGCCGTCAGCGACCCGCCGCCCAGCGCGTCGCTGAGCTTGGCCGACCGCTCCAACAGCCGGGAGTGCAGGTAGAAGACGTCGCCCGGGTACGCCTCGCGGCCCGGCGGGCGCCGCAGCAAGAGCGACAGCTCGCGGTACGCGGCCGCATGCTTGGACAAGTCGTCGTAGACGATGAGCACATGCTTGCCGTTGTACATGAACTCCTCGCCCATGGCGGTGCCGGCGTAGGGAGCGATGTACAACAGCGGCGCGGGCTCCGACGCGGTGGCCGAGACCACGATGGTGTAGTCCATGGCCCCGTGGCGCTTGAGGGTTTCCACTACGCCCGCCACGGTGGACGCCTTCTGGCCGATGGCGACGTAGATGCAAATGACGTCGCCGCCCTTCTGGTTGATGATGGTGTCCACCGCGAGGGCGGTCTTGCCCGTCTGCCGGTCGCCGATGATGAGCTCTCGCTGGCCGCGCCCGATGGGCACCATGGAGTCGATGGCCTTGAGGCCCGTCTGCAGCGGCTCGTGCACGGCCCGCCGGTCGATGACGCCGGGCGCCGGCGACTCGATGGGCCGGAAGCGGTCGGTCTTGATGGGGGGACCGCCGTCCAGGGGCTGGCCCAAGGGGTTGACCACCCGACCGATCAGCGCTTCTCCCACCGGCACCTCCACGATGCGGCCCGTGCGCTTGACCGTGTCGCCCTCTTTGATGTGGGCGTACGGTCCCATAATGACCGCACCGATGTTGTCCTCCTCCAGGTTGAGGGCCATGCCGTAGGTTTCGCCGGGAAACTCCAACAGCTCACCGGCCATGCACTCGTCCAGGCCCCACACGCGCGCGATCCCGTCGCCCACCATAATGACGGTACCGACGTTCTGGATCTCCACGTCGGCCTGGAAGCGCTCGATCTGCTGTTTCAGGATGGCACTGATCTCTTCGGGCCGGATTGCCACTCTAGTCACCCCACATTCTCAAGTCGGGTTCCGCGCAGGCTCTCCTTGAGGCGCTGGAGCCGCCGGGCCACGCTGCCGTCCATCACCAGGTCGCCGATGCGGGCCACTACCCCGCCGAGGATCTCGGGCGTGACCACATTGCGGATGCGCACTTGCTTGCCGGTAAACGCGCTGAGGCGCTGGCGCAGGCTGGCCAGTTCCTCCTCCGACAGCGGGTGGGCGCTCTGCACTTCCACTTCCACCATGTCCCGCACCCGGTCCGCGTAGGCCACGTACTCCCGGTACATCTCCGGCAGGTACCGCTCCCGCCGCTTGCTGACCACCAGCCGCAAAAACAGCCGCGTGACCTCCGAAACTTCTTCCCCCGCCGCCCGGACCAGCAGATCCAACTTGACGTCACCAGGAACCCGCTGGCTCTCCACCACGGCCCGGACTTGCGCGTCGTCCCGGATTACCGCGGCCACCCGGCCCAGCTCCTGCTCGACCACATCCAGCAATTGGCGCTCGTGGGCCAAGTCTCCCAAAGCCCGGGCGTAGCGGCGCGCCAGCCGCAGGCTGCCGGTCATTGGACATCCCCGGCCCTGGATTGCTCACCAGGGCCGCCCGCGGCCGCCACCTGGTCCACGAATTGCTGCACCAGGTGCTTGTGATCCTCGGGCGTCAGCGTCTTGCCGATGAGCTTGCCGGCCGCGAGCACCACCAGGTTGGCCACCTCTTCTCGGATGGCGGCCACGGCCCGTTCCCGCTCCCGGGCGATGTCCGCCCGCGCCCGGGCCAGACTCTCTTCGGCCTCCTGCTCGGCCTGCCGCAGGATGCGTTCGCGCGCCTCCTCGGCCTTCTTGACGGCCTCGTCGATGGTGGCCTGGGCCTCCTCCCGAGCCGCCTGCATCTTGGCCTGGTACTCGGCCAGCAGCCGCTCGGCTTCGGCGCGGGATTCGGCGGCCTTGTTCAGCGAGGTCTCAATAAACTCCTCGCGCTTGTGGATGATGCCCTGCACGGGCTTCCAGAGAAACTTGTACAAAAGGAGCATAATAACGAGAACGTTGATGGACTGGAACAGCCAGGTCCACACATCGAACGTCAGCGGCTGGCTGGGGCCCTGCCCTTCCGCCGCCACTGCGGCCAGCACTGTCAGCAGCATCGCGCGTTCCCCCTTCACCGGCGCCCGCACGCGGCGCGGCCGGGGAACGGGCTGCGAGTCCCGTTCCCCGCCCCCGCACGGCAAATCCTCCGGGCCCCACCGTCCGGGCCCATGGCCCGTGGCGCTACGCCCTGTGGGGCGCCCGCCAACCTTCTACGCCCGTCGTGCCCGCGCCCTGTGCCCTCACCTCGTCCTGCGAAGCCTTACAGCGAAGTCCACAGCAAAATGGCAATAACGAAGGCGAAGAGCGTCAGGGCCTCCATGAACGCGAGAGCGATCAGCAGGGCCGTGCGCATGTCACCGGCGGCCTCCGGCTGACGGGACATGGACTCCATCGCCTTGGAGGTCGCCCAGGCCTGGCTCAGGGCCGAGGTCATGGCAGGCAACGCGATCGCCAGGGCAACGGCAAACAGACCAGCAACCGTCATCTTGTTTTCCCTCCTTTCCCCTCAGCGCGTGTGGCGAGACCGCCACGGCTTTCCTGCGCGCTAGATGGATTTACGCCGCTCTAGTGGCCTTGGGTTTGAGTGGCCAGATAAGTGCAGGTGAGCAGCGTAAAGATAAACGCCTGAATGAACCCCATGAGCAGCCCCAGCATCATCACCGGAACGGGCAGCACCAAGGGCACCAAGATGGCGAGAATGGTCACCACCGTCTTCTCGCCGAACATGTTGCCAAACAGACGGATGGCCAGCGAAAAGGGCTTCACCAGCTCTTCCAGGATGTTCATGGGCAACATAATGATGACCGGGGACGCGTAGTTTTTCAGGTAGCCGCCAAAACCCTTCTTGCGGATGCCCATAACGTGGGTGAGGATAATGGTGGTGATGGCCAAGGCGGCGGTGGTCATGATGTCCGTGGTGGGCGGCACGAAGCCGGGGATGAACCAGGAAAGGTTCATGGCCAGGATAAAGACGAAGAGGCTGCCGACGATCCAAAGGTAGCGGCGCCCTTCCTTGCCCATCGCGCCTTCCAGCAGCCCGTAGATGAACTCCACCAGCATTTCGATGACAACCTGCGCGCCGCGGGGCCGCTCATGGAAACCGCCCCGGGTCAGGAGCTTGACCGCGGCAAACAGGAGAATCATGACGATCCAGGTGTTAATGACGGTGGAGGTGATGGTGACGGGTCCGATGTGGAGAACGTCGAAGCGGACCAGGTGGTCCATGACCTCATTGAGCTGCTGGATGATTCGATCCAAAACCGGTTCACCCCTTGTGCCCGAGGGCTGCGCGAAACGCGTCCCCGAAGTAAACCAGCACTTCCGCCAACAGTCCAGTCAGCACGCCCAGCAATACTTCCAGCCCCAACGGCGCGGCGGCCAAAAGCATGACGACCGCCAGCACCAGGCGCAAGAGCATGCGCTGCATGAGCCGGTAGCCCGCACGGGGGTCCTGAGGATCCCCCAATCCCCGCATGGCGGTGAACACCAGGAAGTGGTTCACCAGGCTAACGGGCAGGCCCGCCAGGATCCCTGCGGCCGCGCCCCGCAGCCCCACCACAAACGCCAGCGCTGCGCACCCGATGCCGATGAACAAGATGACACGCAGCCGGCCCCACCGGTGTTCCACCCTCACCGTCCGTCCTTTCCCGCAGGCGAACCGTTCCGATCCCGAGGATCGTCGCCTTCGGGAAAGTTCTCATTTTCACTATCCCGGACACGCGCACGCTCCTCGCCGGAACGCGTCGAAGAGGGCCCGGTACGCTGCAGGGCCATCACTTCTTTGACCAGCGAGAGCATGCTCAACACCATGCCCAGCACGATCCCGAGAACCATGCAGACCGGCGCGGTCTGCCATCGTTCGTCGAGCCACGTGCCTACCCGGTAGCCCAGGTAGATGTAGACGCCGGTGGTCAGGACCAGGGAAATGCCGATGGTCCCGTACCGGCCGTAGTCCGCCGGGAAACGCAACACCAACCCCCCCTGGTCGGGGGGCGCAGGGGCCCTTTCTGTTCCCGGAACCAACGGGTCCTATTATAGTACAGCCCCCTGCACTTTGCAATGCTTCGCGCCCCGCGCGGCAATACGGTCAACACCCGCCGCCACGGGCTCTGGCCCCACTGCCGAAACTTTCATGGCGAGCGGCAGACGGGCCTGACCATCGAAACTCCTGGGGCCAGGCCGGTTCCCAGCCATACAGATGCTCCAGCGCGTGGGCGATGCGCTGGGCTGCCCGCCCGTCGCCGTAAGGGTTGGGGGCTGTGGCCATGGCCCGGTACGCCCCTTCATCGGTCAACAGCCGCGCCGCCTCGGCCTCAATGACCTCCGGGTCGGTGCCGGCCAGCCGGGCCCCACCCGCGGCGATGCCCTCGGGCCGCTCCGTGGTGCTGCGCAACACCAACACCGGTTTCCCCAAAGCCAGCGCCTCCTCCTGGATGCCCCCCGAGTCGGTCAGCACCAGATGGCTCCGCTCCAGCAAGTGGACGAAGTCCAGGTAATGGGGGGGCTCCATCAGAAACACCCGCTCCTGGCCTGCCAGGTCCTGGGCGGCGGCTCGCACGTGGGGATTGCGGTGGATGGGGAACACCACCGCGACGTCGGGAAACCGGGAGAGCAGCCGCCGCACGGCCCCGTACACCCGCCGCAGGGGCTGGCCCAGGTTTTCCCTCCGGTGGGTGGTCAACAACAGCAGCCGGCCCGGCCAGGCGGCGGCCCGGGCCAACTGCGCGTCTTCAAATTGGTACCCGGGCCGGCGAGCCATGTACAGAGCGTCGATGACGGTGTTGCCCGTGACCAGCACCCGCTCGGGGGAAACCTGCTCCCGCAGCAGGTGATCCCGGGCCCCGGCGGTGGGCGCGAAATGCCACGCCGCCAGGCGCCCCACCAGCCGCCGGTTCATTTCTTCGGGAAAGGGATTCTGGGGATCCTCGGTGCGGAGCCCCGCCTCCACATGGGCCACGGGGATCCGTCGATGAAAGGCGGCCAGCGCCGCCGCCATGACCGTGGTGGTGTCCCCCTGCACCATCACCATGTCCGGCTGCATGTCCACCAGCAAGCCGTCCAGCCGCTGCAGGACCCGGCCCGCGAGGCCGTTGAGGGTCTGGTCCGCGGTCATCAGGTCCAAGTCCGCGTCGGGCACCAGGTCAAAGACCCGCAGCACCTGGTCCAGCATTTCCCGGTGCTGGGCCGTCACCACCACCGCGACCTCCAGGCGGCCCCGCGACCGCAAGGTGTGGACCACGGGCGCCAGCTTGATGGCCTCGGGCCGGGTGCCGAACACGATCATGATCCGGGCCCGCTTAGGGGCTGCGCGGGACGTCATCCGCCCACGGGCGGCCGGGAGCTCCGGGGCAGCCGGGCCGACGGCGGCCAATCGCCCAACACCCCCAAGCGGCGGGCCCAGCCCAAAGACAGCGCGCCCAATAGGACCAGCACCGCGGAAGCCTGGGCCGTGCTGGCCCGCACCAACACCACCGCGACCACGGCCAGCGCCGCGCTGATGGAGTACAAAAGGAGCACGGCCTGCCGCTGGGTGAGGCCTGCCCGCAAGAGCTGGTGGTGCAGGTGCTGGTCATCCCGCTGGGAAATAGGCCGGCCGTGGCGGAAGCGGCGCAGCACCGCGCAGGCGGTGTCAAGGAAGGGCACGCCCAGGGTGAGGATGGGGATGCTCAGGGCAATGCTGGTCGCGCCTTTGAGCGCCCCTTCCACACTGATGGCACCCAGCATGAAGCCCAGCAGCATGCCGCCGGTATCGCCCATGAACACCCGGGCCGGATTGAAGTTATAGCGCAAAAAACCGATGGTGCTGCCGATGAGGGCCGCGGTCAGAAAGGCGACAAAGAACTGCTCCCGCTGCCAGGCGATGACCAACAGGGGCAGCCCGGCGATGGACGCGATGCCGGCGGCCAGCCCGTCCAGGCCGTCGATGAGGTTGAGCATGTTGGTGATGGCCACGATCCACAACAGGGTGAGGGGCACGCCCCACGCGCCCAGGTAGAGCATGCCGCCCAAGGGGTTGGTGACAAACTGGATGCGGGTGCCGAAATAGACCAGGACCCCCGCGGCCGCCAGCTGCCCCACCAGCTTGGCCCCGGGCCGCAGCTCCACGTAGTCGTCGATGAGGCCCACCACCGTGATGAGGGTGGAGCCGGCCCACAGGCCCACCAAGGTCTCGTTCCACCCTTGGGTGATCAGGACGGGGATCCAAAACCCCAGGTAAATCGCGAGCCCGCCGCCCGTGGGCACCGGCCGGCGGTGCAGCCGGCGCGGGCCCGGCTTGTCCATAAGCCCCGTCCGCTGCGCGAGGGCCCTCAAAAGGGGCGTCAAGGCCAAGCTCAGGGCCGCGGAGATGAAACCGATGCATAGCAGTTCCCACATTGACAGCGGCGATCCCACCCTAGCGGGTGCCAAACAGGCGATCACCGGCGTCGCCCAAGCCCGGCACGATGTAAGCCTTTTCGTTCAGCCGCTCGTCCACGGCGGCGACGAAGATGGGCACTTCCGCATGGTCCCGGTGCACCCGGGCAATCCCCTCGGGGGCAGCCACCAGCGACAGCAGCTTGATGCTGGTCCCGCCCCGCCGCTTGATCAGGTCGATGGCCGCCGCGGCGGATCCGCCCGTGGCCAGCATGGGGTCGATGACGATGACATCCCGCTCGCCGATGTCTTGTGGCAGCTTCTGGTAGTACTCCACCGGCTGCAGCGTTTCCGGGTCCCGGTACACGCCGATGTGGCCCACCTTCGCGGCGGGGATGAGCCGCAACACCCCGCCCACCATCCCCAGGCCCGCCCGCAGGATAGCCACTACCGCCAGCTTCTTGCCCGATACGACCCGGCCTTGGGCCCGCGCGACGGGGGTTTGCACCTCCACCGGCTCGGTCGCAATGTCCCGGGTGACCTCGTAGGCCATCAGCATGGCGATCTCTTCCATCAGCTCGCGAAAGTCCTTGGGACCGGTGCGCTCATCCCGCAGCATAGTCAGCTTGTGCTGGACCAGGGGATGATCGATGACGTGCACGCCGCCTCCTTGCGACAACGGCCTTCGCCTCCCACAAAAGGGGTGCCGCCCCTCCATCCGGACGGCACCGCTTGAGGCCTACTGTTCCAGGCTGCGGATCTTGTCCACCCGCCGCGCATGGCGGCCACCTTCAAACTCGCCGCTCAAGAAGGCGGCCACGATGGCCTGGGCCAGGCCGGGGCCGGTGACCCGCGCCCCGAGACAGAGCACGTTCGCGTCGTTGTGCTCCCGGGCCAGCCGGGCCGAATACGGCTCGCCGCACAAGGCCGCCCGCACGCCGGCCACCTTGTTGGCGGCAATGGACATGCCGATGCCGGTCCCGCAGATCAAAATGCCCCGATCATGGCGCCCCGCGGCCACCGCTTCGGCCACCGCCCGGGCAAAATCCGGGTAGTCGCACGACGCCCGCCCAGAGGTGCCCATGTCCTCCACCGTGTGACCCGCGCCCTCCAAGTACGCGATGAGTTCGCTCTTTAGATCAAAGCCCGCGTGGTCACTGCCGATGGCGATCCGCATGCGCTTGTGCCTCCTCCTCCCCGGGACTTCGACAAAGCGCGGCCATCTCCCTGCGCCTCAACCCGGGAAGGGGTCCGAGTGCAGCTTGTCCACCACCGCCGCCAGCGCCCGGCGCAGTTCCTGCGCTGTGCGCCGGTAGACGTCCCGGCCCCGGCCCACCGGGTCCTCGATGTCGCCCTCGCGATCATCGTGGGCGAACTCCTTCAGCGTAAAGGTTTTCTCCGCCGCGCGGGGGTGCATGCGCAGCACCTGCTCCTTGTGGGCTTTGGTCATGGTGAGGATGAGGTCCGCCTGCGCCACCATGTCTTGGGTCAGCGGCTGCGTCCGGTGGCCGCTCAGATCCAGCCCCTGCTCCTGCATGACGGCCACTGCGTCCTCGTGGGCCGGCTGGTCCGGCTCAGCCCGGGTGCCCGCGGTGTCCACCACGAAGCGGCTGGAACCGTCCCGGGCCCGCTCCGCGAGCAAATCCCGCAGGATGGCGCCCGCCATGGGGCTGCGGCACGTATTGCCCGTACAAACCAGCAAAATCCGGTAAGCCAAGACGAATCACCCATCTCCATCATGCCGGCCCCGCCCCGGCCGATCAAGGCCTTTGGCCATCGAACGCCCTTTGGCCGCCCAACCCCGCGTCCGAGCTGCCCAGGCCCCGGCCCGGCCCTGTTCTCGCGCCGGCGCGGGCTAGTATGCCCCGCCGGCATAAGCCGCCGGCCCTTGGCCCATCCTACTGCCCATGGAAGCGCCTTACTTGTGCCCTGTATGCCGGGACAACCGGGAAGAGTTCCTGCAAGTGTACAAACTGGCCCGGGAGATCCGTAAAGACCCCGAAACCGGCGCGCTGCGGTACGCGGCCGACGAGTGGGAGACGCTGACCCGAGACGGGCGCCTGGACCTGGAGATCCGCTGTCAGCTGTGCCAGCACAGCGCCCCCGAGATCGACTTCGTGCGGGCCGCCCGGCGGGACCAAGCCCGGATCAGACTGCCTGGAGGTCGCAGAGCATAACGATCCAGCCGCGGTGGCCCCGCAGCGGTCCCGCGACATGGAAACCGGCCCGGGCCAACAGCTGGCGGCCCGCGGCGTCCTCGCTGGGCACGGGCAGGCGCACCTGCGCCACGCCCCGGTGGCGCCAGGCCCGCAGCGCGTGCCGAACCAGGGTGGTCCCCACACCCCGCCCCCGTGCGTCGGGACGCACCACCACCACCAGCATGCGGGCCTCGTGCCGGCTGGGGCGCCCCAGGGCCGGCAAGGGCCGGCCGAAGCCTTGGATGAGGGGCATCACGCCGAGGGGCGACAGGCCGCTCCTGCGCCAGGCGGTGGGCCAGTGCCACAAGAACCGCAAGGCGTGGCCCCGCACCACCGCCGCCCGCCATAAGGCCGACTTGGGGTGGGGCGCGAAGGCGTAGCCGACGATGTCCGCTCCTTGCTGAGCTACCAGAAAGGAGCGGGGATCCGCATCGTACAGCAGCCGCAGCGAGTGCTCCATCATGACGGGCGCCAGGCCCGGCACCGCCCGGCCCAGCCGCTCCGCCAGGGCTTCTGCGGCCAGCCGGGCGACGGCGCCCAAATCCCGCCGGTTGGCCACCGCGTAAATCATGCCGTCTGGCCCTCCCCGACGAAGTCCAGCACTTGCCACGCCACCCGGTCCATGACCAGGCCCCGGAAACGGGTTTCCACGCCCAAAAACACCCGCTCGGGCCAGCCCAGGAGCGCCAGGGGGATGCCCACTTCCAGCTGGTGGCGCCGGGCCCGCACGACGATGTCCCCGGTGGGCTCCCAGCCCCCGTCGCCCTTGACCCGGACCCGGTCCGGCACCTGGAGGCCGATGCGCAGCCGCTGGCGGACCTCCTCGCCGCGAACCTGCCGGCCCACGCCGTACAGGCTGATGCCGTACAAGTAGTCGTTCACCGCCCGGTGGCGCAGCTCCATGCGCAGGTAGAGGTTGTGCCGGTCCCGGCACGCGGCCACAGCCCGGATGTCGGCGCTGCGCCCCACCCGGCGGGTGATGGATTGCCGCCGCGGGTCCACCACTGCCCCGCCGACGCCGTCCCAATCGTAGGATTCGCCGTCCACCAAAATGCCGCCGTCCTCCACCCAGGGCAAAGGCAGCGGCTGGAAGAGGCCAAAGAGCTCATTGCGGCGCACAAAGCTCAGCAGGTACCGCCGCATGAACACCATCTGGCTGCGATAGCACAAAAGGGCCTGGAGTTTCCGTTCCACGGCTTCCTCCGGCAGCTCCAGCGACAGCCACTCTAGGGGCAGGCGCGCATAAGGTTTGGGCGGGACCAGCATGGCCCGGGGCCGATAGCCCCGGGGCTGGGGCCACGTCCCCTGGTGGACAAGATACTGGAGCACCACCGGGCCGCCCACCGGCAGGCGGCCCCGCAGCCGCAGGCGCTCCAGGGCATAGAGGGTAAAG
Organism: Limnochordales bacterium; assembly: GCA_035304545.1. Taxonomy (GTDB): domain Bacteria; phylum Bacillota; class Limnochordia; order Limnochordales; family ZCTH02-B6; genus ZCTH02-B6. Next base: position 30,440 of record DATGPV010000050.1, on the reverse strand, counting down.
CAGCAGCCGGCCCAGTGGTCGCCGTGGGTGTCGTGGGGGTGGGGCACGATGACGTGGGTCGGCCGGAACTCCCGCACGATCTCCTCGAGATCCCGCACCACGCTTTCCCCGCAGAACACCGCCCCCCGGGTGCGGCTGTTCTCGTAAGGCGAGCGGGTCACCCGGGTAAAACGGGACCGGTAGGGCCGGCTGAAGTCCCAGTGGTCCTCCCACATGGCCGCGAGCCCGCGATCCGGATAGCCGCAAAAGACGACGTCGGCCGGGGAGAGGCCCAACACCGCCAAGGCCGCGAGGGTCTCCCGCTGCCGCAGGTAGGCAAACTCGATGTACTGCTGGGGGGTAAGGCGCAGGCGCCGGGACTGGCCCCGCAAGGCCGCCCGGTTGTAGCCGTCGCCGTTGGTGAGCAGCACCACCCGCGCCGCGCCGCCCGCCTGGATCGCGGTGTGCAGGAGCCCCCCGGCGCCCAAGATCTCGTCGTCGCAATGGGGGGCCACCACCAGCCACCGGGAACCCGTTTGGACGTCCAGCTGGTGCAGGCGCATGGTGACGCTGTCCGCCGCCGGCGGCGCCGCGCGCGGCGCCGCCCACCGCCAGGGCAGCAGCTTCATGGCGACCGGCTCCCTTCGGCCTCGTTCCCGTCGGTCCCCACCGGCCCGGTCCCCGTGCCCCCTGCCGGCCGCTCCGCCGGGCCGCGGCCGTGCCGCCAGCCGCCGGAATCCGCGCCGGCCCGCTCGATGCGGTATCCGGCGGCCCGGCGCAAGCGGTTCATCACAGCCATCCCGAGACCGGTGTCCTCCACCCCTTCCAGGAACAGCAGATCCAGCCCCGCGGCATCCAGTTCCCGCAGGCAGTGGAACAAATTGCGGGCCAGCTCAGCCGGATCGCGGCGGCTGCCGGCGACGCACACCCGGTCGGCCTCGTAGGACGGCGCGTGCTCCCGGCTGGCCAGCACGCCGACCCGGCGGCCGGCGGCCCGTTCGGCCCGGATCCGGGCGGCAATGTGGGCCGCCACCGCTCCGGGCGGCCCTTCCACCAGCACGCAGCGGGTGGCGGGCGCGTAATGGCGGTACTTCATTCCCGGCGACCGGACGGGGCCCGCGGCGGCGCCCATCACCGCCGGGTCCACCCGCACCCGTCCCAAGACTTCCTCCAGCTCGGCCAAGGTCACGCCCCCAGGCCGCAAAAGCACCGGCGGATCCAGCGTCAGGTCCACCACCGTGGACTCGAGGCCGATGCCCGCCTCGCCCCCGTCCAAAATCATCTCGATGCTCCCCCGCAGGTCGGCCCACACGTGGGCGGCCCGGGTGGGGCTGGGCCGGCCGGAGCGGTTGGCGCTGGGCGCAGCGATGGGACAGCCGCTGGCCCGGATGAGGGCCAAAGCCACCGGATGGTCGGGGACCCGCACCGCCACGGTGTCCAGGCCCGCGGTGGTTTCGTCGGGCACCGCCGGCCGCCGGGGCACCACCACCGTCAGCGGCCCCGGCCAAAAGCGGCGGGCCAGGACTTCCACCTGGGAGATGGGCTCCGCGACCACCGCGAGCTGGGCAGCCTCGGCCACGTGGACGATGAGGGGGTTGTCGCTGGGCCGGCCCTTGGCTTCGAAGATCCTTCTCACCGCCGCCGGGTCCAGAGCGTTGGCCCCCAGGCCGTACACGGTCTCTGTCGGGAAGGCCACCAGCCCGCCGCGGCGGATAATCTGGGCAGCGGCTGCGATGACCTCGGGATCGGGCGCGAGCGGATCGACCACCACCAGGCGGGTCTCCATGGCGGCCTAGCCCTCCTCGCCCTGCCGGGTAGCCAGCACCACCCGGGGATGGCCCGCGTAGTCCCGGAGCACCTGCACGCCGTCCCACCCGCCGGCGGCCGCCAACAGCGCCTGCACGGGGGCGGCCTGGTCGTGGCCGATCTCCACGGCCAAGAGCCCCCCCGCCTTGAGCAGGGCGGCGGCCTGGGGAATGAGGCGCCGGTAGAACGCCAGGCCGTCGGGGCCGCCGTCCAGCGCCAGGCGCGGTTCAAACTCCCGGACCTCCCGGGGCAACTGGTCCCAGTTCCGGGCGGCGATGTAAGGCGGGTTGGACACCACCGCGTCCAGCTTGCGGGCGGCCGCGTCCAGCCCGCGGCCGCCCGCGGCCGGCGCCCCCTGCGTCAACTCCTGAGCCACAGGCGCCAGCAAATCGCCCTCCAGGAGCACAACGCGATCCTGCAGCCCGTGGGCGGCCGCGTTTTCCCGGGCCACCGCCAGGGCACCGGGCGAGACGTCCACCGCCAGGAGCCGGGCATGAGGCAGCGCCCGGGCGATCCCTAGGGCAATGGCGCCCGAACCGGTGCCCACGTCCGCGATGAGGAGGGGGGCACCGGGCCCTGCCTTGCCCGCGGCATCCGCGAGGCGGCGGACCACCGCCTCCACCAAGAGCTCCGTCTCCGGGCGAGGAATGAGCACGTGGCGGTTCACCGCCAGCGTCATGCCCAAGAATTCCTTCTTGCCGGTGATGTAGGCCACCGGGGTGCCCTGGCAGCGGGCCCGCAGCGCGGCGCGATACGCGTCCACCTCCGCGGGCTCCAGGGGCTGGTCGTGGTTCACGTACAGGGCCACGCGGTCCATGCCCAGGACGTGCCCCAAGAGCACCTCCGCGTCCAGCCGCGCCGAGGGGCTGCCGCACCGGCCGAGGTAATCGGCGGCCAGGCGCAAGTAGTCCATGAGGGCCCGGGGCGTTGCCTGCTGCGCACTCACAGGCCGGCCTCCTGGCGCTCCAGCTGCTCGGCTTGGTCGGCCATGACAAGCGCGTCGATGACCTCGTCCAATTCCCCTTGCAGCACCGCATCCAGCTTGTACAGGGTCAAGCCGATGCGGTGATCGGTCATGCGGCCCTGGGGGAAGTTGTAGGTGCGGATGCGCTCGCTGCGCTCGCCGGTGCCCACCTGCGACCGCCGGGCGGCGGCCAGCTCTTCCTCCTGTTCCCGCCGCTTCATGTCCAACAGCCGCGCCCGCAGCACCCGCATGGCCTTTTCCCGGTTTTGCAGCTGCGACCGCTCGTCCTGGCAGGTGACGACGATGCCGGTGGGCAGGTGGGTAATGCGCACCGCGGAGTCGGTGGTGTTGACGCTTTGGCCGCCGTGGCCGCCGGAGCGAAACACGTCGATGCGCAAGTCCTCGGGCCGGATCTCCACGTCCACCTCTTCAGCCTCGGGCAGCACCGCCACGGTGGCGGTGGAGGTATGGATGCGGCCGCTGGCCTCGGTGGTGGGCACCCGCTGCACCCGGTGCACGCCGCTTTCGTACTTGAGCCGGCTGTAGGCGTTCTTGCCGTGGACCATAAAGATGACTTCCTTGAAACCGCCCAACTCCGTGGGGCTGGCGCTCATCATCTCCACCCGCCAGCCGCGGTTTTCCGCGTACCGGGAGTACATGCGAAACAGATCCGCCGCGAACAGGGCCGCCTCCTCGCCGCCGGCGCCTGCTCGGATCTCCACAATAATGTTCTTCTCGTCATTGGGATCCTTGGGCAAGAGCAGCACCCGCAGCTCCTTCTCCAGCTCCGCCTCCCGCTGGCTGAGGCGGGCCAGCTCCTCCCGGGCCAGCTCCCGCATTTCCGGATCCAGCTTTTCTTCCAAAAGGGTCCGAGTCTCAGCCAGTTCCTCCTGCACCTGCCGGTAGGCCCGCCAGCGGGACACGATCTCCTCCAGCTCCGCGTGGGCCTTGGCCACCTTCTGCAGCTGGCCGGGATCCTGCAGCACCTCAGGATCCGTCATGCGCTGGCCCAGTTCCTCATAGCGCCGCTCCAGTTCAGCCAGTCTGTCGAACATATGCCGCCTCCGCAGCCGCCGCCGCCCCGCTGGCCTCCAGCTCCAGCACGCCGTCCCGCACCAGCACCCGCTCCAGAGCCTTTATGGCCACCTCCAGCTGGTCCCGTTCCGGCGGCCGGGTGGTCAGCCGCTGCATCCACAGCCCCGGCGTCGCGATCCAGCGCACCAGCGCCAGCGCGTCGTCCCGGGCGGCGTGGCGGATGATCTCATAGGAAAGGCCGGCCACCACCGGCAGCAGCAAAAGATGGATGGCCACCCGCACGAGAAAGGGCGGCCGGCCGAAAAAGGAAAACAGGAAAACGCTCATAAAGAGCACGATCAGGATGAAGTTGGTGCCGCAGCGGGTGTGCACGATGCTCTGCCGGGCCACGTTGTCCACCGTCAGCGGCAGCCCCGCCTCATAGCAGTTGATGGCCTTATGCTCCGCGCCGTGATACTGGAACACCCGCGCCACGTCGGGCATCCGCCCGATGGCCAGGATATATAAAGCAAACAGCGCGATCTTGATGACGCCCTCCACGAGATTGAGGACGACGTTGTGGGCGATGGCATCCTGGATGAGGCGGATCAAGAAAGCCGGCAGCACCACAAACAGCCCGACGGTCAAGACTGCCGCCATCGCCAGGGAAACCGCCAGCTCCTTCGCGGTCAGCGGCTCCTCTTGGCCGTCGGTGGCCTGGGCCGCGGAAAAGTTGAGGGCCCGGACGCCCAAGACCAGGGCTTCAGCCAGGGCCGCCGCGCCGCGGATCAAAGGCCGGCGCAGGATGGGAAACCGCTGCGACCACGGCACAAGGCCCTGTTCGTGGACGATGATGGAACCGTCAGGCCGCCGCACGCCGATGGCCAGCCCCCGGCGACCCCGCATCATGACCCCTTCGATGACGGCCTGGCCGCCGTAAAAGAACGCCTCCTTCACCCCGTCACCCCCGCGGCGCCTCACCGCCGGCGATAGTCGGGACACCGCCGGGCGTTGGGCCGTTCCGGCCGCCAGCAGGCGCTCCCGTAGTTATACTTGCAGCTGTCGCACAAAAAGGAGCTGCCGCTGGTGAGCCGGGCCCACCATTGCTGCACCCGCTGCCACCAGCTCACGGCCCGTCGTCCTCCAGCTCCGCCACTTGCCGGGCCAAAAGGGCGCGCAGCTCATCCAGGCCGGCCCCCGTCCTGGCCGAAATGGCCACCGCCGCCGGAGTTCGGCGGGCCCACTCCCGGATCCGCTCGGGGTCGGCCACGGCATCCAGCTTGTTGAACGCGGTCACCAACGGCTTGCCCAGCACGCCCAACTCGTCCAAGACCGCAGCCACCGCCTCCATCTGCTCGTGCACGTCGGGCTGGCTCGCGTCCACCACGTGCAGGAGCACGTCGGCTTCCTCGACTTCCTCCAGCGTGGCCCGGAAGGCCGCCACCAGCTGGTGGGGCAGCTTGCGCAAAAAGCCGACGGTATCCGTCAGCAGCGCGTCGCGCCCCGGCGCCAAGGTCACCCGGCGTACGGTGGGATCCAGCGTGGCAAACAGGCGGTTCTCCGCCAGCACCCCCGCCCGGGTGAGCGCGTTCATGAGGGTGGACTTGCCAGCGTTGGTATAGCCCACCAGGGCGATGACAGGCAGGCCCGTGCGCCGGCGTCCGGCCCGCTGCAGCGCCCGGGTGCGCCGCACCTGCTCCAGCTCTTTGCGGATGCCGGCGATGCGGCGCCGGATGCGCCGCCGATCCGTCTCCAGCTGGGTTTCGCCGGGGCCGCGGGTGCCGATGCCGCCGCCCAACCGGGACAAGGCCGCCCCGTGCCCGGCAAGGCGAGTGAGCTGGTAGGTCAGCTGGGCCAGCTCCACTTGGAGCTTGCCTTCTTTGGTGCGGGCCCGCTGGGCGAAAATGTCGAGGATGAGTTGGGTCCGGTCGATGACCGGCACGCCTAAGAGCTCTTCCAAGTTGCGGGCCTGGGCGGGGGTCAACTCGTCGTCCACCACCACCAGGTCCGCGTCCAGCTCCCAGGCCAGCGCCCGGGCCTCCTGGGCCTTGCCGGGACCGATGTAGGTTGCGGCCCGGGGGCGTTCCAGGTTCTGCACCACGCTGCCCACCACGCGGCCGCCGGCGCTGCGCACCAGCTCCGCCAGCTCCTCCAGATGCCCGTTGACGCCGATGAGCAGGACCCGCTCGTCCCGCTCTTTGCTGCGGCTCTGCGCCATGGTTTCACCTCTGACGGCCGGCGTGGAGGCCGGCCCATCGCGAAACGGCCCTTTCCCGCTGGGGGACAAGGGCCGTTAAACGCGCGACAGCACCATATTTAATTTTACCATCCCCCAGGCGGCCCGTCACGGGTCAGATGCGGGCCGCCCGCGTTCGCGGGATGGGTTTGTCCTCACCGGGTTGCCTTAGGCCTGCCGCTTCATGAGCCCGCCGTTGGTGGGGTAAGGGTACCGCTGGCGCTCCAGCTCCTTGCGCACCTCGGGGTTGAGGATGCGCAGGTAGGTGCCCTTCATCCCCAGCGAGCGGGACTCGATGACGTTGGCCGAGGCCAGCTTGCGCAGCGCGTTGACGATGACCGACCGGGTGATGCCCGCCTGGTCCGCAATGCGGCTGGCCACCAGCAGGCCTTCGTCGCCCTCCAGCTCGTCAAAGATGTGCTGCATGGCCAGGATCTCCGAGTAGGACAGGCTGCGGATGGCCGACCGGGCCATGCGCTTCTCCTCGGCCTCATCCTCCTCGGCGTCGTCGATGGCCGTCGCGATGACCATGCCCACCACGGTACCGGCGAACTCAAACAGCACCAGCTCGTCATCGCTGAAGTCACCGTCAAGGCGCACCAGCACGATGCTGCCCACCCGGCGGGCGGCGCCCACCACGGGCACGATGCACGCGTGCTTCTCGCCGATGACCCGTTCCGCCTCCGGACCGGTGGAGATGGCACCGACCTTCAGAAGCGACGTGGCCAGGTCCTCGGGCATGCGCCCGGTGTGCAGCCACTCCGCGTCAAAGGGCGTGCTCTCAAAACCTTCCGCCAGGGCGTACCCGAGCACCTTGCCCTTGCGGCTGATGACATACACACTGGTGTCCGGGAGCACGTCCCGCATCGTGGCCGCCAGGTCGGCGAACTTGACGTTGTTGCCCTCCCGCTGCATCAACTGGGCAACCTTAGAGACCTTCTTGAAGAGGTCCACATACATCATCCTTTCTGCTTCCGCGTCCGACACGCGGTGGTTGTTGTCCAACTTTTGCATCTTTTGGTCCCGCCCTCAGCGTTCCGCCATCCCAAGGAAAGCACTGCCAAACGGAGCATTCCCATTGTTTGGAGCTTTCCCAACCTTGGCGGCATACCGAATAAGCCGCACCGGACAGCAGCCTGCCCGTCTGCTGGCTACTCCCCCACGACCACCCCGCGACGCAGGATCCGGGAACCAAAATTCACAAAACAGAACTTTCGTTCACATTATACCCAGGCCCCTAGGGCTTGTCAACACGTTCGTGAAACCTTTCTCAAACTCGGGCGCGCGCCGGCGCCGCAAGCGCGGCGCGCCTCCCAGCCCGCCCCTTGGCCGGGCAACCCTGCGGGCGTCCTCCTTCGCGATTCTTGTCCTAGTGTAGGATTGTACTGTATTGTGTTGTATCCTGCAAGGAACGAGTTGGACGGTTGCCTGTCATCTTTGCTGTGTCTACATCCCGTCAGCCGCCACAGATGCGGACGGCCGCAGGGTTGTTCTTCCCGACACAGCTCTTGTATACGACGCTATACCGCGATCTCCTGCATGATCCTGAAAATTCTTCGACAACCCTGCCCCAAAGGTCGGGGGAGCCGGCCAGCGCCGCGTCCCCGGCTCCCCCGGGAGGGCCTCGGGCTCCCCTGGGCAAGACCCAGCGGGATCAGCGCCGGTATCCCCTTGACAGTGCGGGCCGCCTCTGCTACGATAGGGATTGCCACGGGCCGAAGTGGTGGAACTGGCAGACGCGCTGCGTTCAGGGCGCAGTGGGCTCAACGCCCGTGTGGGTTCGAATCCCACCTTCGGCACCAGCAGAAGCAAGGCCTCCCGGACCAATGGCCGGGAGGCCGCTTTCGTTCTCTGCCGATGCGGTGCCGTCTACTCCTCCCAATGTTCGCGCAAGAAGTAAAGGATCCCCATAGCCGCGCCCCGGGCCCGGGAGAACGTGCCCGCCGTGGCCACCACCCCCAGCCCGCTGCTGATGAGGAGCTGGATGTAGATGTTGATGTTCGTGAAAAGATAAAGGGCCAGCAAGGAGAGGAGCAGCACTGCCGCGCCGACGGTATAGCCTACCAGCCATGTGACGAGCCAGTCGCCTTCGCCGGGCCGGATGAGCTGCCAGCCGCAACGGGGACAAGCCGGGTGCAGGCGGCCCTTTTCTTGCAGGCTGCCCGTGCCGCAGGCGGGACAGAGCAGCCGCCAGCCCGTCCACAACGCGCGCAAGAATCCCCCCAAGGATCAATCCCTCCGTCCACAGGTCCGACCCGGTTCCTTCGTGTCCCGCCGGGACATTTCCTGCTCCACCTCGGCATAGACGTAGTACGCCCGGGGCATGGCCCCGGCAGACCCGCGGGGAGGCCGGAACCGTGGTCAACATCCTCTGGGCCGCGATGATTTTGATGGGCATCGGCTTCGCGGCCCTGCAGGGCAACGGCGAACTGGTCACCAGCACCCTCTTTGCCCAGGCGGCCAGCGGCCTGGCGGTCGCCCTCAACCTGCTGGCCCTGCTCACGGTGTGGTTTGGGCTGAGCCGGGTGGCCGAGCGGGCGGGGCTCTTGAACAGCCTGGCGCGGCTGCTGACCCCGCTGTTGCGGCCCCTCTTCCCGGGGCTTCCCCATGGCCACCCTTCGTTGAGCGCCATCGCGATGAACATCGCCGCGAACTTTCTCGGCCTGGCCAACGCCGCCACCCCCTTCGGGCTCAAGGCCATGGAGGAGATGCAGCGCCTCAACCCACGCCCCGACACGGTGACCCCGGCCATGATCACCTTTCTCGCGCTCAACAGCGCCTGCGCCACGCTGCTGCCGGCCACGGCGGTGGCCTTGCGGGCCCAAGCCGGCGCGCCCGAGCCGGCTCGGATCATCGGTCCGGCGGCGGCGGCCTCGGGCGCGGCCATGGTATTCGTGCTGCTGGTGGACGGTTTCCTGCGCCGCCGCGCCCATTGAGGGGGACCGGCCATGGGATCCTGGAGCGCGTGGATCTTGCCCGGTCTGGTGGCTGTTACCCTGGTGGTGGCTTTGCGGCGCCGGGTGGCGGTCTACGACGAGTTTGTGGCGGGAGCGATGGACGGCGTCCGCCTGGGCCTGCGGCTCATCCCCCTCATCATCGGCATCTACGTGGCCGTGGGGCTGTTCCGCGAGTCGGGGGCCTTGGCCTGGGTAGCGGGCCAAGCCGCGCCGTTCCTGGCCGCCGTGGGATTCCCGGCGGAGATCCTGCCTCTGATGCTCATCCGGCCCTTCTCCAACGCCGCGGCCATGGGCGTCATCGCGGATCTCCTGGCCCAGCACGGGCCCGACTCCTTCATCGGTTTCTTGGCTTCCGTCATGCAGGGCAGCTCGGAAACCACCTTCTACGTGGCCGCCCTTTACCTGGGTTCCGTGGGGATCCGCCGCAGCCTGCACGCGGTGCACCTGTGCCTGCTGGGCGACTTGGCCGGGTACTTGGCCGCCCTGTGGGTGACCGGCCTCTTGTTTCTCTTGTGAAAACCACCTGGCTTTGCCGGCCGCGGCCCTCGGTCCCCCCCTGCGAGCGCGGCTTGAGTACGGCTCCCCGCCCCTGGGCCACACTACGGGAGAAAGCTGTGGCCCGAGGGGAGACGTCCGGATGAACCGGGGCTGGCTGTGGGCCTTGCTGGGACTGTGCGTGGGCGTCGCGGTGGGCTTTTTTGCCTTCCAGGGCGGCCCGGGCCGGGCCAACCCCCAGAACCCGTCGCCCGCGACGCCCGTGCGGGTACCCGAACCAACCCCCGAGGAGCGGGAACGGCGAGAGCTGGGCGTGGCCGTGCGGGGCGCCGACGGGGAACTGGTGCAAGCGGTGCGGGCCGGGACGGGCTGGACCCTGGGCGTGGAGCTGCCCCGCCGTCCCGTGCAGCTGGACCAGCTGGAACGGGACGCGATGCGCCTGTTCCGGGAGATCAAGCGCACAGGCGTCTCCGTCGACCGCGTCGCGCTGCTGGTCCGCACCGACCAGCTCAAGGATGTCTACGGAAACCCCCTGAAGGACGTGGCCATCGCCCGCGTCGGGCTGTCGGGCGCCACCTTTCAGCGCATCAACTGGGACGGATTTGACCCCCGCAACTTTCCCCGGGTAGCCGAAGAGTTTTGGCTCCACCCCGAGCTGCAGCAGGAGCTGGTGCGGCGGGACCAAGCAGAAGAAGCCGGGCAGAGCCAGGCCGGCGGCCAAGGGGAAGACGAACAGGGCGGAGGCACCGGCTCCGGCGGCGGGGGCGGCAGCGGCGGGTAGGGTCCCGCCTCGCCTTGCCCTCCCCTGGCCTGGCCCCCCTCGCCCTGTCCTCCCTTCGCTTGCCCTGCCCGCGTCGTGCCCGGGGCCGGATACCCGGCCGCCCGCTTGCCCACCGTCCCCAGGACGCGGGATAATGGAACCGGGCCGGCGCCTCTCCGGACCGCCAGGAAAAACCGCCTATGGCCCGCGGGCGCCATGGGCAGCGCCGGCGTCGAGGGGGAAAGGGCCGTGCGACGGTGGCCCATCGATCCGGACTACATCATCTTCGTGCTCTTGATCTTGCCCCTGCCCTTTATCGGCATGCTCAACGTGTCCACCGGCGTGCGCTTGCTGCTGCTTTTGCCGGTGGTCATCCTGCAGGCCCTGTTTGTGTGGAACGGACTGCGGCGGAGCCGGCCCCGGCGCTGACGATGACGTCCCGCAGCGCCCGGTGCAGCCGCTGGGTCACGGCGCCCGGCGTCCCGCGGCCGATGGTTTGCCCGTCGACGCGCACCAAAGGCATGACTTCCATGGTAGTGCTGGTCAAAAAGGCTTCGTCCGCGGCCAGCAGTTCCGCCCGGGAGAAGAACCGCTCCTCCACGGGCACCCCGGCGGCCCGGGCCTGCTCGATGACGAGGTCCCGGGTAACCCCCCGCAGGATGTAAGGTCCCGGCGGGGCCGTCACCAAGGTGCCTTCCTGGACGATGAACAGATTGGAGCTGGCGCCCTCGGTGACGCCCACCCCCGCCCGCTCCAGCACCGCCTCCAGGGCGCCTTGGCGCCGGGCCTCCTCCTTGGCCAGGGCGTTGGGCAGCAGGTTGATGGACTTGATGTCGCAGCGCAGCCACCGCTGGTCCGGGAGCACCACCGCCGCGGCCCCCTCCTCGTACAGCCGGGGGTCGACGGCCCGCACCGGCGAGGCGTACACCACCAGGCTGGGCGCAGCCTCGGCGGGGAAGTGGTGCACCCGCGCCGCCACGCCCCGGGTCACCTGCAAGTACACCTGGGCCTCCACCAGGCCCCGCCGGCGGGGCGCCTCTTCCACGATGGCCGCCAGCTCCACGAGCTCCAGGGGCAGCCGGAGCTGGATGGCCTCGGCGCTCCTCACAAGCCGCTCCAAGTGCCGGTCCAGCGCGAAGGGCCGGCCGCCGTAAACCCGGATCACCTCATACACGCCGTCGCCCAGTTGATACCCGCGATCCTCCACCGGCACCACCGCCTGCTCCGGCGGCAGCCACCGGCCGTTGACGAAGAAGTACGCGGGCACCCCTCCTTGCGCCACGTTCATGCCTCCTCCAAAGAAAAGTGCGCCGGCCCGCCTCCTGCGCGGGCCCTGCCGGCGGAACCCCGGCGGCTCAACGCCCGGCGGCGGCCTCCCGCCCCGGGGCCTTGACCGGCGCCGACAGGGCCGGCCGGCGCCGCCTGCCGCCCCGGCCTGGCGGGAGCCGGTACTGCTCCACGTAGCGGGGAAAGTTCCAGCCGGCGAAAAACTCCCGGGCCGCCGCCCGTCCCGCCTCAAACAGCTTCCGGCGCTGGGCCGGGCTGATGTCGAAGTCCGTAGTCCGCACCCCACAGGTGGGAATCCGGATGGTCCGCACCCGGTCCGCCTCCTCCAGGTAGCGGGCGTCGTGGGCCTCCAGCATGGTGGAGACCAGGGCCGCGGCCAGGGAGACGGGGCCCCGGATGGTCTGGGGCCGCTGGTAGTCGGGGTCCACCAGCATAAACCCAAAGGTGGGCCACGGCGGCGCCCCGTCCACATCAAACAGCCAGACGGGGAAGTTGCTCAACAGCCCCCCGTCCACGATATAGCTCAGCTGCTCCTGCCCGTCGTCCCGCCAGCGGGCCGCCACGGGGCGGTAAAAGAAGGGCAGGCTCGCGCTCATGCGCACCGCCCGGGCCACGTCCAGCTCTTCCGGCTGCACGCCGTAGGCGGCCATGTCCTGGGGCAGCACCAGCAGGCGCCCCCGGCTGATGTCGGCGGCGATGACCTGCAGCTTGAAACGGAATCGCGGGTCGGTTTCGCCCGGCAGCAACAGATCGCCGAAGGTGCGCACACCCCGGGCCACGAGCTGCGCCCGCACCCACCCCTCCAAGTAGTCTCCCCGGTACATGCCCTTATTCAACAACAGGGCCAGCAGGGGCCCGGCCAGCGGGATTTGGCCCAAGGGCCCCGGGTCCCGGAAACAAGCAAAGTCCAGCTCCTCCAAAATCTGCGCCAGCTCCCGGGCCCGGTAGCCCGCCGCCAGCAGCGCCGCGACCATCGCCCCCGCGGACGTGCCGGCGATGTTGACCCACGAATATCCCAGCTCCTCGGCGACGGTCAGCGCTCCCACCAGGCCAATGACCTTGACGCCGCCGCCCTGGAGGACGGCGTCGGCCCGCCGCACCCCCGCGCGCAATGTGCCGCACCTCCAACCCGTTTCGGTAAAGCTTATTCACGGGCCAGAGCACGGTACAACGCGTAGCCGATGAAACCCGCCGCCGACGCAAAGGCGGCTCCCGTCTTTACCTGGCCCGTGTCCCGGTCCACCGTTTCGCAGGCCAAGCCGTTGTCCATGGCCGCGCGCCGGAAAAAGTTCAGCCCCCGTTCCTGGTGGGGACCCACCAGGAGATCGTAGGCCGCCGACAGCGGCCACGGGTGGGGGGCGTGGGGACAAGCCGGGCCGGCAAAGGCGCCAGCCACGTAGTCAGGGTTGTCGGTGGAATGAATCCAGGCCACCGTGTTGAGGTACACCGGATCGTCTTCTTCGCAAAAACCGTAATAGGCCAAAAGCTGCAGGCTGCCGGGGGGCTGATCCAACAGTTGGGCCCGGCGCCGGTCGTCCAGGGCCCACGCGAACATAGGCCCCCGGGGACCGTCCACCACGCAGTGGCGCCGCACCGTCTCCCGCACTTGGGCCGCCCGCTGGTTGGCCCGCCACTCCCCCAGGCTGTCGCCCCGGTGCCGCTTAAGGGGCGCCAGGGCCCGCCACGCCCGCCACGCCAAGGCGTTGTTGTAGGTTAGGTACGGGTGGGTCACCGGATCGTCGGTGGGCGACAAGAATGTCGCGTACAGCCCCCGCTCCGGGTGGCGCTGCTGCTCCAGCCGCTGCTCCAGCCACGCGACGCCGTCAAAGACCCGCCGGTGGCTCCCCAGGCCGGTTTCCTCCAGAATGCCCCAGTCTTCGGTGGCCCGCACGTACTGCTCCAGGGCCAGGAGGTACGCGCACAGCTCGTCCAGCTCAAAACCGGGGTACAGCACGGTGCCGTCGATGTAAAGGCTGTGGACGCCGGCGTTGGCCAAGTAGCGGCCGAAACCCGCCAGCACCATCTCCCGGGCCCGTTGGGGGTCGGTCAGCAGCGCGCCGGGAAAGCTCCACAAAAACGCGTCCCGGGCCCAAAAGGCGGCGCTCACGTAGTACCGGGGCGAGCGGGAGGTGACCATGACCAGCTCTTCGGTGTCGATGGTGCGCCCGGCGGCAAAGAAATAGTTGAACCATAAGTTGAGGTTAAGCCTTTCGCTTAAGGCGGTGTCCGGCACCGGCCGCAGCCGTTCCGTCAGCCAGCGGCGGGCCTCTTGCACCAGGGCCGCCGCGCCCCGCCGCTGCAGGTCCACCACCGTGGTGCAGGCCCCGTCCCCTTCGGCGCTGACGGCCACATACAGCTGGATTTGGGCCCGGGCTCCCGGCGGCAGCGACTGCTGGTGGGCCACGGCGAAGTGCAGGGGTTGGCCGGTTTCGTTGTCCTCCCGCAGGGCCTGTTCCATCTGGGGCCCGCCCCGCCGGGACAGGGCCGCCAAGAAGGCGTCCGCCGGCGTCGGCGCCCGGCCCAAAAACCACCCCAACTCCGCCAGGGGCCGGTCGCCGCCCACGGCCATGGCCGCCGCCGCGGGGCCGGCCGCGGCCTCGAGGGCTAAGGTGTCGGTCCAGCGGTCGTACCACGCCACGCGGCGCCCCACCAGGGGCCGGGACCGGTAGACTGCCTGGCGGGCCACGCCCAAGGCGCCCCGCCAGCCCCAGCGCAGGTCCAAGGGCGTGCCGCTCAAGTTTTCCGCTTCCAGGATGAAGACGAAGCCCCGGTGCCCCGGCGGGGCGCAGATGGTGCCCGTCACCCGCAGGCCGCCTCCCCGGGCGGTGAAATAGGGCACCCAGTGCTCGTGGCGCTGCCAGGCGATGTCCGCAAAGGCCATTTCCTGCTGGCCCACCATGACCACCGGGGCCAACAGCGGCGCCGCGGGGCCGCCGCCCAACTCCAACAGCCCCTTGCAGCCCATGTGCAGCACGTTGAGGCCCTCGATGGCCCCCCGCTCATTGATCAAGGGCAAGGCCACATACTCGTTGCCCGTAGGATAGTAAATGCCAGGATGGGCGAGCTCGTCGGGGACGGTCATCTTCAAGGCATGCAAGCGGCAGCACCCCAACGGGATCGATTCCGCCCCCGGCAGTCAATTCCTTGTCAGTTCCTTTTCGTTCCCGGCGGGGGGCCGTCCCCGCCCGCACCGCCCTGGTGGCGGTGGTCGCCGGCGCTCCCGGGAGGGCGGGCCGACCCCCGGCCGGGGTCAGCGCCCGCCCTCTCGGGAAGGTCAGCCGCACCCCGCTCCGCCCCGGGGCTGGCGGCGTCATGGCCGCCCGACCGGTTCATGGCCCGCACCGACACAAAGCCCAGCACCAGCGCGAAACCGACCACGCCCGCGGTGGCCAAGGCCACCGGCCACACCATGGAGACAAACCCGCCAAGGCCCAGGCCCCGGCGGACAAACCAAAGGGAGTTCATTGCCACGGCGATGAGGGTGACCACCGCGGCGGTGATCCCCAGCCAGCGCATCTCCTGTCACCTCCTGCCCGCCACCCGGTTTCCCTGCGGGCGTATAACGCCCCGCCGGCCGCGGACACAATGATGCCGCAACGGTGAGAAGTTTGCCCGCCTTTACTGTACCTGCCGGCGGCCAGGCACCGTTGCCCGCCTCGTTTCCCCACAGGAAAAAGGAAATCGCGCCCCCGTGGGCAATAGATCGGACACAGACAGCCCGAAGGGGGTCCCCCTGATGAAGCTGATCCTGGCCGTCGTGGAAGACGACGACGCCACCGTCCTCATGGACGCGCTCATCGACAACAACTTCAGCGCGACGAAACTGGCCAGCACCGGCGGGTTTCTCTTGCGGGGCAACACCACCCTGCTCATCGGCGTGGCCGACCAGCAAGTGGACGACGTGCTGCGGATCATCCGGCGCGTGTGCGTCCGGCGCAAGAAGCTCCTGCCCCAGACCCCGGCCGAGATTCCCACCTCAGTGGCCATGCCTATGGAAATCGAGTCCGGCGGCGCCACCGTATGGGTGCTGGATGTGGACCAGTTTCACAAGATCTGACCCATGCCCCGTCGGGGCCGCCTCCCTGCGCCGAGCCGGATCACGCGGGGCCCTGCCCTAGGGGCGCCAAGGGGCCCCATGCCTCCACGGCCTGGCCGGCGGGCAGCTGTGCCAGGTGCTCCGCCGCCGACCGCCCCCGCCATCGGACGGCGGGGTCCAGTTCCACCAGGGGCGCCAGCACGAAGCGCCGCCGGTGGCTCTCGGGGTGGGGCACCCGGCAGTCGGGGCGGTCCACCGTTTCGTCCCCGTAAAGAATGAGGTCGATGTCGATCAGCCGCGGGCCCCAGCGCACCCGCCGCTCCCGCCCCATCTCCGCCTCGATGCGCAAGCCTTCCTTGACCAGGCGCACGGGATCCAGGTCCGTGGCCACCTCGACCACTAGGTTGAAAAACCAGTCCTGGGGCACGGGGCCGACGGGCGCGGTGCGGTACACCGACGAGCAGCGCACCACCCGGGTGCCCGGCAGCCGGCCTAGGCGGTCCACCGCCTCCCGCAGCTGGGCCACAGGATCGCCCACATTCGCGCCCAGGCTCAAGAAGGCCCGGACCGGGCGGTAGTCCCGGACGATGGCGTCGGCCACCCGCGCCGTGCGCCGCATGGCCTCCACGTCGTGCACTCGGACCATCGCGGCGCCGTGGGCGATGCCGAGGGCCACGGCGGCTCCGGTGCCTTCCACCCGCTCCCCGGGCGGCAAGTGGAGGAGTTGGCCGATGAAAGTCTTGCGGGACGGCCCCAGCAGCACGGGACAGCCCGTGAGCCGGAAGGCAGAAAGCTCCCGCAGGATCTGGAGATTGTGGTCCAAGTTTTTGCCGAAACCGATCCCGGGGTCCACCAGGATGCGTTCCCGCCGGATGCCGGCCGCCACCGCCCGCGCGATGGCCCCGTCGAGAAAGTCGAGGATCTCCGGCACCACCGCTTGGTACACCGGGTTGGCCTGCATGTCCGCGGGCGTGCCCTGCATGTGCATGAGCACCACCGGCGCGTCGTAGGCGGCGGCCACCGCAGCCATCTCGGGATCAAAGCGCAAGGCGCTGATGTCGTTGATGATGTGGGCGCCCGCGGCCAGGGCTTGCCGGGCCACGGCCGCCTTGGTGGTGTCAATGGAGATGGGCACCGCCATCCGGCCGGCCAGCTGCTCCACCACCGGCAGCACCCGCTCCAGCTCCTCCGCCGCGGCCACCGGCCGCGCGCCGGGGCGGGTCGACTCGCCGCCGATGTCTAGGACGTCGGCCCCCTGGGCCACCATTTCCCGAGCCCGGGCCACGGCTGCGCGCGGCTCCAGGTGGCGCCCGCCGTCGGAAAAGGAATCGGGCGTCACGTTGAGCACGCCCATGATTGCAGTGCGGCGCCCGATGGGCAACAGGAGATCCCGGCAGGGCATGTCCGCGGCGGGGCTGCCCCCGTCGGCGGCCAGGGACTGGGCCACCTGCCGGGCCAGCTCTCCCCCGCCGGGCGGCCCACCGGGCGCGCGCAAGGTGGCAAGGCCGTGCCACCAAGTGCCCAGGCTGGCCGCGAGCACCCACGCGTCCCCCAGGCGGCGGGCCAGGCCGCCCCGCTGCTCCACCGCGGCAGCCAGCCAAGCCAGCGCGTCCCCGAAACCACCCTGCAGGAACGCAACGTGATGCGCGCCAGGGGGCAGATCGGCGATCCACCCGCGGCTTTCCATCCCAAGATCAGAAAGAACCCGCCGGGCCGCGGCGGGGGTGTAGGCTTCCCAAGTCTTAAGGCGCAGCGCCAACTCGTCCGGTCACCTCAACGGCCACGGCGGAGCCCCGGCCGCTGGCCGAAACTTTCGGTCCCCGCGGGGCGGTCTCCTGCCAGCGGCCAAGCTCACGGGAAAGGCGGGCCCGGCCGGCGCCGGCGGCGGGGCGGCCACTGGATGTCGGTGACCGCCAGCACTAAGAGGACCAGGGTAACCCCCAGCAGGAAGGCGAGAAAAAGACTCGTCCTGGCCACCCCCCTGACGCTAGGCCGCTTGCGGTGCGTGCGTCATCGAGGACAACGTATGCCGCCAGGCCGCCATGGGTTCCCGCGCGCCGCGATCCCCCGCCCAGCCGGAGACTACAGCCGCAGGCTCAGGGCCACCACCAGGTTGACCACCGCGTGGGCCAGCACCGGCGCCACCAGGGTCCCGCCCCGCTCGTAGAGCCGGGCCAGGAGAATGCCCATGAGAAACAGGGGCAGGAAATGCACCAGGTACATGTGGGCCGCCGCGAAGGCCGCGGCGCTCACGTAGGCCGCACCCGCGCCCAGCCGGGCCCGGAGCACGCCGTGGACGTAGCCGCGGAAAAAGATTTCCTCGGAGACGGGGGCCATGACCACCGATGCCAAAAGCAGCAGCAGGAGCACGGGCAGGGGCAGGTCCAGTTGAAAGAGATCGGTGATGGCGGCCCGTTCCCGGGCCAACTGCCGGGCCAGCCCCTCCTCGCCCAGGAGCACCCGAAAGGCAGCCACCGCCGCCCGGGACCCCAGGACGTTGATGAGCACCAGCCCCAGGCCGCCCACCAGCCCCAACCCCGCTCCCGCCCGCCACTCCACGGGCGACAGGCCCAGGGCCGCCGGCGGCAGGCCCAAGCCCCGGGGGCCCAGCACATGGCCCACGGTGAAACCAATAAGGGCGACGCCCTGGACCAGGAGGACGCCGCCGGTGAGGGCCGCCTCCCGCACCGGCCCGGGCATGCCCGCGTCGGGGACCGCGGCCCGCAGCACGCCCGCTGCGAGCCACGGGACCAAGACCATGGCCAACAGGTAGACGGCCAACGGATTGAGGAGACTGTCGCGGATGGCCGGCGGGCCGCCTTCCCTTACAGCCAGTAGTTGGGGGCCTCCTTGGTGATCTGCACGTCGTGGGGGTGGCCTTCCTTGGCCGCCGCGTGGGTCAGCCGCACAAACTGGGTGTTTTCCTGAAGCTCCTGGATGGTGCGGGTGCCCAAGTACCCCATGCCGGCCCGCAGGCCGCCCACCAGCTGGAAGACGGTTTCCGACAAGGGCCCTTTATAAGGCACCCGTCCCTCGATGCCCTCGGGCACCAGCTTGCGATCCTTGGCCTCTTCGCCGGTTTCCTGGAAGTACCGGTCGCTGCTGCCCGCCCGCATGGCGCCGATGGAGCCCATGCCCCGGTACACCTTGTAGCTGCGGCCCTGGTAAATCTCGATCTCGCCCGGCGCCTCCTCGGTGCCCGCGAATAGGCTCCCCAGCATGACGGCACTGGCGCCCGCGGCGATGGCCTTGACAATGTCGCCCGAGTAGCGGATGCCGCCGTCGGACACGATGGGTATCCCGTACTCCCGGGCCACCTGCGCGCTCTGCCACACCGCCGTCACCTGGGGCACGCCGATGCCCGCCACCACCCGGGTGGTGCAGATGCTGCCGCCGCCCTGGCCCACCTTGACGCAGTCGGCGCCGGCTTCGATGAGCGCGCGCGTACCCTCGCCCGTGGAGACGTTGCCGGCGATGATGCTGACCTTGTCGCCGAACTCGCCCTTGAGCCAGGCCACCATGTCCAGCACTTTGCGGGAGTGGCCGTGGGCCGTATCCAGCACCAGGGCATCGACCCCTGCGTCCACCAGCATGCGGGCCCGGTCCTTGGCGTCCTTGCCCACGCCCACCGCGGCGCCCACCCGCAGCCGGCCCTTCTCGTCCTTGGCCGCCAGCGGGTACTTGCGGGCTTTCTCGATGTCCTTGATGGTGATGAGGCCCTTGAGGCGAAAGTCCTCATCCACCAGCGGGAGCTTCTCGATGCGGTGGCGGTGGAGGATCTGCTGGGCTTCCTCCAAGGTAGTGCCCACCGGCGCGGTGATGAGGTTGTCCTTGGTCATCACGTTGGCGATGGGCTGTTCAAAGTCGGTTTCAAACTTGAGGTCGCGGTTGGTCAGGATGCCCACCAGCCGCCCGGTTTCGTCGGTGATGGGCACGCCGGAGATGCGGTAGCGGGCCATGAGGTCCAGGGCGTCCCGCACCCGGTGCTCGGGCGACAGGTAGATGGGATCGACGATAATGCCGCTTTCGGACCGCTTTACCTTGTCCACTTCGCCCGCCTGGGTTTCGGGGTCCAGGTTGCGGTGGATGACGCCCATGCCCCCCTCCCGGGCCAGGGCGATGGCCAGGCGCGCCTCGGTCACCGTGTCCATGGCCGCGGACAGCAGCGGGATATTGAGGCGGATGGTGCGGGTCAACCACGTGGACGTGTCCACTTCCGCGGGCAGCACTTCGGAATAGCGCGGGATCAGGGACACGTCGTCAAAGGTTAGGGCCTCGGACAAAAACTTCTCCAAGGGCCGGGTCCTCCCCCGTTCGGATTGCACCGATTATATCAAAGCCCCACCGGGGTGTCCAGCGGCGCCAGCACAAGCCCCGTGAGCAGCTTGGGGTAAAAGTACGTGGACTTTTGGGGCATGCTGAAGCCGGCCAGGGCGATGTCCCGGACCGCGGCCGCGGGCGTCGGCCGCACCAGGAAGGCCGCCTGCCCCTGGCCGCTGTCCACGGCCGCCACCGCCTCCGCCGCGTCCCGGGTGTAGCCCAGGTAGGTGCCCGAGCCTTGGGCTTCCGCATCCAGCCCGGCGGCCCGGGGCAGG
Source organism: Limnochordales bacterium (assembly GCA_035304545.1). GTDB lineage: Bacteria > Bacillota > Limnochordia > Limnochordales > ZCTH02-B6 > ZCTH02-B6. The sequence continues at coordinate 10,311 of DATGPV010000050.1, read as the reverse complement.
GCCAGCTCGTGCAGGACCGTCACGTCCAAGCCCCGCCACGGATCGGGCTTGCCCGCGGTGACGGCGTTCCAGGCCTTATGATCCGCGAGGCGGGCCAGCCAGCCCCGGCCGCCGCCGGTGTAGACGGCAAAGCCCGGCTCCGGGCCCAGGGCCTCCAGGGCCGCCAGCAACGCGCCGGCTGCGTTCTGCCCCGCCAAGTCGACGGGCGCGAGGGCAAAGGCGCCCTCCAGCCGGTGGACCAAGTCCGCGGCCGACAGGGGAGTCTGGCGCAGGATGCGGTGGGTGGCCAGCACCGTCAAGCCCCGGGAGTTCAGGTCCACCAGCACCATCATCACGTAGTTCCAGGGCGCCGCGGGGTCGTCGCCCACCCGCTCGCGCTGCTCGTCCCGGAACGCGAGGGCGGTTTCGTAGCGGTGATGGCCGTCGGCGATGACGATGCGGGCCGGGCCTAGGGCGGTCCGGACGGCCGTCAGCAGGTCAGGATCCGTCAGCACCCACAGGCGGTGGTCAACCCCGTCCTGATCGGTGATGGCGATGGCCGGCGGACCCTGGCACGCCCCGGCCAGCACGTCGTCCAAACTGGCGGTGGCGTCAAAATGGAGGCCAAAAACGGGGCTCAAGTGGGTGCGGGTCGCCCGCAGCAGGTTGAGCCGGTCTTCCCGGGGCTTGGGCAGGGTGCGCTCGTGGGGAAACACGATTCCTTCGCGGTAGGCCGCGACCCGCACCATCCCGGTGAGGCCCCACCGCACCAGCTCCTCGCCCGCCGGTCCCCGGTAGGCCTGGCGGTAGGCATAAAAAGCCGGGCGGGCCTCCTGCTCCAGCACGCCCGTGGCCCGCCACTGGTCCAGGCGGGCCGCGGCCTGGTCATACCCATCATTGGCCAGGTCGACGCGAACGATATTGTAGGGGCTGCGGGCGGCCAGGCGATCCCGCTCCGCCGCGTCGATGACGTCGTAGGGCGGGGCCACCACCGCTTCCATGTCGACGGCCCCGGCGTTGTAGCGAAGGCCGCGGAAGGGCTGCACGTCCAACAGAGCTCCACTCCTTTGCGCAACTGGGCGCCGGCCCGTGGACCCGGGAGGGAGGCAACGGCCCGGGCTCGAATGTCACAAAAGGCCGGTGCATGGGGAGGTTCGCCGGGCGGCCCCGCCGCTCCTGTCTCCCGCCCAAGCCCGGCCAGCGGGGAGGGAAACCCGCCGGGTGAAGGTCTTTGTGCTCAATTGCGGCAGCTCGTCGGTGAAGTACAAGCTCTTTGACATGGCGCCCGGCGGTGCCCCCACGGTGCTGGCCCAGGGCCGCGTCGAGCGCATCGGCACCGACACCGCCATCATCACCCACCGCCAGGGCGGCGACACGCGGCAGGCCACCCGCCCCGTGTTTCACCACCATGAGGCCATCCAGCTGTGCCTGGGCATGCTGGGGGACCCATCGGGCCAAGGGTTCGATCCCCGCGCGGTGGAGGCCGTGGGCCACCGGGTCGTCCACGGCGGCGAGGCTTTCCGGGAAGCGGTGGTGGTCACGCCCGCGGTCAAGGAAGCCTTGCGGCAGCTCAGCGACTTGGCGCCCCTGCACAATCCCCATAACTTGGCGGGCATCGAAGCCGCGGAGGCCCTCCTGCCCCACGCTCCCCAGGTGGCGGTGTTTGACACCGCCCTGCACGCCCGCATGCCGCCCCACGCGTACCTTTACGGGATCCCCTACGAGCTGTACGAGCGCTACCGGATCCGGCGGTACGGTTTCCACGGCATCTCCCATCAGTACGTGGCCCGCCGGGTGGCCCACCTGATGGGCCGCCCCGCCAGCGACCTGCGGATCATCTCTTGCCACCTGGGCAACGGCGCCAGCGTGGCCGCGATCCAAGCGGGCGTCTCCATCGATACTTCCATGGGATTTACACCGGTGGAGGGGCTGATGATGGGCACCCGCTCCGGCGACATCGACCCGGGCGCCCTGCTCTTTTTGATGGACCACGAGGACTTGAGCCTGCCGGAGCTCAACGCCCTCCTTAACCGGCACAGCGGTCTTAAGGGCATTTCGGGCGTGTCCGGCGACATGCGGGACATCGAGGCGGCCATGGACGCCGGCGATGAGCGGGCGCGGCTGGCCTTTGACATGTACGAGTACCGGGTGCGCAAGTACATCGGCGCGTATGCCGCGGCCATGAACGGCGTGGACGCCATCGCGTTCACCGCGGGCATCGGCGAGCACTCGCCCCGCCTGCGGCAGCAGGTGTGCCGGGGCCTCACCTACCTGGGCGTGCGCCTGGACGAAGCCGCCAACGCCCAGGCCGCGGGTGAAGCCGAAATCTCTGCCCCCGGCGCCGCCGTGCGGGTCTTCGTCATCCCCGCCGACGAGGAGCTGGTCATCGCCCAGGACACCGTGGCTCTCTTAAGGGGCCGGCGCTGAGGGGAGCCGCGCCCTCACCCGTCCCGCCCGCCGGCCTGGCCGCCCGCCGCGTCCGGGACCGCCACGGCGGGCACCTCCTCGTCGCCGTTGGGCAGCAGCACGCCGCCCGATAGGACCATCTTGAAGGCCTCCTCCGGGCTCATGTCCAGGGGGATCAACTCCCGCTCCGGGGCCACGATGAAAAACCCCGACGTCGGGTTGGGCACCGTGGGCACGAACACGGTTTTCACCGGTTCGGAAAAGGGGGCCGCCAACTGCCCGCGCCCTTCGTTGGTGACGAATCCCAAGGCGTACAGGCCAGGCCGGGGATATTGCAACAGAACCACTTCCCGGAAGGAGCTGCGCTTGACGCCAAAGGCTTCGATCACCTGTTTGACGCCGCCGTAGATGGGCCGGACGATGGGGAACATCATCAAGATGCGCTCACCCGCTGCCACCAGCCGGCGCCCCACCACGTTGGTGGCGATCATGCCCACCAGCAGCAGCGCCACCACGGTGAGGACCAGGCCGGCGCCGGGAATGTGGACGGGTTCACCCACGACGAGGCCGATGAGCCACGCGACCAGGGTGCCCAGGGAGGTTTCCACGGTGCTGAACACAAACCACAGCACCCACACCGTCACCGCCAGCGGCAGGGAAACCAACACCCCGGTAATGAAGTAGTTGCGCAACACCGGCACTAACCCGCGCGCCATCTGCCATCCCCTTCTGTGTGGTATAATGGGTCCCAGCAATCACTGGGGAGGGCCGCCGTGCCGTGGCCGTCGCCGTCAACTACCGCAAGGTCGCCCTCATCGCCGTCTTGGCCCTCGCGGTCGTCCTCCGCGGTCCGCTCCTCACGGCCCTGGCCCCGTTTCTGATCGCCTTTGTCGTCGCCAACCTGATCGATCCCACTGTGACCGCCATGGAGCAGCGCCTGCGGCTGCCGCGGCCGGTGGCGGCGGCCGTGACCCTCATCCTCTTGGTGGTCGTCGTCGGCTCCATCCTGGTCTGGGTCATGACCAAGATGTACAACGAACTGCTGGACCTGGCCATGCTGCTGCCCGCCCACCAGCGCACCGCCATGCGCTTGGCCAACGACCTCCTGCAGTCCTTGGAAGAGCTTTTCCAGTCCGTCCCCGAAGAAGTGACCGCGTACCTGCAGGACACCTTGAACCGCCTGTTCCAGCGCTCCATCGAATTGGTCGGCGGGCTCACCAACCGGCTGTTGGGCACCGTGGCGGCCTTGCCCAGCGTGGCCGTCATATGGATCGTCACCACGTTGGCCACCTACTTTTTCTCCACCGACCGGGAAACCGTCAACAACGCGCTGCTGCGGCTGGCCCCGGCCAACTGGCGGCCGCGGCTGGCCGACGCCCGGGACAAGATCCTGGTGGACCTGGGCGGATTTCTCAAGGCCCAGGCCATCATGCTGGTCATCAGCACCGCCATCGCGGCCGTGGGGCTGATGCTCATTGGAACCCGGTACTGGATGATGCTGTCCCTCGTCCTGGGCGTCCTGGACGTCATCCCCGTCGTGGGCCCCGGGCTGGTGCTCTTCCCATGGGCGGGGATCGCCCTGTTCATGGGCAACCTGACCTTGGCGGTGCAGCTGGTGGGCGTATTCATGGTCATGTTCGCGGCCCGCAACCTGCTGCAGGCCAAGGTGCTGGGCGACTCGGTGGGCATGCACCCGCTCCTCATGCTCGTGGCCTTATGGGTGGGCATCGTTGCCTTTGGTGTCTACGGCATCCTCATCGGCCCCATCTTGGCCATCATCGCCAAGGCCCTGAGCAACGCGGGCATCATCCGGCTGCCCGGCGATGACCCGCTGCCCGGCGGCGAGGCCCCCCCCGCCGCCGCTGCGCCGGCCGCCGGCCCGGGGAAGGCCGCCGACCCACCATCCGCCGCTCAGCCGTCCCCCGCCGCCGGCCGGGAGCCGGCAGCCGGGGAACCACCCGGGAGGTACCCCCTCCCGGCCGCTGTTCCCCGGCTGCCCGCGGACCGCCCCTTGCCCGATCCCGATCCCGAGGGCTGACCGCACGCCGGTCCAGCGCACCGGCCCGCCGGGCAGGCGCCGGGCGGACGGCCCTTTAGCGGCCCAGCAAGATCTCGATGTCGGCTGCCTGGTACAGCTCGTCCAAGTAGACCGGCAGGCGCGCGTTGAGCTTCTGTTGCCGCAGCTGGTCGGCGATGGCCGCCCGGGTTTCCTCGTCCAGCGCCGCCTCGACGGCCTCCTGGCGGTCCTCCACCAGGATGATGTGGTACCCAAACATGGACTCCACCGGTTCGCTCAACTGGCCCGGCTCCAGGGCAAAGGCGGCTTCCTCAAAGACGTCCACCATGACGCCCCGCCCAAACCAGCCCAAGTCGCCGCCCCGGACCGCGGAACCCCGGTCGATGGAGTGCTCCTGGGCTAAGGCCGCGAAGTCCTCGCCGGCCAGGAGCCGCTCCCGCAGTTCCTGGGCCAGTTCCTGGCTTTCCACCAGGATGTGGCGGGCCCGCACCTGCTCGGGCCGGCCGAACTGATCCCGGTTCTCGTCAAAGTAGGAACGGATTTCGTCCTCCGTCACTTCCACCTGCGGGCTGACCAAGGCCACCACCAGCAGGTTGAGGCCGACCTGCTCCTCCAGCTCGGCCCGGGTCATGTTGCTCTGGGCCAAGGCCAGCTCCAACTGATCAGGGCCGCCCAGCCGGGCTTCAAGGGCCGCGATCTCCTCGGCCACCTCGGCCGGGTCCACCGCGACCCCTTCCTTGGCCGCGGTTTGACGGACCAGCTTGATGAGGATCAGGTCGTTGAGCACTTCCTCGCCCAGGATGTCCAGCATGGCCTCGTACAGCTCATCCCGGGTGATGGGCTCGCCGTTGACCCACGCCACCACGTCGTTGCGGTCCTGGTCCTGGGCCAACAGGCTCATGGCCCCACCGGCCACCAGGAGGGCGGCCAGCGCCACCGCCGCCACGGTCCGACCGGTCCGGGCCCGCAGGCCCTCCATCCACCGACTCGCCGCTTGCCTCATAGGTGTGCATCGCTCCTGTTCTTGGGTAAACTCGCACCCCCCGGGGCCCTTGGCGCCCGGACCGCGTCCGCGGCGCAAGGCGGCCGGGCCAAGGACCACCGGAGAATAGCGTGTCTTGCCTCAATTCGCCCCCTGCCGGCGCGACTCCTCGAGCAAACTCGCCGGCGGCCGGCGCGCTGGCCGGGAAACCCACGGCCGCCCCGGGACAGGCGGCGGCCGGACCCGTCATCCGGGCCGCGACAGCTCCTCCACCTCCACGCGGCCGTCCTGGAGCCGGATCTCCACCGCGACCCCGGTCCGGTACCCCAGCCCGTGGACGTCGGGCGCCTCCAGCTGCACGCGGGCTTCGGGGCGGTGCAGGGTCCCCTGCAGGGCCACCTGGGCCGCCACGCGGCCGCTGGGCGCCAGCAGGGGCAGCCGCAGGCCCGCCCAGGCCAGCACGTCCGCCAAGGATTCCCCTTGCACGGTGACGTCCAGGTGCAGCTGCGGATCCCCGCCGCCGTCGCGAACGGTGCCCGCGGCCACGTAGGTGCCTCCGCCGGGCCGGCGCAAGGTAAAGCCCTCCGTCCGCAGGATGCCGCCCTCCCATCGCACGGGCCCGCGGGCTTCGCTGAAGTCCAAGGGGCCGATCCGCAAGTGGCGGACCGCCAGTTCCCCGGCGAAGGCCGGCACCGGCTGGCCCGGGGCCCGGCCCACCGTTCCCTGGAAATCCAGCCGCCCGCTGACCGCGGGCCACCGGCCCCGCAAGGCCGCGACCGCCTGAACGGGCACGCCCGCGACCTTCACCTGCAGCTCCCATGGCCCCTCCGGCTGTCCGCTGCCCCGGGCGTGCACCGTGCCTCCCCGGACGCGGCCCGCGGCGTCCACGATGGTGAAGCCCGCCGGCCCGTAGTGGAACTGCCCGGCCAGCTGGTCAAAGGGCTGGCCCCACGCGACACCTTCCGCAAGGGCCACATCGCCCCGGGCCTGGACGGCACCCAAGGGCCCCTCAAAGACCAAGCTGCCGCTCAAGGCCGCCTGGACAGGCACCCTCCAGCCCAGCGCTCCCAAAAGCGCCTCGGCCCGGCCCCGCTGGGCCCGCACCTCCAGCTGGAGATGGCCCGGTTCACCGGGCCCCGCGCCAAAGCCCACGCGTCCGTCCAGGTGGTATTCGGACGGGCCTTGGGCAATCCGGACCCGGGAAAAGGCGAATTCCTCCCGGGACAGCCGCAGCTGGCCGGCCAGGGAAGCGAAGGGCTGGCCCAGCAGGCGGCCGCCGTCGGCCATGAGCTGCCCGGCCAGCACCGGACGATGAAGGGTGCCTGCCAGCCGCCCGGTGAAGTCGGCCCGGCCCGCCGCGCCCCACCGGGCCAGCGGGGCCACATCGGCGGGCAAGTCCAGATCTGCGGCCGTCACCGACAAGTCCAATGCGCCTTCGGGCGTCACCGCGCCCTCAACCCGCAGCCGGGTGTCGTCCCGGGACGCGTCCAGGGCCAGTTCCAGTCCTTGGGAGGGCCAGTAGGACCACGCCAAGGTCCCCCCCGTCAGCGCGTAGGGCCGCTGGGCCACCGCCTGTGCGTCCACCACCAGACCGTCCAGCCGCAGCCGGCCCCATGCCCGGGGCGCATCCCAAGCGCCAGCCAGCCACAGCTCGCCCGCGGTCCGTCCCCGGAGGTCCACCGGCAACGCCGTCGCCCATGGGCCCGGCAGCGCGTCGACCGCCGCGGCCAGGTCGCTGGCTTCCAGACGCGCGTGGAGGTCGGGGACGGGCCAGAGGGAACCCCGCCACGTCACCGCGAGCCCAGGCAGCTGGGTGCGCAGGCCGTGGAGCAGGACCGCTCCCTCGTCCAGGACCAGGCGGCCCTCCACCGCGACGGCCAGCGACGCCGGGCCTGCCTCCACGGTAAGGCGGCCGCTGATCAGCTCCACGGACAAGCGGGCGGCGGGACCCGTCCCGGCGTCCGGCCCGTGCCCGCCGTCCCCCGAAGCCCCGGACCGGCCGCCGGAGGGCGATGCGGCGCCCGCGCCGGGCCAGCCCCCGCGCGCGGCGAGCCAGGCGCCGGGCAGGGCCAGCTCAAAATCCCGCACCTGCACCCAGCGGATGGCGTCCAGGGGCGCCCGCACCAGGCCCTCCAGGTCCCAAAAGGCGAAGCCGACAGTGACCTGTCGGGCGAAAAGGGCCGCATCGCCCGTGGCCTGAACGCCTTCCAGCACCAGGCGGCCCGGACCGGCCAGCCGCGCGGCCGCGACGGTGACGTCCGCGCCCAGCCATTCGGACAAGCCATCGGCCACCGCGGCCCGCCACCGGGCGGGCAGCGGTCCCTGGTTGATGAACAGCACGGCCGCCGCCAGCATGCCGGCCAACGCCAACAGGGCCACACCGGCCACCGCCAGCCGCCGCCACGCCCGGGGACGGCGCTGTTCCGTCTTCACCTGCAAGCCCCTTCCTCCCCGCAGCCCCTCCCGGGGGCCGGCAGGATGCCTCTTGTTGCCTCTTTGACGCGCCCAAGACGGGACCTTCATGTAAAGTCCGACAGGGCTGGCATCCTGTGGCGAGCCCGGGGGCCGCACCTCGCGGCCCGCGCCCGCGGGCCGGTCCCGGCATAGCATAGCGGGGGTGAGGGAAATGGAAATCGATCACGGGGAACTGGCTGAACTGTCCAGCCAAATGGAGGGCTGGGAGCCGGAGCAGGTGCTCGAATGGGCCCTGGATCGGTTCCCGGAGCGGGTGGCCATGACGTGCAGCTTCGGCGGCGGCGGCATCGTGCTGGCCCACATGCTCCACCGGCAAGGCGCCGACGTGCCCATCCTATTTCTGGACACCGGCTTTCACTTCGCGGAAACGCTGCAATTCAAACGGGAGTTTGCTGCCCGCTTTGGCCTGCGGGTGATCGACGTGCATCCCCAGCTCACCGTGGCCCAGCAGGAGCGGGAGCTGGGCGCCCACCTGTACGAGCGCGACCCCGACTTGTGCTGCCGCCTGCGCAAGGTGGAACCGCTGGCCCGGGCCTTCCGCGAACTGGCGCCCGAGGCCTGGATCAGCGCGCTGCGGCGGGACCAGGGCCCGACCCGCCGCCGAATTCAAATCCTGGAACTGCACCAGGTAGCGCCCGACCACCACCTGGTCAAGGTGCATCCCCTGGCCAACTGGAAACGCCGGGACGTGTGGCGGTACATCCAGCAGCACGGGTTGCCCTACCACCCGCTGCTGGACGCGGGCTACACCAGCATCGGCTGCTGGCCGTGCACGGCCCCCGCGGCACCCGGAAGCGACGAGCGCAGCGGCCGCTGGCCCGGCCGAGACAAGACCGAGTGCGGCCTCCACACCTTCAGCCGCAGGCTCACGCCCCCGGACCCGCCCACCGACGCCGGGCCTTGACCCGCCGGCCTCCTCGCGGGGCCCCACGGGCGCCTGGGGCTGCCCACACCGCCCAGGCGCCCTATCGCCACTGCCGCTGCAGCCAGATGGCGGCGGGACCGGCTGGCGGAAGGCTGCGCACGTAGCGCACCACCGTCCAACGCTCCTCTTCGCTGAGCAAGTGCTCAAAGGCGGGCATGTCAGTGCCGGCCACACCCTTGCTGATGAACCAGTACAACTCCCCGTCGGTGTGGAAGGGCGCGTGCAAGGTCAAGTCCGACGGCGGCGGCCACATCTCCCCGGCCAGCAGGCCGTCGCCCCGCCCCTCAGGGCCGTGGCAGACGGCGCAGTGGGCCTGGAACAGTTCCTCGCCCCGCGCGAGGGCGCCGGCGGTGGCGGGCACCGGGTTGGGGTAGTCGGCCGTAGGATAGCCCTTGGCCACAAAGGTGGATACCACTTGCCACAGGCTCACCGCCAACAGCAGGTACGCGGCCGCCTGCAGGGGCGCATAGGCCGGCCGGCCCCGGGCGATGCGGATGGACCGGACGGCAAAGATGACCATGCCCACGTAGATGAGGAGCCACAGCACACCTGCGGGCCACCGCAAGGCCCGGTACCAGGTAAAGTACCAGACCTGCTGGGATTCCCGCGGGCTGTCCATGGCCCTGAGCTCTACGGCAATGGGCTCGGCACCGCGACCCAGCGCCGCGGGCGTCATGTAGATGACCCACCGGCCCGACATGGGCAGCGCCAGCTCCGCCTGGTACACCCCGGCGGCCGTCCGCCGCAGGGCAGCGTGGTACGGGGGCATGATGTGGTCGGGCATGGTCAAGTCCATGGGGACGGGCGGTCCGTCCACCGGCCGGCCCGCCTCATCGTGGAGCCGCAGGGTAAACAGTAGGCTGCCTGACCCTTGGGGCACCACGTCCAGCGCGTAGCGCACCCCGCCGATGGTTCCCGCTTGCTGGACAGGTGCGGCCACGGCCTGGGGCTCCCGGGGCGGGGTGCGGGTGGTCAACAGCCCCGTCGCCCCCAGCACCAGCACCAAGAGGGCCACTTCCGCCGTCACCGCCCAGCGGAAGGGCCGGGCTAACCTCGGGGCTTCCCGCCGGTCCTGGAGCAGCGGCACCAGGTAGAAATGGTTGGCCGCGGCCACCGCCAGCAGCCCGGCAAAGATGACCAGCTTCCAAAGGAGGGCCGCGCCGTAGGGGGTCGCGGTAAGGGCCGGCAAGCCAAAGATGAGCCGCATGGCCATGAGGACGCCGGTGCCCATCAACGCCGCCACCGCCGCCGCGCCTAGCCGGGAGAAACGGCGGGCCTGCACGGACAAGGGCGCAGCCGGACGGGCTCTCCGGCTTGCCGTCCTCTCCCAGCCGGCCAGGGCGAAATGCACCAGCGCCCCGCCCCAGGTGGCCACCGCGGCCACGTGCACCGCGTCGGCCAAGAGCCCCAGTCCGCCGCCCGACGCGGCATGGCCGGTGACGCTGACCGACACGATGACGCCAGCGCCCAACAGCAGCAGGAGCCCCTTGCCCAAGGCCCTTGCCGGCCCAAGCAGCGCGACCGTGA
>DATGPV010000049.1:0-77167 GCA_035304545.1 Limnochordales bacterium | reverse complement strand
CCTCGGGCGGGAGGGCCACCACCCGCATGCGCATGTTGGCATGGTGGGTGCCGCACATCTCTGCGCACTGGCCCCAGTAAATGCCGGGCTCGTCGGCCTGCAGCCACATGTGGTTGACCCGCCCCGGGATCGCGTCCATCTTGCCGGCCAGCTTGGGCACCCAGAACTTGTGGATGACGTCGTTGGTCTCGATGGTCAGCTTGACGGGCCGGCCTACGGGGATGCGGATTTCGTTGCCGGTGACGATGCCCAGCTCAGGGTATTCAAACTCCCACCACCACTGGTGCCCGACGACCCGGATCTGCAGCGCGTCGTCGCCCGGATCCGCCGCCAAGGCAAAGTTCAGGCGCACGGTGGGAATGGCCATGATGATCAACAAGAGGAAAGGAATAACCGTCCAAATCACTTCCAGCGTGTGGCTGCCCTCGATCTGCGGGGGCAAATCGTCCGCGGCCGCGGCGGTCTCCCGCTGGGCAGCGGTCCCGGCAGCGCCGGCTGCGGCCTGGCCTCGCTCGCGGAAGCGCACCAGCGTGTACACGAGAATCGCGCTGACCACGACGGCAATGCCGATCATGATGTACAGAGTCAGCAGGAACAGCTGCCCCTGCATGGCCGCGACGGGACCCGCAGGCCTCAGCCAGTACTGGGGTGCCGCCCACGCCTGGCCCCCGATCCCGGCGACCAGCACCCACAGGGCCGCCAGAACCAGCCGCGACAGTTGCCGGAAGCGTCTCATGTCGAAACCCTCACCTGCAATCGCCGAAATGATTGGGACAAACGTCCCCGCGCCTTTGGGACGAACACCATTTCTCTTCTCGGCAACTCCCGGAAATCCTGCCGCAGACCCCGAACCTGCCCTAGCCGGGGCGTCCCGTCCTTCCAAGCACCGGGCAGCGCCCAGGTGCATATACGATGAAGAGATGCTCCAGGGGAGGCGCGGCGGTTGGCCCTAGCGGACACGACACCAGGCTCCCAAACCTTGCCCAACGATCCAAGTCGGCGCCAGGTGGCCATCGTCGGCGGCGGACCGACCCGGGTTCTGGCCCCCTTTGACGATCCCGCCTGGGAGATCTGGGCCTTCTCCAGCCGGCGCTGGCAGCCGCCCCGGGTGACCCGCTGGTTTGAATTGCACGCCCTGACGGACCTGCGCCAGCAGCTGGCCACGCGCAAGCCGGGCCGGCGCACCTTCCCCGAGTATTGGCGTTTCCTGCGCACGCTGCGGTGTCCCGTGTACATGCAGCGCCGCCATCCCGCGATCACCGGCAGCGTACGGTTTCCCCTGGAAGCGGTGCTGAGGCGCTTCGGCCGGTGCTTCACCAGCACCGCGTCGTACCTCATCGCCCTGGCCATGCTGGAAGGCGTGCAGACCCTAGGCCTGTGGGGCATCGATCCCAAGGGCAGCCACGAAGCGCCCCGCTTCGAAGACTACGCCCGCCAGCGGGCCGCCATCGAGTACTTGCTGGGCCTGGCCCGCCAGCGGGGAATCCGGGTGGTGCTACCCGATGGGGTCTCCTTGCGGGTGCCTGCCCAGCCCCGGTTCGTCCGCACCCCGGTCCTCTACGCCTACGACTGGCGCTCGCCGGGCGCGTGGTGGCGGGAGCGGGTCCGGCAGCAGTGGCGCCTCCGGCGGGTGCCCGTCCACCGGACGCGGCGCCAGGGAGCGGCGGTGCCCCGGCCCCGGTGAGGCCCGCAGGGCGGCGGCCGGGGCACCGGCGGCCCCGCTTTGTCGAATGGCGGGTCCTCCTGGAGCGGCGCTTCACCACCGCCTACCGGGTGTGGGACCGGGCCGCGGGCCGCTGGCGCTTTGTCAAGTGCTGCGCCGATGAACGGGCCGCCCGACGGGAGCTGGCGGTGTTGCGGGCCTTGCCGGCCCACCCCTCCTTGGTGCGGGTACGGGGGCTGCTGGTCTTATCGGGCAGGAGCTGCCTCATGATGGAATGGGTGCCGGGCCGGTCCCTCCGGCAGGTGATTCAAAGGCGGGGACCATTGCCCGCCGAGGAAGCCGTCGCCATCGCGTGCCAAATCCTGGAAGCCTTAGACGCCGTGCACCGCCGTGGCTTTGTCCACGGCGACCTGCACGACGGCAACGTTCTGGTAGCCACCGGGGGACAGCGGCGCGTCGCGCTGGTGGATTTCGAGCACGCCGTGCCCAAGGACGGGTCAGGGCGGGCCCGGGCCTGCCGGCAGCTGGCCCCGGTCCCACCCCACCTGCCCCCTGAGCTGAGCACAGGCCTCCTCGACGACCGTTCCGACCTATACGGGGTCGGGTTTCTGTGCGCGAGCATGCTGCTGGGGCGGCGGCCGCGCCCCGGCGAGATCCAGGCCCGGGCCCAGCCGGCCAGCGCGGACCATGGGCCCGCCCGCACTCCCGCGGATCAGGTCGTCTGGCAGGTGATCGCCACCGCGACCCACCGTTCCCCCGAGGGCCGCTACCCCTCGGCCCGGGCCATGCTGGCCGCCCTGCGCCGGGCCGTGGCTAGCGGCCCTTGAGCTTGCGGCGCTGCTCCCGTTCTACCGGCAACAGCTCGGCCCGCTTGGGCTGCAGGGCTTTGGCCACGTTGTGCACATCCCGCACCAGCCGCCTGAGGCCGTCGGGTTCCAGGGACGCCGCGTGGTCGGTGCCCTTCCACGTGCGGTTCAGCGTGAAATGCCGCTCGATGACCGCCGCACCCAGCACCATGGCAGCGATGTCCGCGGCGATCCCCAGGTGGTGGCCGGAAAAGCCGATGGCCTTGACGTCCTGGCCGTAGGTGGTGCGCAGCCGCTCCACCTCCAGCAGCGACAGGTCCTCAAAATCCACCGGATATCCGGACACGCAGGCATAGAGCACCGTGTCCCGGAGGCGGCCCCCGGCGGCCAGCAAGGCCACGATGGCCTCCTCCTCCCGCCGGGTGGTCATCCCTAGGGAGATGTGCAGTTCGCCTCCAAATTCGTCGCACAAGAGCTGCAGCAGGTCCGTGCGGGTGTTGCACGCTGACGGCACCTTCATCATGGGGGGATCAAGACTCATAATCTCCCGGGCGCTGGTCATGTCCCAAACGCTGGCGCTGTAGGTTATCCCCAGCTCCCGGCAGAGGGCCTGCAGCTCCCGGTGGGCCGCGAGGGGCAGCTCCAGGCGCTCCCGGTGCAGTCCGTAGGTGGGCCCAAAGGCGTTGGCGGGCACCGGATGGGGGGCGCGGTACTGCGCGGGGGTGAGGCATTCCCGGGGGTTCCGCTTTTGAAACTTCACCCCGTCGACGCCGGCAAACAGGGCCGCCGCCCGCACCATTTCCCGAGCGATGTCCAGCCGGCCCTGGTGGTTGCACCCGACCTCAGCGATGATCCGGGGCGGCCGCATCCCCCACCACCCCCGCTGCCTCAAGTCGCCGGCGCAGCAGGGCTTCCGCCAGGACCAAGTCCAGTTCTTCGTCGATCTCGATGCTGCGTTCCCGGGGAATCGGGTACAGGGCAGTGCGGCCAAAGAAGCGGTGGCCCGCCCGGAGAAACCCGGCCACATCCATGGCGTAGACCGCGCCCACCTCCAAGAACAGCCCGCGGCGCTGCTGCCGCAAGGGGCGCTGGGTCCGGGAGTGCCCCAGGGGCTCTGCCATCAGCGCCCGGCGGCGGGCCAGCTCCGTGCCTGCGGGACCGGCCCGCGCGGGCTCCAGGGCTTCCCCCGGGGCTTCCGCATAGGGACCCGATTCCACCACCCACGGAAACCCGTGCCACGGCGTGGCCGTGAAGGCCGTATCCGCCTCCTCCAGCAGCGCCAGGGTGCCGTCGATGTCTTCCGGCAGGATCAGCGGCGCGGTGCATTGGAGAAACGCGAGGGTGCCGCTCCGGATCCCCAGCGCCTGCAAGGCGTGGACCAGCACCGCCTCGGAGGGCACGGTGTCGCCGCTCAAGCGGCGGGGACGCCATACCACCGCTGCGCCCGAGCGCCGGCTCACCGCAGCGATCTCCGGATCATCCGTGGAGACCACTACCCGCGCGACCCGGGCGGCCCGCTGGGCCGCCTCCAGCATCCAGCCGATGAGGGGTCGGCCGCACAGGGGGCGAACGTTCTTGCGGGGCACGCCCTTGGACCCGCCCCGGGCGGGAATGATGGCCACCGCACCCAAAGGTCCGGCACCTCCCGGTCTGCCCGCGCGCGGGCGCCTCTAGGCCCAATGTATGTCCCCCGCGGGCGAGGGGCCACGGGGTGCGGGCCAAGGCCGGTGCGGCCTGGCGGAGATTTGTGCTTCCCTTCTTAACGGTACTCGTAGATGCCCTTGCCCGTCTTGCGGCCCAAGGCGCCGCTGTAGACCAGGTTGCGGTGGGTGGCCGTCGTTTGAAACCGCTCGCCCAGGTGCTCCCGCAAGCTCTGGCTGATGGCGTAGGCCACATCCAGGCCCGACCAGTCCGCGGTCTCCAAAGGCCCCATGGCGTGGCCCAGGCCCAGCCGGCACGCCTTGTCAATATCCTCCGCGGTGGCCACGCCTTCCTCGAGAATCCGCATGGCCTCCACCCACAGCAGGCCGATAAGGCGGGTCGTGATGAACCCGGGACTGTCCTTGCAGGTCACCGTCTCTTTGCCCATGCGCCGGCTGACTTCCACCACCACCCGATGGGTCTCGTCGCTGGTGCGGGCGCCCCGGGCGATCTCCACCAGTTTCATAAGCACCGGCGGGTTAAAGAAATGCATGCCGCACACCCGCTCGGGCCGGGCCGTGGCCGCCGCCAGGCGCGTGATGCTGAACTGGGACGTGTTGCTGGTCAGCACCGCATGGGCCGGGGCCAGCCGGTCCACCTCCGCAAACACTTGCAGCTTCAAATCCAGGTCTTCGGGGACCGCTTCGATCACCAGGTCCGCCGCGGCCACCGCCTCCCCCAGGTCCGTGGTGACGCTGAGGCGCTCCCGGGCCGCCGCGGCCGCCGCCTCCTCCAGACGCCCCTTGCGCACCAGGTTGTCCAGGCTCCAGTCAATCTGCGCGCGGCCCCCGTCCAAGGCGCCTCGGGACACGTCCCGCATCGTCACCTGGTACCCGGCCAGGGCGGCCACCTGCGCGATGCCGTGGCCCATAGTGCCCGCTCCCAGCACCGCGATGCGCTGTACGTCCACCGCGCCCACCTCCACGATCGTCTCTGCCCGCGGCTTCTCAGTCCTCACGGGGCGGAATGCGCCCCACCAGCCAGTCAAACAGGCCGTTGGGCAGGCGGGCCACAAGGCGCATGGCCAGCGCCGCAGGCCACGGAAAGTCGATCACGGCCCGCCCCCGCTCCAGCCCCCGCCGGATGATGACCGCCGCCCGCTCCGCCGAAAGGACGAGGGGCAGGCGTCCCGCCCCCGCGGTCATCCCGGTGTCCACAAAGCCAGGGCGCACGATGGTCACCGCGATGCCCGCGGGACGCAGACGAACCCGCAAGGCTTCAAAGTAGGTCGACATGGCCGCCTTGCTGGCGGCGTAAGCAGGCCCTTGGGGAAATCCCCGCACCGCCGCGAGGCTCGAGACGGCCACGAGCCGGCCCCCGCCCTGCCGCTCCATGAGGGGCAGCACTGCCCCCACCGCGTTGACGGCTCCTTGAAAGTTGATGGCCATGACGGCCGCGACCGCGTCCGGATCAAAGGGATTGCGGGGCCGGGCCACGCCCGCGTTGGCCACCAGGACGTCGATCCCGCCCCATTCCGCCGCGATCCGGTCCACGGCCCGCCGCACGTCCGCCAGCCGGGTCACATCCCCGGGCAGCACGCGCGCCGCACCGCCCGCGGCCTCCACCGCCGCCGCCGCGGCCTGCAGCCCGCCTTGCCCTCGGGCCAAAAGTCCGACGCGCGCACCCCAGCGTCCCAGCTCCACGGCCAAAGCCCGGCCGATGCCGCTGGACGCGCCCGTGATCAGCACGACCCGGTCCCGCCACAAGCCGCCAGGCCTGGTCGCCGGCCCCCCCTTTACCGCCGGCCAGCCCGGCCGGGGCCCGTCATTCCCCATACGCCTCCACCTCGGCCACCCACATAAGGTCCGGCCTGCCCGCGGGGCCACCGCCCGGAGGCTGCCAGATGCGCAGGCGGGTGGTGGTGACGGGGACAAAGGACACCGAGTGGCGGGTGACGTGGGTGGTCCCCACCGGGGATTCATGGGCAAAAATCAGCTGCCAGCCGTCCCCGGTCCACGCCTCCACCCGGTACCGCCGGGAGGCGTGAAACTGGTCCCGGTCCCGGGCCCAGTAAAGGTCCACCCGGGCGATGCGCTGGGGTTGGCTCCACTCCAGCTCGATCCAGTGGGGTTCGGGCGTTTCCGCGGAGGCCCAAGCCACCTCGGCCCAGCGGCCGATCTCCACCTCATCGTTGCGGCGGCCGTCATTGAGGGGATGGGGCCCGTAGCCGCGAAAAGACGAGTCCACCCGCACCCGGGCCTGACGGGCCAGATTCGCGCCGCCGTCGTGCTCGGGCGCGGGGACAAAGACCGGCGGGTCCGTTGGCGGCACCAACGCCGCGGGTGCGGGCCACCGGCGGACGGCCCCGCCGGCATCCCGGAAGGGCACCGGCGCCGGGACGGCAAAGGGGCCGCTCTCCAGCGCGCGCCAGTGGGACGCCGGCAGGTGGTCCGCGGCGAACAGCGCAACGCCGGCCACAGGCTCCGCGCGCACGGCCGCCAGCTGGGCCAGCAGATCCGGCAGCGGGCTGGCCGGCACCAAAAGGCCCGGCACCAACCGCTCCCGCTGGGGACCCAGCTCCTCCCAGGAGGCCATCATGGTCCGCAGCAGGCCGATATGGGACGTGTAGGCCATGGGGAACACGTAGTCGACCCAGCCGTTGGCCAGCCAGTGCTGCCAGTCCTGCAGGCGCAAGAACCGGGCTTCCCGGATCTCGGGGGTTACCGCCGCAGACAAAAGCCACTGGGGGTTTTCGGCCCGCATGCGTCGGGCCAGATCCCGCACAAAGGCGTTCACCTGGGCTTCCCGCCACAGGTGCCAGGCTACCGCTTCGTCCCGGAGGGCCCCAGCGCCGCCGCCCTCCCCGCCGGAAACCAGCAGGATGGACGGGTCCCGTCCGGTCTCGGCCTGGTACCGGGCGGCCGACGCCCGGGGCCAGCCGTCGCCGCAAGGCGCCTCGCTGTAGCGGATGTAATCCAGGTGCAGGCCGTGCACGGGGTAGCGGCGCAGGATGCCAAGGAACTCCTCGATAAGGAACTGCCTGGCGGCGGGCTCCGCAGGGGTGAGCCACAAGGTGCGGCCGGCCGCGGGCAGCGGCCCCGGAGGGACCTCGGGCGCCGGCAGGTCGGGGCGGCACTCGGCCCATTCAGGATGGGCCCGCAGGATGGGGCCCGGCGCGGGGTCCAAGCCGGCCGCGAACACCCAGACCCACGGGTGCACTTCTAGCCCCCGCGCGCCCGCCTCCCGGGCGATAAAATCCAGCGGATCCACGGGCCAGGCGGCAAAGCGCGGATCCTGATAGGGCCCGGGATAAAGGGTGTATCCCCGAAACACGGCCTCGGGCAGGACAACGTTGACGTTGGCCCGGGCCAGCTGGTCGAGGAGTTCCAGTACGCCCGCGGGTCCGCCCAGGCGCCCGAGGATCGCGTTGGAGACCCACACGGCCCGCACTTCCGCCCCGTCCGCCCCATGCCCTTCCGCCGCGGCCGCGCCTATTGCCTCCGGCGCCGGCAGGGCTTCCGCCGCCTCCGCCAGGGGCCGCCCCGGCGCGAAGGGCCCCCGTGGACCCGCCAAGGCCAAACAAAGCGCCAGCGCCGCCAGCGTCCACCACGCCAGAGGGCGGAAGCACACCCGCATGACGGATCACCGGCCGTCCGCCGGCACCGCCGCCGGGGCCGCGAAGCGGGACGCCACGTAATCCTCGAGCAGGCGGGTGAACTCGGCCGCAATGTTGTCGCCCCGCAGGGTGGCAAACAAGCGGCCGTCCACGTACACCGGCGCCTTGGGCTCTTCGAACTTCCCCGGCAAAGAGATGCCGATGTGCGCGTGCTTGCTCTCGCCCGGGCCGTTGACGACGCAGCCCATGACGGCCACCCGCAGGTTTTCCACCCCGGGGTACTGGCGGCGCCACGCAGGCATGCGTTTCTCGATGTAGCGCTGGACGTCTTCGGCCAGTTCCTGGAAGTAGGTGCTGGCGGTGCGCCCGCAGCCGGGACATGCGGTCACCTGAGGCGCGAAGGCCCGCAGCTCCAAAGACTGCAGGATCTGCTGGCACACCCGCACTTCCTCGGTGCGGTCGCCGCCGGGCCGGGGCGTCAGGGACACGCGGATGGTGTCGCCGATGCCTTCCTGCAGCAGGATAGCCAGCCCCGCGGTGCTGGCCACGATGCCCTTCATCCCCATGCCGGCTTCCGTCAACCCCAGGTGGAGCGGGTAGTCGCACTGCGCCGCCAGCCGCCGGTACACCGCGATGAGGTCAGGTACCGCGGAAACCTTGGCGCTGATGATGATACGGTCGTGGGGCAGCCCGCAGTCCTCCGCGTACCTGGCCGACAAGAGCGCGCTCTGCACCATGGCCTCCCGGGTCACCGCCCGGGCGTCCAGGGGATCGGGCCGGCGGGCGTTCTCATCCATCAGCTTGGTCAGCAGGGCCTGATCCAGGGATCCCCAGTTGACGCCGATGCGCACCGGCTTGCCGTGGCGCACGGCCTCCTCGATGATGATGCGGAAGTTGTCGTCCCGGTACTTGGTGCCCACGTTCCCGGGATTGATGCGGTACTTGTCCAGGCTCCGGGCCATCGCGGGAAACCGGGGCAACAGGATGTGGCCGTTGTAGTGGAAATCGCCCACGATGGGCGTGGTATAGCCCGCGTCCCGCAGGCGCTCCACGATGTGGGGCACCGCCCGGGCCGCGTCCTCGTTGTTGACGGTGATCCGGACGATCTCGCTGCCCGCGTCGGCCAGCTCTTGGATCTGTCGGACCGTCGCGTCCACATCGGCGGTGTCGGTATTTGTCATGGACTGAATCACAATTGGATGATCGCCGCCGATGGGCACGCCGCCCACGTTCACCGTCACGGTGCGGCGGCGGGTCCGGTCAGGCTGGCCGTTGGGCTGTGCGTCCACGGGCCCTTCCCCTCCACACCCATGCGAGCTTTTCTGGGTACGACGAGCTTCGGGCAAAACCAACCTAATTATACCACAGGCGGATAGAGCGGCACAGGACGCCGGTACAGGGCGCCAGCGAGGGCGCTGGCTGCCAGAAAATGCCCAGCGGCACCAGCTTTTCCAAGGAAAGGAGAAACCCCGCGCCCGTCGTAAATGAAATTCGACGTGTGAGCTCGAGGGGACCGGTGGGACGCCACCGGACGGGAACCGGGTCAGCTTGCACGCCACTACACTTCGTAAGGAGGTCGAGCAAATGAACCGGATTCTCAGTCGCGCGCTGCTGGCCGTCGTGCTGGCGCTGCTGGTGGCCGGCACCCTCATTCCCGGCGCGGCGCTGGCCCAGACCCTCGTGGTCGCCCAGGGCGCTGACGCGGTAAACCTGGATCCGCACACCACCAACGATCAGCCGTCGGCGCGGGTCCGCCGCCAGATCTATGAAACCCTCATTGTGCAGGGCGAGGACCTGGTGCTGCGGCCCGGTCTCGCCACATCCTGGACGCAGCTGGATGAGCTGACGTACGAGTTCAAGCTCCGTGAGGGCGTCAAGTTCCACAACGGCGAGCCGTTTAAGGCCTCCGACGTGAAGTTCACGTTTGAGCGCCTGTTGGACCCCGATACCCGTGCGGATGCCAAGTTCCTGCTGGAGGTCATCGACGAGGTCCAGGTCATCGACGACTACACCGTCCGGATCAAGACCAAGGCGCCCTTCAGCCCGATCCTGGCGCACCTCGCGCACCCGGTGGCCGCGATCCTGAACGAAAAGGCGGTTAAGGAGGCGGGTGACGCCTACGGCACCCGGGTGGCCGTGGGCACCGGGCCGTTCCGGTTCGTCTCTTGGGTGTCCCAGTCCCACATTATCCTGGCGCGCTTCGATGATTACTGGGGCGAAAAGGCCAAGGTGTCTCAGGTCGTCATCCGGGCCATCCCGGAGGGCACCGTCCGCGCCATCGAGCTGGAGACCGGCAACGTCGACATCGCGTACGACCTCGAGCCGGTGGACCGCATGCGCCTGGAGTTCGATCCCAACATCAAGCTCTTCATGACCGAAAGCCTGTCCGCCAACTACATCGGCTTCAACGTCCAGAAGCCGCCCTTCGACGATGTGCGGGTCCGCCAGGCCATCAACTACGCCATCGACGTGGAGCCGCTGGTCGACGTGATTTACTCCGGCCAGGCGGTGCAGGCCTTCGGCCCGCTGTCGGCCCAGGTGTTCGGCGCCCACACCGATCTCGAGTCGTATCCGTACGATCCGCAGAAGGCCCGGGAGCTCCTGGCCGAGGCCGGTTATCCCAACGGCTTCCGCACGTCCATCTGGACCAACGACAATCCGCTCCGCATCCAAATTGCGGAGGTCGTGCAGCAGTACCTGGCGGACGTGGGGATCCAGGCCGATGTGGAGGTCGTCGAGTGGGGCACCTACCTGGCCAACACGGGCGCGGGGCTGCATGACATGTTCATCCTCGGCTGGGTGACGGTGACCGCTGACGCGGACTACGGCCTCTACTCGCTGTTCCACAGCTCGCAGTTCGGCAGCGCCGGAAACCGCACCTTCTACTCCAACCCGCGCGTCGACGAGCTGCTGGACTTCGCCCGCTCCACCAGCGACCAGGAGGCGCGCAAGGCCGCCTACTTCGAGGTCCAGGAGATCCTCCGCGAAGAAGCGCCGTGGGTGTTCCTCCTGTTCCCGCTGAACGTCGACGGCACGCGGGCCAACATCGAGGGCTTTACGCCCCACCCGGCGGGCCACCACTTCCTGGGGCGCGTCTCCAAGAACTAGCACAGCCGTCCGCAAGTTCCCGCGGGGCCGGCCCGGGGCCGGCCCCGTCCCCTCATCGAGCTCCACCATGTCTTCCCCCGGCCGGGCTCCGCCGGCGGCCGGGATTGGGGGTCCCGTGATGGCGCAGTTCATCCTCAAACGCATCCTTGTGCTGGTGCCGGTGCTGCTGGGCGTGAGCGTGATCGTGTTCGCGCTGCTCTACCTCACGCCAGGCGATCCGGCCCTGCTCATGCTGGGGGAACATGCCCCGCCCGAGCAGTACCGGGCCCTGCGCGAAAAGCTCGGTTTGGACGACCCGGTCCACATCCAGTACCTGCGGTGGCTTTGGCGGGCCGTCCAGTTGGACCTGGGCGACTCCATTCGCTCCAGCCGCCCGGTGGTCGAGGAGATCGTCGAGCGCATCCCCGGCACGGTGGAGCTGGCAGTGCTGTCGGTTCTGCTGGCCACCTTCATCGGGATCCCCGCGGGCGTCATCTCGGCCACGCGTCCCAATTCCTGGCTGGACAACATCTTCACTGTGCTGGCCCTGGGCGGCGTTTCCATGCCGGTGTTCTGGCAAGCCCTCATGCTCATCATCATCTTTTCCGTGAACCTCGGCTGGCTGCCGCCCTCCGGGCGCTTGGGCGGATGGGAATACTTCGTCCTGCCCGTCGTCACCCTGGGCACCAGCGCTGCCGCCAGCATTACCCGCATGACCCGGGCGACCATGCTGGAAGCCATCCACGAGGACTACGTGCGCACAGCCCGCGCCAAGGGCCTGGATGAGCGCCGGGTCATCTACCGGCACGCCCTGCGCAACGCGCTGCTGCCGGTCGTGACCGTCATCGGCCTGGAGTTCGGCAACCTCATGGCCGGTGCGGTCATCACGGAGACCATCTTCGCCTGGCCAGGAATCGGGCGGCTGGCGGTGGACGCCATCCGCACCCGGGACTACCCGGTGGTGCAGGGCGTCGTCATGACCTTTGCCCTTTCTTACGTGCTCATCAATTTGATTGTGGACCTTCTCTACGCGTATCTCGACCCGCGCCTGCGGGTGCGGTACCACTGACGGGGGGATGAACCGATGGCCTCGACCTTGGCACCGCAAAGGGGCGCTGGCTTGGGCCTGGACACCCGCGGGCAACTGCTGCGGCGCGTCATGCGCAACCGCAAGGCGCTGGTCGGGGGAGTGTGCCTGCTGATCATCGCCCTGGCCGCCATCTTTGCCGATGTCATCGCGGTGCACGACCCGTACACCCAAAACTTGCGCAACCGCCTTCAGCCGCCCAGCGGGGAACACTGGCTGGGCACCGACCAGTTCGGGCGGGACATGTTTGCCCGCATCGTCCACGGTGCCCGCATCTCCTTGCGGGTCGGATTTGTGTCCGTCGGGCTGGCCCTGCTGGTGGGCGGCACCATGGGCTTGCTGGCGGGCTACTACGGCGGCTGGCTGGAAAGCATCCTGATGCGGTTGGTGGACATCTTGCTCGCGCTGCCCAGCTTTCTCCTGGCCTTGGCCATCGTCTCCACCCTGGGGCCGTCCCTCACCAACGTGATGATCGCCGTCGGCATCGCCTACACACCAGGCTTCGCGCGGGTCATGCGTTCAGCGGTGCTGTCCGTGCGCCAGCTGGATTACGTCGCCGCCGCCCAGGCAGCGGGGGCCAGCGACTTGAGGATCATGTTCCGGCACGTGGTCCCCAACGCGCTGAACCCCATGATTGTCCACGCCACCCTGGCCCTGGCGGGCTCCATTTTGTCGGCTGCCGGCTTGAGCTTTCTCGGCATGGGAGCCCAGCCGCCGACGCCCGAGTGGGGCAGCATGCTCAACAGCGCCCGGTCCTTCATCCGCGCCGCCCACCACGTGGTCACGTACCCGGGCCTGGCCATCATGATCACGGTGCTGTGCCTCAACCTGCTGGGCGACGGCCTGCGGGACGCCCTGGACCCCCGCTGGAACCGCTAGCTCGGGCCCGGCTCCCCAACCCGCTGCCCTGCCGCCGGGAGGGCCGGGCGGCCCGGGGGCGCCCGGCCACCGGGCAGGGGACCGCCGCCGCGGTGCGGAATAGTGGAGCGGGAGGTGCGAGGGCCACCATGTGCGCCCGCTATACCTTGACCGACACGGGCGAGCTGCTGCTCCGCCAGTTCCGCTTGGCGGAGCTGCCGGCGGGCTACCGTCCCCGGTACAACATCGCCCCTACCCAGGCCGTGACGGTGGTGCTCAACGGCCAGCAGCGCCGGGCGGCCCAGTTCCGGTGGGGCCTCATTCCCTTTTGGGCCAAGGACGCCTCCATCGGCCGCAAACTCATCAACGCCCGGGCGGAAACCGTGGCGGTCAAGCCGTCCTTCCGCCACAGCCTGCGGCGCCGCCGCTGCCTCATCCCTGCGGACGGCTTCTACGAGTGGCAGGCCCAAGACGGGCGCAAGCAGCCGCTGCGCATCGTGCCGGCCACCCAGACGCTGCTGGCCTTCGCCGGCCTGTGGGACCGCTGGCAATCGCCTGAGGGCGAGGAAGTGTACAGCTGCGTCATCATCACCACCGCGGCCAACGGGTTTATGCGGCCCATCCACGACCGCATGCCGGCCATTCTGTCCCCGGCTGATTACGACCTGTGGCTGGACCCGGACGTGCAGGAGCCCGAGGCGGTGACGCCCCTGTTGCGTCCTTGCCCCGATGACATGCTGCGGGCGTATCCCGTGTCCACGGTGGTCAACTCGCCCCGCAACGACACCCCCGCGTGCATCGCTCCCTTGCCCCAGTGAAGCCGGTTTTGGAGCGGCGGGCCAGACTGCCCCGGACCCAAGGCCCGCCAGGCGCCGGCACCCGCCGGGCCCCGGGGTCCGGCCAAGAGCACCGATAGGAGGGATGGGCGTGGCCCACGCCAAGCCGGAGCTGCTCATCTACAACGCCAATCCGCAGCGGGCCGCCGGAGTGCGGGATATCGTGCAGGCCCGGTTTCCCGACCTGACCATTTACACCGCTTCCGACCCGGCGGAGGCGGAGGCCGTCATCGACCGGGTGGAGATCATTGCCAGCGGCATGCTGCCCGCGCATCTGCTGGCCAAGGCCAAGAATTTGCGCTGGCTGCACAAGCTGCAGGCCGGCGTCGACGACGTGGTCGTCTCCGGCGCACTGCCTGCCGGCGTGGTCCTGACCCGCACCGACGGCCGGGTGTTCGCCCGCCGCATGGCGGAACACGTCATCGCCTACATCCTGGCCCTCAGCCACGACATCCGCCGCATCGTCCTGCAGCAGCAGGCCCGGGAGTGGCGGCCCTTTGTCACGCGCACCGTGGCGGGCCGCACCGTAGGCGTGGCGGGGGTGGGCGATATCGGCGCCGAGGTGGCCCGCCTGGCCGCGGCCATGGGGATGCGGGTGGTGGGCTGGCGCCGTTCGCCCCAGCCCGTCCCAGGCGTGGAGAGAATGTACGCCGGGCCCGGCGAGTTCCACCCGTTCCTGGCCGAGGCGGACTTCGTCGTCATCGTCCTGCCCTTGACGCCGGCCACCCGGGGCCTGTTCGACGCGGCGGCCTTGGCCGCCATGCGGCCCGGCGCGTATTTGATCAACGTGGGGCGGGGTGCGGTGGTCGACGAAGAGGCGCTGGTGGAGGCCCTGCGCTCCGGTCGGCTGGCCGGCGCGGCCCTGGACGTCTTCGTGCAGGAGCCGCTGCCGCCGGACCACCCGCTGTGGGCCATGGACAATGTGTACATCACGCCCCACATGTCGGGACCGACGCTGCCGGAAGAAGTGTGCGGGCCTTTCCTGGACAACCTGGAGCGGTACTTGCGGGGGGAGCCCCTGGCCAAGCAGGTCGCGCTGGACCGGGGCTACTGATCGGGCCGACACCCGCGGACCGGCAGGGGGCGAAGCTGTTCCTCCGCTCCCTGCCGGCCGGGATGGGCGGGGCGCCCCGCGCGCCGTTGCCTTCCGCGCGCGGACCCGCTTCCGTTTACGGTTCCTCGGGGATGATCACCAGGCGGTCGCCGGGCGCAAGGCCCAGCTCCCGGGAGCGGCCGCCGCCGATCTCCAGCACCATCCGCACAGGCTCGGGCGACACGTAGGAAGGGCACGGGCCCTCCGGGGGACAAGGCGGCACCTCGTGAACGATGGCGGCGACGGTGCCGTCGGACCGCACAAACAGGAAATCCAACGGGATCAAGGTGTTCTTCATCCACATGGCCACCCAGTCGGTGACGGGCCACACAAACAGCATGCCCCGGTCGGGCGGCAGCTCGGGGCGCCCCATGAGGCCGATGGCTTGGGTCTGGGGCGTCAGGGCCAGCTCCACCGTGAAGCGGGCCAGCTCCTGCCCGTCCCGCCGGATGGCCAGCACCCGCTCGGGCAGGCCCGTGTTGACCGGCAAATCTGGCGTGGCGGCGGTGGCCCCGGTCCCCGCCCTCGCCAGGAAAAGGACCAAGATCATCAGGCCGGCCAGCCCCGCCCAGCCCGCCGCCCGCCACCGCCTTGGGCCCACAAACGCCTCCCCCATCCCAGACCCCTCCGTCCCCTACGCCGCCGGATTCTCAAAGACCGCGGCCAGGCCCTGGCCGCCGCCGATGCACATGGTAACCAAGCCGTAGCGGGCGCCCCGCCGGGCCATCTCGTACATGAGCTTCACCGTCAAGATGGCGCCCGTGGCCCCTACCGGGTGTCCGTGGGCGATGGCGCCGCCGTTGACGTTCACCCGCTCCCAGTCCAGGCCCAAATCCCGCACCACGGCCTCGGCCTGGGCGGCAAAGGCTTCATTGAGCTCGACCAGGTCGATGTCGTCCAGGGACAGGCCCAGCTTGTCCAGGACCTTGCGCACCGCGGGCACCGGCCCGATGCCCATGTATTCGGGCGCCACGCCCGCGGCCGCCGCGCCCCGCAGGATGAGCTTGGGCTGGAGCCCGAGCTGCTCCGCCTTCTCCGCGGACGTGACCAGCACCGCGGCGGCGCCGTCGTTGATGCCCGACGCGTTGCCCGCGGTGACGGTGCCCCCCTCCTTAAACACCGGTTTCAGCTGGGCCAGCTGCTCCAGGGTGGTGTCGGGCCGGGGATGTTCGTCGGTGTCCACCACCCGCTCGCCCTTGCGGTCCTTGACCGTAACGGGCACGATCTGATCCCGGAACAGTCCCGCCGCCATGGCCGCGCCCATGCGCTGCTGGCTGCGGAGGGCCACCTGATCCTGGGCGGCCCGGTCGATGCCCCACCGCTCGGCCACGTTCTCCGCGGTCACGCCCATGTGGTACCGGTGAAACGGGTCGCTGAGCATGGTGATGAGGCCGTCTTCTACGGTGTCGTTGCCCATGCGGTAGCCAAAGCGGGCCTTGCGCAGGTAGTAAGGCACGTTGGACATGGACTCGACGCCGCCGGCCACCACCATCTCCGCCTCGCCCAGGCGGATGGCGTGCGCCGCCGACACGATGGACTGCAGCCCCGACGAGCACAACCGGTTGACGGCAAAGGCCGGCACCTCCTTGGGAATGCCGGCTTTGATGGCCGCCGTGCGGGCGATGTAGGCGTCCTCGGCGATCTGGCCCACGCATCCCAGGATGACCTCGTCGATCTCCGCGCCTTCGATTCCGGTGCGCTGCAGCACCTCCCGGATGACCGCCGCGCCTAGCCCACTGGCGGGCAGCGGGCTCAAAGCCCCGCCAAAGCGGCCGATGGCCGTCCGCACGCCTTCCACCAGCACCACATCGGTACCCATGTGCGCCGTCCATCCTTTCGGCAACGGATTGTTTATTGTCGGACACAGTTGATTTTCGTGGCGGTTTCCGGGAACCCTGCCGGACCGGACGGCGCCCATGGCCCTATTGGACCTTCTTGGCCGTCCACCGCTGGACGATGTCGGTTTCATCGTAGTCAAAGACGAAACCGTAGCCCTGCCAGCGCAGAAGGAACTTGATCTGGTTTGCGGGGACGCCAAGATGCTGGCCGGGCTCGGGCACGAAGATCCGCTCCCACCCCACGAAGTAGGCGGTGCCCAGGCTGCCCCGGGCGATGGCCACCAGCTCCCCGTCCCGGTTGAACAAGCCGCTGCCCGACGACCCGGGCGCCTGGGGGATCTCGTACCGCCACAGGCCCCGCCACTGGGCCGTCAAGTCCAGATCCTTTTGGCCCAGCCGCCCGGAGGTGAGCTGAAAGGGCAGTCCCAGGGGCGCTCCGGCCATATACAGGGTCTCGCCCACCCGCACCGCGTCGCTGTCGCCCAAGGGAACCCAGGGCACGCCCGCTACCCTGTCGACCCGCACCAGGGCCACGTCCATGTTGGGGTCGTACATCTCCACCTGCGCGGGGATCCAGAAGTTCTGGTCGGGCACCACCACGATGCCCAAGCGGGCGCCCAGCACCCGCACTTCGGCCACCTCCCGGGCGTCGGGCGCGAGCTCCTGCCGCCAGTTGTGCCAGCGCACGTCCTCGGGCCGGTACTGCTTCATCACCTGCAGCCGGTACTCGGGCAGCGCGTACTGGATGACGTGGTGGTTGGTGAGGATCAAGGTCATGACCCGAACTTCATTG
Organism: Limnochordales bacterium; assembly: GCA_035304545.1. Classification (GTDB taxonomy): domain Bacteria; phylum Bacillota; class Limnochordia; order Limnochordales; family ZCTH02-B6; genus ZCTH02-B6. The sequence continues at coordinate 59,849 of DATGPV010000049.1, read as the reverse complement.
CCCCAGTGCACCGCATCGGAGAACACCACGGTCCCGCTGCCGGCCACCTGGGTCTGGTGCCGCTCCCACTCGCCCACCTCCCGGAGAAACACGCCCGGCTGAATGCGGGACTCCACATAGGCGACCCGCCGCCACTCGTAGTCGATCTCGGTCACGATCTGCACCACCGCGGGCATGACCCGCTGGTTGACCCGCACCGCCGGCTCCAGCCCGTCAACGCCGCCGGACCCGCCACCGCTGGCCACAGCCAGCGCCGCCGCGCCCAGCACAAGACCCATGGCCCATCCGATGAAACGTCGTCCCATTGCCCGTTCCCACCCTTCTAGGTGCCGGACCGGGCGCCTCTCCTCTCCCCCCCATCCATATGCACCAGCGCGAAAAAAGCGCCGGGACGCGTCCAACGCGTCGCGGCGCGGCAAAACCCTTCTGCCTGCTCCGGGGAACCCGTGTCCAGCGGCTTACCGGCGGGGCCGCCCGTCCCACGCTTGGATGTCGCCTTCGTCCACGCAGGCGCCCAGGCCCAGGCGCATCTTGAGGTAGCGCCCGTTCAAGGGCCCGGTGCGCACGTGGGCCGCGAAGTGCCGCCGCTCGGCCCGGGGAAGCTGGAGCACATCGGCGGCCGCCGCGTGGATGATCCCGGCTTCGTCCACGATGCCAAAATCCAGCCGCCAGCCGGCGGGGGCTTGCACCCGCCCCGCGTTCTGGGTGCGATAGAGGGCATACCCGGCCGCCCGGTACTTCTCCAGCACCGCCATGTCAAAGCACAGGGGCAGCGCGCCGGGATCTTTGCTGATCAAGGCTTCCTCCACGTAGCGGACCACCAGGTCCGGGGCGTCCACCGGGGTTTTTTCCGTCATCCTTCAGCGCCCTTTCTCGCCGGTTCTCGCCGCGCTGGGGTTTTCGATAGGCGTGCCCACCATACTCCCCCACTCGGTCCACGAGCCGTCGTAGTTGCGCACGTCCTTGAACCCCAGCAGCTCTTTAAGGACGAACCAAGTGTGGCTGGACCGCTCGCCGATGCGGCAGTAGGTGATGACGGCCTTGTCGGGAGTGACGCCCACCGCGGCGTACAGCCGCCGCAGTTCCTCCGCGGGCTTGAAGGTGCCGTCCTCGTTGACGGCGTGGGACCAGGGCACGTTGACCGCGGTGGGAATGTGCCCCGCCCGCTGGGCCGTCTCCTGCATGCCAGGGGGCGCCACCATTTCGCCCCGGAACTCCTGGGGCGAGCGCACGTCCACCAGCGCCCGCCGGCCGATGCTTTCCAGGACAAAGGGCTGCTTGGCCCGCAGCTCCTCGCGCATCCGGGTGATCCGGTACGCGCTGGGCGCCGGCTGCGGAATCTCCAGGGTCAACGGCCGGCCTTCGGCGATCCACTTCTGGCGCCCGCCGTTCATGAGCCGCACATCTTCATGCCCGTAAAACTTCAGCTGCCAGTAGGCGTAGGCGGCAAACCAGTTGTGGTGGTCGCCGTACAGGACGATGGTGTCCTCGTTGCCAATCCCGGAGCGGGACAAGAGCGCTTCCATCTGCTCGCGGTCCAGGATGTCCCTCCGCACCGGGTCCTGCAGATCCCTTTGCCAGTCCCAGCACAAAGCCCCCGGGATGTGGCCGTCTTCGTAGTAGGCTTCGGTGTCCACGTCCACTTCCACCACCTTGACCCGGGGATCATCCAGGTGCCGGGCCACCCACTCCGTCTCCACCAACGCCTGGGGATTGGCGTACCCGCTCAACGCAAACTCCCTCCCGTGCACCGACCTCAACCGACATCACGGCCCGTACACTGCCCGCAGGGCCGGCTCCAGCTCCGTGTGGCGAAACCGGTAGCCGGCGCGGAGGGCGGCCTCGGGCAAGGCCCGCTGGCCCGTGAGCAGCATGGCGGACATCTCCCCCAGCACCAGGCGCAAAGCCCAGGCGGGGGCCGGCACCACTGCCGGCCGGCCCAACACCCGCCCCAAGGTGAGGGCAAACTCCCGGTTGCGCACCGGGTTGGGCGCCGTTCCGTTGACCGGGCCGGCCAGTCCCTCCCTTTCCAGGGCAAAGGCCACCAGGCCCGTGACGTCATCGATGTGGATCCAAGGCATCCACTGCCGGCCCGATCCCAACGGCCCGCCCACAAAGAGCCGGAAGGGCACGCTCATGCGGCTCAAGGCGCCGCCCCGCCCCAGCACCAGGCCAAGGCGCAGCCGCACCACCCGCACCCCCGCCCCTTCGGCCGCCCGGGCCGCGGCTTCCCACTCCCGGCACACCTGGGCCAGGAAGTCGCTGCCCGGCGGCTCCGCCTCGGTCACCGGCTCATCGCCCCGGGGCCCGTAGTAGCCCACGGCCGAAGCGTTGACCAGCACCCGGGGCGGTGTGGCCAAGGCCTTGATGGCTTGGACCAGGGCCTGGGTGCTCTGCACGCGGCTGTCGAGGATCAGCCGCCGCGCCGCCGCGGTCCACCGCCGGGCGATGGTGGCACCGGCCAAGTTGACCACGGCGCCGGCGCCGTCCAAAACCCCAGGATCCAGGGGCTGGCCGGGGTCCCACCGCTGGACGGCCGCGCCGGCGGGCAGGCCCCCTGCCACCGCGTCCGGCGGCCGCCGGGTGAGGATGGTGACGGCGTGTCCCCGCTCGAGCAGGCCCTTGGCCAAAGACCGCCCGATAAAGCCGCTGCCCCCGGCGATGACAACCCGCATGGCCATCCCTCCTTGTCCCGCGGCCCCTTTTGCGCCGCGGGCGGCGCGTCAAGGGTCCCGGCGGTAACGGTGCACGTGGCCGCTGGCGCGAAAACCGTGGCGAGCGTAGAGCGGCTCCAAATGGTGGGTGGTGCGCAAGGACGCGAGTTCGAAGCCCGCGGCCTGGGCGTCGTCCAGCATCCGCTCCAGCAGGGCATACGCCACCCCCTGCCGGCGAAACCGGGGCCGGGTGGTGACGCTGTAGATCCCTGCCACCCCGGCGAAGGGCCACAGGGCCGCCGCCCCTGCGGGCTCGTCCCCCACCCGGGCCAAGTAAAGGCGCACCACTCCCCGGGGGTTGTAAAAGGCGGCCACGTCGGGCGGGTCGCGAAAGCCCTCGCCCACCACCGCCAGGGCCGCCCGCCGGTCCTTCTCGCCATCGGCCGGCATCACCTGCACCCGCGGGCTTGGCGCGCGTTGGGCCGTGCCCGGCGCCGGGCGCCCGGTCCGGGGCAGCGGGCAAGTCATCAGGAGCTGGGTCGTTTCCCGGCGAAACCCCAGGTCCGCCAGGGCCGCTTCCCACTGGGGCCCGGGCACGCTCTCCGCCAGGCAAAGGTAGACGGGTTCGCCCACCGGTCCCAGCATGGCCAAGGCCAGCTCCAGCCCGTCGGCCGGATCCACGGGCCCGTCGTTTTCCACCAACAGCATGGCCGGCAGCCGGTGACCGGCCCGGGGATCCCGCCGGATCAAGATGAAGCCGCCGTGGCGGGCGACGGTGTAAAGGCCTCGGGCTTCAGGGGCCCGGCCCAAGGCCAGCCAGCCGCTGCACTCCGCCCGCCACGCCCGGCGGGCCGGCGCCTCGGCGCCGCCAGGCCGCGTCCCCCGCTTCTTCGCCCCACCTTCACGCATGCCAACCGCCTCCGGCCCCGCGCCCCGGCCGCCCTGCCCGCTGGACCCGGACTCTGGCCTGAACAGGATTCGCGCCCCTGCCACGCGCCCTGCCGAGCACCCCGCGGCGACCCTAGACGCTGAGGCCTAAAATCCATCCGGCGACGGTAAAATAGATGATGAGCCCCGACGCGTCGGCCAAGGTGGTGATCAACGGCGACGCGGCCACCGCCGGATCCAGCCTGAGCCGCTGGATGACCAGGGGCAACAGCCCCCCGCCCACCGAAGCCACCGCGACCACCAGCACCACCGTCACCGCCACCGTAACGCCGATGGCGGCAGGGGTGCCCATAAAGGCCGCCCGCCCCAGCGAGGCCAAGGCCATCACCACGCCCAGGGTCAAGCCCACCGTGGCCTCCCGCCACAGCACCCGAAAGAAGTCGGTGAATTTCAGCTCCCCCACGGCCATGGCCCGGATGACCAGCGTCGCCGCCTGCCCGCCCGCATTGCCGGCCGTGCCGATGAGCAGGGGAATGAAAAAGGCCAAGGCGATGACGCGCTCCAGCGCCGCCTGGTAATAGTTCATGATGGTGATGGTGACCGACTGCAGGACGAACAAGAGCAGGAGCCAAAAGACCCGGGCGCGGACCAGGGAAAGGAAGCCGGTCTGCAAGTAGGGCTGCTCCAGCGGCTCCGTCGCGCCCAGGCGGTGGATGTCTTCGGTGGCCTCTTCCCGCAACACCTCGATGACGTCGTCCACCGTCACCACGCCCAGAAGGACGTGCCGATCGTTGATGACGGGCAGCGCCAGCAAGCCGTACCGCTCCAGCACCCGGGCCACTTCTTCCTGATCCATGTGGACGGGGACCGACACCACGTTGCGGTCCATGAGCTCCCCCACCGGCGTGTCGGGGTCGGCTACCACCAGCTGGCGCAAGGAGACGACCCCCACCAGCCGGCCTGCCCGGTCGGTGACATAAAGGTAGTACACGGTTTCCGCGTCGGGCGCCGCCAGGCGGATGGTGGCCAGCGCCTCGGCTGCGGTCTGGGTTTCCCGCAGCCGCACCAACTCCGGCGTCATGATGCCGCCGGCGGTGTCGGGGTCGTAGCGCAGAAGCTGCCGGATGGCCGCCGCATCTTCAGGGATGAGGTTCAAGAGCATACGGGCGTCGGCCGCCGGCATCGCGCCCAGCATGTCGGCCAGGTCGTCCTGGGACATGCGCTCCAGCACCGCCTGCAGCCGCTCGGGCGCCATGAGCCGCAGCAGGTCCCGCTGCACGTCGAAACTGGATTCCTCCATGACCCGCGCCGCCGCGGCCGGCTCCAACAGCGCCAAGACCCGGCCCCGAGGCTCGCCTTCGGGCAGCTCGGCCAGGATCTCGGCCACGTCCGCAGGGCGCAGCGTCAACAGCAGGGCCCGTAGGCCTTCATCGTCGGCGGTTTCCAGGTGCTGGCGCACCTGGGCCGCCAGCTCCTCGTACACCTGCATCCCATCAACCCCTCACGGGCGTCCGACCCGCAGCGCCACCACCAACCCGTCGTGCACGGGCAACAGTGTCGCGCAAAACTCCTTGTCCGTAAAGAGCAGGCGGGTGGCTTCCCGCACCCCTTCGGTATGGTCGCTGCCGTCGGCCACATCAAAGACCCGGCCGTGCCACAGCATGTTGTCCATGATGAGGACCCCGCCCACCCGCAGCTTCTCCTTGACGACGGGAATGGACGCGGGGTACTGCCGTTTTACGATATCGTTGAAGATCAGGTCAAAGGGGCCCCGGGCCGCCCGCAAGGCCGCCACCGCCTCCGAGACGTGAAACCGGACCAGATGGACAAGCCCCGCCCGCCGCAAATACTCCTGGGCCTGCCGGGAAAGGTCTTCGTCCCAGACGGTGTGGTGCACCTCGCCGCCGCCGTTCTCGGCCACCGCCCGGGCAAACCAGAGGGTGGAATAGCCAAATCCCGAACCCAGCTCAAAGATGCGCCGGGCACCGATCATGCGGGCGATCTGGTAGCAGATGCGGCCGGCCACGGGGCCGATAATGGGGAAGTTTTCCTGGCGGGCCCGGGCCTCCATCTCCGACAGCAGCGGATCGCCATGGTAAGCCAGCTGGTCCAAGTAGGTGCTGACGGTCGGATCGATCAGATCCATCGGGTAGCCTCCTCCCGTAGCGTGGGCAAGCCAGGCCGGCGGCTCCGGATTGGGCCGCCTCAGTCCCGCCTCAGTCCAGCGGCCGCGGCGGCACCAGCACCCGATGCCCCTTGACGTCCCAGACGCCCCGGATGGTGAGCCGGTAGTCGGGCAGCGCATCAAAACTGAGGAAAAACAGGCTGTAGAGGGGATCCCCGTGGCGGTAGCCCCGCTGCCGCAGGAGCCCTTCAAAGACCGCCAGCTCCGCGACCACCGCCGGCCAGGGCCGCTCGGTAAAAAAGCCGGCCCGCTCCAAGGGCAGCTCCCAGATGATCCGGCCCTCCTCGGCCACGACGAGGCCGCCGCCCAGCTCCGCGACCCGCCGGGCTGCCAGGGCCATGTCCGCCGGCGAGCGGCCCAGCAAGAGGAGCTGGTGGGCGGGATTATAGCTCGTGGCCAATCCGGCCAATGCGTCGGCCAAACCCGTGAGCCACGCGTGGGTCAGCCACCGGCCCTCCCAGTCGTACAGCACCGCCAGCAGCGGGCGGCCCTGGGCCGTGCCCCGGCGGACAATGACGGTGTGGGCCAGCTCCAGCACGGGGCCACCGGCCTCCCCGGGGCCGGGCAATTGCGCCAGCAGGCCGGCGCTGGGCAGACGGCCCATGGCCGGCCTCCGCTCCACCAGCCGGTCCCAGTCCAGGCGAGGGAAGGGGGCCGTGAGGGCTCCCCCGCGGGCCACCACCTGGCCGCCCGCCAACACCACGACCGGAGTGGGATTTCCCAAGTCCTCAAGGATCAGGATGTCCGCGCGGCGTCCGGGCGCGATGCTGCCCACATCATCTTCGATGCGGTAGTACATGGCCGGGTTGAGGGTCGCCATCCGGTACGCGGCCGCCGCCGGCACGCCGCCCGCGATGGCCAGGCGGATCAAGTGGTCCATGTACCCGTGGGCATCCACCCAGACGGGGGTGGGCCCGTCCGCGGTCAGCATGAGGCGGTTGGAGTGGACCAAATCGCCCCGCACCGCGTCCAGCAGCGCCGGCAAGTCGGGGCGCAAGGAGCTGTGCCGCAGCATGACGTACAGCCCCGCCCGGAGCCGATCCAGCACTTGGGGAGCGGTGATGGCTTCGTGGCACGAGGTGAAGCCCCGCTGGGCCAGGCGCAGGATGCGGGCCGGCGAAGCGCCGGCGCTGTGGCCTTCCACCCGTTTGCCCAGGGCCCGGGCCCGCCGGATCTTGGCCGCCAAGTCCGCATCGCCCCGCTCCACCAAAGGCCAGCGGGTGATCTCCCCCAAGCCCACCACATCATCCCGCAGGAGCAAGGGCTCCAGCCGCTCCAGGCCAAAGACCCGCTCCTCATCGGGCCAGAAGGAGCGGGCGTGGGGCGCCACAAACCACCGCATGGCGACGGGCAGCCGGCCGAATCCGTCCAGCATGGCCGCCAGGGCCTCGTCGCCCATCACGGGCAGCCAAGGGTAGGTGTCGGCCACCACCGTGGTGGTGCCCCGCGCGGCCCACTGCTCCACCGTGGCCACCGGCTCGGCCACCTGGCCTAGATGGGCATGGGGTTCCACGTACCCGGGCACCAGGACGCCGCCGTCCGCGTCCACCACCTCTGCCGCGCTGGCGCCGCTGGCCTCCCCCGGCGGCAGCAGGGCCGCGATGCGGCCGGCCTCCACCACCACGTCCAGGGGCTGCAGCTCGCCGGTGAAGACGTTGAGCACCCGGCCGCCCCGGATAAGCTGACGGGCCGGGGTTTCAGCATGGGCGGGCTCCGTCATGGCGAAAACCTCCAACTCCGTCCCGGATCACCGCCTTTGAGTTCCCCGCGGCGCAGACGAATCCTCTCGTCTCTTTCCCCGCCGGCGGCCACAAGGAACTGCCCGGGCCCGCGGACAATTGTTGTCCCCATGCACCGGCGCCCGCCGGTGACAGCAAGGCAACCGGAGGTGGAAACGGTGTCCAACGGGACCAACATACGCACCATCGGGGTGGTAGGAGCCGGTACTATGGGGCAAGGCATCGCCCAGGTGGCCATCCAGGCGGGCTACCGCGTGCGGCTGGTGGACGTGACGCCGGAGTTGGTGGACAAGGCCCGGGACCGCATCGCGGCCCAGTTGGCCCGAGGGGTGGAGAAGGGACGCATGAGCCAGGCCGACGCCGACGCAGCCCTGGCGCGGCTGGCTACCTCCGCCGACCGAGCCGCCTTGGCCGAGGCCGATTTCGTCATCGAGGCCGTGACGGAACAGCTGCCCGTCAAGCTGGAAGTGTTCGCGGCCCTGGACGAGATCTGCCGTCCCGGGGTCATCCTGGCCAGCAACACCTCAGGCCTGAGCATCACGGCCATGGCCGGGGCCACCCGCCGGCCCGAGGCGGTGGTGGGCATGCATTTCTTCAACCCGGCCCCGGTCATGAAGCTGGTGGAAGTGGTGCGGGCCGCCCACACCGCCCCGGAAACCTTGGCCACCACCGTGGCGCTGGCCAAGGCCCTGGGCAAAGAGCCCATCACCGTCGAGGAATCGCCCCTGTTTGTCGTCAACCGCATCCTGTGCCCCATGATCAACGAAGCCATTTTTGCCCTGCAGGAGGGCGTGGCCAGCGCCGAGGACATTGACCGGGCCATGGTGCTGGGGGCCAACCACCCCATCGGTCCGCTGGCCCTGGCCGACCTGGTGGGGCTGGACACCCTCCTGTTCGTACTGGAGACCCTGCACCAGGAAACCGGCGATCCCAAGTACCGGCCGGCGCCCCTCCTGCGCAAGCTGGTGCGGGCCGGGCGCCTCGGGCGCAAAAGCGGCCAGGGCTTTTTCTCCTACTCCACCTAGCGGCGCGCGACACCCGCGGCAACCCGCGCCGGCCCCATCAGGCCCAGGCCGCCCGCGGCGCCGCGGGGGCCTGGGCCGTCCGCTGGGCTGGGAGCCCGCGCCGGCGATGTAGAGCCGGCGCCCTTCCCGCTCCAGCTCCTGGGCCCATCGCCCCATCATCAGCGCTCCCGGCTCGTCGATGGTGAACACCGGCGACAGGTCCAGCACGACCGCGCGGGCCGGCAGCCGCGCCAGCCAGCGTCATTAGCAGCGTCGCGCCGCAGGTCCAGCGGGCCCGGGGCACCAGCCGGAAGCCCGCAATGCCCCTCCCCTTTCTTCCGGCAAATGGTGAAAAGGAAACAAAAAAGCGCATGCCCGGCCCGGTTCCCGAACGGGCCGACCATCCGCTTGGTGTGCTCCTACGGGGTTAGCTGACGGGCTCGGGCTACGAAGCTGCCCTACCCGGCTGGCTGCCGGGATTCACCCCACCGACTGGGTCCCCTACAGCAGGTCCCACTCCCGCAGCCGCTCCAAGACGCCAGGCGGTTCGCTGGTCCAGTCGCGCTTCTCGTGGAGCCGGCCGGCACGCTTGAGGTAGGCGATGTGCAGGGCCCGCACCGTGGTCGGGTCCACCCCGGCGGCCTGCAGGGCCAAGGCCACCATCTCCCACGGTTCCCGCCAGCCGCCCCGCTGCAGGGGGCCCGCCAGGGCTTGAAACCTCTCCATGACCTTGTCGCGCATGGCCTCGCCCAGGTAGTCGTTGACCACCGCCATGGCGTGGCCGTACTGCTCCGCTCGCCGGTAAAAGTCCCACACGCCGCCCAGGTTCAATGGCTGTCCTGCCTCCCCGCGCCTCGGACGGGTCCCGGTCCCGCCGCCGCGGGCCCCCGGGCCCGCGGCGGCGGGCGGTGCGGCGCCCTCACCGGGCGCCGTTGTCCCGCGACAGGTTGCGCAGCACCGTGTGCAGGATGCCGCCGTTGCGGTAGTATTCCAGTTCCACCGGGCTGTCGATGCGCGCCACGACCCGGAAGGTGAACTCAGAGCCGTCGGGCCGCTGGGCCCGCACCACCAGCTCTCCCCGGGGCCGCAAAGCTTCGTTGAGGCCTTCGATGTGGAAGATCTCTTCGCCGGTGAGCCCTAGGCTCTTGCGGTCTTCTCCGGGCATGAACTGCAGGGGCAGCACGCCCATGCCCACCAGGTTGCTGCGGTGGATGCGCTCGAAGCTCTCCGCGATGACGGCCCGCACGCCCAGGAGGAAGGAACCCTTGGCGGCCCAGTCCCGGGAACTGCCCGAGCCGTACTCCTTGCCGGCGATGACCACCACCGGGATGCCGGCCTCCTTGTACTTCATGGCCGCCTCGTAGACCGTCATCTCCTCGCCGGTGGGCAGGTAGCGGGTCCAGCCGCCCTCCTTGCCCGGCACCAGCTCGTTGCGGAGCCGGATGTTGGCAAAGGTGCCCCGCATCATGACCTCGTGGTTGCCCCGGCGGGACCCGTAGGAGTTGAAATCCCTGGGCGCAACGCCCCGCTCCTGCAGGTAGCGGCCCGCAGGGCTGCTGGCCGGGAACGCCCCCGCCGGCGAGATGTGGTCGGTGGTGATGGAGTCGCCCAGCATCACCAGGGCCCGCGCCCCGATGATATCCGTGATCTCTCCCACCTCGTCGGGCATGTCGACGAAGAAGGGCGGCTCCTGCACGTAGGTGGAGTTGGGGTCCCATTCGTACAGGTCGCCCTCGGGCACCGGCAAGGTCTGCCACTGGTCGTCGCCGTCAAACACCGACGCGTACCGCTCCCGGAACATCTCGGGTTTCAGGGAGCGGGCGATGGTGTCCCGGATCTCCTCCTGGGACGGCCAGATGTCCCGCAAGTACACGGGGCGCCCATCGGGATCGTAGCCCAAGGGATCCTTGGTCAAGTCGATGTCCACCGTGCCCGCGAGGGCGTAGGCCACCACCAGGATGGGCGACGCCAGGTAGTTGGCCTTGACCAAGGGATTGATGCGGCCCTCAAAGTTGCGGTTGCCGCTGAGCACCGCCGCGGCCACCAGATCCTGCTCCACCACCGCGTCCGCGACCCAATCGATGAGCTGGCCGCTGTTGCCGATGCAGGTGGTGCAGCCGTAGCCCACCACGTGGAAGCCCAGCTTTTCCAGATAGGGCAGCAGGCCCGACGCCTGGAGGTAGTCGGTGACCACCCGCGATCCGGGCGCGAGGCTGGTCTTGACGTAGGGCGCCACCGCGAGCCCCCGCTCCACCGCTTTTTTGGCCAGCAGGCCCGCGCCCACCATCACCGACGGGTTGGACGTGTTGGTGCAGCTGGTGATGGCCGCGATCACCACCGAGCCGTGGGTCAGCTCCGTAGCCCGGCGGGTGGCCACCGCCACGCCGCCCTCGCCCGCGGCCGGGGCGGCCGGCAAGGCATCTTCCTTGCCGAAGTAGTCCCGCAGCGCCGTACGGAAGGACGCCCGCACGCCGCCCAGGGGGATGCGGTCCTGGGGCCGCCGGGGGCCGGCCACGCTGGGCTCCACCGTGCTCATGTCCAGCTCCAGCACGGCCGAGTACTCGGGCTCCGGCGTGTCGTCGGTCCGGAACAGGCCCTGCTCCTTGTAATACCGCTCCACCAGGTCTACCAGCTCGGGATCCCGGCCCGTCATGCGCAGGTAGCGCAGGGATTCGTTGTCCACCGGGAAAAAGCCGACGGTAGCCCCGTACTCGGGCGCCATGTTGGCGATGGTGGCCCGGTCTGCGAGGGGCAGCCGGTTGAGCCCTTCGCCAAAGTACTCTACGAACTTGCCCACCACGCCGTACTTCCGCAGCATCTCGGTGATGGTCAAGACGAGGTCCGTGGCCGTCGCCCCTTCGGGCAGCTCGCCCGTCAGCCGCACGCCCACGACCTCCGGGATGAGCATGTAGTAGGGCTGGCCCAGCATTACGGCCTCGGCCTCGATGCCGCCCACGCCCCAGCCCAGCACGCCCAAGCCGTTGACCATGGGGGTGTGGGAGTCCGTGCCCAGCACGCTGTCGGGGAAGAGGACGGTTTCGCCGTTGTCGTCCTTCTGCCGGACCACCGTCGCCAGGTACTCCAGGTTGACCTGGTGCACGATGCCCGTGCCCGGCGGCACGACCCGGAAGTTGTTGAAGGCCTTCTGGGCCCAGCGCAGCAGGGCGTAGCGCTCCCGGTTGCGCTCAAACTCCTTCTCCACGTTGATGAAGAAGGCCTCGGGCGTACCAAAAGCGTCCACGATGACCGAGTGGTCGATGACCAGGTCCACGGGGATCAGCGGGTTGATGCGCTGGGGATCCCCGCCCCGCCGGGCCATGGCCGCCCGCATGGCCGCCAAGTCCACCACCGCCGGCACCCCGGTGAAGTCCTGCAGCAGGACACGCGCCGGCATAAACCCGATCTCCTGGTCCGCCTGGCGGTCGGGGCGCCAGCGGGCCAAGGCCGCCACCTGCTCTTCGGTCACCCGAAACCCGTCACAGTTGCGCAACAAACTCTCCAAAAGCACCCGCAGGGAGAAGGGCAGGCGGGACACGTCGGCCACGCCTGCGCGTTCCAGGCTGTCCAGCCGGTAGATGACCGCCTGGCCGCGGGCCGTGTCCAGGGTTGCCCGGCTGCCAAAGGGATTGATGGTCGCCATGGCGCTCTCCTTTCCTTCGCGAATCTCCAGTCCGCAGTCACGCTTTGATGCCCGGCCCGTGCCGAGATGGCCGGTAGCAGAAAAAATTCGCTCCCAAGGGCCATTGTACCACATCCGGCGCCCCCTGTGCGGCTTTGACGCCCGGCGCCGGCTTGAGCTATGATGGGGATGTGTCCCGCCGGAGGTGAAGCCCGTTGGACTTCCGATGGCCCCGCTCGCCCAAAGGCCGCATTCCCCATGCCCGCCTCTTTGGGCAGCAGCTGCGGGTCCTGCGCAACGACCGCTACATCGCACACTTGCTTAAGCAGAATCTGGAGTTGAAGGCGCTGGTCCGGGCCCTGGCGGAGAAGTTCCTCGAGGGCAAGTCCCCCCGGGAAGTGCGCCGCCTCCTGCACGAGGTGCTCTTGGAGCAGCGGCGCATCTACAACGAAGCCCTCACCCGCCAGGCCATCAAACAAGCCCGGCACGTGGATGACCTGCTGGCCATGCTGGATGAGATCAGGGAGCACGACGGCTTTTCCCGGGACGGCACCGCGTAAACCCGCCGCCCTCCTCCGGCCAGTCCCGTCCAGGTCCCGTCCGGGTCCCGTCCTTTATGCCTCCAGGTCGGCCACGATCCCCGTCACCAGCCGGGCCAGATCTGCGGCGGCCCGGGCGGTAGTTGCGATGACGTCTTCGTGGCTGAGGGGCTCCGGCAGCATGCCCGCGGCCAAATTGCTGATGCAGGAAATGCCCAGCACCCGCAGGCCCATGTGACGGGCGGCAATGACCTCCGGAACCGTGGACATGCCCACCGCATCGGCGCCCAGCATGCGGAAGGCCCGGATTTCCGCAGGGGTTTCAAAGGAAGGACCGCTTAACCCCAGGTACACGCCTTCCCGCAGCGGCACCCCTTCCCGGGCCGCCACCCGCCGGGCCAAGGCCCGCAGCTCAGGGTCGTACGCGGCCGTCATGTCGGGGAAACGGGGACCCAACGCCTCCTCATTGGGACCCACCAGCGGATTCGCGCCGAAAAAGTTGATGTGGTCAGCGATGAGCATCAAGTCGCCGGGCTGAAAGGCAAAGTTGATCCCGCCCGCGGCGTTGGTCACCACCAGCGTGGTCACGCCCAGCCGGCCCATGATGCGCACGGGGCGCACCACTTCCGCAAGGGAGTAGCCTTCGTAGAAGTGGACCCGGCCCTGCATGGCGCACACCGGCGTGCCGGCCAGCCGGCCCACCACCAGTTGCCCCCGGTGGCCCTGTACCGTGGAGCGGGGAAAGTGGGGGATGTCGGCGTAGGGTACCCGCACCGCGTCGGCGATCCGGTCGGCCAAGTCACCAAGGCCTGATCCTAGCACCAGCCCCACCCGAGGCCGCACCGCCACCCGCTCCTGGAGGTACGCTGCGGCCGCCTCGATCTTCTCCCATTCGGTCATGCCGCCCACCGCCCTTCCCGCCTCGGCGTCGTCGCCGCTCACGCTGCGCCCCCGGGGCCCGTCCCGTTGGGGATGGCCGCCCGGGCCAGGGCGTCGGCCCGTTCGTTCCACGGATCGCCGGCGTGGCCGGCCACCTTTATCCACTCGACCTCGTGTGCTTGACTGACCCGCAGCAGTTCCTGCCAGAGGTCCTGGTTGTCTACGGGCTTGCCGGCCGCGGTCCGCCACCCGTTGGCCTGCCAGCGCCGGACCCAACTGCGGAGAAAGGCGTTGACCACATAGGCGCTGTCGCTGTGAATCCTGACCCGGCACGGCCGCCGCAACGCCTTGAGGGCTTCGATGGCGGCGGTCAGCTCCATGCGCTGGTTGGTAGTCAGGCGCTCGCCGCCGCTCAGCTCCCTCCGGTGCTGACCGTAAAGCAAAATGGCCGCCCAGCCGCCGGGGCCCGGGTTGCCGCGGCAGGCGCCGTCGGTGTACACATCCACCACCGGCCGGCGGCGGACGGCCTGCCCGGCCGGTGCCGTCTCCCGTCCCACGTCACTGGCGGAGGGTGTTGATGAGCCGCTCGACAAAATCCGGCGGCGCGTTGGTGATGAGCGTCAAGCCGACCATGGTCAGCAGGGCGAAGGTCAAGTTGGCGAAGCCGCGCAGGCGCGCCGGGATTTCAAAAGGCGGCAAACGGCGCCCGCCCAGAAGCAGGCCCGCCATTCCGGTGGAAAAAGCCCCGATGCCGATAAGGATGAGCACCAGTTCCCCCCAGATCGTGTCCGCGATCAACTGCCTCACACTCCGTTGACACCGATGATGTGAAGGATGCGGCGGCTCCGTCCCCGGTGCCCATGGCCCGCGGCGGCGCCTGGCCCTGCTTACCCTATTATCCTATTTTATGGTACGATACCTTTCGGGACAAGCCCGCACTTGCCCCAACACTGTCAGGAAGGACGGTCCACCATGCACATCTTGGCCTTCATCGCCCTCGGCTTGGCCGCCGGCACCCTGAGCGGCCTCTTGGGTGTCGGCGGCGGCATCATCATCGTTCCAGTCCTCAATCAAGTCTTTCATGTGCCCATGCCCGTCGCCGTGGGCACGTCCCTCCTCATCATCATCCCCACCGCCCTCGTGGGCAGCCTCACCCACTACACTAAGGGAAACCTGCAGCTGCAGATCGCCCTGCCGGTCATGATCGGCACCATCGCCGGCGGCTACCTGGGGGCCCGCCTCGCGGGCGCCGTGCCTGAGCTGCTGCTCAAGCGGCTGTTTGCCCTGCTGGCCCTCTACACCGCCTTTCGCATGTTCTTTGACCGCTAGGCGGGGCCAGCTTCCGCGAGCCGGGCTTCCCAGCGGGCCCGCCAGGCGTGGGGCAGGCGCACCTGCTCCAGCACCGCCCGGGCCTGGGCGGGCTGCCCCGCGCGCAGGCACGCCTCCACGGCCAGATCTACAGCGGGGGTATGCTCCTCCCGTTGCCATGGGTTCAGGTTGCGCACCGCGGCTGCGATGGCCGGCGCCAAAGCGGCCACGGCGCCCCACTGGCCCTCCTCGGCTTGGAGCATCGCCAGGCGGGTGAGGTTGTCCAAGTCCTCGGGCAGCCGGCGGGCCACCTGCCGGCTCAGGCGCAACGCCTGCTCCTTGTCGCCGGCCTGCAGCGCGATGGCCGCCGCCTGGGCCAATAGGCGCGGGTCGTCGGCCCGTTCGGCCGCCCACAACAGCGCGTCCACCGCCCGGGCGGGCTCCTTTTGCGCGAGCCGGCGCGCATAGGCCTGGGCCACCGCCACCAGGGCCTCACCCGGCCACGCGTCGGGCTTATGGCGCAAGCCCCGCCGGTAGGCCCGCCATGCGGGCTCGGGATCCGCCGGTCCCCACAGTCCCGCGAGCTCCAGGTACAGGTCGCCCCGCACCTGGGGCGGAAACGTCTCCACCTGGGCTTCCCAGTCCTCCCGCTGCCGCAGGTGGCGTGCGGCCGTCGCCAAAGCCTGGCCCAGCAGCGGGTGGTCGTCCGCCTGCTCCACGGCCGCCGCGGCCGCCCGGCGCACGTACTCCAGCCCCCGGTGCCGGCCGGCCTGCAGCAAATGCTGGCCCAGGGTCAGCCAGATCCCCGCGCGACTGTTGGGCATGCGCTCGGCCAGCCGGTTCATGAAAAGCTCAAAGCCCCCATGCCAGCCCTCCTTTTGGCAGAAGCGGGCCAGGCGCATGAGGGCTTTGTCATCTTTGCCGTAACGCCGCAGCACCTCGCGGCAGTACCCGGCGAACTGTTCCCGCTGGCCGCTTCGGGCCAGCTCCCGCAGCTGGGCCATCACGGCCCGGACGTCCGATGGAGCTTGCTGGGGCATCGGCGGTTTCCTCCTGGATCGCGGCTTGCGTCAAGAGCACCCACCATTCTACCGCCTGCCCGTCAACGTGTAAACAGCCCTCGTCTCCCGGACAGGCGGGCGCCCGCAGGAGTAGGGGAGCCCTTCAAGAACCATTGCCGGCAGAGAGGGTCAGCCGGCGGAACCCGCGATCAGCACAGCCAGGATAGAAAGGAAGGGATCGGCACCATGCAGGCGGTTCGGATTCACGCCCACGGGGGACCGGAAGTGCTCCAGTACGAGAGCGTGCCGGACCCGGTGCCCCGGGCCCATGAAGTCCTGGTGCAGGTGCGGGCCTGCGCCCTCAATCACCTGGATCTGTGGAACCGGAAAGGCTTGCCCCGCCCGGCGGTGAACCTGCCCCTCATCCTAGGGTCCGACATCGCCGGGCAAGTGGTGGCCGTGGGGGAGTTGGTGGACGACGTGCGGCCGGGGGACGCGGTGATGGTGAACCCCGGCGTCAGCTGCGGCCATTGCGCCCAGTGCCTCAGCGGCCGGGACAACCTGTGCCCCCGCTACCACCTGTTGGGCGCCGGGCGTGACGGCGGCTACGCCCAGCTGGTGGCCGTCCCCCGGGCTAACCTGGTGCCCAAACCCGACAACCTGAGCTTCGTGGAAGCCGCGGCCGTGCCCTTGGTGTTCCTCACGGCATGGCACATGCTGGTCAGCCGGGCCCGGGTGCAGCCCGGTGAAGACGTCTTCATCTGGGGGGCCGGCAGCGGCGTGGGCAGCGCGGTCATCCAGATCGCCAAGCTCTGGGGCGCACGGGTCATCACCGCGACCCGGGGGGAAGAAAAGCGGGCCAAGGCCCTGGAGCTGGGAGCCGACGCCGTCATCGACTACGCGGCCGAGGACGTGCTGCAGCGGGTGCGGCAGCTGACCGGCGGGCGCGGCGTGGACGTGGTGTTCGAGCACGTGGGGCAGGCCACCTGGGCCACCAGCATCAAGATGCTGGCCCGGGGCGGCCGGCTGGTGACCTGCGGCAGCACCTCGGGCTGGGAAGCCGAAACCGATATCCGCTACGTGTTTGCCAAGCAGCTGACCATCCTGGGCTCGTACATGGGCAGCAAGGGCGAGCTGCTGGAGCTGCTGCCCTGGGTGGCGGCGGGCCGGCTCCGGCCTGTGGTGCACACGGTGTTCCCCCTGTCCGAAGCCGCCCAGGCCCACCGCCTGCTGGAAGCCCAGGGACAGTTCGGCAAAGTGGTGCTGGAGCCGCCCGCCGGCTAAAACGCGGCGGGAGGCCAAAAGGCGGGGCCGGAGCCCCGCCTTTTGTTTTGTCACCGTCCTTGGGTCCCGCCGCTGCTCCGGCGCGACCGCCCGGCCACGGCTCAGCGGGGCGCAGCCGCCTGCTGCACCGCGGCCGGCTCCGCGCTCTTGAACCGGTCGGCCACCTTGGCCATGACCTCGGGCATGGCGGTGTACTCCATCTCTTCCAGGGGCAAGCGGTGCGGCTCGAAGGGCCCCATGCGGCGCATCATTTCGGCCATCTCCAGGGCCGTCTGGCGCGCCTTGTCGAAGCCCGGGTCGCCGAACATGTCCCGCGGGCCCACCAGCTGGCCGTCGTTGATCTGGAAGCCGTAGGCCACCACCCGGGGCGGGCCGTCAAAGCGGCTGGTATCGGCCTGGTCAAACCCCACGGGCATCAGCGGGCCGCAGTGGGAGCCCCTCATCCAGCCTTCCACCAGGTGGGGCTGGGCAAAGGCCTCCAAGGCTTCGCCCACCGCGGGCAGGCCGCTCTGGCAGCGCACGATGAGGACAGGGTCATCCTTGCCCACGTACCTGCCGGCGATGAGGCTCAGCCGCTGGGTGGAGGTGCTGGCCACCGGCTCGTCGTCGCCGGGCCGGTACACGTTGCGGATGACGTAGCGGTTGGGGGAGCCGATGAACGACAGCAAGTCGTAGCTCTCGCTGGGGGTGTGGAAACGGGCGACCTTGTTTTCCCGCAAGTCCAGGATCTCAAAGTCAAAGCCGCCGTGCATCTTGGGGTCGATGACCAGGCCCGGCGTGTTGAAGGGATCCGCGAACATGCGGTACACCGGCAGGTTCCAGGCACCCGGGCTCGTCTTGTCGCCCAGAAAGACGATGACCGGCTCGCTGGGCCGCTCCTCAAACTCCATCTCGGCCACGCCCGGCCCCAGTCCCTTGATCGTGCCGGCAAAGGCGTCCTTGAGCAAGTCCTGGCCCGCGCCGTACAGCTTCAGGCCCTTGGCCACTTGGGTGGTGGCCTGAAACACCTCCCACGCGATGCGGTGAACGAGTTCGCTGTCGACGCCATGGCGGTGGGTCATGATCAGCGCGATGTCGTCGCCCACGCGGCCGACGCAGTAGTCCTCGATGAAGCCCTTGGCCTTGCGCTCCCGCAGCTGCTCGTCGGCGGTCCGCATCATGTCGGGGTGCACCGCCGAATGGCCCACAAAGCCCCCTGTATCCGCCTTAATCACCGACAAGGTGATCATGCTTCCGGTGTAACCTCCTTCAGGCTTGGCCCGCGCGCATCCCGCGGCAGGCCTTGTCAAAGGCAGCTCCCTACGTCCCGAAACCTCCGCGACCTCATCTCCACGGAAACGCTTGCCGTCCGCGCGGCCGGTCGGACCACCGCTTCTGCCATGAGGGCGCGCGCGAACGAAGTCGCCCGCCTCGGGCGCGCCCGCGCGAGCAACCCTCGGACCACTGGCGCCCCCTTTGTCCCCGCGATCGCTCGCGGGATTTAAGGACCGCCTGACGACCGTGGCCGGGCCGAGTGGCATCCGCCGATGTTCCGATAAACCACTTCCTCGTCAACTTGCCCACCACGCCGGGCTGGGCAAGTCCTGGCGCTTGCGTATTCGGTTTTTCTCGACGGCCGCTGGGACGGCGGATCCCTGGCTCCCGCCTCCCCCCCTTCCTGACCGTGACCCGCCCCCGGGGCGCCTGCCGTCCACAGCCGCCGGCCGCCGCGGTGGGCGCCGGAGCCCTGGGACGCGCCGCGCCAGGGGGGGGCATTGGCACCTTATGCCGGCGCCCGGCGCCGGTGACACTCCCTAGCGGCCGGGGCGGCGAAATACAGGATGATTATACCACCCCCGGGGACCCGTGTCCATCGATCGCCGGCGGGCGCCGGCTGGGGCGGCCCAGCGGCGGGAGCGGTCCGGCAACCCAGCGGCACCCCGCACCGGTTCATGGTATACTGGGGCGGGAGGCGACGCACCATGGCCAACGCGCTGGCCCACACCGACTCAAATGCCGGCAAGCCCGCCGTGAACGTCCCGGCCATCCTGGAACTCTTGGCCGAGATGTACCCCGACGCCCGCTGCGCGCTCAATTACACGACCCCCTTCGAGCTGCTGGTGGCCTGCATCCTTTCGGCCCAATGCACCGACAAGCGGGTCAACATCGTCACCGCGCGGCTGTTTCCCCGCTGCAACCGGCCTGAGCACTTCGCGGCCCTGACGCCTGAAGAGCTCGCGGAGGAGATTAAGGACTGCGGCCTGTACAACAGCAAGGCCCGCCACATCGTGTCGCTGTCCCGGATCCTGCTGGAGCAATACGACGGGCAGGTGCCCGAGTCCCGGGAAGAGCTGATGCAGCTGCCCGGCGTCGGGCGCAAGACCGCCAACGTGGTCATCAGCAACGCCTTTGATCGCCCCGCGATCGCCGTGGACACCCACGTGTTTCGTGTGGCCAACCGCATCGGGCTGGCCGATGCCAAGGATCCCCTCAAGACCGAACAGCAGCTGATGGAGGCCATCCCCGAGTCCCTATGGAGCCAGGCCCACCACTGGCTGATCCACCACGGGCGCACCTTGTGCACCGCCCGCAACCCCAAGTGCCACGCCTGCCCCCTTCAGCCCTACTGCCGTTACGCCGCAGAGCAGGCCCAACCCCCGGCATCCGGCCCAACCCCAAAGGCCGCCCGCGCTGCGCGCACCGGGAAACGGGCGTCCGCTGGGCCCGCGTCCCGGGGAGCGGGCACCCCCTCCGGCTCAAGGACCCGCCGCCGGGAGGCATCGCCCCGGTGAACCTCGAGGCGGCGACCACCCATCCCTTCCACGGGCTTCTGGCCGGCAAGACCGCCCTTATCACCGGCGGCGCCGGCGGCATTGGCAGCGAGATGTGCCGGGTGTTCGCCCGGGCTGGTGCGCGGGTGGCCTTTTGCGACATTGACGTGGAGCGGGGCCGGCAGCTGGAGCAGGAACTGGCCCGGGCTGGGACGCCCGTACAGTTCATCGCGGCCGACGTGACCTCCCCCGAGCAGGTGCGCCGCATGGTGGAAGCGGTAGCGGGCCACGACGGCCCCCTGCACGTGCTGGTCAACAACGCGGGCATCAGCGGGCGCCCCCTGGGCGACGGCCCGGTCACCGATTGCCCCGAGCCCGTGTGGGAGCAGGTGCTGGCCGTCAACTTGACCGGCCCCTATCTGGTTTCCCGCTACGCCGTCCCGGCCATCATCCGGGCCGGCGGCGGCGCCGTCATCCACATCGCCTCCGACGACGCGCTGGTGGGTCCCTTGCCTCCCCACGACACCCACGCGTACTGCGCCAGCAAAGGGGGGCTCATCGCCCTGACCAAGGCGATGGCCATCAGCTACGCCCCCCACAACGTGCGGGTCAACGCCATCGCCCCGGGCTGGATCGCCACCCCCATGACCGCGGATCTCTGGCAAGACCCCGAGCTGCACCAACAGCTGGTGGCCCGCCATCCCCTGGGGCGGCTGGGCACGCCCCGGGACATCGCCTTGGCCGCCTTGTTCCTAGCCTCCGACGCCGCGTCCTTCATCACCGGCGCAGTGCTGCCGGTGGAAGGCGGCGCCACCAGTTGGTAACCGCAGTTCCCTAAAGCGTCCTGTACTCGGTTTGTCATCAACCCGTCGCGCCGCTGGGAGGGCGGCCCCGCTGGGGCTGGCCTGGGCGTGCGTCATCCCCAGCCCGCGCCGCGGCCTTGTCCACAGGCGCCGGGCAGGATCCGCCCTGTCAGGGCACGAACAGTTTTCGGGGCAATGGTTTTGTCCTCATTATGTCCACGTTTTGTCCACAGGTTGTCCACAATCTGTGGATAACTCCCCAGGCGTGGGGGCCGAACAACGGTGCAAATGGAAATCCGCGGCGTGGAAAAGCTCAGCTTCCGGGAGCGTCAAGTGGTGGCGCTCAAAGAAATGGGCCACAGCAACCAGGCGATCGCTCGGCGCTTGGGCCTGTCGCCGGCCACTGTGGCCACCTTGTATAATCGTGCCAAGACGAAAGGTTACGAAGTGGTGCTGGTGCTGTCGGGAGATCCCCTCAACCTATTCCCGGGCGGCGCCGACGACGGCGTCGACGAGCCGGCCCCAGCGCCCGGTGCGGCGCCGCCGGCGGCCGCGCCCGGGCCCGCCGAGGCCCCGGGGCAGGCCGCTTCCACGGCCATGGGACAAGCCCCGGACGCGTAATCCCCCGGCCGCGCTGCAGAGGGCTCCCGCAAGACGGGAACTAATCCACCACGTCCGCGCCCGCGGCCCGCATCTCCGCGAGAGCTTTGTCGCCGTCGCCGGGCTCCACGTTGACGGCCCGGGACCCGCCCTTGATCACCGCCGCGGCAAAGCCGTGGCGCAACGCGTCCAGGACCGTAGCCCGCACGCAGTAGTCGGTAGCCAGGCCCCCCACATACACCTTGCGGACCCCTTGGTCTTTAAGCCAGCGGGCGAGATCGATCTCAGGGTCCACCTGGCCGTCCTTGGCCAACCGCCCGTCAAACCCGCTGTAGCCCTCCGCGTCGCTCTTGTACGCTTTCCGGAAAACGGCGCCTTCCACCCGCAAATCGGGATGAAAATCGGCCCCGGAGGTCCCTTGGACGCAGTGGACCGGCCAGATGCCCCCCCGCTCCTTAAAGGAGCAGTGATCCGCGGGATGCCAGTCCTGGGTATACGCCACCGGGCGCCTGGCGGCCACAAACCGCTGGATCCACTCGTTGAGCACGGGCACGACGGCATCCCCGTCGTCCACCGCCAGCGCCCCGCCGGGGCAAAAGTCGTTCTGTACATCCACAACGATCAGCGCCGCATCGGGTTCCGGCGGAACCGTCGCCATCCTGTCGCCCTCCTTTGGCCAACCAGTCCGCTGGTCACCTCCAGTCTACCACCGAGGTCCCGCCGGGGCCAAGGGCCCCGCCCGGCCGCGTCGCCGTGGGAACCGCGTTCGGCCCGCGCCACGCCTGCCCGGATCCCGCGCCCGCCCGGCACGAGGCCCGCCGAAGCTTGCCTCACGGCCTGCCGCGGCTTGCGCGATGAGCCCCCGTCACGCCCGGGCCGGGCGCAGGGGCAGCTGGCGCCACCACACCTTCAGCAGCAGCCCCGGGCCGCCCAGAGAGTAGAGATAGCGCCACGTGTTGACGTCCTTAATGACTGCGGGAAACCGTCCCGCCAGCTTGAAGGGCCCGATGCGGGCCAGGCCGACGCCGTGGCCCACGGTGGCCACCACACCGGCGGTGGCCGGCGTGTAGGGCTTTAAGGGGCGCCCGGTCACCTCAGCCCACAGGTTGCGGGCCGCGAGCCGCCCTTGCTGGACCGCATGCTGCGCGGTGGGCGGCACGGGCTGTCCGGACTTGGGGTCCAGGGCCAACGCGGCGTCGCCGATGATGTACACCCGCGGGTCGTCCACCGACTGCAGGTACTCATTGACCACCGCCCGCCCCCGGCTTCGGGTGGTAAAGCACCGCTCGACCAGTCGGTTGGCCCGCACCCCGCCGCTCCACACGATGGTGCGGGCCGCGATGCGGGTGCCGTCCTCCAACGCCACGGCGCCGGGTTCCACCGCGACGATGGGCACGCCCAGCATGAGGCGCACCCCCTTGCGCACCAGTACATCGACGGCCGCGTCGATGAGGGGCTCATCGAAACCAGGAAGCAGGTCCGGGGCGGCCTCCACGGTGATCAGGCGCACCTCCTCGCGGGGCACCCCGTGCCGCCGGGCCAAGGCGGGCACCCGGTCGGCCAGCTGGCCGGCGAATTCCACGCCCGTGAACCCCCCGCCCGCCACCACGACGGTCAAGTAGGGACGCCGTTGGTCCGGATCCGTCAGCGTGGCGGCGTGGGCAAACATGGCGTCGATGTGCTGCCGGATGACTTCCGCGCTGTTGAGGCTGCTGAGGGTCAGGCTGTGCTCTTTGAGCCCGGGAATGGAAAAAAACTCGGGCTCGCTGCCCAAGGCCACCACCAGGCGGTCGTACTGCAGCACCCGGCGGCGGTCCAGCACCACCTGCCGGGCCGCCACCTGGATGTCGGTGACGGTCCCGTAGATGACTTCCACACCGGTCCCCGAGAAGATATCCTCCAAGGGAATGGCCACCGTGCGCCGGTCCGTGGTGCCCGCTGCGGGCCGGTGCAGCTCCGTGATGAGTTCGTGGTGCTTATCGCGGTTGATGAGACTGATGCGGGCCGGCCGGCGCCCCAGGCGCCGGTTCAGGTCCAGCGCCGCCCGCACGCCGGCATAGCCGGCCCCCAGCACGCGGATCTTCACCGCTCCACCCCCACCGGGTAGTGTGGCTCCCCGGCGGGTTCCTTAGGCGCGCCCCGGCAGCCTCAGCGTGCAGCACAACGGCCTTGGAGGGTAAAGGGTAGTGAAAGGCCGCACCCGCTCCCGCATGCGGGCCGGCACGTCCCTCCTTAGGGCCCCATCGGCGGACCAACCCACTCCTCGCCGTCGTCCCAGCGCTCCTTTTTCCAGATGGGCACCAGCTCTTTCAGCCGGTCGATGGCATAGCGGGCTGCCGCAAAGGCTTCTCCCCGGTGGGGCGCCGCGGCGGCCACCAAGACGCTGGTCTCGCCGATGGCCAACGTGCCCACCCGGTGGCTGATGGCCAGGCGCACCGACGGCCACTGCCGGGCTACCTCTTGGCCGATGCGGGCCATCTCCTTGACGGCCATTTCCCGGTACGCCTCGTACTCCAGCTCCACGGTGCGACGGTCGCCGGTGTACTCCCGCACTACGCCCGCGAAGAGGACGACCGCCCCCGCCCGCGGGTTGTTGACTTTGGCCAGCAGCGCGTCGGCCGACAACGGCTCCTCCACCACTTCGTAGGCCGCCGGCGCCCCCTGGCCGCCGCCGCTCACCGGCGGCAGAAAGGCCACCTCGTCGCCAGCGGACAGCGGCGTCTGCCATGTAGCGTATTCATGATTCACCGCCACCAACAGGCGGGCCTGGAAACGGCCCGCCGGCGGGCACGCCTCTACCACCCTCTGCCACGCGTCCTGCACCGTCGCGCCCGGCGGCAGATCCAGCGCCATGGTGCGCCGCCCCAACGTCTCGGCCAGCGCAGCAAACGCGCGCACGGTCACCCGCACCCTTCCGGCCCCCTCAGCGCCGCTGCCTGTCCAGGGGCATCAGCCCACCCGGCGCCCAAAAGGCGCGGCTTCTTTCCCTTTCCCCAGCCCCTGGCAGGCGGCTTCCATCTTCTACGGCGCGGCCCCGCTCCTCGCCACAACGGCCCCCCATCCATCGCGTGCCCAAGCCCGCCAGCCCACCGAAAGGCGCCCTGCGGTCCGCTGTCAAGCCGCGCCCGGCCTCCGGCGCCTTGATTGTGATAAGTGTTCCTCCGCGTTTCGACACCCGGGCAATCTTTTCCTGTCCGGCCCCGTCCGTGCTGGGAAACCGGCAGGATTTGGCCGGGTGAAGCGCGAAAGCCACTTCCTATAAACAGGGGGGGCTGGCCATGGCCGACCGAAGGACGCTGCCGTGGTACCGCTGGGGCCCGGACGCCGCCGGGCCGCCTGGGCAAGAACCCGCCGGGGGCCGCCTCATCGGGCGGCCGCCCGGGGCGGTGCGGGTATACTTGCGCCGGGCGGCCTGGGATACCATCGACGATCTGGCCGCGCTGGCGGGGCCATCCCAAGAAGTGGGCGGCCTGTTGCTGGGGCAGGCCTGGCGGGATGCCACCGGGTCCGTCATCGTCATCGAAGCCGCCCTCCCCGCCCCGCAGGCGGCCCAAGGCCCAGGCGGCTTCCACCTCAGCCAGGAAGACTGGGACGCCTTTTACCGGGAGTGGCGCCGCCAGGACCCGCCCCGGCTGGTGGTGGGCTGGTTCCACACCCATCCGGGGTACGGCGCCCGGCCCTCGGGCCGTGACCGGGCGCTGGCCCAACGATACTTTCCCGAGTGGTGGCAACTGACCTACATTGTTGACCCTATCAACTGGCGCCAGGGGATGTTTTGCTGGCGGGACGGGACCCTCGCGCCCCTGGCGGGCTTTTGGGTTTACGACGGGGGGCCTGGCGCACCGGAACCGGCCGCAAAGGGACGCCCCACCGCCGCGGCCTCCCCAAGCCCCCGCCCCCGGTCCGGGCCCTGGAGCGCGGCGGCCTGGGCGGCCGCGCTGCTGGTCCTTGCGGCCCTGGCCTGGCTGCCGGGCATGCCCGGCTCCCTGCCGGCCTTGCGGGAAGCCTACCGCCAGCAAGTGTCGGAAGCCCAGCGCCTGGCCACGGAACTGGCGGCCCTCCACGCCCGCCACGCCGCCCTGCAAGAAGCTTTGGCCGCGGTCCGCGCGGCCGGCGGTGTCCCGGACGCGGCGGTGGCGCCCGCCGGCCTGCCCCCCGCGGGCCCGCCTGCGGCGACGGCCGCCACCCCACCGGGCGGAGACGGGCTGCCGATGGGCGGAAACGGGCCATCGCCGGCCGGGGACGAGCGGCCGCCGGGCAGAACCGCGCTGCCCCCCGCCGGCGCCGCGGAGGCGCTCGCCATCACTTCACCGCCGGCGCCAGCGGCCGCGGCCACGGCCCATGGCGACCCCGCCGAGGCCGGGCCCCCACCGGCCGCGCCGGCGCATGCATTGCGCTACGTGGTGCGGGAAGGCGATACGCTGTGGGCCATCAGCGCGGATCTGCTGGGGGACCCCCTGGCCTACTCCCGCCTGGCCGCGGCCAACCGGATCACCAATCCAGACCTCATCCTGCCCGGCTGGGAATTGCGGCTGCCCGCTGAGGATGACCCCGGCGCCGACGCCGGGACAACAGTACGGGAGGATGAGCACCGTTAGCGCGGGTGAGCAGGCACCCGCAACGGCCCCAGAAAAAAGGGCTTCAGGGAGCCGCGCTGGAGGGGACAAGCTGAAAAGTGGCGGGCGCCCGGATGATGGACATGTCCTGAAGCGGCCAGTAGCGCCAGATCGCGCGGCCGATGATGTGGTCCCGGGGCACAAACCCCACCCGCCGATCGCGGCTATCCTCGCTATTGTTGCGGTTGTCGCCCAGGACGAAGTAGCTGTCGGGCGGCACCACCACCGGGCCAAAGGAGCCGAACATGGGCCCAGCGATGTAGGGCTCTTCCAGTGCGACGCCGTTGACGTAAACGGTGCCCCGGGAAATGAGGACCTCATCGCCGGGGATGGCAATGATGCGCTTGATAAAATGCTGCCGGGGGTTGGCCGGGTAGCGGAAGACCACCACGTCGCCCCGCTGGGGGTCTTGGAACCGGTACGTCAGCCGGTCCACCAGGAGGCGCTGCCCGTCTTCCAGGGTGGGCAGCATGGAAGGCCCGTCCACGGTAAAGGCACGGGCCACAAAGGTCATGATAAACAGCGCGAGAATCGCGGCGCCCACCAGCGTTTCCACGTATTCACGCAGCGGCGACTTTCGGGGACGTACCCGGGGTGCTGGCCGCAACCTGGTTCAACCTCCGTCGGGCGCGCGCTGGCGGCCGGCCCCCGAGGGGCGGCCACCGGCAAGGGTGTACCTCGTTAGAGTTCGGATGCGGCCGGCAAATTCCTGCCGCCGGTCGAAGGTTTTCCGGTGCCTGCGGGGCGGCGGGCGGAGCCTCACAGCTCCCAAAGGCAACGGTGGACGATTTCCCGGTAGAGGGGTACCCGGGCGGCAAAGGTTTCCCGGTCGCCCCGGGCCAGGGCCTGGTCGATCTCGTCCCGCAGCAAAATGGCCAAGAGGGCCAGATCGATCTGCTCCTGCACGATCTCGTCCAGCACCTGATCCATGGTTTCTTTGGTTTCCGCGGGCAGGGGCAGCGCGGGGTTGGGCTCCACCACCGCTTCGTACCAGGCAGGAGGGTCGCCCGCGAAGCAGAAGGTCACGTAAAGGCGGCTTTGGAACTGGCTCAGCCGTGCCAGGGCCTCCACGGGGTCGTGGACCCGGACGGAGCTGGTGCGGTGCACCTGCCGCACCAAGTGGCCGTTGACGATGGTAACTTCTTCCCGCTGGCAGGCCCCCAATTCCAACTCGAACCCGATGCGGTCGCTGCCCAGCTCGGACACGATCATCGTGTTGGACAGGAAATCCCGGTTGTTGACAAAGGTAATGCGCTCGACGAACTCGGGGTTGTCCAGCAGGGCGTGGAGCACAACCCTGCTCATCGGGTGCTTGAGCTGCAGCCGAGCAAATCGAGCTATGGCCTCCATTTTGGGCGTCACGGCCATCACCCCGGTCCGCGGTGGCTCCCGACCCGACACCTGCCGGGTCGCCATCATCATATGCAGGCCCTTTTGGACGGCATGAGGGTTTGGCACCCCGACAAAAAGGGTGATGGTATATATTCTGGAAGGCGGGAAGTTTTCCTGCCTTGGTCCCATCAGGGAAAAAATTGCTAAAAAGGAGCGCGTGCTGGTGGAGCTGCTATTCTTGGGAACGGGGACGTCGGTGGGCGTCCCCATGATCGGCTGCGACTGCCCGGTATGCACGTCCCCGGACCCCCGCAACCAGCGCTCCCGATCGTCGCTGCTGATCCGGCACGAGAGCGCCCACGTCCTCATCGACACCACGCCGGAGCTGCGCCAGCAGGCCCTGCGCTTTGGCCTGCGGCGGGTGGATGCGGTCCTCCTCACCCATACCCATGCGGACCACATCTTTGGGTTTGACGACCTACGCCGTTTCAATCATCTCCAGGGCCGGCCCGTCCCCGTCTACGGCACCCCGGAAACCCTGGACAACATCCGCACCATCTTTGCCTACGCCTTTCGCCCCCCGCAACCGGGCGGCTCCAAGCCCGAGGTGGAACTGCACCCCGTCCAGGGGGCCTTTCGCCTGGGCCGGCTGACCTTCACTCCGGTTCCCGTGCTCCATGGGCGGATGACCGTCACCGGCTACCGGGTAGGGCGGGTCGCCTACGTCACCGACGTCAGCCACATCCCGCCGTCATCCCGGGAGCTGCTGCGGGGCCTGGACGTCCTCATCCTGGGCGCCCTGCGCTTCCGCCCCCACCCGACCCACCTGTCCATCGAGGAGGCTTTGGCCGTCATCGACGATCTGAAGCCGCGCCGGGCATACCTGACCCACCTGTCCCATGAGGTGGATCACGCCGCCGCCAACGGCCAGCTGCCCCCGCCGGTACAGCTGGCCTACGACGGGCTGCGGATTCAAGTGCCGGATCCCGAAGATTAGAGGGGCTGGCCGCCCACCGGCCGGCGCGCGCTTGCGGTCCGGAACCGGCCCGGATTCCGCCGCGGGCGGCCGCGCGGAAAAATCCCCCCTCCGTCGAAAATCTTGTGGCTTTCCCGGGTCCGTCCCGCCGCCGGGCAGGAAACGTTCCCCTTGGCACGAACTGCTATGCAGGCATGGGCATTTTCGGCCCGGCATGGGCCGGGACCATGAGGAGGAACCCGACATCGATGCGGGCTTGGCCCACGAACATCGGTTCGCGCATTTGCAAAGCGGCAGCGCTGGCCCTCCTGGCCGGCCTCGCGACCCTGGGCGGGCCCCCGGGCCTGCCTGGCCTGGCCGGCCCCGT
Source organism: Limnochordales bacterium (assembly GCA_035304545.1). GTDB lineage: Bacteria > Bacillota > Limnochordia > Limnochordales > ZCTH02-B6 > ZCTH02-B6. Next base: position 31,305 of record DATGPV010000049.1, on the reverse strand, counting down.
GGCCTGGGCCAAGACGGCAGACGGCGCGCCGGCGGCGGCCCCGGAGGCACTGCCTCCCCTGTCGGTAGAGGAAATTGTGGCCCAGGTCGAGGCCGCCTTCGCCGCCATCCGCGACATCGAACTCATCGTCGAGGTGGATCAGTACAACGCCACCGACGGCAGCGTCACCCCGGGCCGCGGGCGGCTGCAGGCGCAGCTGCCGGACCTGTTCCGGTTTGAGTGGCTGGAGCCCGATATGCTGGCGGGGGCCATCTTGCTGGTGGACCGGGCCCAAAACGAAGCGCGCCAGTATAATCCCATCCGGGAGGAAATCATCGTGCAGCAGTGGGACCGGCTGGCGGCCCAGCAAAATCTCGGGCCGGAGCTGGACCGCTGGCTCTCCTTGCCCGATCCGGCTGACTACGAACTGACCGTGGGCGACATCGCCTACAACAACCACCAGCCCCATTACCTCGTCCTGGCCCGGCCCCGCAGCGACCCCCGGCAGCTGTACGAGTTTTACGTCCACCCCGACACTTGGATGATCAGCCAGTTCCGGTACTACGACGTGGACGGCCGGCTGGCCCTCCATGCCGTCTTGCGGGACGTGCGCATCAACGCCGGCCTGGATGAGACCCTCCTGCGCACGATGCCCGGCGGCGTCGTCCGCTACCGGTAGCCAACCGGCTGTCCCAACGCCTGCAAGGAGCGACTTGCGTGAAGCTGTCGGAACTCGCCGTCCGCCGGCCGGTCACCACCGCCATGTTCATCGTGGCCATTGCGCTCTTTGGCACTCTTGCCGCCTCCAACCTAGGGATGGAGCTGTACCCCGACGTGCAGCTGCCCTACATCACCGTGGCCACCATCTACCCCAACGCCGATCCCCAGACGGTGGAAACCGAAGTGACCCACCCGGTGGAAGGGGTGCTGTCGACGGCCGCAGGCCTGCGGCGGCTGGATTCGGTCAGCATGGAAAACGTGTCCCTGGTGTTTGCCGAATTTGCCTGGGGCACGCCCTTGGAGGAGACCATCAACGAGGTCCGGGCCCGCCTTGCGGCCCTGGCCCTCACCTTACCCGCGGAAGTGCAGACCCCCATCGTCCTGCGCTTGGATCCCAACGAGTTTCCTTCCCTGCTCATCGGCGTTTCCGGCACCGGCGACCTGGTGGAGACCACCGACATCGCCCTGCAGGTGGTGCGCCCGCGGCTGGAGCGGGTGCCCGGCGTAGCCCAAGTGGCTGTCTTGGGCGGCGTCGAGCGGGAAATCCAGGTGTTGTACGACAGCGCCAAGCTGCAGGCCCACAACTTGACGCCGGCCCACCTGCAGCAGCTGCTGTCGCTGCAAAACGCGACGGTGCCCGCGGGCGTCCTGGAACACGACGGCAAGCGCTGGCAAGCCCGGGTGGGGAACCACTTTACCAGCGTCCAGGAAATCCGGGACCTGGTCATCGGCGAAAGCCGCCTCCCGGTGCAAGGCCTGGCCGCGCTGTGGCCGCCCCTGCTCCACGTCAAGGACGTGGCCCAGGTGGTGGACGGCGTCCGGCCGCCCACAGGTTACGCCCGCATGGACGGCCGCCCCACCGTGCTGTTGCAGGTCCTCAAGCAGTCGGGGGCCAACACCGTCACGGTGGCCGACGGCGTGCGGGCCGCCTTGCGGGAATTGGAACGGGAGATGCCGGATCTGAAGTTGTCCGTCATCATCGACCAATCCACCCGCATCCGGCAGTCCCTCGAAAGCCTCGTCGTCTTTGGGCTCATCGGGGCCGGCGCCGTCGTCCTGGTGCTGTTTGGGTTCCTGCGCAACTGGCGGGGCCTCTTGGTGGTGGCCTTGTCCATCCCCCTTTCCATCCTGCTCACCCTCATGGCCTTGTACGCGGGCCGCCTTGACCTCAACCTGATGACCCTGGGCGGCCTGGCCATGGGCACCGGCATGGTGGTGGACAACGCCATCATCGTGCTGGAAAACATCTTCCGCCGCCGCAGCCAGGGCGAGGACGCGGCCACCGCCAGCATCCGCGGCAGCCAGGAAATGACGGGCGCCATCATCGGCGCGACGCTGACCACCGTCGCGGTGTTCCTGCCCGCCGCGTTTCTCGACAGCTTCGCCGGCCAGCTCTTTAAGGAGCTGGGCATCACCGTGTCCCTGGCCCTGGCCGCGTCCCTCATCGTGGCCCTCACCGTCGTTCCCAGCCTGGCAGCGGGGCTGTTCCGCGGGGGCCCCATGCCCGCCGGGACGTGGGACGGGAGCCGCTTCGTGCTGGCCTACAGCTCCCTCCTGGAGCGCGCGCTGGCGCGTCGCGGCCTGCTGTTGGCCCTGGTGGCTGTCCTTTGCCTGGGCACTGGGCTCCTGGTGCCCCGCTTGGACACCGAGTTCTTGCCTCCGGGCTACGTGCGGGTGCTGTACGTGACCCTGGAGCTGCCGCCGGGCACGCCCTTGGCGGAAACCGACGCGGTGGCCCGCCTGGCGGAGGAGCGCCTGCTGTCCCTGCCCGCGGTGGCTCACATCGCCGCCCAAGTGGGCGAGCAGCGCCAGGAAGACATCGTGACGCTGTTGGGCGACTACGGCCCCCACACCATCCAGCTCATGGCCTTCCTCGAGGGGCCCGCGAGCCCCCAGGAGCGCGCGGCCGTGGCCGCCGCCATCCGCGAGGCGCTGGCGGACTTGCCGGCGGTGCGCCTCGCGGTGAGCGACCAGTGGAGCTCCAGCAGCAGCGTCTTTTCCAACGCCATCGTGGTGCAGGTGGCGGGCCCCGACCTGGAAACGCTGGGGGCCCTGGCAGCGGAACTGCGCCAGCGGCTGGACGCCAGTGCCGCCGTGGCCGACGTGCACATCCCCCTGGCCGCGGCCCAGCCCGAGCTGTTTCTGGAAGTGAACCAGTCTCGGGCCCTCATCGGCGGCTTGACCACGGCCCAGATCAGCCTGGCGGTGCGCAACGCCCTCTCGGGCATCCAGGTGACCCAGGTCCGGGAAAACGGCCGCACCATCCCCGTCGTCATGCGCCCCCAGCCCAGCGAAACCGCGGACCTGGCCCACCTGCTGGACCACCCCGTCACCTCCCCGGTGGCTGTGCCCGGCCTGGACACGTCCGCCGTGCGGCTGGCCAACGTCGTGGACGTGCAGGAGCGTACCGCGCCCCAGGCCATCCGCCGCATCGACGGCATGCGGGCCGTGGAGGTCCACGTGCGCCCCAGCGGTCAAGACTTGGCCGCGGCCCTGGCCGCGGTGGAGGCCGCCGTGGCCGCGCTGGACTGGCCCGCGGGCTATGAGGTGCGCATCGCCGGCATCCGCCAGCTCATCGACGAATCCTTGGCAGACTTGGCCAGCGTGCTTCTGTGGTCGCTGGTGCTGGTATTCGTGGTGCTGGCCGCCCAGTTTGAATCGTGGCGCCATCCCCTCATCATCATGGTCACGGTGCCCCTCGCGGGCATAGGCTCCGTCTGGCTTTTGTGGCTGACGGGCCAGAAACTGGGTGTCGCGTCCCTGATCGGTCTCATCATGCTGGGCGGCATCGCGGTCAACAACGGCATCGTGATGGTGGACCGGATCCACCAGCTGTGCCGGGAAGGCTGGACCCCACGGGACGCGGCGGCCGCGGCGGCCCGCTCCCGCCTGCGGCCGGTGCTCATGACTGCCCTCACCACCATCGCCGGCATGCTGCCCATGGCCCTCAGCCGCGGCGAGGGCACCGAATTCCAGGTGCCGGCGGCCCTGACGGTCATCGGCGGCCTAACCACGGCCACCCTGCTCACGTTGTTCGTGGTGCCGGTGCTTGCCCTCATGGCCGAAGAGCGCCGGCCCCGGGGCTTTCGGCCGGCCGGACCGCGGCTGCCGGCAGCTCCCGCCCTTCTCGCCGCCGCCCTCCTGGCCCTGGGCAGCCCGTCGCCCGCCGCCGCCCAAGGGGCCGCCACGGGGCTGCAGTGGGTGGGTGGGGTCGGCTACGCGGAGCCGAGCTCCCGGCCCTGGTATTTGCTGGGTGCCGGCTGGGAAACCCGCCTAGGCGACTGGCGCTGGCAGCTGCAGCTCCACGGGGCCGCGGCTCCCGAGGCGGCCCAGCTCATCACCGGCTTCGAAGCGGGCACCGCATGGTTTCAGCCCGTTTCCTTTTTCGGCTACTACGAGATCCAAGGCCGGGCCGTCCTGCGCAGCGACGGCACCGGGCCCCTGCGCCTGGCGTTGGCCCTGCAGGCCGACGCCGTGCTGGGCAACTACACGGGCACCCTCGAGGTGGACGCCATCAGCCCCGGGTTTCCTGTCCTCCCTTGGGATCCGCCCCGCCGGGCCGTTCTGGCCGCCAGCGGCACCGCCCGCTGGCACCTGCGGGTGGACGTGCGCCAGCAGCCCAACCGGGAGCTCAACCTCCTGCGGGAATTCCAATGGGCTCGCACCCGGGCCGGCGACGGGCCGGTGGACACGTTGGTGATGGCCGGCGGCGGGGAGGTGCGGGCCGGCGGTGGATGGCTGGGAGGCAAAGTGGGCGTCCTGCTGGAGGGCAGCGGCTGGGAGCCGGTGTTGGGCGTCACCTACCGGTTCCGGCCAGGACCCTACTCCCAGCTGCGCCTGGCCTTCACCTCCGCCACTGCGCTGGCCCGCCGGCCCGCCGTGACCGCCGGCTACGAGCTCCTCACCGACGAGTGGACCTTTACCGCGGGCTTGGAAGTCGCCGCGGGCTCCCGTCAGCGCTGGACCCCCACCCTGTTCCTGGCCGGCGAACCCCACGCCGGCGGCTGGCGCTGGCACCTGCGGGCCGGATCGCCGGGCGGGGAGCTGCCCTTGGCCGCGGGCGTCACCTTCTCCTTCTGACGGCTTCTCCGCGGCGGCTGCCCTAGGCCCTTCAGCACGCAAGGCCCGCCCGCGCCGGGACCCCAGACCGGTAAGTACCCCGGTGGCGGAGAATCTTGCCCACCCCAGTTAATACAATGTAGAAACGGACGCACCCGCGGGAGGGAGCGCCATGGACTTGTTGCAGCGCCTGCGGGAGCACCGCCGCCAGGAGGAGCAGCTGGCCTGGGAAGGCACCTTCGCCCAGTACTACGAGCTGGTGCGGCAAAACCCCGCCATCGCCCAGCACGCCCATGCCCGGGTCTACAATATGATCGTGTCCCACGGCGTGGAGGAGGTAGGCGGCCGCAAGCGGTACCGGTTTTTCGCCCAGGACCTCTTTGGCCTGGACGAAGCCTTGGAGCGCCTGGTGGAGGAATACTTCCACTCCGCCGCCCGCCGCCTGGACGTGCGCAAGCGGATTCTGCTGCTCATGGGGCCCGTCAGCGGCGGCAAATCCACCATCGTCACCCTGCTGAAGCGGGGCCTGGAAGCCTACACCCGCACCGACGCGGGGGCCCTCTACGCCATCAAAGGCTGTCCCATGCACGAGGAGCCCCTGCACCTGGTGCCGCCGGCCCTGCGGCCCGAGGTGGAGCGGGAGCTGGGCGTGGCCATTGAGGGCAGCCTTTGCCCTGCCTGCCAGGTCATGGTCGAGGAACAGTACGGCGGCCGGGTAGAAGACGTCCTCGTCCAGCGCATCGCCCTGTCGGAGGAGAAGCGCGTCGGCATCGGCACCTTCCAGCCCTCGGACCCCAAGAGCCAGGACATCGCGGAGCTGACGGGCAGCGTCGACTTTGCCGCCATCACTCGATACGGGGCCGAATCGGACCCGCGGGCCTACCGCTTTGACGGCGAGCTCAACATCGCCAACCGGGGCATCCTGGAGATGCAGGAGATGCTCAAGATGGACGAAAAGTTCCTGTGGCACCTCCTGAGCCTGTCCCAGGAAGGCAACTTCAAGGCCGGCCGCTTTGCCCTCATCTCCGCCGACGAAGTCATCATCGCCCACACCAACGAGGAAGAGTACCGCCACTTCATCGCCAACAAGAAGAACGAGGCCCTGCATTCCCGCATGATCGTCATGCCCATCCCCTACTGCTTACGGGTCAGCGACGAGGTGCGCATCTACGAGAAACTCATCCGCCAAAGCGAGCTCCGGGACGTGCACATCGCGCCCCACGCCCTGCGGGCCGCGGCCATGGTCAGCGTCCTGTCCCGGCTCAAGGAGTCCAAGAAGCACGGCTGCGACTTGGTGACCAAGATGAAGCTGTACGACGGCGAGGCCGTGGACGGTTTCCAGCCCCAGGACGTAGAGGAGCTGCGGCGGGAGTTTCCCACCGAGGGCATGAGCGGCCTGGATCCCCGCTACGTCATCAACCGCCTCTCCAGCGCCCTGGTCACCCGGCAGCGCCGCTGCATCGGGCCCCTGGACGTGCTGCGGGCGCTGCGCAGCGGCGTGGACCAGCACCCCGCCATCAACGAGCAGGAGAAGGAGCGGCTGCTGAACTTCATCGCCCTGGCCCGCCAGGAGTACGACGAGACAGCCAAGACGGAGGTACAGAAGGCTTTCGTCTACTCCTACGAAGAGTCGGCCCGCAGCCTCTTCAACAACTACCTGGACCACGTGGAGGCATACTGCAACTGGCAAAAGGTCAAGGACCCCGTCACCGGCGAGGAAGTGGAACCCGACGAAAAGCTGATGCGCTCCATCGAGGAGCAGATCGGCGTGTCGGAAAACGCCAAGAAAGCCTTCCGGGAAGAGATCCTCATCCGCATCTCCACCTACGCCCGCCGGGGCCAGCGCTTCGACTACCACTCCCACGAGCGGCTGCGGGAAGCCATCGAACGCAAGCTCTTCGCCGACATGCGGGATGTCATCCGGGTGACCACGTCGGCCGCCAACCCCGATCCCGACCAGCTGCGGCGCCTCAACGAGGTCATCGCCCGGCTGGTGGCCGACCACGGCTACTGCGAGCTGTGCGCCAACGAGCTCTTGCGCTACGCGGGGAGCCTGCTGAACCGCTGAAGCTGCCCGCGGCGCCAAAGGAGGCGGCTGGACCGTGCAGGACGGGACCTTTACCGTGTCCCGGGAAGATTGGTCCCTCCACCGCCAGGGCCACCTGGACCAGCAGCGCCACCGGGAAAAGGTGCTGGAGGCCATCCGGCACAACTTGGCCGATCTGGTGGCCGAGGAGAGCATCATCCTGGCCGGCGGCGAGACGGTCATCAAGGTGCCGATCCGTTCCTTGGAGGAGTACCGGTTCCGCTACGACTGGGAGGGACGGAATCACGTGGGCCAGGGCGACGGCAAAAGCCGCGTCGGGCAAAGCTTGGGCCCGGTGCGGCCGGCCTCGGGCCCCGCGACGGGCCAGCGCGCGGGGGATCAGCCGGGGGTGGACTACTACGAAGCCGACATCACCGTGGACGAACTGGCGGAACTGGTCTTTGCCGACCTGGGCCTGCCCCACCTCGACCAAAAGCCCACTCCGGAGCTCCAGCAAGAGGCCTTCGCCTTCCGGGACGTACGCCGCCACGGCATCACGGGAAACCTGGATCGCCGCCGGACCCTGCTGGCGGCCCTGAAGCGGGCCCAGCAGGCCCGCGGGGACCCCGCGGCGCCGGTGGCCATCACCCGGGAAGATCTGCGTTTCAAGACGTGGGAGGAGGAATGGCAGGAACAGGCCAGCGCGGTCGTGCTGGCCATGATGGACACGTCGGCGTCCATGGGGACCTTTGAGAAATACGTGGCCCGCAGCTTCTTCTTCTGGATGGTGCGCTTCTTGCGCACCCGCTACGCCCGGGTCCACATCCGCTTTCTCGCCCACGACACCCGGGCCCGGGAAGTGACGGAACAGGAGTTCTTTTCCAAAGGGGAAAGCGGCGGCACCCGCTGTTCCTCCGTGTACGAGCTGGCCCTGGCCATCCTCCGCGCCGACTACCCGCCGGACCAATACAACGTCTACGCCTTCCACTTTTCCGACGGGGACAATTTGCCTGCGGACAACGGCCGCTGCCTGGAACTGGTGCACGCGCTGCTGGACTATCCGGCCGCGGTCGGCTACGGCGAAATCGCTGCCCGGGGCAGCCCCCACGGCGCCCGCCTCGGAAGCGTCTATGAGCAGCTGGACCATCCCCGCTTTACAGCCGTGACCATCCGGGAAAAGCAGGACGTATACCCGGCCCTGCAGGCCTTTTTTGGTCCCGCGGCCCCCGGGCCGGCCCAAGGGCAGGGGGCGGCGGCCCATGGATGACCGGGACATCACCCGCCTGGAGGCAGCCATCGACGCCATCCACGGGCTGGCCCGCCGGCTGGGGCTGGACGGTTTTCCCATGCGCTACGAGATCTGCCCGGCCGATGTGCTGTACACCTTCGGCGCCTACGGCATGCCTGCCCGCTTCTCCCACTGGAGCTTCGGCAAAGCCTTTTACCGGATGAAGATGCAGTACGACTACAACCTGAGCCGCATCTACGAGCTGGTCATCAACTCGGACCCTTGCCACGCCTTCCTGCTGGACCGCAACAGCCTGCTGCAAAACAAGGTTATTGTGGCCCATGTGGTGGCCCACTCGGACTTTTTCCGCCACAACTACCGCTTCCGGGCCACGTCCCGGCGCATGGCGGAAACCATGGCCGTCCATGCCGCCCGCATCCGCCGCTACGAGATGTGCCACGGGCGGGCCGCCGTGGAGGCAGTGCTGGATGCCGCCCTGGCCCTGCAGGAGCAGGTCGATCCGTACCCGGCGCCGCCCGCCGCGCCCAGATCCCAGGGCCGGGGCAGACCCGGGTCCAGCCGGCCCGCCCGCCGCCCGACCCCCTACGATGATCTGTGGGCCCTGGACCGGCGGGATGCCGCGGGAGCGCCCGGCCCCCGGTTAGGATCCGCCCAGCGCGCCCTTGAACCCGCCGATCCGGCCGGGCTGAACCACGGCCCCACCGGGCCGCGCCCCCCCAGCCCCGATCCGCCTTCCGCCCCGGGCGTGGACGACGGGGAGCCCCGGGACCTGCTGCGGTTCCTCATGGAAAACTCCCGCATCTTGGCCGACTGGCAACGGGACATCCTGGGCATGGTGCGGGACGAAATGCTGTACTTCTGGCCCCAGCTGGAGACGAAAATCCTCAACGAAGGCTGGGCCACCTACTGGCACGCCCGCATCATGCGGGAACTGGACCTCTCCCCCAGCGAAACCGTGGAATTCGCCCGCTTGCACGCCGCGGTGCTGGCGCCTTCGCCGACCCACATCAACCCCTACCACCTGGGCTACCACATGCTGCGGGACATCGCCCGCCGCCGGGGCGAAGCCTATCTCTTTGAGGTGCGGGAAACCGAAACCGACCTCTCCCTGGTGCGCAACTGGCTCACCCAGGAACTGGTGGAAGAACTGGACTTGTACGTGTACCGGCGGCAGGGCGACCACTGGGTGGTCACGGACAAGGACTGGCGGCGGGTGCGGGAGGAGCTGGTGCAGCAGATGACCAACTGCGGCATTCCCGTCATCACCGTGGCCGACGCGGACTGGCGGGGGGCGGGCCAGCTGTACTTGCGGCATCGCTACGAAGGCGTGGAACTGGACCGCACCTACGCCGAGAAGACGCTCCCTTACGTGTACCGGCTCTGGGGCCGACCGGTCCACCTGGAAACGGTCATGGACGGCCGGCCCACCGTGTTCACCTGCGACGGCTCCAGGGAAACCCGCGTCCAGCGCCCCTAGCCGCCGCCGGGGCGCGCGGGCCCCGGCACCCGCCAGCGCGTATCGGCGAACCCCGGCGCGGCCATGCTAAGGGCGACCATTCGGCTTCCACGGGAGGCACCGCCCGCGGTGGAGCTTTTGGGACGCAGCATTCTCGCCTACTTCAGCCGCCGGGAAGACGCCGAGCGGGCCCAAACCCACCTGCGCCGCGCCGGCTTTGACACGGTGCAGCTGGACCGCCTAAGCCCGGCAGGCCCCGGAGGATCGGACCGTCCCCACAATCCCCTGACCGGCCGCATGGCCGGCCTGGCGGAGCTGACCGGCGCCGCCGGCGACGAGGGGGGCCCGCTCTTGGCCGCGGACCCCGACGCGTCGGGCCTCGCCCACGAGCTTGAGGAGGGGCCGGTCCCTGGGCAGCCCGCGTGGCTGCTGACGGTGGTCACCAGCGAAGACCACGTCAACCGGGCCGTTCACATCCTGGAGGAGGCCGGCGGCGTCGTCTGAGGGGCCTCTGCGGCCCGCACCACGTCCTCGGGGTAGCCGCCCAGCACCCACGCCCCGGCCAGGACAAACAAGGCCGCTAAGGGGCCCAGGGCCACCAAGCCCCACGGGGCGTCCCCTGTGAACCCCCACGTCTCCAAGAGCCCCGTGACGGCAAAGGAAGACAGCCCCATAGCGGCCTTAACCAAAAGCCCCTGCACTCCAAAAAACATCGCTTCCCGGCGCATGCCGTGCAGCCGCTGGTCGTAGTCCGCGATCTCGGCCACCATCGCGTTGGGCAGGACAAACAGCCCAGCGACGCTGAGGCCCGCCACCGCGAACACCGCCAGCCCTTGCCAGTACGGGTCCACGGGCACAGGCCACCGCCCCACCGTCCCCCACAGGAGCAGGGCGGCGGCCAGGGCCAGCATGGACAGCTGCATGGTGACCTTCAGCCCCCGGCGGCGGGACAGCCGTCCGATGAAAGGGAAACCCATCACGGCCACCCCAAAGGCCACCGCCAGCGCGATGGACGCGTCGGCCTCGCTGCCGCCCATGAGCACCGTCACCAGATAGGGAGCCGCGACCACCACCGCATTAAACCCAAACCAAAACAGCACGTGGCTGACGACGTAGTACACGAAGGCCCGGTTGCGCAGGGTCAACAGGGCCGACTGGATGGCCCCCGGGGTGGGCGCGTGCTGGCCCGGGGGCTCGGGCACGCCCAGGGCGGTGATGAGAAAGGTGGCCAGCGCCAGGGCCCCCAGCACCAGCCCCATCCCGCCGAAGTCCAGCCGTTCAATGACGAACCCCGAGCCCACCATGGCCACGGCCAGGCCCGCGATCTGGAACACCGCCTGCCAGGTGGCCAAGGCCACCCGAGCCGTCCGGGTGCGGGCCAGCTCGGGCAACAGGGCCAGATAAGGCGCGGTGTAAACGGTAAAGAAGAACAGGAAGAGGGAAACCATGACCCCAAGGTAGACGGCCCGGCCCAGGGGCGCCCAGCCCGTAGGGGGAAACCAGAGGGCCACGAAGGTGACGGCCAGCGGCCACGCGCCCAAGAGCAAAAAGGGCCGCCGCCGGCCCAAGCGGGTGCGGGTCGCGTCGCTCCACGCGCCCACCAGGGGATCGGCCAGGGCATCCACCACCCGGCCCGCCAGCAGCGCGGCGCCTACCCACGCGATGGGCAGGAGGACCGGCAGGCCCGCCTCCTCGGGCGGCGCATAAAAATACGCCAGCCACACGAGCACCGTCTGCGTCACGATGGCGATGCCCGCGTAGCCGGCGCCGTAGCGCAGGCTCAAACCCAGGGACACGGCTGGCCGCTCCATGACCGCCCCTCCCTGCTGGGGTCTCCCCCTCAGCCGCCCAGCCGGAGCCGCTGCTCCTCCAGCAGGCGACGCCACGTGGCCTCGGCCTGCTGCCCGACGATGCGGGTCCGCTCGCGGCCGCCTTCAAAGCGCACCACCGTCGGCGTGCCCCGGATGTCGTACTGCTGCCATGTGGACTGGTAGCGGTTGACGTCGATGACGTAGATGGGCACTTCCAGCTCGTTGCTCAGCCTCTCCAGGACCGGAGAGGTCACCCGGCAAAAGGGTCAGGTCGGCGAATGGAAGTACACCAAGACCGGCGCGCCGCTGCCGATGAGCTCGGCGATCTCACCCGGGTTGCTGTACCGGTAGTACCCCTCGGCAGCGGGCGGGCGGTTGGCCAGAATGAAAAACACGACCGCCAGCACCACCGCCAAGGCGCCGCCACCGATGTACCACCGGCGGCGGGCAGCCTGGGCGCGGGCGCTGCGGCCACGGCCCTGGGCCTTGCTGCCCTTCTTGGCCATCCCCGTCCCCCTTTGCTTGTCGCCAACCCGCAACGAAATTCCGGGCCGGCAACGGCTGCGGCCGGCGCCGGCCCATGCGCGGATCCGGCGGCACCCCGTGTGCCGCCCGGACCCAAACAACCCTTACCGCTTGGAGAACTGCGGCGCCCGCCGGGCCTTCTTGAGCCCGTACTTGTGGCGTTCCTTCATGCGCGGATCCCGGGTCAACAGGCCCGCCTGCTTCAGCGGCCGGCGGTACTCCTCGTCCACCTGCAGCAGGGCGCGTGCGATGCCGTGGCGCACCGCGCCCGCCTGCCCGCTGATGCCGCCGCCCACCACGTTGACGTACACGTCAAACCGGCCCTCGGTTTCGGTGACGCGAAAAGGCTCCCGCACCACCATCTCCAAGACGGGCCGGCCAAAGTACTCCTGCATGTCACGGCCGTTGATGACGATGCGGCCGCTGCCCGGCACAAGGCGAACGCGCGCCACCGACGTCTTGCGGCGGCCCGTGGCCATGTACTCGGCAAAGTCAGTGCTGGGTGCCGGTCGGGACAACCTGGCTACCTCCCTTCCGCACGCGCCGTGGTTTCACCCCGCGCGCCAAGGTGTCCATCCGCTTGGATCCAGTCCGGGGTTTCAACGCACAGGCAGAGGAAACGGCTCCGGCTGCTGGGCCGCGTGGGGATGCTCGGGCCCAGCATACACCTTAAGCTTGGAAAACATGCGGCGGCCCAGCCGGTTGTGGGGCAACATCCCCCACACCGCGAGCCGGACCAGGCGCGTCGCGTCCCGCTCCCGCAGCTGCCGCGCCGTGAAGGCCTTGAGGCCTCCCGGGCGCTGGGAGCGCTGGAAGTAGTAGACCTTGTCCTCCCACTTGTTGCCCGTCAGGCGCACCTGATCCGCATTTACCACAATGACGAAGTCGCCCGTGTCGACGTGGGGCGTGTACTGGGGCTTGTGCTTGCCCCGCAGCACCGTCGCCACCTGGCTGGCCAGGCGCCCCAAGGTCTTGCCCTTCGCGTCGATCACGTACCACTTGCGCTGAACGCTGCCGGGCTTGGCCATGTAGGTGCGATTCATCAGGATCGCGCTCCTTCCCGACCGCAGCTGGCTCGCCTGAGGAGCGCCGCGGCCAAACTCGATATTAATACACGGTTTTTCCCATGTCAACCGTATTCCACGCGCACCAGGCACAGGCCGTGGGCCGGTGCCGTCGGGCCGGCCATATCCCGCCGGCGGGCCGCCAGCACCTCCGCCACCCACTTTGGCCGCTGCCGCCCTTGGCCCACAAGAAGCAGCGTCCCCGCGATGTTGCGCACCATGTGGTAGAGAAACCCATCGGCTTTGGCCACGATGCGCACGTGCTGCGGGCAGTGGGGGGAACGCTCCACCCGCAGTTCCATGAGATGGCGCACCGTGGAGCGCACCGGCGTGCTGCCCGCGGCCCGGAAGGCGGCAAAATCGTGCCGGCCTACCAGGAGGGCTGCCGCCTCGGCCATGGCGGCCACGTCCAAGGGCTGCGGGACGTGCAGGGCCCAGCGGGCCCAAAAGGGCGACGGAAAGGGGGCGTTCCAAATGGAGTAATGGTACTCCTTGGCCGTCGCGTCCCGCCGCGGGTGGAAATCCGCCGGCGCCTCCTCCGCCCCGTGCACCACCACCTGGGCGGGCAGGCGACTGTTGAGGGCGTAGGGCCAGCGCTCTACAGGGATCCGGCTTTGGGTGCGAAAGCTGATCACCTGGCCCAGCGCATGCACGCCCGCGTCGGTGCGGCCGGCCCCCAACACCCGCACCTGTTCCCCCGTCAAGGCCGCGATGGCCTCCTCCAGGAGCCCCTGAATGGTGGGCCCCCGCCTTTGGCGCTGAAAGCCCAACATCCCCGTGCCGTCGTAGGCGACCACGCAGCGGACGTGAGTCACCGGAACCGCCACCCCACCCATGCGAAAAACAGCAGCGACCCCGCCAGGGCCACCGTATCCCCCAGCGCCCAACGGGGCGCCCGCCACCGGGTGCGCCCCACCCCGCCCCGCCACCCCCGGGCCTCCATGGCCAAGGCCAAATCCTCAGCCCGGCGAAAGGTGCCCACAAATAGGGGCACCAGCACCGGCAAGAGGGCCCGGGCCCGGCGCAGGAGTCCACCCGTTTCCAGGTCGGCGCCCCGGGCTTGCTGGGCCTTGACGATGCGCTCCAGTTCCTCCAGCAGCGTGGGCACGAAGCGCAGCGCGATGGTCATCATCATCGCGATCTCGTGGGCGGGCAAGCCCAGGCGCTGGCCGGGCTTCAGCAGCCACTCCAGGGCGTCGGCCAGGGCTACCGGCGAGGTGGTGAGGGTCACCAGGGACACGCCCGCCACCAACAGGATGAGCCGCACCGCCAGGCGGCCGGCCGTGTCCAGCCCTTCCACGGTGATCTGGAACGGGCCCCAGCCGGCCCAGGGCGTGCCCGGGGTAAACAGCCCGTGGAACACTACCGTCAGGGCCACCAGCCACAAGACAGGGCGCACGCTGCGGACCACCAACCCCAGGGGCAGCCCCGAAACCAGCGCCATGGCCAGGACGTAGGCCGCCAGGGCCCCGTAGCCGGCCCATGCGTTGACCACAAACAGCGCCGCCGCCAAGCACAGCCCCGCCAGCAGTTTGGCCCGGGCGTCGGTCCGGTGCAAAGGCGACCGGCCCGGCACGTATTGCCCCAAGGTAACGTCCCTAAGCACCGGGGTCTCCGCCCCCCGCCGCCGGGCGGCTGCCCCCCGGGGCTGCCGGGTCGGGGCCTTCGGCCGCCCCACGGCCCGGGGCCCGCCGCGCGGCCGCGGCCTGGACGATGGCGGCCACCGCTTCCTCCTCCCGCACCACATGGCCCGGCAGCTGCCAACCCCGCCGGTTGAGCTCGTCCACCAGGCGGGCGGCCACGGGCACATCCAGCCCCAGGGCCCGCAGCTGCGGACGCCGGGCCGCCCCCAACACGGCCGCCGGCGGGCCGGCCATGGCCACCCGTCCTTGGGCCAGCACCACCACCTTTTGCGCGAGGCGGACCACGTCCTCCAGGTGATGGGTGATGAGCACCACCGCGAGGCCCTGCTCCCGGTGCAGACGGGCCAACAGGCCCAAAAGCTCCCGCCGGCCGGCGGGGTCCAAGCCGGCCGTGGGCTCGTCCAAGATAAGGTAGCGGGGCCCCATGGCCAGCACCCCCGCCAGGGCGACCCGCCGCTGTTGGCCGCCGCTCAAGGAAAAGGGCGACCGGTCCTTCAAGGCTTCGTAGTCCAGCCCCACCATCCCTAAGGCGACCCGCGCCCGCTCGGCGGCCGCGTCGGGCGCCAAGCCCAGGTTGCGGGGCCCAAAGGCCACGTCGGCGGCCACCGTCTCAGCAAACAGCTGCCGCTCAGGGAATTGAAACACCAGCCCCACCCGCCGCCGCACCGCCAGCAGGTCCCCTTCCCGCGCCCCCACATCTTGGCCGTCCACCCACACGGTGCCCGGGGGCGGCCGCAGCAAGCCGTTCAGGTGCTGCGCCAAGGTGGACTTGCCCGCGCCCATGGGCCCAATGACGCCGACAAACTCGCCGTCTCCCACGGTGAGGCTGACGCCCCTCAGGGCCGGCACCGCCCAGGGCGTGCCCGCGTTGTAGGTGTAGTGCAGATCCTTCACGACGATCGGCATAGGTGCTCCACCAGATCCTCGACCGTCGGGCAAACCAGGGGCACCGGCAGCCCCGCCGCCCGCAAGCCCTGCGCGATGCGGACCAGCGGCGGCGCCTCCAGGCCCAGCCGGGCCAAGAGGTCCTCCCGGGCAAACAGGCGGGCCGGCGGGCCGTCAAAGGCCACCCGCCCCTCCTCCAGCGCCACCACCCGGCCGGCGGCGGCCACCTCGTCCATGTGGTGGGTGATGAGCACCACGGCCGCAGCCCGCTGCGCCGTGAGGCGGGCCACCACCGCCAGGAGCTGGGCCCGGGCGTCGGGGTCCAGCATGGCGGTGGCCTCGTCCAAGACGATGGCTTCGGGCTCCATGGCCAGGACGCCGGCCAGGGCCGTGAGCTGCTTTTGGCCGCCCGACAGCTGGTGGGGCGGCCGGGTCCTGTGGCCGGCCAGCCCCACCCAATTGAGGGCCCGCTCCACCCGGCGCTCGATCTCCTCCGGCGGCAGGCCCAGGTTTTCCGGCCCAAAGGCCACGTCCTCTTCCACGGTGCCGGCCACCAGCTGGTTATCGGGATTTTGCCACACAATGCCCACCCGGCGCCGGATGTCCCCCAAGGCCTGGGGGTCGCGGGTGCTTTGGCCCGCCACCAGGACTTGGCCTTCCGTCGGCACCAAAAGCCCGTTACACAAACGGGCCAACGTGGACTTGCCCGACCCGTTGGCCCCGACGACGGCGACAAACTCGCCCCGATGGATGGTGATGTCAACGCCGGCTACGGCCCGCACCCCGGACCCGGGGTAGGTGTAGCCGGCGCGCTGCAGCTGGATCAGCGGACTGGCGATACGGCCTCACACCAGTTCGATGATGGACATGGGCGCCGCATCCCCCCGGCGGGGGCCGATCTTGACGATGCGGGTGTAGCCGCCCTGGCGCTGGGCGTAGCGAGGAGCCACCTCGTCAAACAGCCGCTTCACCACGCTCTTGTCGGTCAAGAAGGCCGCCGCCTGCCGGCGGGCGTGCAGGTCGCCCCGCTTGCCCAAGGTGATCATCTTCTCCACCACGGGGCGGACAGCCTTGGCCTTGGCCTCCGTGGTCGTGATGCGCCCCTTGTCGATAACGGCGGTGGCCAAGTGGCGCAGGAGGGCGCGGCGGTGTCCGCTGGTACGGCCCAGTTTCTTCAGCTTCATGGCCCTTGCTCCCTCCCCTCATTCGTCGGGCTGGCGCAGGGACAGCCCCAGCGCGGCCAGTTTTTCCTTGACTTCCTGCAGCGACTTCTTGCCCAAGTTGCGCACCTTGAGCATGTCGGCTTCGGTCTTGCGGGTCAGCTCCTCCACGGTGTTAATGCCGGCCCGCTTCAGGCAGTTGTAGGAGCGCACCGAGAGCTCCAGCTCGTCGATGCTCATGGACAGCACCCGATCCTTGGGGCTCTCGTCCTTGCGCACCAAGATCTCCATGTCGTCGGTCTCGTCGGTCAAGTTGACGAACAGGCGCAGGTGCTCAATCAAAATCTTGGCCGCCAGGCTCACCGCCTCTTCGGGCCGCACGCTCCCGTCGGTCCACACTTCCAGCTCCAGCTGGTCGTAGTCGGTCTTCTGGCCGACCCGGGTGTCCTGGACCGTGTAGTTGACCTTGGTCACCGGCGAGAAGATGGAGTCGACGGCGATGACGCCGATGGGCTGGTCCGGCTTCTTGTTGCGTTCCGCGGGCACCCAGCCCCGCCCCTTCTCCACCGTCATCTCCATGGAGAGCCGGCCGCCCTTGTCCAGGGTGGCGATATGCAGGTCGGGGTTGAGGATCTCCACATCGGCGCTGTGCTCGATGTGGGCCGCGGTCACCTCGCCCTCGCCCTCGGCTTCCAGCCGCAGCGTGACCGGCCCCTCGGTGTGCAGCTTGAGCAGCAGCTGCTTCAGGTTCAGGATAATGTCGGTGGTGTCCTCCACCACGCCCGGAATGGTCGAAAACTCATGCAGCACACCGTCGATGCGCACCGACGTCACCGCCGCGCCCGGCAGGGACGACAGCAAAATGCGCCGCAGCGAGTTGCCCAGCGTGATGCCGTAACCGCGCTCCAGCGGCTCCACCACGAACTTGCCGTAGGTGTCGGTGGCTTCCACCGTCTCGATGCGCGGCTTCTCCATCTCCAGCATTGCATAACCCTCCTCCTGGCGGGTTTCTGCGCCACCAGCGTCCGCCAACCCGCTCATACGCGCCGGCGCTTGGGTGGCCGGCACCCGTTGTGGGGGATGGGCGTCACATCCTTGATCAGGTTCACCTCAAGCCCCGCAGCCTGCAGCGACCGGATGGCCGCCTCCCGGCCCGAGCCAGGCCCCTTGACCCAAACTTCCACCTCGCGCATGCCGTGCTCCATCGCGGCCCGGGCCGCCGCCTCGGCCGCCTGGCCCGCCGCGTAGGGCGTCCCCTTGCGGGATCCCTTAAAGCCGGTGACTCCCGCCGACGCCCAGGAGATCACGTTGCCCTGCTTGTCCGTGATGGTCACGATGGTATTGTTGAAAGTCGACTTGATGTGGGCCACGCCGCTGGGGACGTTCTTCCGTTCCCGCCGCCGCGGCCTGGCACCCCGCCTAGCCCTTGCCAATGCCAACGCCTCCTCTTGCTGCTGGCCGTGCCGCCGGACGCTTTGTCCGGTCTGGCAGCGCCGCTACCGCTTCTTGCGGCCGCCCACGGTCCGCCTGGGACCCTTGCGGGTGCGCGCGTTGGTGCGCGTCCGCTGGCCCCGCACCGGCAGGCCGCGCCGGTGCCGCAAGCCCCGGTAGGACCCGATGTCGATGAGCCGCTTGATGTTGGTCTGCACTTCCCGCCGCAGGTCGCCTTCCACGGTGTAGTTCTTGTCGATGAACTCCCGCAGGCGGTTGATTTCGTCCTCCGTCAGGTCCCGCACCCGGGTATCGGGATTGACTCCCGTCTGCTGGACGATGGTCTGCGCCCGGGTCCTGCCGATGCCGTAGATGTACGTCAGCGCGATGACCACCCGCTTGTCCCGGGGCAGGTCAACGCCGGCAATGCGTGCCATCAGCCCTCACCTCCTACCCCTGCTTCTGCTTGTGCTTGGGGTTCTCGCAAATGACCATCACGCGCCCGTGACGGCGAATGATCTTGCACTTCTCGCAGATGCGCTTCACCGACGGCCGCACCTTCATGGCCCTCGCCTCCTCACCGCTTGCGGTACGTGATGCGCCCGCGCGTCAGGTCATAGGGCGACAGTTCCACCGTCACCCGGTCGCCGGGCAAGATGCGGATGAAGTGCATGCGCATCTTGCCCGAAATATGGCAGAGCACCTTGTGGCCGTTGTCCAGCTCCACCCGGAACATGGCG
The DNA here is from genome assembly GCA_035304545.1 of Limnochordales bacterium. Taxonomy (GTDB): domain Bacteria; phylum Bacillota; class Limnochordia; order Limnochordales; family ZCTH02-B6; genus ZCTH02-B6. The sequence goes on along the minus strand of DATGPV010000049.1, from coordinate 12,557 downwards.
TTGGGCAACGGCTCGATGACAGTGCCCTCCATCTCGATCACATCGTCTTTGCCCATGGGCTCAGCCCGCCTCCTTCACCTTCGCGGCGAGCGCCTCCAGGGCCGCCCGCACTTCCGCGTCTTCGACCGTCTCCCCCCGGGCCCACCGCGCCCCCAGCCCGTCAACGACGATGGGGTGGGCCTCCAAGTGCCGGGGGTTTTTCCGCTTGGGGCGGGCCACAGGCCGCTTGTCGCCGTCCACCACCAGGACAAACCCGTCCTCCATCACCCGATACACCACATACAGCTGGCCGCGATCCCTGCCCGCCCGGGATTCCACCACCCTGCCCGGTTCCAACCGCATGCTAAAACCCCGCTCCACCCGGCCGAGTCCTGAAGGGCTACAGCCGGGTCAGGATTTCCGCCTGCCCTGGCCGGACGACGACGGTGTGCTCAAAGTGGGCCGACAAGCTGCCGTCGGCAGTCACCACGGTCCAGTTGTCCTCCAGGACCCGCACCCGGTAGTCGCCGCTGTTGACCATGGGCTCGATGGCCAGCGTCATGCCTTCCTTGAGCCGGACGCCCCGCCCCGGTGGGCCGTAGTTGGGAATTTGCGGCGGCTCGTGCATTTCCCGGCCGATGCCGTGACCCACGAACTCCCGCACCACCGAAAAACCGTGGGCCTCCACATGGGTTTGCACCGCGTGGCCGATGTCCGACAGCCGGCGTCCGGCCACGGCCTGCTCGATGCCTTTGTAGAGGGCTTCTTCGGTGACCCGCATGAGCCGCTGGGCCAGCTCCGACACTTCCCCGATGGGGTAGGTCCAGGCCATATCCCCGCAGAACCCCTCCACAAAGGCACCGATGTCCACCGCGACGATGTCGCCTTCCTCCAGCACCCGGGAACCAGGGATGCCGTGCACCACCTCGTCGTTGACGCTGGTGCAGACGCTGGCCGGATACCCCCGGTATCCCTTGAAGGCCGGCCGCGCGCCTTGCCGCAGGAGAAACTCCTCCACCCAGACATCCAACTGCCCGGTGGTGACTCCCGGCCGCAACCGCTCCCGCAGCATCGCGTGGGCCTGGGCCACCACCCGGCCCGCCCGGCGCATCAGGGCGATTTCGGCCTCGCTCTTGATGACGATCATCGGCCCCCGCCCGCTCCCACGTCCTGCCGCCGGGAGCCCACCGCCGCCAAGGCTTGCAGGATGTCGTTGAGCACGTCGGGGATGGACTGCTGCCCGTCGACCTCCACCAGCAGCCCCTCCTGGCGGTAGTACTCCACTACCGGATGGGTCTGGGCCATGTACACCTGCAGGCGGTGCCGGGCCGTTTCCTCCGAATCGTCGGGCCGCTGCACCAGGGGCCCGCCGCACGCGGGACAGCGGCCGTCGTCCGCGGCCCCCTGCCCGGCGCTGTAGGTGGCGCCGCACTGCCCACACACCCGCCGGCTGGCGATGCGGCGAATGGCTTCCTCCTGCGGCACGTTGATGTACACTGCCGCGTGAAGAGGCCGTCCCGCGGCCGCCAGCTTCTCATCCAGCGCCCGCGCCTGGGGCACGGTCCGGGGAAAGCCGTCCAGCACAAAACCGGCCCGGGCATCGGGCTGCTTGAGACGCTCTTCCACCAGGGCCACCGTCAGGTGGTCCGGCACCAGCTCGCCCCGTTCCACGTACTCCTTCACCTGGCGCCCCAAGGCCGTTTCCGACCGCAGGGCTTCCCGGAACATGTCGCCCGTCGAAATGCGCGGGATCCCGAGACGCTGGGCCAACAGCTCCCCCTGGGTTCCCTTGCCCGCCCCGGGTAATCCCAGCATGACCAACCGCACATCCTCGCCCCCATCCGGACCGGGATCCCTACTTAAGGAAGCCCTCGTAATGCCGCATCAACAGCTGCGCCTCGATCTGCTTCATCGTGTCCAGCGCCACGCCCACCACGATCAGCAGCCCAGTGCCGCCGAAGTACAGGAAGGAGGTGGGCATCTGGGTGATGGCCGCAGTCACGTAGGGCATGACGGCGATGATGCCCAGGAAAAGGGCACCGGCCAGCGTCAAGCGGCTGAGGACCCGATCCAAGTACTGGGCGGTGGGCTTGCCCGGCCGCAGGCCCGGGATGAAACCCCCGTACTTCTTCATGTTCTCGGCGACGTCCACCGGGTTCCACGTCACCGCCGTGTAGAAGTACGTGAAGAAGATCACCAGCAGGAAGTACAGTAAATTATACCCAAAGGTCCCAATGCCTATCACGCGCTCCACGAAGGGGGCAATGGACGGCGCAAACTGCGCAATGGTCAACGGGAAAAACAGCACCGACGATGCGAAGATGACCGGGATCACGCCGGCCTGGTTGATCCGCATCGGGATGTGGGTCGTGGTGCCCCCGTACATGCGCCGCCCCACGACGCGCTTCGCGTACTGCACCGGGATGCGCCGCTCGCCCTGCTGCACCATGATCACCGCAGCGATGACCAAGAGCCCGGCCACCAGGAAGAACAGCAGGCTGAAGGGATTGATGCCGCCCTCACCGATGGCCTGAATAATGTTGAAGGTGCCCACCGGGATGTCGGCTACGATCCCCGCAAAGATGAGCAGCGAGATGCCGTTGCCGATGCCGTGTTCGGTGATCTTCTCACCCAGCCACATCAAGAAGGTCGTGCCCGCCGTCAAGGTCACCACGATGCTAAAAAAGGTGAACCAGTTGGGGTCCGTCAGCACGCCCCAGTTGCGGGCCAGGGCGGTAATGCCCATGGCCTGGATGACCCCCAATACTACGGTGCCGTAGCGGGTGTACTGCTGGATCACCTTGCGGCCCTCGGGGCCTTCCTTGGCCAGCTCCTCCAGGCGCGGGATGACGATGGTCAGCAGCTGCAGGATAATGGACGCGGTGATGTAGGGGTTGACGCCCGTGGCAAACACCGTAAAGCGCCCCAGCGCGCCCCCGGAGAACAGGTTCAGAAACCCGAAAATGTTCCCCCCGGCCACGCCCAGCTGCTCGGCCAGCGCCGCCGCGTTGACCCCGGGCACCGGCACAAAGGAGCCGATGCGAAACACCACCAACAGGCCCATGGTATAGAGGAGCTTGCGGCGCAGGTCCCCGATGCGCAGCGCGTTCCTCAGCGCGTCCAGCACTCAGATCACCTCGATCGTGCCCCCGGCAGCCTTAATCTTGGCCACCGCGGCCTTGCTGAAGGCATGGGCGCGGACCGTCAGGGGCCGCGTCAGTTCGCCATCGCCCAGCACTTTGATGCCGTTCTTCGCGTCCCGCACGATCCGGGTCTCCAGCAGCAGCTCCGGCGTCACCACGGTGCCCGCCTCAAACCGGTTGAGCACCTCCACGTTGATCGCGGCCGGCGCCTTGCGGAAGCGCGCGTTGTTGAAGCCCCGCTTGGGCAGCCGGCGGATGAGCGGCGTCTGCCCGCCTTCGAAGCCCGGTCCCTTGGTGCCGCCGGAGCGGGAAGCCTGGCCCTTGGTGCCCCGGCCCGCCGTCTTGCCGTGGCCGGAGCCCGTCCCGCGGCCCACGCGCTTGGCCTTGCGGCGCGCACCGGGAGCTGGACGCAACTCGTGCAGCTTCATCTCACACTTCCTCCACTTCGACCAGGTGGCGGACCTTAAACACCATGCCCCGCACCGTGGGGGTGTCTTCCTTGACCACCGTGTGGTTGAGGCGACGCAGCCCCAGCGCGCGAATCGTCTCCTTCTGATCCCGCCCGTAGCCGATCGCGCTCTTCTTCCACGTGATCTTCAACTGCCCGGGCATCGCGAGTCCTCCTAACCGACGATCTCCTCGACGGACTTGCCCCGCATGGCAGCCACCTGCTCCGCGGTGCGCAGCTGCGACAGCCCCTTGAGGGTCGCCCGCACGACGTTGATGGGGTTGTTGGACCCCAGCGACTTGCTGAGCACGTTCTTGACGCCCGCGAGCTCCAACACCGCGCGCACCGGCCCACCGGCGATGACGCCCGTACCTGGCGAGGCAGGCTTGAGAAACACGCGCGCGCCGCTGAAGCGGGCCGTCACCTCGTGGGGCAGCGTGCCGCCCACGATGGGCACCGTCTGCATCTCCTTCTTGGCCATCTCCGTGCCTTTGCGAATGGCCTCCGCCACTTCGCGGGCCTTGCCCACGCCCGCGCCGACCCGGCCCGCGCCGTCGCCTACCACCACCAGGGCGGCAAACCGGCGCGTCCGGCCGCCCTTCACCGTCTTGGAAACCGGGTTGATCCAGACAACCCGCTCCTCCAGTTCCGGCTGGCTGTCCCGCCGGCCCCGTTCATTGCGCATGGGCCTCCACCTCCCCTGTCAAAACTCCAGCCCCGCTTCCCGAGCACCTTCCGCCAGCGCGGCCACCCGACCGTGGTAGAGGTTGCCGCCCCGGTCAAACACCACTTTTGTGATGCCCTGGGCCTTGGCCCGCTGGCCCAGCAGGCGCCCCACCTCACGCGCGGCATCCTTGTCACCCGTCCGCACAAGGCGGCCCCGCAGCTCGGGGTCGAGGGTGGAGGCGGCCACCAAGGTGTGGCCCCGCGTGTCGTCAATGATCTGGGCGTACATATGCTTCAAGCTCCGGTAGACCGACAGCCGGGGCCGCTCGGGCGTGCCCTGCACCTTGCGGCGCAGGCGCAGGTGCCGTCGCTTGCGCCCCTCAGCACGCGTCAGCCTGGCCATTTGCCGTTCCCTCCCGCATCAACCCCTGGAGACCTTGCCGGCCTTGCCGGCCTTGCGGCGCACCTGCTCGCCGACATAGCGGATGCCTTTGCCCAGGTAGGGCTCGACCGGGCGGACGCGGCGGATGCGGGCCGCGATCTCACCCACCAGCTCCTTGTCGATCCCCCGCACGCTGATGCGGTTGGCCGCGGGCACCTCGATCTCGATGCCCGGCGGCGGCTCCATCTCCACCGGGTGCGAGTACCCCATGGCCAGCACCAGCTTCCTACCCTGCTTGCTGGCCCGGTAGCCGACGCCGCTGATCTCCAGGTTCTTTTCAAAGCCTTCGGTTACACCCTTGACCATGTTGGCCACCAGCGTGCGGGTGAGGCCGTGCAAGGCGCGGTGCTGCGGTTCGTCGGAGGCGCGGCTGACGACAATCTTCCCGTCGTCCACCGCCACCTGCACCGCTTCGTGCAGCGTACGGGTCAGTTCGCCCTTGGGCCCCTTCACCCGCACCGTATTGCCTTCCAGCCGCACCTCGACTCCCGCTGGGATCGGGATGGGCTGCTTCCCGATGCGTGACACAACCGCTACCTCCCTCGCGCCGCTACCACACGTAGCAGATGACTTCGCCGCCCACACCCTGCTGGCGGGCTTCCCGATCCGTCATGACGCCCTTGGATGTGGACAGCACCGCGACGCCGAGGCCGCCCAAAACCCGAGGGATCTGATCTCGACGGGCGTAGACCCGGCGGCCGGGTTTGCTGATGCGCTTCAGCCCCGAGATCACCCGCTGCTTGTTGGCGCCGTACTTCAGATACAGGCGCACGATGCCCTGCTTCCCGTCGTTGATGACCCGGTAGTCCCGGATATAGCCCTCCTGCTTGAGGATGCGGGCCAGCTCCTTCTTCAGGTTCGACGCGGGCACATCTACGGAATCATGGTACACCATGCTGGCATTGCGGATCCGCGTCAACATATCCGCGATCGGGTCGGTCATCACCATGTTCCTTCCACCCCTTTCACCCTCACCAACTGGCCTTGACCACGCCTGGGATCTGCCCGCGGTGGGCCAGGGTGCGGAAGCACACGCGGCACATGGCGAACCGCCTCATGTACCCGCGGGGGCGGCCGCAGATGCGGCACCGGTTGACCTGGCGGGTGCTGTACTTGGGCGGCCGCTTTGCCTTGGCGATCATCGACTTCTTGGCCATGATTTCACCTCTCTTATGCCGCCCGGAAGGGCATCCCCAATTCCGACAGCAGGGCGTAAGCTTCTTCGTCGGTCTTGGCCGTGGTGACGATGACCACGTCCAGGCCGCGGATCTTGTCCACCTTGTCGTACTTGATCTCCGGGAAAATCAGCTGCTCCTGCAGCCCCAAGCTGTAGTTGCCGCGCCCGTCAAAGGCCCTGGGCGACACCCCCCGGAAGTCCCGGATGCGGGGCAGGCCCACGTTGATCAGCTTGTCGAGGAAGTCGTACATGCGCTGTCCCCGCAAGGTCACCTTGCAGCCCACGGGCATGCCGGCGCGAACCTTAAAGGCCGCGATGGACTTCTTGGCCCGGGTGATGGCCGGCTTCTGGCCGCTGATGGCCATCAGGTCTTCCATGGCACCGTCCAGGAGCTTTGCGTCCTGGGCCGCTTCGCCCACGCCCATGTTGAGCACGATCTTTTCCAGCTTGGGCACCTGCATGATGCTCCTGTAGCCAAAGCGCTCCATCAGCGCCGGCACGACTTCCTTCAGGTACTTTTCCTTGAGCCGCGACACTCCCGCCCCTCCTCTCCTGGCGCTAATCCACCGTCTTGCCGCAGCGGACGCACTGGCGCACCACGCCGCCTTCAGTGCGGTTGCGCCGCATGCGCGCCGGCCGCTTGCAGTGGGGGCAGACCAACATCACGTTGCTGGCGGCGATGGGACCCGGCCGCTCCACCACCCCGCCCTGGGGGTTGGTGCGCGTCGGCCGCATGTGCCGCTTTTGAATGTTGACGCCTTCCACCACGACGCGGTTTTCCCGGGGGCGGGCCTCCAGCACTTTGCCCGTCTTGCCTTTGTCGTCCCCGGCGATGACCATCACCGTGTCGTTCTTCTTCACGTGCATCTTCACCGGCTTCGCGAGCACCTTGCGCGCCATGCCGTCCCCTCCTACAGCACTTCAGGAGCCAGGGACACGATCCGCATAAAGTCCCGCTCCCGCAGCTCCCGGGCGACGGGCCCAAAGATGCGGGTGCCGCGCGGGTTGCCCTGCTCGTTGATGATCACGGCCGCATTCTCATCAAACTTGATGGTGCTGCCGTCCGGCCGCCGCGTCGCCTTGGTGGTCCGCACCACCACCGCCTTGACGACGTCCCCCTTCTTGACGACGCCGCCCGGCGTGGCCTCCTTCACCGAGGCCACGATGACGTCGCCGATCCGCGCGTAGCGGCGGCGGCTGCCGCCCAGCACGCGGATGCACAAGAGCTCTTTGGCGCCGGAGTTGTCCGCCACCTTGAGCCTGGACTCCTGCTGAATCACCGCAGTCGGCCTCCCTCACTGAGCCCGGCGGATGATCTCCACGACGCGCCACCGCTTCTCCTTGCTCAAGGGCCGGGTCTCCATGATCCGAACCACGTCCCCGGTGCGGCACGAGTTCTGCTCGTCGTGGGCCTTAAACTTCTTGGTGCGGCGCATGGTCCGCTTGTACTTGGGGTGCATGACCGTCCGCTCTACGGCCACCACCACCGTCTTGTCCATCTTGTCGGAAACAACGGTTCCGACCCGGGTCTTGCGCACGCCCCGCTGGGATTCCGTCACCGACGATCCCTCCCTACTGCCGCGGCCGCTAGCGGCGGATGTTCAGCTCCCGCTCCCGTTTGACGGTGTGAATGCGGGCGATGTCCTTGCGGACGGCCCGCACCCGCATGGGATTGTCCAGCTGTCCCGTGGCCAGCTGGAAGCGGAGGTTGAACAGCTCCTCCTTCAGCTCGGCCAGCTTGCGCTCCAGCTCCTCGTTGCTCAGCTCCCGGACTTCCTCCGCCTTCATGTGGCCTCACCACCCGCGACGCGCCCGCGCTCCACAATCTTCGTCTTCACGGGCAGCTTGTGGGCCGCGAGCCGCAGCGCCTCCCGGGCCACCTCTTCGGCCACGCCGCCCACTTCAAACATGATCCGGCCGGGTTTGACCACGGCCACCCAGTACTCGGGCGAACCCTTGCCGCCGCCCATGCGCACTTCCGCCGGCTTCTTGGTCACCGGCTTGTGGGGGAAGATGGTGATCCACACCTTCCCGCCGCGCCGCATGTGACGGGTCATGGCCACACGGGCCGCCTCAATCTGATTGCTGGTGATCCACCCGGCACCCAAGGCCTGCAGGCCGAACTCACCGTATTGCAGGGTGTTGCCCCGATGCGCGACGCCCCGGCGCCGCCCCCGGAAATGCTTGCGGTACTTGACCTTGCGGGGTACCAGCACCCTACTCCACCCCCTGTGGCACGGCCGCCGGCGTCTTGCGCTCCGGCAGCACTTCACCCTTGTAGATCCAGACCTTCACGCCGATCTGGCCGTAGGTGGTGCGGGCTTCGGCGAAGCCATAGTCCACGTCGGCCCGCAGCGTCTGCAGGGGGATGGAGCCCTCCGGCGACCATTCGGTGCGGGCGATTTCCGCCCCACCCAGCCGACCCGACACCATCACCTTGATCCCTTGCGCGCCTAGCCGCATGGCCCGCTGCATGGCCTGCCGCATGGCCCGACGGAAAGAAACCCGCCGCTCCAACTGGAACGCGATGTTTTCCGCCACCAGCTGCGCGTCCAGCTCGGGCACCTTGATCTCCAGGATATTGATCTGGATCTGCTTGCCCGTGTCCTTCTCCAGATCCTTGCGCAGGCGGTCCACCTCGGAGCCGCCCTTGCCGATGATCATGCCCGGCCGGGCCGCGTGGATGGTCAGCTTCACCCGATTGGCCGCCCGCTCGATGTCGATGCGGGAGACGCCGGCGGTGTAGAAGCGTTCCTTGATGTGCTTGCGGATGCGCAAGTCCTCATGCAGCAGATCCGCGTACTCCTTTTTGTTCGCGTACCAGCGGCCCTGCCAATCCTTGATGATGCCCAGCCGCAGCCCGTAGGGGTGTACCTTCTGCCCCACCGTCTAACTCCTCCTCACTGGCGCTCCCGCACGACGACCGTAATGTGGCTCATCCGCTTCTGGTAACGGTCGGCGCGGCCCCGGGCCCTGGGCATGATGCGCTTCAGGGACGGGCCTTCGTCCACGTACGCCGCGGCCACCACCAGCCGATCCCCGTTCATGTCGTGGTTGTTCTCGGCATTAGCCGCCGCGGACTTCACCACTTTCTCCACGATCCGTGCCGCCCGCTTGGGCGTGAAGCGCAGCATCGCCAGGGCCTCGCCCACCGGCTTGCCCTTGATGATCCGGGTCACTTGCCGCGCCTTGCGGGGCGAGATGCGCACGTATCGGGCGACTGCCCTCGCCTCCATCGTCCTTCCCCCCTGGCCGGCCTACCGGACCCGCGTCGAGCGCTCACTGCCGGCGTGGCCGCGGAATGTCCGGGTAGGCACGAATTCTCCCAGCTTGTGACCGACCATGTCTTCGGTGATGTAGATGGGCACGTGCCGCCGCCCATCGTGCACCGCGATGGTGTGCCCCACAAATTCGGGGAAGATGGTCGAGTCCCGGGACCAGGTCTTGATCACCCGCTTGTTCCCCGTCTCGTTCATCTCCCGAATCTTTTTCAGCAGACTCGGATGGGCGTAAGGCCCTTTCTTGCTCGACCTGCCCATGGCCAACCTCCTCCCACGCCGGCCTACTTGCGCCGCCGCACGATCAGATCGCTGGACTTCTTGTTCTTCTTGCGGGTGCGCGCGCCCAGGGTCGGCTTGCCCCAGGGAGTCACCGGCCCGGGCTTGCCGATGGGCGCTTTGCCCTCACCGCCGCCGTGGGGGTGGTCCACCGGATTCATGGCCACGCCGCGGGTGTGGGGCCGCCGGCCCAGCCACCGCATGCGCCCGGCCTTGCCGATGACGATGTTCTCATGCTCCGGATTGCCCACCTGGCCCACGGTGGCCCGGCACTCCACCCGCACCTTGCGGAACTCGCCCGAGGGTAGCCGCAAGGTCGCGTAGTCCCCTTCCCGGGCCATGAGCTGCGCGGCCGTGCCCGCGCTGCGCACCAACTGGGCGCCTTTGCCCGCCCGCAGCTCGATGGCGTGCACCATGGTACCCACCGGGATGTTGGCCAGCGGCAATGCGTTGCCCGGGCGGATGTCCGCGTTGGGCCCCGACTCCACCGTATCGCCCACCTTCAGGCCCAGGGGCGCGAGGATGTAGCGCTTCTCCCCGTCAGCATAGTGCAGGAGGGCGATGCGGGCCGACCGGTTCGGATCGTACTCGATGGCCGCCACCTTGGCCGGAATCCCGTCCTTGTCCCGCTTAAAGTCGATGATCCGGTACAGCCGCTTGTGCCCGCCGCCCCGGTGCCGCACGGTGACCCGCCCTTGCGCGTTGCGCCCGCCGCTCTTCTTGAGCGGCTCCACCAGCGACCGCTCGGGCTCGGTCTTCGTGATGTCCCGGAAATCCGCGACCGTCATGCCGCGGCGGCCGGGCGACGTCGGCTTGTACTTTTTCACAGCCATAGCACCGCTAACCTCCCCGCCATCAGAGCCCCTCAAAGATGGGGATCCGCTGGCCCTCCTGCAATGTCACGATGGCCTTCTTGCGATCGGGCGTCCGCCCGACGCTCCGGCCCTGGCGGCGCTGCTTGCCCCGGACGCGGATGGTGTTGACCTTGGTCACCTTCACGTCAAAGATGGTCTCCACCGCCCGCTTGATCTGGGTCTTGTTGGCCGCCTGGTCCACCTCAAACACGTACTTGCCCTGCTCCATCAAGGCCGTGGCCTTCTCGGTGATGAGGGGCCGCTTGATCACGTCGCGCGGATCCATTACCCCAACGCCTCCTCCAGTTTGGCCACCGCGGCCCGGGTCATGACGAGCCGGTCATGGGCCAACACCTGGTACACGTTGATGTCCTCGGCCTGCGCCGTCTCCGCGCCCGGCAGGTTGCGAGCCGACAGCTCCACGTTGCGGTTCCGCTCGCCCAGCACGATCAAGGGCTTGCGCTCCGCCGACAGCCGCTTGAGGACATTGGCCATCTCCTTGGTCTTGGGCTGGCCCAACTGGAGATCGTCCAGCACGATGAGCTCCCCGGCCCGCACCTTCGCGGAGAGGGCCGACCGCAGGGCCGCCCGGCGGGCCTTCTTGGGCATGGACTGGCGGTACTCCCGCGGCTTGGGCCCAAACACCACGCCGCCGCCCACCCAAATAGGGGAGCGGATGCTGCCGTGCCGAGCGCGACCCAGGCCCTTTTGCCGCCACGGCTTGCGGCCGCCGCCCCGCACCTCGCCCCGGGTCTTGGTGGACGCGGTGCCTTGGCGCTGGTTGGCCAGGTACATCACCACGGCCTGGTGGAGCAGGGGCTCGTTGACCTCCGCACCAAACACGGTGTCCGACAGCTCGATCTCCCCGACGGGCTGGCCCTCCTGGTTATACACCGAAACCTTTGGCATCGCAACGTCGCCTCCAAACCCCATCGGTCAGGACTTGTGCTTCACCGTTTCCTTGATGAGCACAAGGCCACCGCGCGGCCCCGGCACCGAACCCCGCACCAAAATCAAATTGCGGTCGGGGTCCACCCGCACCACCTTAAGGCCCTGGATGGTGCGCCGCTGGCCGCCCATGCGGCCGGGCAGCTTGCGCCCGGGGAACACCCTCTGCGGACCCGTGGCCCCCAGCGAACCGACCCGGCGGTGGTACATGGACCCGTGGCTCATGGCGCCCCGGGCGAAGTTGTGCCGCTTGATGGCGCCGGAAAACCCCTTGCCCTTGGTGACGCCCACCACGTCCACGAAATCGCCCGGGCTGAACACGTCGGCCTTGATTTCCGCGCCGACCTCCAGCTGGGCGAACTCCTCGCCCTCGCGCACCCTCACTTCCCGCAAGTAGCGGACGGGCTTGACCCCGGCGGCCTGGAAGTGGCCCTTCATGGGCTTGTTTACCCGCCGCTCCTTCTGTTGGCCAAAGCCCAGCTGCAAGGCGGTGTAGCCGTCCCGTTCGGCGGTGCGCTTGTGCACGACCACGCAAGGACCGGCCTCAATGACCGTCACCGGCACCGCGTGGCCGGTTTCGTCAAAGATCTGCGTCATGCCAATCTTTCGGCCCAAAATGCCTTTGGGCATCCTGCTGCACCTCCCATGCCTGGACTGAAACCCCAACGGGGCGCCCGCGCGGCGCACCCCGGACCGGCCTATAGCCTGCCCCACCGGCCCCGGGGCCGCGAAAGGCGGACTACAGCTTGATCTCGATGTCCACCCCGGCGGGCAGGTCCAGGCGCATCAGCGCGTCCACCGTCTTGGACGTGGGCTCCAAAATGTCGATGAGCCGCTTGTGGGTGCGCATCTCAAACTGCTCCCGCGAATCCTTGTGGATATGGGGAGAGCGCAATACGGTAAAGACGTGCCGCTCCGTGGGCAGCGGCACCGGGCCCGACACCAGCGCGCCGGTGCGCTTGGCGGTTTCCACGATGCGCTCCGCCGAGCTGTCCAACAGCTTGTGGTCAAATGCCTTCAACCGGATGCGGATCTTTTGCCTCATGTCAACCCGTTAGCCTCCTCTTGCCGCTCCCGGCGGCGGGGCCTCCCGCGGAAATTCCCCCGCGCAGCCGGAGTCCGCGCGCGGGCAACCTTCCGCCTCATCGGCCCAGATGCCCATCCGGCCTGCGGCAGCCGGCCGCCTCCCGGGACGGCGCGCCCTTGCCCGTCCACCGGGCCGGCGGTGCCCGCAGGCCAGGACCGCCCTTACTCCAGGATCTTGGTCACCACGCCCGCACCCACCGTGCGGCCGCCCTCCCGAATGGCAAAGCGCAGCCCTTCCTCAATGGCAATGGGCGTGA
>DATGPV010000048.1:0-35442 GCA_035304545.1 Limnochordales bacterium | reverse complement strand
GCTCGGGCTCCGCCCAGTCCAGCTCCGTGGGCCGGCCCGATTTGACCGCGCAAAAGCCGCACGCCCGGGTGCAGATGTCGCCCAGGATCATGAAGGTGGCCGTGCCGTGTTCCCAGCACTCAAAGATGTTGGGGCACTGGGCCTCTTCGCAAACGGTGTGCAGGGACAGCCCCCGCATGAGATCCTTGAGCCGCCGGTAGTTGGGCCCCAGGGTGGCCCGCACCTTGAGCCACGGGGGCTTGCCGGTCGGATTGTAGTTCTCGCTGCGCTTGGGCCGCCGGCGCACGCCGGTTTCACCGGGCGGGGCCTCCACCGCCTCCAAGGCTTCTTGGGTCAGCAAAGGCAGCTCGCGCTCCATGCCCATCACTCCCATCCTTGTCCGGGGCCGGCACCCTGGGGCGCTAGGCCGCGGCGCGTGTCAGTACAAGGCCGTCCCGGGACCGACGCTTTCCAGCCGGCGCCGGAGGCTCTGCAGAAACCGGCCCACATACAGCCCGTCGGTGACGCGGTGGTCGAAGGACAGGCACACGTTCATCATGGACCGGATGGCGATGCCGTCGCCCACCACCACCGGCCGCCGTACGATGGCCTCCATGGTGACGATGGCCGCTTGGGGCGGGCTGATGATGGGGTAGGACGCCACCGAGCCAAAGGCGCCGGTGTTGTTGACGGTGATGGTCCCGCCCTGCACATCGTCCAGTCCCAGTTTGCCCGCCCGGGCCCGTCCGATGAGATCCGCCAGGCGCTGGGCCAGGCCGGCGATGCTGAGCCGGTCGGCGTCGTGGATGACGGGCACCACCAGGCCGTGGTCCAACCCTACGGCCACGCCGATGTGGATCCGCTTCTTCACCACGATTCCGTCGTCCTGCCAGCTGGCGTTGAGGCGGGGAAACTCCTTGAGGCTTTCCACCACGGCCTTGATGAAGAAGGGCAGGTACGTGAGGTCCACTCCTTCGCGGCGGCGGAACTCTTCCTTGATCTGCTCCCGCCACGCCACCAGGGACGTCACGTCCACCTCCACCATGGTCCACGCGTGGGGCACCGTCTGCTTGCTCTGGACCATGCGCTGGGCGATGGCCCGGCGGATGGCATCCGGCGCGATGACCTCGTCCCCAGGTTCCCGGGAAACCGGTGGCCCCGCGGTCGCGGCCAGCGTGCCGGCCGGCGGCGGCTCCGCGGACCCCGCGGGAGGGGCCGGCGCCGCGGCAGGCCATGCCGCCGCGGGGGCCGCGGCCCCCCGCTGAGCCACGTAGGCCAGCACGTCCCGCTTGGTGACCCGCCCGCCGGCGCCGGTGCCCCGGACCTGCCGCAGGTCGATGCCGTACTCCTTGGCCAGGCGGCGCACCAAAGGCGAGTATACCCCCCGGGGCAGCGGCGCGTCGCCGGCGGCAAAGGCAGCGCCCGCGGCCGGACTTGCCTCGGACCCGGCGCCGGCGGCCGGGGGATTCGCAGTCGGGGCGCCGGCGGCCGGGGGCGGCGCACCCCAGCCGGCCGGCGCAGAAGCCCCGGCGGGGGCCGCTTGGGGGGCGGACCCTGCGGCTTTGTCCGCGCCTTGGGGCTCCGCCGCGGCCTCGGCCGCGTCGGCCGCCAGCACCGCGATGGGCGTGCCCACCGGAACGGTGGCGCCCTCTTTCACGAGAATGGCTTGCAGCACCCCGCTCACCGGCGAGGGAATTTCCGTGTTGACCTTGTCGGTAATGACCTCCACCAGGGGCTCGTACTTGGCCACCCGTTCGCCCACGGCCTTCAGCCACTGGCCGATGGTGCCTTCGACCACGCTCTCCCCCAGCTGGGGCATGGTGACCGTCGTTTCCGTCATCGCGACCCTCCTCCCCTCCGTGGCCTAATAGCGGGCCAGATCCCGCATGGCCGCGTACTGCTGCTCCACCGACGGCATGAAGACCGCCTCCAGCTTGGGGTTGAAGGGCATGGGGTGCACATCGGGGGGCGCGACCCGCACGATGGGCGCGTCCAAGTAAAACAGCGCCTCTTCCGCCACGATGGCCGCGATCTCGGCGCCGATGCCGCCGGTCTTGGTGTCCTCGTGGGAGATCATCACCCGCCCCGTCTTCTTGGCCGACGCGACGATGGTTTCCCGGTCGATGGGCAACAGCGTGCGCAAGTCGATGACTTCGGCCTCGATGCCCTCCTCGCGGGCCAGCCGCTCCGCCGCCTCTAGGCAAAGGTGGACGTTGTAACCGTAGGTGATGACCGTCAAGTCTTGGCCGGGCCGCTTAATGTCGGCCTTGCCGATGGGCAGCACGTACTCTTCGTCGGGGACCTCGCCCCGGATGGAGCGGTACGCCTTCTTGTGTTCGAAAAACAGGACAGGGTCGGGGTCCCGGATGGCCGCCTTCAGCAGGCCCTTGGCGTCGTAGGGCGTAGCCGGCGCCACGATCTTGAGCCCCGGCACGTGGTAAAAGAGGGCCTCCACTGACTGGGAATGGTACAGGGCCCCGTGCACCCCGCCGCCGTAGGGGGCGCGAATGACGATGGGACAGCTCCAGCGGCCATTGGATCGGTAACGGATCTTGGCCGCCTCGTTGATGATCTGGTCCATGGCCGGATGAATAAAGTCCGCAAACTGAATTTCCGCCACCGGCAAAAGCCCGTAGGCCGCCGCGCCGATGGCCACGCCCACGATGAGGGACTCGGCCAGGGGCGTGTCCAGCACGCGATGGGGGCCAAATTCTTCGATGAGCCCTTGGGTGACGCGAAAGACGCCGCCCCGCTTCCCCACGTCTTCGCCGAGCACAAACACCCGATCGTCCCGGCGCATCTCCTCGGCCAGGGCTTCCCGGATGGCTTCCAACAGCGTCTTGGTGGCCACCGCCGCCTCCACCTCCCTTACTCCGCGTACACGTGCCGGGTCAGATCCTCCGGCTCAGGGTCCGGCGCCGCTTCGGCGTATGCCACCGCCGCGTCCACTTCGGCCAGCAGCCGCTGGCGCAAGGCCGCGTCGGCCTCCTCCGTCAGGAGGCCCAAACCCATGAGGTAATCCCGCCACCGGGGCAGCCCGTCCCGCTCCCGCCACTGCTCCACCTCGTCGCGGGCGCGGTAGGTGCGGTCATCGTCGTCGCTGGAGTGGGGCGTGTACCGGTATACCTTGGCCTCGATCAGGGTCGGCCCTTCGCCCCGGCGGGCCCGGGCCACCGCTTCCTTCATCGCCCCATAGACGGCGAGGGGATCCATGCCGTCCACCACGACCCCGGGGAAACCGTAGCCCGCGGCCCGGTCGGCCACGTTTTCCACGGCCATCTGCTTCTCCTGGGGCACCGAAATGGCGTAGCGGTTGTTCTGGCAAAAAAAGATGACGGGCAACCGGTGCACGCCTGCGAAATTCATGGCCTCGTGGGCGTCGCCCGCACTGGCCGAACCTTCGCCAAAGGAGACGTACACCACCGCATCGTCGCCCCGCAGCTTGATGCCGTAGGCGACGCCGGTGGCCTGGGGCAGCTGGGTGGCCACCGGACTGGAGCCCGTAAACATTTTCAGCGGCGGGGAGCTCCAGTGGCTGGGCATCTGGCGACCGCCGCTGTAGGGATCCTCGGCCTTGGCAAACAGCGACAGCACGTAGTCCCGCGCGGTCGAGCCCAGCGTCAGCGCCACGCCCAGGTCGCGGTAATAAGGCAGCGCCCAGTCCACGCCGGGCCGCAAAGCCCACGCCGCGCCCACCTGGGCCGCCTCGTGCCCTTGCGCGGATACGAGGAAGTTCACCTTGCCCAGCCGGTTCAGCACCCACGCCCGCTCGTCCAGCAGGCGGGTCAGCAGCATCTTTTCGTACATGGCCACCACGTCCTGGTCGCTCAGGCCCAACGCCGCGTGCCGGTTTTCCATGCTCACTCCCCCTTACGGCTCAGGACCGCTCGCTACACAACTATGATGGGCCGAACATTACCGATTCCCCAGCCTCTGATTCCCCGTGGCGGCGCCCCACACCTCCCTCCCCTGCCCGGCCGGCGGGGGCGCCGGCCCCTGCGCCCTAGCAAGCGCCGGCCTCGGCACCGGCAGGGGCGCCGGCGGCCACCAGCACCCCGCTGTCCAGCCGCGGCACCACTTGGGAAACCGACAGGGCCGCGCAGTACTCCACGTCTTGGTGAAACCCCAACGCCAGCAGGCGCTGCCCGTGCCGGCTGCCCGCCAGCTCCTCCCGCGGGTCTGCCGCCTGCGCCCCCAGCCGGGCGGCGGCCCGCGCGCCGTCCCCCTGCTCCAGGGGTCCGTGTTCCCGGAGGCACTCCAAAATCATCGCGGCGCAGTAGGCGTCTTCCGCGGAAAACCAGCCGTCGGTCCCTGCGCACACCAGGAGCACGTCGCCGCCCGCGGCCTCGGCTTGCCGCCACAAGTGGCGCGCGGCCGCCTGGGCGTTGCGCAAGCACGCGGCAATGATCTCCTGGCTGTTGGAGCCCGCCTCCCCCGCGCCCAGCACGCGCCGAAAGGCCCGGGTGCCGTTGGTGGTGGTGAGCACGATGAGCCGGCCGGCCACCGTCTCCCGCCGGTACTCCAGGGGCGAGTTGCCCAGATCAAAGCCCGGCACCCGCCGCGCGCCCCGCTCGCCGCCCAGGAGCACCGGCCCGCCTGCCGCCCGCCACGCCCATGCCTCCGCGGGGGTGGCCACCGGCACCACGCCCCGGGCGCCGTTTTCCAGGGCGGCTACCATGGTGGTGGTGGCCCTGAGCACGTCGATGACGGCCACGGCCCCAAAGCGGGCCAGGGGCATCGCCTCCAGTTCCGCCGGGAGCAGCGCCACGTCCACGTACAACAAGGCTTTGCCTCCTCATGCCAGGCCGCCGGCCGGGGCCGGCGGCGGACTGCCCAAGCAACTGTGTTTCCCTCCCCGGCAGGCTGGCTCCTGCCCGCCCCCGGCCCGCCCGGGGGGCGCGCCTTCACAAGCCCCCCGGGGGATGGTATAATCGAGATGAATGAATGAGGGGGTGACGTGCCAGTGAGCGAGGTCAACGCCATTCGTGAGCGGGTCGAGTCGGCGCTGGAGCGCATCCGTCCCGCCGTGCAGATGGACGGCGGCGACGTGCAGCTGGTGGATGTGACCGAGGACGGCGTGGTGACGGTGCAGATGATGGGCGCCTGCGGCGGCTGCCCCATGTCCATGCTGACCCTCAAGGCGGGCATCGAGCGCATCATCAAGTCGCAGGTCCCTGAGGTCACCGAAATCGTTGCCGTATAAGCCAAAGGTTGCACCGGGTGTGGCAGACCGGCCCCATCGGGGGGGCCGGTCTGTCGTGTTTGCCGCCGCTGACATCGGCACACCCAGACCGCCTGCGCGCCGCAGGCGACCGAGGAGAGGTGTCCCGTCTTGCCCACCGAGCCAGCCCGCGGCGCCGGCCCGCAACATCCGCTGGTGCCCCTCCTGCAGGCGCTGACCGAACTGCCGGGCCCGTCGGGCCGGGAGCACGCCGTCGGCCGGCGGGTCGCGGACCTCTTGGCCCCCTACGTCACCGACATCCGCCACGACGCCTTAGGCAACTGCATCGCCTTGAAGCAGGGGGCCGGTCCCGAGCCCCGGCCCCGCCTGATGCTGGCCGCGCACATGGACGAGATCGGCCTCATCGTCACCCGCGTCGAGGAAGGCGGCTTCCTGCGCTTCGCCCCCGTAGGCGGCGTCGATGCCCGGGCTGTCCTGGGCCAAGAGGTGCGGGTGCACGCGGACGCCCCGTTGCCCGGCTACGTGGGCGCTAAGCCGCCCCACCTGTTGACTTCCCAAGAGCGGGACCGGACCATTCCCTTAGAGGATCTTTTCATCGACGTGGGGCTGCCCGAGGAGGCGGCCCGCCGCCGGATCCCGCCGGGCACCTTTGTCACCGTGCATCAGCCCCTGACGCCGCTGTTGGGCACCCGGGTGGCCGGCAAGGCCCTGGACAACCGGGCCAGCGTGGCCGCCCTCATCGAGGCCATGCGCCTCCTGGCCCGCTGGCACCACGAGGCCGACGTGTACGCGGTGGCCACGGTGCAGGAAGAAGTAGGCCTGCGGGGCGCCATGGTCAGCACTTACCGCGTCGTGCCCGACATGGCCATCGCCGTGGACGTGGGCTTTGGCGCCGCGCCGGGGCTGCCCGAAGACCAGGTGCTGGCCATGGGCCAAGGGCCCGCCATCGGGCTGGGGGCCAACATTCACCCGCGGCTCCACGGAATGCTGGTGCGCACCGCCCAGCAACACAATATTCCCCACCAAATCGAGCCCTTGCCCGGGTCCACGGGCACCGACGCGTGGGCCATGCAGGTGGTGCAAAGCGGCGTACCCACCGCCTTGGTTTCCATTCCGGCCCGGTACCTGCACACCAGCGTGGAAGTGGTGGACCTGGAGGACGTGCGGCATACCGCCCGGCTGCTGGCCCACCTGGCGGCGTCCGTGACCGCGGCCGACCCGGAGGGCTGGCGCTATGATCTTGCGTGAGCTCAGCGAGCTGCCGGGCGTTTCCGGCGACGAGCACCGGGTGCGGGCCCGCCTTTGGGAGGCGGTGCGGGACCGGGTCGACGGCGGCCGGGTGGACGCCCTGGGCAATCTGATCACGTGGAAAGGCGCGGACCGGCCGGGGCCCAAGGTCATGATCGCGGCCCACATGGACGAGATCGGGCTCATGATCACCCGCATCGACAAGGACGGCCTTTTGCGCTTCCGCAAAGTGGGCGGCATCGACGACCGGGTGCTGGCCGCCAAGGCGGTACGGGTGGGTCCCGACGGCATCCCCGGCGTCATCGGCCTCAAGCCCATCCACCTGCTGAAAGACAACGAAGCCAAGAAGGCCGTGTCCCACGAGGAGCTGTACATCGACATCGGGGCCGCCTCCAAGGAAGAAGCCGAACGGGTCGTGCGCCCAGGGATGTACGCCACCTTTGCCACCGCGTTCGGCGAGTTGGGCGACGGCCTGGTCAAGGGCAAGGCCTTCGATGATCGGGCCGGCTGCGCCCTCCTGGTGGAGCTGCTGGCCTTGGACTTCCCCTTTCCCGTGTATGGGGTCTTCACCGTGCAGGAAGAGATCGGCCTGCGGGGCGCCCGGGTCGCGGCCTACGACGTGGCGCCCGGCCTGGCCCTGGTCCTGGAAGGCACCACCTGCGCGGACACCCCCGGCACCGATCCCCACGGCCAGTCGACACTGCTGGGCCACGGGCCCGCCATCACCGTCATGGACGCAACCCACATTCCCGCCCGGCCCCTGGTGGACGGCCTGGTGGCCGCGGCGGAAAGCGCGGGCATCCCGTGGCAATGGAAGCGCACCACCTTCGGCGGCACCGACGCGGGCAGCATCCACCTGACCCGGGCCGGGGTCCCCGCGGCCACGGTGTCGGTGCCCTGCCGCTACATCCACTCGCCCTGCGCCTTCATGAGCCTGCGGGACTTTGAAAACACCCGGCGGCTTTTGGCGGCGTTTCTCGAAGACGTGCCCCGGGTGGCGGAGCGGCTGGCCCAAGGCTCCGCCTGACGGCGGCGCCCGCTGCGGAAAGCTTGAGAGGAGGAATCGCCCTTGCCTGCCCTCTACGCCGACGTCGACCGCGTGGAACAGCTCATCCGGCAGCTGGCCGCCGCCTACGGCCCCTCGGGCCACGAGGAGCCGGTCCGGGCGCTGCTTAGCGCCCACGTGGCGCCCCTTGCCGACGAGATCACCGTGGACCGGCTGGGCAACCTCATCGCCCGCATCCGGGGCCAGGGCGGCCCCCAGGCCCGCCGGGTCATGTTGGCGGCCCACATGGACGAGATCGGGCTCATCGTCACCCACATCGACGACAAGGGGTTTCTGCGCTTCGCTCCCGTGGGGGGCCTGGGACCGGCCACCCTGCTGGGCCAGCGGGTCGTGTTCGCCGACGGAACGGTCGGGGTCATCGGAGCAGAAAAGCTCGAGGACGTCAAAGATCTAAAGATGGAGCGGCTCTTCATCGACATCGGCGCCGGCAGCCGGGCCGCGGCCGCCCAACGGGTGCAAGTCGGCTCCATGGCCGTGTTTGCCCAGGAAGTGGCCGGAAGCGGCTCGCGGCTCACGGGCAAGGCCTTGGACGACCGCAGCGGCTGCGCGGTGCTGGTGGAGGTCATGCACCACCTGCGGGCGGCGGCTCCCCCCCACGAAGTGTACTGCGTCTTCTCGGTGCAGGAAGAGGTGGGGCTGCGGGGCGCCCGCACCGCAGCCTACGCCATCGCGCCAGACATGGCCCTGGCAGTGGATGTGACCCCCAGCGGCGACACGCCCCAGGGAGAGAAGCTCAACGTGGCGCTGGGCGGGGGCACGGCCATCAAGGTAAAGGACCGCAGCCTGATCAGCCACCCCAAAGTGCGGCAGCTCCTGGTGGACACCGCCGCCGAGGCCGGCATCCCCTACCAGATGGAGGTGCTGCCCTACGGCGGCACCGACGCGGGGGCGATCCACCTGACCAAGAGCGGCGTACCGGCGGGAGCCCTCTCCATCCCCGCCCGCTACCTGCACACCCCTGGGGAGATGGTGGACCTGGGGGACGTGGCGGCCACCGTGGACCTCTTGGTGGCGGTCCTGAAAGGGCCTCTCCCCGAGATGCCGGCCTGAAGGGCCCTTGCCGCGGTCCCCGGGGCTGCGTTATGATGGGCGGGACGGGCCCTTGCGGGAGGGAAACCGGTGTCGGACCGCGTCGCCTTCTTGTGGCAGGACCAGCTCACCGGCTATCGGTTCAGTGACACGCATCCGTTGAACCCCATCCGCCTGGAAGCCACCTTGGATCTGCTGCGCTCCACGGGCTTGTTGGGGTCCATGGACATGGCCCCTTTTCGGCCGGCCAGCGCGGCCGAGCTGGCCCTCGTCCACGACCGCCGCTACATCGATGCGGTGCAGCGTTACAGCGCCGCCCGCCCGGGGTCCCTCACCCCTCACCAGCGGCGGGAGGCCGCGGCCTTTGGGCTGGGCACCGCCGACAACCCCCTTTTCCCCGGGATGCACGACGCAGCGGCGCTGGTGGTGGGCGGCGCCGTGGCCGCGGCGGAACTGGTGATGAACGGCACCGTGGAGCACGCCGTCCACCTGGGGGGCGGGCTGCATCACGCCCTGCCGGACCGGGCCGCGGGCTTTTGTATCTATAACGACCCGGCCGCGGCCATCGCTTACATCCGCCGCCGCTGGGGCGCTCGGGTGGCCTACGTGGACATCGACGCCCATCACGGCGACGGCGTCCAGTGGATTTTTTACGACGATCCCGACGTGCTGACGGTGTCCATCCACGAGACGGGCTACCACTTGTTTCCGGGCACCGGCCACGAGCACGAGCGGGGCCGCGGGGAAGCCTACGGCACCGCCATCAACATCCCCCTGGCCCCGGGCACCGATGACGATTCGTGGTGGGAGTGCTTTGCGGCGGTGGTGCCGGCCGCGCTGCGGGCCTTCCGGCCCGATGTGCTGGTCACCCAGCACGGCTGCGACGCCCACCGGTGGGATCCCTTGACCCACTTGTCCGTGTCCATGCGGGCCCTGACCCGGGCCGCAGCCCTCCTCCACGACCTGGCCCACGAGCTGTGCCAAGGCCGGTGGATCGTGACCGGCGGGGGCGGCTACGATCTCTTGCGGGTGGTGCCCCGGGCATGGACGCTGCTGTGGGCCGAGGTGGCGGGCCGGCCCGCGCCCTTGGCCTTGCCCGCCCGGTGGGTGGACCGCTGGTCCAAGGCCACCGCCCACGCCCTGCCCGCCGGTTTCGCCGATGACCCCAAGGCCTTTGCCCCGGGTCCGGCCCAACTGGCCGCGGCCCGCACCAACGAGACCATGCTCCGGCGGCTCCTCAAGGAATTGTCCCTGCCGGCCTGATGACCCCGCCCGGCGGGCGGCCGCCTAGCGTCCCTCCATCTCCTGCGCGTCCATCACGGCCACCGCGGCGATGTTGACGATGGACTCCACGTCGTCGCCCCGCTGCAGCACGTGCACAGGCCCGTTGAGCCCCATGAGGATGGGCCCCATGGCCTCCGCCCCGCCCAGGCGCTGCAGCAGCTTGTAGGCGATGTTGGCCGCCTCCAGGTCCGGGAACACCAGCACATTGGCGGGACCCTGGAGCTCCGCGAAGGGGTAGTCCCGCTCCAAGATCTCGGGCACCACTGCCGTGTCGGCCTGCATTTCCCCGTCCACCATCAAATCGGGCCGTTGCGCCTTGACCAGCTCCGTGGCCCGCCGCACCTTTTCGGCCAGCGGGTGCCGGGTGGAACCGAAGTTGGAGAAGGACAGCATCGCGATGCGGGGCTCGATGCCCAGCTGGCGCACCCGGTCCGCGGCCATGATCGCGATCTCGGCCAGCTCCTCGGCGGTGGGCTCGATGTTGACGGTGGCATCGGTAAAGAAGTACACCTGGTCCTGGATGGTCATGATGTACATGCCGGCTACCCGGGACACGCCGGGCCGGGTCCGGAACACCTCCAGGGCCGGCCGGATGACGTCGGGATAGTGGTAAGTCAGCCCGGCCACGAAGGCGTCGGCGTCGCCCAGCTTGACCATGAGGCAGCCAAAGTAGATGGGGTCCAGCAGCCGCTGCCGGGCCTCCTCCAAGGTGATGCCCCGCCGCTGGCGCAGCTGGTAGTAGTGCTGGACGTACTCCTCCAGCCGGGGGTGCTCCCAGGGGTCCACCACGGTAAAGTCCAGGGGCACGCCCAGGGCTTGGGCCTTTTCCCGCACCACTGCGGGCCGGCCCACCAGAATGGGATGGCCGATGCCCTCCTGCTGGACAATGGCGGCGGCCCGGATGATGCGCCCCTTCTCTCCTTCGGCAAACACCACCCGCCGGGGACTGGTGGCGGCTTTGTGGAGGATGAAGCGCCGGATTTCCCGGGCCTTGCCAAAGCGGGCCTCCAGGCGCTCCACGTACGCGTCCAGATCCAGCTGCACCCTGGCGACGCCCGACTCTATGGCCGCCTTGGCCACCGCCGGCGCCACCCACAGGAGCACCCGGGGGTCCAGCGGTTTCGGGATGATGTAGTCTGGGCCGAAGCGCAGCTGGTCCAAGCCGTAGGCCCGCAGCACCACGTCGGGCACCGGCTGGCGGGCCAGGTCCGCCAAGGCCCGGGCGGCGGCCACCTTCATGGCCTCGTTGATGGCCTGGGCCTGTACGTCCAGGGCGCCCCGGAAGATGAAGGGAAAGCCCAGCACGTTGTTGACCTGGTTGGGAAAATCCGAGCGGCCGGTGGCCACGATGGCGTCGGGCCGCACCTCTTTGGCCACGTCGTAGGGGATTTCGGGATCGGGATTGGCCAGGGCAAAGACGATGGGCCGCTCGGCCATGCTCTTGAGCATTTCCGGCGTCACCGCCCCGGCCACCGACAGGCCCACCAGCACGTCCGCGCCCACCAGCACTTCTTCCAGGGTGGTCATGTCGGTTTCTTGGGCAAAGGCTTCCTTGTAGGGGTTCATGCCCCTGTCGCGCCCTCTCCGCACGACGCCCTGGCTGTCGCACAGCCACAAGTTCTCCCGCCGGACGCCCAGTTCCAGGAAAAACCGCGCGCACGCGATGCCCGACGCACCGGCGCCGTTGATGACCACCTTGACGCTGCCGATGTCCTTGCCCACCAAGTGCAGCGCGTTGATGAGGCCCGCGCCGGCGATGATGGCCGTCCCGTGCTGGTCGTCGTGGAACACGGGGATGTCCAGCTGGGCCCGCAGCTGTTCCTCGATGTAAAAGCACTCGGGGGCCTTGATATCCTCCAGGTTGATGCCGCCAAAGGTGGGCGCCAGGGCCCGCACGATGCGCACAAATTCCTCCGGGTCCGTGCAATCGATTTCCAGATCAAAGACGTCGATGTCGGCAAAGCGCTTAAAGAGCACGCCCTTGCCTTCCATCACGGGCTTGGCCGCCAAGGGCCCCACATTGCCCAAGCCCAGCACCGCGCTGCCGTTGGAGATGACGGCCACCAGGTTGCCTTTGGCCGTATACTGAAAGGCGTCGCTGGGATCGGCCGCGATGGCCCGCACCGGCTCCGCCACCCCGGGGGAGTAGGCCAGAGACAAGTCCCGCTGGGTGCTGGTGGGTTTCGTGATTTTGATCTCGATCTTTCCTGGACGGCCCCGGCGGTGGTACGCCAAGGCCTCCTCCCGCCACATGCTCATGCCCTGTCCCCTTCTTCTTCTCTAATCGGTTGGCTGATGGAGTTTCACGGGCTGTGTTTTTGAAACCCTTCGCCATCGGGCCCCCCGTTTCCTTGGCGGCGGGGAGCGGACCCTCAGCCCTTGACGGCCCCGGCCAGGATGCCCCGGACGAAGTACCGCTGGAGCGCGAAGAAGACGATCATAGGCACAATCATGGTGACGAAGGCCGCCGCGGTCAGCACGTGCCATTCCTGCCCGTAGGATCCCACGAGGGTACTCAGGCGCACCGTCAGGGGAGCCACTTCCTGGGTGCCCCCCACGTAGATCAGCGCCACCAGTAGGTCGTTCCACACCCACAAGAACTGGAAAATGATCAAGGACGCCAAGGCCGGCGTGGACATGGGCAAGGCCAGCCGCCAGAAGGCGGTCCACGGCGACGCCCCGTCGATGTAGGCCGACTCAAACAAATCCCGGGGCAAGGCCGCGAAAAAGTTGCGCAAGAGATAGATGGCAAAGGGCAGGCCGTAGCCGGTGTGGGCCGCCCACAAGCCCGCAAAGGTGCCCGCCGCGCCCCATTGGCTGTACAAGCGCAGGATGGGGATGAAGGTGGTCTGGAGCGGCACCACCAACAGGCCCACCACGGCCAAAAGCAGCGCCTCCCGCCCGGGAAACCGCAGCCAGGCGAAGGCGAAGGCGGCCAGGGCCGCGATGACTACCGGCAGCGCCGTGCTGGGCACCGCGATGATCAGGCTGTTGAGAAAGGCGCGCGCCATGCCGTCTTGAAAGAGCACGTGCCGGTAATTGTCCAAGGTGTACTGGGTCAGATCAAAAGGCGTCGCGAACACGGTCCACCAACCGGTGCTGGCCACCGCGTGGGCCGGCCGAAAGGAGCTCACCAAAAGCCCCAAGGTCGGCAAGAGCCATACCAGGACCATGAGGACGATGATGAAGTGCAGCAGGGCCCGGGAGGCCACCGCCCCCGGCGCAAGCCGCCGGCTCATCGCATCTCCTCCTCCCGTTTGAAGCGGCGGATGTTGCCCACCATCACCACCGCCGCCACCGCCAGCAGCACCACCGCGACCGCGCTGGCGCGGCCGAAGTGGCGAAACTGGAACATCTCCTTGTACATGCGGTTGGCCAGCACTTCGGTGCCAAACTGCCCGTTGGTCATGACGTAGACGATGTCAAAGATCTTCATCACGTTGATGATCATGGTGGTGGTGATGACCGCCAGCGTCGGGTACAGGCTGGGCAGGCTGATGTGGCGAAACACCTGCAGCTCATTGGCGCCGTCCACCCGGGCGGCTTCCAGCATGTCCTTGGGGATGCCCTTGTAGGCCGCGGAGATGATCACCAGGCAGAAGCCGGTCCAAATCCAAATGCCCGCGCCGATCAAGGCCAGGTTGTTGATCCACGGCTGCTCGATGAGCCACGCCCGGGGCGTACCGCCCAGCGCCACCACCACCTGGTTCAGCAGGCCGATCTGATCCGCCCCTGGCGGCCGGTACGCGTACATGAACCGCCAGATGACGCCCGCGCCGGCAAAGGAGATGGCCATGGGCAGGAAGATGATGGACTTGGCCACGGCCTCATACCGCACCCGGTCCAGCAGCACCGCCAGCACCAGGCCCAGCAGGACGGTGCCGGCGGTGAACACCACCAGCCACAGCAAGTTGTTGCGAAACGCGGTCTGGACCGCCGCATTGGTGAACATGTACCGGTAGTTGTCCAAGCCCACAAGGGCCTGGGAATTGCGGTCAAAAAAGCTCAAGTAGACCGTCTGCAAGGTGGGCAGCACGAGATAGAAACCGGCCAGCAGCGCCGCCGGCCCCACAAACAGTGCCGCCCAGGCCCTTTCTCCCCGCATGCCGACCCTCCTTCCGTGATGACAAGGCCGGGAACCCGCTGCTGCGGGCCCCCGGCCCCAGGTCCGGGCGCCGCCGGCACCGCCGGCCGCGGCGGCTGTCGGCCGCCCGCCCGTCGGTGGCGGGCGGGGTCAGGAGCCGTAGGCGTCCTGGGCCACCGACTCGATGTACTCCAGCACGCTGTCCAGATCCTCACCGCCCACGTACATGAGGATCCCTTCCCAAAAGGCGCCGGAGCCCACCGCGGCCGGCATCAAGTCGGACCCGTCAAAGCGGAACACTTCCGCGTTGACCAGGATCTCCGCGGCCGCCTTGGTCAGCACGTCGGGATACGCGTCGGGGTTCACCCGCTGGTTGGCCGAGAGCTTGCCCAGCTCCGACACCCAGATCTGCTGCGCGCCCGCGGAGGCCAGATAGCGCATAAGGGCCCGGGCCTCGGGGGTGTCCCGCAGCATGCCCACCATGTCGCCGGCGCCCATCGCGGGCGTGCCGAACTGCGGATCGATGGGCGGCAGCGCGAAGAACGCGAAGTCCTCGCCGGGCACCAGGTCCGGATTGTGCTGCAGGATGAAGCTCTGGATAAAGGTGGCCTGCCGGTGCAGGAACGCGTTGGGAGGACTGGTGAAGAGCTCCCGCGGGGCGTCACCGAAGTTGGTGGCCAACGCGTAGGTGGTGCCGCCGTAGACGTAGTCGCTGTTGCGGACGATCTCGCCAAAGATTTCGAAGGCCTGCTTGACCGCGGGGTGGGTCCACGGGATCTCGTGGTTCACCCACTGGTCGTACACCTCCGGTCCCGCGGTGCGCAGCAGGATGTCCTCAATCCAGTCGGTGCCGGGCCAGCCGCTGGCCGCACCGCTCTCAAGACCGATGGCCCACGCTTTGCCGCCGTCGGCCGCGATGCGCCGGGTGAGCGCCATGAGCTCATCCCAGGTGCCGGGGATCTCGTAGCCCCGGGCCGCGAACTCCTTGGGGCTGTACCAGACCAGGCTCTTTAGGTCCGCCGACAAGAAGATGGCATACAGTTGGCCGTCGACGCTGCCCAAGTCGAGCCACGTCTGGGCGTATTCCGCCCGCATCCGATCCATGTCCAACACGTTGTTGAGGGGCACCAAATGCCCGTCCCGGGCCATCTCCGCCACGAAACCGGGGTTGGGCAACAGCGCGACGTCCGGAGGATTGCCGGCCTGGACGCGCGTCGTGAGCACCGCGACCAAGTCCCGGGTGCCGGTGAAGTCGACCCGGATGCCCGTGGCCGCTTCGAAGGGCTCCAGCACCTTGCGGAAGGCCTCCAGCTCTTGGCCCCCCCAGGTGCCCATGACCGTCACTGTCCGCTGCTGGGCCTGGGCCGCTACCGCGGCCAGGAGCAACGCGGCCACGGCCAGCACCAGCCAATACCGTCTTTCAATTCTCATCCCGCACCCTCCTCGCTCGATATTATTAATTCCCACTATTCCACTTCTTCACTGGCGGAAAGGGTCCTCCAAGACCGCGCGGGTTTGCGGCCGGTGGAGTCTAGGCCACCCGGCGGGCGCGGGCCAAGTTTGCGGCCCGTTCCCTTTCCGCCGGCGTGAGGGAGGAGGGTGTGAGGGGGTACAGCTCGGCGAAGCCTTGCCGCAGGGCGGCTTCCACCTCGTCCACGGAGACGGGGCGCCCCAAAAGCCGGGTCAAGGGTGCGACGTGATGGGGCACCAGTGCCGCGTCGCCGCCCGCGGCCGCGTAAAACCGGTTCAAAAGGTCCGTCACCGGCACAGGGTCTTGGGAGACCAGCACCATGCCCGACACCAGGGCAAAGCCGCCCCGCAAGGCTTGGGCGACGCCGGCCACCTTGAACCCGTCCACCATCAGGTCGTAAGGGCCGGGGCAAAAGGAACCGGGGGCTTCGCCAAAGACGGCATCCAGGCCCAGCCGCCTAAGCCCCCGGCGCACGCCTTCTGTCAGCGTTTCAAAGTTGCGCAGGATGAGGGTGCGGTCCCGGCACGGCACCGCGACCGCGAAGCTGAGGCAATGTTCATCCAGGATCACCGCGCTCCCGCCGCTGATGCGCTCATAGACCGGCAAACCCGCGGCCTTCAGCAGCCGCAGCCCGGCGTCCAGCCGGGGCAGCCGCCGGTCCCGGGGGCCCAGCAGCGCGTAGGGCCGCTGCCGCCGGAGGACCACCGTGGGCGGGGCCGCGCCGGTGCCCACCGAATGGGCCACCGCCTCGGCCACCACCGGGCTCAGATCGAGGAGCCGGGGATCCGCGCCGGCCCCCAGCTGGATCAGCCGGTACACAGGCCCGGTCATCGCAGCGGCAAAAGCCCCCGCAGGCCGTCCAGCAGCAGGTCCGGAAAGAGCCCCAGGATCAACAGGCCCGCCACCGTCAACAGGAGCGCCGCGCCCACCGCGATCCGGTCCCAGGCCACCGCCACAGGGCCGAGTTCCGCCGCCCCCGGCGGCACGATGCCCACAGCGCCTGCGGGCGCCTGGGATCCGGCCGCCGGGCCCGCTGCGCTGTCGCCGGCCCCGGCCTCGGGCACCCCTTCGGGGGCGCGGAACAGGGTGCCCACCACCCGCAAGTAGACGTAGGCGGAAATGCCGGTGCTGGCCACCATGGCCGCGAGCAGCCACCCCGCGCCCGCGGCCAGACCGCCGCCGATGAGCATGAGCTTGCCCGTAAAGCCGGCCGTAGGCGGCATGCCGGCCATGGACAGGAAGAAGAGGGCCATGGCCAGCGCAAGCCACGGCCGCCGGCGGTAAAAGCCGCGCCACGCGGGCAGCTCATCCGGATCCTCGCTCCCCAGGCCGGCCGCGCCCTGGGCAGGCGTCGCCGCCTCCCCGGCTTCCGTGGCCCGGAAGGCCATCACCGCGAAAGCCCCGCCCGCCATGCACAAGTAGGCGAACAGGTAGAACAGCGACTGGCCCAGCCCCTCGGGCTCCAAAGACAGCAGGGGCATAAACAGGTAGCCCGCGTGGGCGATACCCGAGTAGGCCAAGAGCCGCTTGAGGTTGGTCTGGAAGACCGCGCCCAGGCTCCCCACCAGCATGCTCACCGCAGCCAGCAGACCGATGGGGATCATGTAGGCCCGCATCAGTTCCGGGTCCGCGGGCACCGCCGCCCACAGGAACCGGGCCAAGGCCACAAAGGCCGCCGCCTTGGTGCCCACGGCCATGAAGGCCGTCACCGGCGTAGGCGCGCCCTGGTACGCGTCGGGCGCCCAGGTGTGGAAGGGGGCCAAGGCCAGCTTGAACGCGAAGCCGATGACGACCAGGGCAAAGCCCGCGTGGTACATGGCCCCCACGGCGCCGCCGCGGGCGAAGGCCGCGACGTCCGCGAACTTGGTAGCACCCGTCACCCCGTAGATGAGGGCAAAGCCGTACAGGAGCAAGGCGGCCGCCACGGAGCCCAGAAGGAAGTACTTGAAGGCCCCTTCCCGGGCCGCCTGGTCGTGGCGCCGGAAGGCCACCAGCGCATAGAGGCTCAAGGAGAGCACTTCCAGGGCCACAAAAAGCACCATCATATCGGCCGCGGCGGCCAGCACCATCATGCCCAGGGCCGCAAACAACACCAAAGAAATGTACCCGCTCATGTCCCGGGCCCGCTCGGTCACGCTCAGCAAGACCGCCACCAGAGCCGTGGCCAACAGCAGCCAGCCGGCGGCCACGCTGAGTCCGTCCAGAACCACGGCCCCGCCAAAGGGCCGCAACTCACCGGCCGCGAAGGCGGGCAGCACTGCCACGCCTCGCCACAGGTCCCACAGGTACCAGCCCACCACCGCCAGGCCCGCGATGGCCGTCACCAGCACCCACGACCGCGCGAAGCGGGCCGGCACCACCAAGTCCACCACGATGATCATCAACGCCGCTGCGGCCAAAGCCGCGAGGGGCATCACCTGCGTCACATCGGAGATGTCGGGCAAGGCTCTTCCCCCATTTCGGTCCCGCCAAGACCGGGCCGGCTCACCCGGCCTCCATCCGCTCTACCCCGCTCACAGCAGGACAAAGTACAGCACGATGACGGCCGTGCCCGCCATCAGCGCCAGGGCGTAGCGGCGCACGTAGCCGCCGTGCAGGTGCCGCAGGCCCACCGCCAAGGTGCCCGCCAGCCGGGCGATGCCGTTGACGGCACCGTCCACCACCTGCGGGTCGATGACCTGGCCCACGTAGGCCGCCAGCCCCCGGAGGGGCCGCACGAACACCGCCCGGTACAGGTCGTCGAAGTAAAACCCGTGGGCCAAGGCCGCCTCCAGCGGCATGGGCCGCCCGGCTGCCCGCCGGCTGGGGCCGTACAGCCGCACCCCCAGGAGCATGGCTACCGCCGCCACACCCAAGAGCACGGCGATGGTCAAGGTCTTGGCCTGCTCGGGCGCCACCGCGGCGGCGGCCGCCGGGACCGCCCCGTAATGCCCCAGCACCCGGCCCAGGAACTCCTCAGGCACCGCTGTCAGGCCCGGCACCGACAGCAACCCGGCCACCGCCGACAACACCGTCAACAGCAGCACCGGCACCGCCTTCAGCGGGTGCACGCCCGGCGCGGGGTTCCAGTAGGCGACCGCCTCGGTCTCCCGGGCGGCGGCCGCTTCCTTGGCCGCCCGGCCCCGGGCGCCGGCATTGGGCGCCGGCCCGGTAAAGACGAGGCAGAACAGGCGGGTCATGTAAAACGCGGTCAAGCCCGCCGCCGCCACCGCCAACGCCCACAGCCACGGGTGGCCCGTCTCCAGCAGCGCGACCACGATCTCGTCCTTGCTGAAAAAGCCGGACAAAGGCGGTACCCCGATGAGGGCCAGCGTGCCGATAAGGAAGGTCCAGTAGGCAAAGGGCAGCTGGCGCCCCAACCCGCCCATGCGCCGGATGTCCTGTTCGCCATGGAAATGATGGATGACGATGCCCGCGCCAAGGAAGAGCAAGGCCTTGAAGAAGGCGTGGGTCATAAAGTGAAACAGGGCGGCGCTGTAGGCCCCGACGCCGGCTCCCAGGATCATGTACCCCACCTGGCTCATGGTGGAGAAGGCCAGCACCCGCTTGATGTCGTTCTGGCCCACGGCCACCACCGCGCCAAAGAGAGCCGATGCGACGCCCACGACCGCCACCGCCGTCATGCCCACCGGCGCCGCCTCAAACAGCGGAAAAGCCCGCACCGCCAAGTACACGCCCGCCGTCACCATGGTGGCGGCGTGGATGAGGGCGCTTACCGGCGTAGGGCCCTGCATCGCGTCGGGCAGCCACACGTGCAGGGGCAGCTGGGCCGACTTGGCCACGGCCCCCACCAGCAGCAACAGCGCGATGGCGTTCAGGACCTCCGGGTCCGCCTGGCCCGCCTGGGGCAGCACGTCCGCGAAGCGCAAGCTGCCAAAGGCGTTCCAAATGATGGCCATGGCCAAGATGAGGCCCACTTCGCCCGCGGTGTTGACCCAAAAGGCTTTGCGGCTCGCCGCCGCGGCCGCGTCCCGCTGGTTCCAGAAACCGATCAGCAGGTATGAGGCCAAACCGACGTTGGCCCAGCCGATGAGCATCCCCAAGAACCCGTCGGCCAAAACCAGCAGGCTCATGGCGAAGATGAAGTAATTGAGTTCGGCGAAAAAGCGCCCGTAGCCGGGATCGTCGGCCATATACGCCGAGGCATAGATGTGGATGAGCAGGCCGACGCCCGTCACCACCAGCAAGAACCACAGCGACACCGCGTCGCCCAGCAGCCCCAGGCCCACGCCGGCCGGACCCCAGGACCAAAGGGACAGCTCCAGGGCCCCGCCGCCCAGATCCAGGTAGCGGACGAGCGCGGCCACGGTGACCAGGAAGGCCAGTCCCACCATGGTGGACGCGGTGCCCGCCAGGGCCGGCTTGCCCCAGCGGTTGCGGGCCGCGGCCGTCACCGCCGCGCCCACCAGGGGCAGGCCGGGGATCAGCGCCAACAGCCAGTAGCCGTTTTCCACGAGTCTACCCCCTTCTCTAGCCCCGCAACGCCCGCACGTCGTCCACGTCGGCCTTGTGGCGGCTGCGGAAAATCAGGACGATGAGGGCCAGCCCCACCGCGGCCTCGGCCGCTCCGACGGCCACGATCATAAAAGTGAACACGTGCCCGTCCATGGCGGCCCACATCCGGGCAAAGGTCAAGAACAACAGGGAGGCCGCGCCCCACATAACCTCGATGGACATGAGCATCACCAAGGGGCTGCGCCGCACCAGCACCCCAATAAGGCCGATGACAAACAGCAGGGCGCTCAGCACCACGTAGCCTTCAACGGCCATCCCGGGCATCCCCGTCACCTCCCCTGGTCGCGGCGGGCGATGAGCACCACGACGCCCACCACGGCCACCATCAGGAGCAGCGCGGCCAGCTGCAGCACCAACACGTGCTCATAAAAGAGGGCCGCGCCAAAGGCCCGCACCGTGCCAAAGCCCCCGTGCACCGCCTGGGGGGCGGGAAAGGCTTGCCGCACCACCGCCACCAGCAAAGCGATGAAAAACAGCACGCCCATGGCCACGCCCAGGGGCTCCTGCCCGGGCAGAAGCGACAGCTCCCGCTCAATGGCCTCCCGCCGCGGGCCCAAGAGGCTCACGACGAACAGGAACAACACCATGACGGCGCCGGCGTACACGATGATCTGCACCAAGCCCATGAACTCCGCGTTCAGCGCGATAAACAAAGCCGCCAGCGCCAGCAGGTTGAGCACCAGGGCCAGCACCGAGTGCACCGGGATGCGGGACCGCACCACGCCGATGGCACCCAACACGGCCACCGCCGCCGCCAAGAGCACGACCCAGCTCATGCGCCCTTCGCCTCCCCGGCGGGCGGGGTATCCCCGGCGGCCGGGGCCTCCCCACCGCTAGCCGCGCCCGCCCCGTCTCCGCCCGCGGGCCCGTGCATCGGCACCCAGCCGCTGTAGGGCGGGTACACGTGGGTGGGCACCTGGAAATCACTGGTGTGCTTGTTGACCAGCCGGTCGCGGTTGTACACCAGGCTCTCCCGGGTGAAATCGGCCAGCTCGAATTCCCGGGTCAAGTGCAGGGCGTCGGTCGGGCACGCCTCTTCACACAAGCCGCAGAAAATGCAGCGCAACATATCGATCTCGTACTTCCACGCATAGCGCTCCCCCGGCGAATTGGGCCGCGCCGGGTCGTTTTCGGCGGGCATCACCGTGATGGCCGCGGCAGGACACGCCACCTGGCACAGCTCGCAGCCGATGCACATCTCCAGCCCGTTGCTGTAGCGGCGCAGCTCGTGCCGCCCCCGGAACCGGGCCGACCGTTCCTTCTTGACGAACGGGTACTGAATGGTCGGCTTCCGCCGGAAAAACATCTTTAGGGTGGTGCCCATGCCCCTGGCCAGTGCCCTCAACATATCGGAATCACTCCTCGCACAAGCGCCCCGCCCAGTCTCTGGGCCCGGTTCTCCGTGGCCGGCGAAAGCCGCCTCAACGCCGCGGCCCCGCCGCCGCTACCCCAACACCGCGGTGGCCACCGCCGTCGCCACCAAATTGAGGACGGCCAGCGGCAGCAGCACCTTCCAGCCCAAGTCCATCAGGCGGTCGTACCTAAGCCGCGGAAGGCTCGCCCGCAGCCAGATGAACACGAACAAGAGCAGCCCCACCTTGAGCAGGAACCACAGCACCGGCGGCAAGAAGGCCGGCCCGTTCCAGCCGCCCAAATACAGCAGCGTCACCATGCTGGAGACGGTGATCATGTGGACGTACTCGGCCATCATGAACATGGCGTAGCGCATGCCGCTGTACTCCGTGTGGTAGCCCGACACCAGCTCCGTCTCGGCTTCCGGCAGGTCAAAGGGCACCCGGCTGGCCTCGGCCACGCCGCTGATGAAGAAGACCACAAAGCCCAGCGGCTGCAGCAGGATGTAGGGCAAGCTGGCCTGCGCGGCCACGATCTCCGTCAGCCGCAAGGAACCGGCCAGCATAAGGACGCCCAGCAGGCTCAATCCCATCGAGAGCTCGTAGCTGATGAGCTGCGCGCTGGCCCGCAGCGCCCCCAGCAGCGAGTACTTGCTCTGAGACGACCAGCCCGCCAAGGTCACGCCGTAAACGCTCAGCGCGCCGAAGGCCAGCACCACCAGGACTCCGCCCGGCGGGTCGGCGACGCTCAAGGGGATGGTGACGCCCCCCACCTGGATGGGCGGTCCGATGGGGATCACCGACCATGCCGCCAGGGCGGCGAACACGCTGATGATGGGCGCCAGCCGGAACACCAGGCGGTCCGCGTCCCGGGGGATGATGTCCTCCTTGATGAAGGCCTTAATCCCGTCCGCGACCGGCTGCAGCAGGCCCCAAGGACCCGTGCGGGTTGGGCCCAGCCGCAGGTG
Organism: Limnochordales bacterium; assembly: GCA_035304545.1. Lineage (GTDB taxonomy): Bacteria > Bacillota > Limnochordia > Limnochordales > ZCTH02-B6 > ZCTH02-B6. The sequence continues at coordinate 13,264 of DATGPV010000048.1, read as the reverse complement.
GAAGTACCCCAGCATCTTGCGCTCGATGAGGGTCATGCCGGCGAAGAGGCTCAGCAGCGCAACGACCAGGATAAGGCTGCGGATCAGCACCAGGCCGACGGTGTCCATCAGCCCACCTCCTCCAGCACCCGCTTGCGCACCCGGACCCGGGTCCAGGCCGCGCCGGCCAGCAGCCGGTTGACGGCCGCGCCCGGAGCCCCCCACGGCACCTGCACCGTGCCGGGCACCACCGTGGCGGCGACGCCCACCGGCAAGGTCAAGGCGTCCAGCCCGGCCGCCAAGGTCACGGTGTCGCCCGGCTCAACGCCCAGGGCCACGGCATCGGCGGGATGGAAGAGCGCCTCGGCCTTGGGCTGCAAGTCCCGGAAGCCGGGGTCAAAGCGGCCCGTGCCGCCGCCGCCGTAGAGCCGGTCCACGGCCACTAGCACCAACTCTGCCCCATCGGCACCCGAACCGTCCAGGACATGGCCCTGGGCCGGGGCCGGCTCCTGGCCGGCGCTGGCCGTCCCCGCGGCCGCCGGGGGCGTCTGGGTAGGCCAGGGCGCGCCGGGCAGGAACCCGTCCTGGCCCAGCGTGTTGAAGAGGTGCTCCACCTCCCAGCGGAACTCCTGCTGGGAAGGGATGAGCTTGCGTCCCATGGCCTCGGCCAAGGCCACAAAGATGTCGCCGTCGGTGCGGCTGTCCCCGGCGGCCATGGCCGCGGCCACCGCCTGCACCCGGCCCTCCATGTTGGTGTAGGTTCCGGTCTTGACCGGGAAGGGCGCTGCCGGCAGCACCACGTGGGCGTAGCGCGCGGTTTCCGTCAGGAACAGGTCTTGGACCACCAGGAACGGCACCTGGGCCAGCGCGTGGCGGGCCAGCACGCCGTTGGGATACGTCTCGGCCACGTTGGCCCCCACGATGTACAGCGACTGCAGCTGGCCCTGGGCGGCCGCCTGCAGCATGCGGCCCGTGTCCATGCCCGCCGCGTCCGCCGCCACGGGCCGGTGGCCCGGCAGCCGGTCCGGCCGGACGCCCATGGCCTCCGCGCCCCGGCTGTTGGCCTGCTCGCCGGGGATGAGCACATGGGCGGCCCGGGCTTCGCCCGCCTGGCCCGTGAAGGCCTCCAGCAGCTCCCGCAGGGCCAAGCCCGCCTCCAGGTCCTCGCCGCTCCAGACGACCACGGCCTTGCGGCCCCGGACCAAGGACGCGGCCAGTGCCGAGACGGCGTCGCGCCCTTCCGCCGCGGCCCCTGGGGCCGCGGTGTCCTGCCCGGCACCAGCCTGCCCCGCCCCCTGCGGGTCCTGCGGCCCACCGACCGCGATCCGCTGGGCCACCTGCCGCAGCAGCGCCGCGGTTTCGCCGGGCAGCACGGGGATGGCGGTGTGGGGCACCCGGTAGGAGGGCACCGCCGGGCCCACGCTAAACAGGGCCGCGCCCCGCCGCTGGGCCGCGCGGCGGATGCGCAAGTCGGCTACGGGCATGCGTTCGGCCGGCAGCACGTCCACCAGCAGGATGACGTCCGCGTCGTCGATGTCGGTCAGGCGCCCCGGGTATCGATCCCAGGAGGCCACCCGCTGGCGGCCCACCCGGTGATCCAGGTGGGGCGTGCCCACGGCTTCGCGGGCCAGCTTTTGGAAAAGATACGCCTCTTCATTGGTCAGGCGCCCGCCGCCGATAAAGCCGATGCTGTCGCCGCCGTAGTCCCGCAGCAAGGCCCGCCACCGGCTGGCGATCTCCATCAGGGCCTCCGTCCAGCTGACGGGCACCAGGTCTTCGCCCCGGCGCATCAGGGGCTGGGTGATGCGGTTTTCTGCATTCACGTACTTGTAATTGAACCGGCCCCGGTCGCACAGCCAGCCGCCGTCCACGTCGGGATGCTCCCGGGAGACGACCCGCATAAGCTCGCCAAAGCGAAAGTCCAGGCGCACGTTGCAGCCGACCGGACACGCGGTGCACACCGAAGGCGCTCCCGACATGTCCCACGGCCGGCCCTTGAAACGGTAGTTCTTGGAGGTGAGGGCGCCCACGGGGCACAGCTCGATGGTGTTGCCGCTGAAGTAGGAGTCGTAGGTTTGGCCGTCGGCCGTAGTGATGATGTTCAGGTGGGCCCGCTCGGCCACCACCAGGTTGCCTTCCAAGGCGATCTCCGCGTCAAAGCGGGTGCAGCGGCGGCACAGGATGCAGCGCTCCTCATCGAAGATGATGAAGCTGCCCAGGTCCACCGCCTTGCGCTTGCGCATCTTGGGCAAGGTGAGCCGGCTCACCGCTGGGCCGTACTTAAAGGTATTGTCCTGCAGCGGGCACTCGCCGCCCTTGTCGCACACCGGGCAGTCCAGCGGGTGGTTGAGCAGCAGGAACTCGATGACGCCCTTGCGCAAATGCTCGATAAGGGGTGTCTGGGTGCGGACCACCATGCCGTCGGCGGCCCGCGTCGTGCATGCGGGCACCGGTTTCCGCTGGCCTTCCACCTCCACCAGGCACATGCGGCACACCCCGACGGGGTCCAGCTTGGGGTGGTGGCAGAAGACCGGGATTTCGACGCCGGCGGCCGCGGCCGCCTCCACCAGGCCCGTCCCCTTGGGCACCTGCACCTCGCGTCCGTCGATGGTCAGCGTAACCATTTCGCTCATGCGCTGCGCACCTCCCGAGGACGCTCCGCCAGGCAGGCGCGCCCTTGGATATGGGCTTCAAACTCGTGGGCAAAGTGCTTGAGCACCGACTGCAGAAACGTGATGGAGAAGTCCGACAAGAGGCAGATAGTCGTCCCGCTCATGGTGGTGCGCAAGCTCTTGAGGACTTCGATGTCCTCCGGCCTCCCCTGGCCGTGCTCGAGGCGGCGCAGGATCCGCGCCGTCCAGGCGGTGCCTTCCCGGCACGGGGTGCACTGGCCGCACGATTCGTGGGAGAAGAAGTCCGCGTAGTACAGCGCCGTCCGCACCATGCACACCGACTGGTCAAACACCATGACGCCCGCGGTGCCCAGGATAGAACCGGCCTGCTGTACAGAGTCAAAGTCCAGCGGCAAGTCCAAGTGCTCGGGCAACAGCACGGGCGAGCTGGCGCCGCCTGGCTGGACCGCCTTGAGCTCGCTGCCCGGCAGCATGCCGCCGGCCACGTCCTCGATGAGTTCCCGCAAGGTGATGCCCAGCGGCAGTTCGTAGTTGCCCGGCCGCCGCACAAAGCCGCTCACCGAAAAGATCTTGGTGCCGGGACTCTTCTCGGTGCCGATGGACAGGAACCAATCCGCGCCCCGGTCCACGATGAAGGGCACGTTGCACAAGGTTTCCACGTTGTTGACCACCGTAGGCATGCCGTAGAGCCCCGCCACCGCCGGGAAAGGCGGCTTGATGCGGGGTTCTCCCCGGCCGCCCTCCAGGGAGCTGAGCAGCCCCGTTTCCTCACCGCAGATGTAGGCGCCCGCGCCCCGGTGGACGACGATCTCCTGGGAAAAGTCGGTGCCCAGGATCTTGTCCCCCAAGTACCCCTTGGCCCGGGCCTGCTCGATGGCGTCCATGAGCACCCGGTAGCCCTTGCGAAACTCGCCCCGCAAGTAGATGAAGGACCGGGCCGCCCGCACCGCGTAGGCCGCCAGCAGAATGCCTTCGATCAAGAGGTGCGGGTTGAACTCGATGAGCATCCGGTTGTTGAAGGTTCCCGGCTCGCTTTCGTCCGCGTTGCAGCACAAGTACCGGGGCCGGCCGTCATCGGGCAAAAAGCCCCACTTGACCCCCGCCGGAAACCCCGCACCGCCCCGGCCCCGGAGGTTGGCCTTTTTGACCTCCTCGTGGACCTCGGCCGGGGTCATGCTCTTGAGGGCCTTGCGCAGGGCCTGATAGCCCCCTTGCGCCTCGTAGTTCTCGATGCGGGTGAGGTCCACCTCGCCGATGCCCTTGGTGAGCACCTTTTCGTATTTCACGCGCTCTCCCCCGCTTCCCATACGGCCCCGGGCGCGGTGAGGCCGATGCGCTCCGACAGCTCCACCAGATCGGCTCCTTCCCGCAGCGCCTGCACGATCTGGTCGGCCCGCTCGGGGGTCACCTTGTGAAAGTACTCCTCATTGATCTGCAAGGCCGGCGCACCGTCGCACGCCGCCACGCACTCGCCGGTGACCAGCAGCGTAAACAGCCCGTCAGGGGTCGTCTCCCCTACCTTGACGCCCAGGCGCTCCTCCAGATGGCGCACCAGGGACTCGCCGCCCCGCAGCCCGCACATGACGTTGCCGCATACGACAATGACGTAGCGGCCCACGGGCTCCCGATGGTACAGAGAGTAGAAGGAGCACGTGGACTCCACGTACGCCCGGGAGAGGCCCAATCGCTGGGCGATAAAGTCCATGTCTTCGGGGGCCACCCAGCCCCGCTCCTCCTGGGCCATCCACAACAGGCCCATCAGCGCCGACCGGGCTTTGGGATAGCGCGCGATCAGCTGGTCGATGTCGGCGGCCCGCCGCTCCCACCAGGGCTGCGCCGGCGCCCCGTTGGCCCGGGCCGCATCCTGTGCCGCCATCAGCGGTCCACCTCCCCAAACACCGGGTCGACGCTGGCGATGATGGCCACCATATCGGCCAGGAGCGCCCCCTCCATCATGGCGGGCATGGCAAAGGTGTTGTAAAAGGCCGGCCCCCGGACCCGCACCCGCCACGGCTTGTTCTTGCCATTGGACACGACGTAGAATCCGATCTCACCCCGGGGGCTCTCCAGGGCCTGGTACACCTCGCCCGCGGGCACGTCGAAACCGTAGGACACCAGCTTGAAATGGTGGATGAGGGCCTCCATGCTCTCCCGCACCTCGGGCTTGGGCGGCAGCACGATCTTGCGGTCGTCCACCACCACCGGCCCGCCCGGCAGGCGAGCCAGGGCCTGCCGGCAGATGCGGTAGGATTCCATGATCTCCTCCACCCGCACGATGTAGCGATCGTAGCAGTCGCCGTTCTCGGCCACGGGCACGTCGAACTCGAACTCGTCGTAACCCGCGTAGGGAAAGGCCTTGCGCACGTCATAGGGCACGCCGCAGGCCCGGAGGTTGGGCCCCGTGACCCCCAGGGCGATGGCCTTGTCCGCCGAGATGGCGCCCACGCCCTTGAGCCGGTCCAGCCAAATGGGGTTCTCATCGAGAATGGCCCGGATCTCGCGCATGCGCTCGGGCACCCGATCCAGGAACCGGCGCACCTGGTCCTCAAATCCCTCCGGGATGTCCTGGGCCAGGCCGCCCACCCGGAAGTAGCTCTGGTGCATGCGGGCCCCGGCCACCTCTTCGAAGAGGTCCAGGATGCCTTCCCGCAGGTCAAAGGCGTACATCAAGACGCTCTGGGAGCCGATGTCCAGGGCCGTAGTGCCCAGCCAGACCAGGTGGCTGGCGATGCGCTGCAGCTCCGTCAGCAGCACCCGCACGATGCGGGCCCGGGCCGGCACCTCGATGCCCAAGAGCTTCTCCACCGCCAGCACGTAGCCCAAGTTGTTGGACATGGGCGCCAGGTAGTCCATGCGGTCGATGACGGTGATGGCCTGGGTCCAGGTGAGGTGCTCGGCGGTCTTTTCGATGCCGGTGTGCAAGAAGCCGATTTCCGGCGTCGCCTTGACGATGCGCTCCCCCTCGATCTCCAAGACGACCCGCAGCACGCCGTGGGTGCTGGGGTGGTGGGGGCCGACGCTCAGCGTCATCCGATCGCCTTCGCCGTCGATCTGCAGCTCTTGCAGATCAAGATCGTAATCGCCGGATCTGATGACTTGGCTCACGTCACTTCCCGCCTTTCGCCCCGCCCGGCAAACCCGTCGTGCCCGGCGGGTGCCCCGGCAGCTTGGGGGCATGGTAACGGTTGCGGTCCGCCGCGTGGGCCGGCAAGCCCGCCCGCGGGCCCTGCAGCGGGTAGTCCTTGCGCAGGGGGTGCCCCACCCAGTCGTCGGGCATCAGAATGCGGGTCAGGTTGGGATGGCCCGCAAACCGGATGCCGAACAAGTCCCATACTTCCCGCTCGGCCGGATCGGCCGCCGGCCACAGGTGGCTGACCGTCGGCACCTCGGGCTGCGCCTCCTCCACCGGCACCCGCAGGCGCAGGCGCCACAGCTGGGGCAGCGCCAGGAGGTGGTAGACTACCTCAAAGCGGGGCGTGCGGGGCAGGTAGTCCACGCCGCCCACGTCCACCAGCATGTTGAAGCCCCGTTCCTTGAGCCAGCGGGCTACCGGCTCCAGCTTGTCGGGGGCGACCCGTACCTGGGGCTGGTCGAAGGGCGTTTCCATGGGCTCGACGCCGTCGCCAAAGGCCTCCACCAGCGCGGGCACGATCGCGTCCCGCACGTGGGCCAAGGCCGCCGCGCCGCCCCTGTAGGGCTCCGGGTAGTGCCGGGGTCCGCTCATGCCCGCATCACTCCGCCGTGGGCCTGGCCCTTGAGGATCGCGTCGTGCAGCTGAAGCACCGCGTACACCACCGCGTCCGGCGACGGCGGGCAGCCGGGCACATAGATGTCCACGGGCAGCACCTCGTCCACGCCCTGCACGATCGCGTAGTTGTCAAAGATGCCGCCGCTGGACGCGCACGCGCCCATGGCCACCACCCACTTGGGGTCGGGCATCTGCGCATAAACTTGCTTGATGACGGGCACCATCTTGTTGGACAGCCGCCCCGACACGATCATCAGGTCCGCCTGCCGGGGAGTGCTGCGAAACACTTCCCCGCCAAACTGGGCCATGTCATAGCGGGGCGAAACCAACTGCATCATCTCGATGGCGCAGCAGGCCAGCCCAAAAGTGAGGGGCCACATGGACGACTTCTGCGCCCACCGGACGAACTTCTCGACGGACGTAAGGAAAAACTGGTTGTTGGTGCTCATCGCCAATCAAGCCCTCCCTTTTTCCACACGTACAGGTCGCCCAGCACGAACACCACCAAAAAGAGGGCCATGACCGCCAGCCCGTACGCGCCCATCTCCCGGAGCATGACCGCCCACGAGTAGAAGGCGGCCGCCTCCACGTCAAAGATGACAAACAGCATCGCGATGACGTAGAACTTGACCGGAAACCGCCCGCGGAGCGCCGTGGTGGGATAGCCGCTTTCGTAGGGCACGTACTTCATAGGATCGGGCCGGCGGGAACTGATGGTTTCCACCAGGAGGGAGATGGCCAGCGGGATGAGCAAGGCCACGCCGATATAAATGAGCAACGGGACGTACGGATGCACCCACATCGCCCCCCGGGGCGGTGATTTGTGAAAATCGTCACAACCAAACCCAGAATCTCGGCCGCGTGCACGCCTTTACTGGGGCCATGATATCACAGGCGGCCATCCATTGTAAAGGCAAGCACCGACTCGCACGAAAGGTCCGGTATTCATCAGCCGTCCTCGGCAAAGCGGGCGCCCTGTTCCTCCAGGCGCGCGATGGCGTCGCCGGCCCGCTGGCGCTCCGCTTCCAGGTCTTCCAGGCGGCGCCGCAAAAGGGCCAGCTCCCCGCGCAGGTGATCCACCACGGTCCGCCGCCACTGTTCCCGCAAGTATTCGTCGTAGGACCAGAGCCAGTCGGCCCGCTCCTCCCATTGGGCCGGCGTGCGGATCTCTTCTTCCCCGGAGGCCAAGCGCTGCATCAGTTCCTGGGTGGACATGCCGTAGCGCTCCTCGTAATCTTGCCACGTCAGGCGCCCCGGCCCCTCGGGGGGGCCGTCGTCATCGTCGTCCTCGTCCCGCAGCAGATCGCTGTCGGCAAACAAGGGCGGGATGTTGATCTGCTCCAGCAGCGCCTGGCACACTTCCAGCACGAAGCCGTCTTCGGCAGAGATGGCCTGGTACTCCCAGGCGCCCAAGTGCCGCTCCTGGTCCTCGTGATTCATAATGAAGTGCACGCCCATATCCAGCGTCGCGTCCAAAATGTTGACGCCTTCGCAGGCACCCGTCCGCAGCAGCGACAGCCAGCTGTAGGCGCCGCCCGGGTGCTCGGTCACCACCACCACGTCCCGCACCTTGGCGCTGGGCGTTTGCCAGCCAGCTTCCAACACCGAGGCAATGCCTTGGGCCATGGGCTCCACGACGTGCTCGTTGTTGGTGCCCGCCTCCAGCGGAATCGACAGCACCTGCACCTCGCGGCCCGCGTGGGCACCGGGATCGATTCCTTCCGCCAGCTCCTCCACGTCGGCGTACACCAGCAGGTGCCCGTCCTGAACCACAAACCGCATTTGCCTCGCCTCCCACAACCCTGTCCACTCCCCACAGTATAGCACTGTTGGGCGGCCCGTGGGAGACGGGCAGCCCGCGGGGGCCAGGACAGTCACACCATCCCCAGCGCGCGCCCGACTTTGCGGAAGGCGGCGAGGGCCTGGTCCAGGTCATCCCGGGTGTGGGCCGCGGTGACGATGGTGCGCACCCGCGCCTTGCCCCGGGGCACCGTGGGAAACGCGATGCCCTGCGCGAACACGCCCTCCGCGAAGAGCCCCTCGCTCAAGCGCATGGCCTGCTCCTCGTCCCCCAGGATGACGGGAATAATGGGCGTTTCGCTGCCGGAAACGTCAAAGCCCGCGTCCGCGAGGCCGTCCCGGAAGTAGCGGGCGTTGTCCCACAGCCGCTCCATCCACTGGGGTTCCGTTTCCATTACATCCAGCGCCGCTAAGCACGCCGCCGTGACGGCAGGCGGGTGGGACGTGCTAAAGAGGAAGGGCCGGGCCCGTTGAATCAAATAGTCAATCAGCACCCGGCTGCCGGCCACGTAGCCCCCCAGGACGCCCACGGCCTTGGACAGCGTCCCCACTTGGATGTCCACCTGCCCGTGGAGGCCGAAGTGGTCCACCGTCCCCCGCCCCTTTTGGCCCAGCACGCCGCTGGCATGGGCGTCGTCCACCATGACGATGGCGCCGTACGGCTTGGCCGCGGCTGCAATATCGGGCAGCGGCGCGATGTCCCCGTCCATGCTGAACACGCCGTCGGTCACCACCAGCACCCGCCGGGCGCCCCGGCATTCTTCCAGGATCCGGCGCAGGGCCGCCACGTCCTTGTGGGGATAAATTCTTATCTCGGCCCGGCTCAGGCGGCATCCGTCGATGATGCTCGCGTGGTTGAGTTCGTCACTGATGACGACGTCGCCGCGGCCCAGGATGGCGGCCACGGTGCCCGCATTGGCGGCAAAACCCGACTGAAACACCAGCGCCGCCTCGGTGCCTTTGAACTCTGCCAGCCGCCGCTCCAGCTCCCGGTGCAGGTCCATGGTGCCGGCGATGGTGCGCACCGACGCGGTCCCCGCGCCGTAGGCCTCCACGGCCTTGACGGCAGCTTCCCGCAGGCGGGGGTGATGGGCCAGGCCCAAGTAGTTGTTGGAGGAGAGGTTGATGACTTCCCGGCCGTCCACGACGGCCCGGGGCCCCTGGGGCCCCTCGATAACCCGGGGATAGCGAAAGATCCCCTGTTCCTTCATCTGCCGGAGCTCCTCGGCCAGATAGGCCAGGGCCGGCGGCGCGCCTCGCGGCATGCCTGCCCCCTCCTTCGGCTGCCATCCCCGGGCTCCAGGGGGCCCGCCCATGGGATCCGTCACGGCACCAGCACGATCTTGCCGCAGCGGCCTTCGGCCAGCACCGCAAAGGCGGTCTCGTACTCGGCCAGGGAAAACCGGTGGGTCACCACCGGCGCGACGTCCAAGCCCGTCCGCAGCAGTTCCGCCATGCGGTGCCACGTGGCAAAGATCCGGCGGCCGTTGACGCCCAGCACCCTTGCTTCCTTAAAGATAATCCAGCTGCTGAGATCGGTTTCTACAGGCCCCGGTGGGATGCCCAACAGGACGAGGCGCCCGCCTTTGCGCAGCATCTCAAAGGCGGCCCGGATCCCCGCCGGATGGCCCGACATCTCCAGCACCACCTCGGGTCCCCATCCGTCCGTCAAGTCCCGCACGGCCGCGACGGCATCCTCGGCATCGCTGCGGACGACAGCGTCGGCACCCAGCCCTTGCGCGAGGGCCAGCCGGTACGGGTTGACGTCGATGCCGAACACCGCCGCGGCCCCCGCCCGCCGGGCCACGGCCACCGCGCACAGGCCGATGGGCCCGCAGCCCACCACCGCCACGCTGGCCCCCGACACCCGCGCCCGCATCACCGCGTGGACCGCGTTGCCCAGCGGATCGTGAATGGCGCCGATGGCGGGCGGCACCCCCTCGTCCAGTTTCCACAGATTGGCGGCCGGCAGGCGCACAAACTGGGCGAAGCAACCGTCGGTGTCCACGCCGATGATGCGGCCGCGGGCGCAAATGTGGGCCTGGCCCGTCTGGCAAAAGTAGCAGCGGCCGCAAAACAAATGCCCTTCCCCCGCCACATAGTCGCCCACGGCCACCTCGTCGACGCCGGGACCTACCGCCGCCACCCGGCCGCAAAACTCGTGGCCGACGACAAGAGGCGGCCGCAGCCGGGACGCGGCCCAGGCGTCCCACCGGTAAATGTGCAGGTCAGTGCCGCAGATGGAGGCGGCTTCCACCCGCACCAGACAGTCCCGGGGGCCCAGCGGCGGGACGGGCACTTCCGCGTGCACCAATCCTGGACCGGGGGCGGGCTTCACCAGCGCAAACATGGTCTCAGCCATGGACGGCGTCGGTCCTTTCCCGCGGTGTCCTCCGGTTACTATCGTACGCGCCCCGGCCCGCCGCGCGTCCCGGTCCCAAGCCTCTGCCATCGCCGCCTCCCCGCCTGGAAACCGCTCCCAAGCCCAGGGTTTACCCCGCGCGGGGGTTTCGCTATACTGGGGGTGCATCCTTAGACCCAGCCAAAGACGCCCAAGAGGGGGCCTGCCGCGGTGGCCAAAGCCCGGTGGCTACTGGTGCTCCTGGTGGGCGGCACGTTGGCCGTCCTGCTCACCCTCATCCCCGGACGCGAAGCAGTCCCCGTGGAAACCGCCCAAGAAGCGGAGGCCGGGGACCTGCAGCTGTTGTCCTTCGATCCGTGGGCCGTCACGGCCATCGTGATCCACCATCGGGACGGCAGCACCTTGCGCCTGCGCCGGATAGCGCCGCCCTCTTCCGCGGGGGCTGGCCCGGACCCCCAGCCGGACGCCGCCGGGGATGGGGATGGGACCGGGGCCGTGGAGTGGGAACTGGCGGAGCCAGTGACTGCGCCCGCCGACAGCGCGCGCGTCACTGCCGCGGTGCTGGCCCTGGCGGACCTGCGGGCCTACCGCCGCATCGACGCCGATGACGAGGAGGTCGATCTGGGCGCCTTTGGCCTGGACCCGCCCCGGATGAGGGTGGAAGTGCGCCTCGAGGCCCCGGCCCCCGCCCCCGGGCCGGTCCTCCTGGTGGGCGAACCGACGCCCATTGTGATCGGCGATCACCCCACTTGGTACGTGCAGGTCCCGGGCCGCGACGACGTCTTCGCGGCCGGGGGCCCGGGCCTGGCCCTGGTGGACGCCACGGCCGCGGACCTCCTGCCCCAGCCGGCATCACTCGATGGTGATGCGCCCGCCCAAGGGGACGTCCATGACTGACCAGGCACTGCCGTTCTTAAGGCTGATCTCCAGCGTACCCGCGGAGCCTTCGATGACGAAAAGCTTCCCCCGGGGCGCCTCGGCGTAAGTGCGGACAAAGGGCATGATACGCCGGTAGCTCTCCACCGACACGCGGTACTGGTCTTGGCCGGTGTGGGGCAAGTTGGTGATCATGTTGCCGAAGCGGTCCACCCGCACGATCTCGCCTTCCCGGCCCTGCCGGTGAAAGGTCAGCGGCACCCGCACCTGGGTGGGCTCGCCCAGGTCCGTGAGGGCGGCGCCCGCCTCCAGCTGGGCGGCCGCGGGGGCAAACACGTCCCGGCCGTGGAAGGTAGCCGACGCGCCCGGCGGCACCGGCAAGGCCACAGCCTCTTCGATGCCGTCGTCCTCGATGGCCGGGTACAACAGCCCGTTGTCGGGCCCGACGAAAAAGTACCGGCGGGTGCGCACCGCCAAGGCCTGCCGGTCGGAGCCTACACCCGGGTCCACCACGCACAAAAAGACGGTGCCGGCGGGGAAGTGCCGGTAGGCGGTGTACAGCACCCACGCGCCCTCCCGCACCGACTGGGCTTCCACCTCGTTGTACAAATCCACGATGACCGCCCGGGGCGCGTGCTGCAGGATCACGCCCTTCATGATGCCCACGTACTCCGACTGCCCAAAATCCGTCACAATGGCGATCACCGGCATCCCTCCCTGGGCCAGTGTGCCCCGGCGCCGCGTTCGGGGCTTTGCGCGTCGACAAGTTCCCCAACGGGCCGGCGATCCCCTGCACCGGCCCCGGTTCCCTGCCGGGCGGGCCTGTGGTAAACTGAACCGCAAGGGCCGGACTGCGGCCGGGCCAAGGACGCAGTGGACAAAGGACGGATTGGAGTGGAAGCAATGGAGCGCGTCTTCTCCGGCATCCAGCCCACCGGCGAACTGCATGTGGGCAACTACCTGGGCGCGATCCGCAACTGGGTGGACATGCAGGAGCGCTACGACTGCGTATTTTGCGTGGTCGACCTGCACGCGATGACGATCCCGTACGATCCGGCCGAGATGCCCCGCCGGGTGCTGGCCACGGCGGCGACCCTCATCGGCTGCGGCATCGATCCCGAGCGCAGCGTCCTGTACGTGCAGTCCCACGTGCGGGAGCACACGGAGCTGTGCTGGATCCTCAACTGCATCACGCCCCTGGGCAGCCTGCAGCGCATGACCCAATTTAAGGACAAGTCCCGGCAGCACCGGGAAAACCTGAACGCGGGCCTGCTCAACTACCCTATCCTGCAGGCAGCCGACATCCTGCTTTACAAGGCGGCGCTGGTGCCCGTAGGCGAAGACCAGATCCAGCACCTGGAGCTCAGCCGGGATTTGGCCCGCCGCTTCAACCACCTGTTCGGCGACACGTTCCCCGAGCCCCAGGCCCACCTGACCAAAGCAGCCCGGGTCATGGCCTTGAATGATCCCACCCGGAAAATGTCCAAGAGCATCCCCGGCAGCTACGTGCCCCTGGTGGCCGAGCCCGACGAGATCCGCAGCCTCATCCGCCGGGCCGTCACCGACACCGGGCCCCGGGGCGAGACCATGAGCCCAGGGGTGGCCAACCTGTTTACCCTCCTGGAAAGCTTCTCGGCGCCGGAAACGGTGGCCCAGTTCCGGGCCGCGTACGAAGCGGGCACCCTGCGATATGTGGATTTGAAGCAGCAGCTGGCCGAAGACATGGTGCAGGCCCTGGCCCCCATCCGGGAGCGGTACCGGGAGCTCATGAGCCGGCCCCAGGAGTTGCGGGACATCTTGGCCGCGGGCGCCGATCGGGCCCGGGCCATCGCGCGGGAAACCATGGCGGAAGTGCGGGCCCGCACC
>DATGPV010000047.1:0-15772 GCA_035304545.1 Limnochordales bacterium | reverse complement strand
TGCGATGCTTAAGTCGGTGGCCACGATAGGGTTCCTCCTTTGCGTTTTGGTGGCTCTAAACGCATGGAACCCGACCGTGGCCACTCGCGTCAAGAGAGCAGCCACGCTATGGAATTTACACCACTACCTGGGACTCTAATGAGAGGGGGGAGACTGGGCTGCCATACTATCAAGGCTGCCCAATAGCATCGAAATTGCGGGAGAGCCATTTTAGTTCCGGCGATGACACGATTCCGCCGCTCATGCCTGACATCGAAGTCGATTGGAGCGGCTGGTCGGAGTAGACGGTCACCGCTACAGCCAGCAGAACAATTTATCACAGGGAGGGGCGAACGCCCCTCCTTTTCTGCTGCCTGTTCCTGAACCGTTGCTGCAGCAGACGGAACGCGGGCCGCGGCGGCCACCCGCTGTCATAGCCCACGGACGTGACGAGCTGCCGGGCCGGGCCGCAAAGTCATGTTGCACAATGTTGCAGCGCGGCTGCGCGCAGGCGGTGAAACGCCGTGGTTTTTCCGCTGGAACGGACTGGCAAACCGCACAGCCATGCGGGTTTTGGGCACACCGGTGAAGCCCGGGGAAGCGGCGGCGCGGACTACGAATCCGGAGGTCGGAGGTTCGAATCCTCCCGGGCGCGCCAAGGCAAAGCCCCTCGGGAAACTGGTTCCCGGGGGGCTCTCTTTTTCTCCGCCTCGCTCGGGGTCAATGCAGGCTCGGAGCACGCCGGCGGGCCGCGGCACGGTCCACCACCCATAAGCCCGCGATCCCGAGCCTGGTGAAAGCACGCGTCCGCGGAAAGGGGGGTCCATGGCTTCCGGTGGCATGTTGAAGGAGTCGTGTTGAGGGAGTTTGAGGACAAACCGAAAGGAGTGGACGGAATGTCGACCGGGCGTCTGCTGCCGCGGGTGCTCGTTGCGGCCTGCGTGGCTGCGCTCATCGGCGGGCTGGGTATCCCGGCCGCCGCTCAGGATTCCCCCGACTTCGACCAGGAATACTTGGCCCAGGAAGGCCTGGAGATGATCAAGGCCGCGCAGGCGTACGCCCAGGGTTATACGGGCAAGGGCGTCGTGGTGGCCGTATTTGACAGCGGGGTGGACGGCAGCCACTCCGAGTTCGTCGGCCAGCTGCTGGAGGCCTACTACATCGACGAAGATGTTGTCGTGGATCCGGAAGACTCGGAGGACCTGCGGTACCATGGAACCCACGTGGCGGGCATCCTGGCGGCGCGCCGCGACGGCCGCGGCATGCACGGCGTCGCCTATGACGCCAAGATCGTGGCCGTGCGCGAAGGGGCTAACACTTCCGACGTGGACGCCGATACGGCCGCGGGTTTTCTGTACCTCGTGGAGAACCCGGTACCCATCGTCAACAACAGCTGGGGCTTGTCGCCGTTCAAGCCCATCACGCAGTGGACGAGGGCAGAGGCGGAGGCCCGGTATCCCAAGACCATCGCCGCCATCCATGAGCTGGCTAGGATGGGCACGCTCTTTGTGTGGGCGGCCGGAAACGACAAGCTGGAGCACGGCGACCTGACCCCGGGCTTGCCCTACCTGTACCCGGAACTCCGGAACAACTGGCTGACCGTCGTGGCCGTGGGCTGGGACAAGAACACCTTAGCCGAGTACAGCAACAAGTGCGGGGTCACCAAGCACTGGTGCCTGGCCGCTCCGGGAGGCAACACGCCCGATAACGACGACGATGAGGCAGAGGCCGGTCCGGACGAAAGCGACGGCCAGTGGCCCCCGCCGCCGCCGGAGGAGGACAAGCTGGGCATCTATTCGGCCATGGCCCATTACAACAAGTACATCCGCTTTGACGGCACCTCCATGGCGGCCCCCATGGTGGCGGGCGGGGCGGCCCTGGTCAAGCAGGCGTTCCCCTACTTCTCCGCTCGTCATATCCAGCAGACCTTGCTGACCACGGCGGAAGACATCGGCGAGCCCGGCGTGGACGACGTGTTCGGCTGGGGCCTTTTGGACGTGGGCAAGGCCGTGCGGGGCCCGGCCCGCTTCGTGTACGACTTCGACGTGGACACCCAGGGTTATGACTCCACCTTCGCGAACGACATCGACGGCGACGGCCGCCTCATCAAGCCGGGCGAAGGGACCCTGGCCTTGGCGGGCTCGAACTCCTACACGGGCGGCACCCACATCTACGGCGGCACCGTCCACATGAACGAGTTCCACGTCGGCAACGAACTCGTCATCATGCTCCATGAGGGCGATGGCCCGATTCCGCTCACCACCGGCGACGCCGTCGACCTGACCGCCGTCCCGCTGGCGCTCCGCCTGGGCACCTTGCCCCAGCCTGGTGACCAGTTTACCGTCCTGGAGGCCGCCGGCGGCCTGCAAGGCCACGTCCAGCCGGGCGCGCTGCAGCGGGTTCGGCGCCGTTGAGTTCACCACGCCCCCGGTGGTCGGAAACCAGCTGATCGTCGTTGCGGGCGCCCGGCAGTTCCTCGACCGGGACACGCCCTACAGCCCCAACCAGCGGGCCCTCCTGGAAATGCTGAACGATCCGGCGGTGTCGGGCGGCGGGCTCGTCCTGGGCCACCTCGCCGAGCAGGAGCCCGGCAGCCCGGCACAGATGGCGGCTGCCAACCAAGTCGCCGGCGACGCCCTGACCGCGCTGCCCCTGGCCCTGGGCGGCGTCGTCTGGGACTTTCACCAGGACCTGCAGCATCGTCTTTTCTCTCATGCAGGCCCCTTCTCTCCCGGGAACCCCAGGCCGTCCTGGCAACTAGCGTCCCTCCTGCCGCAGCAACTGGCGTCGCCGGAGACGGGCGGGCCGGCGCCGGAAGCCGCGTACCTCTTCGGCCAGGCGGGCCTGCAGCCGGCAAGCCCGGCTGCCGCGGGCGGATCCGGTGACGCTCCCGGCGCCGAGTACAACCTCTGGGCCCACGGGACGCGAAGCTACTTCCGGGTGGCGTCCGACGGCAACGGCCCCGGGTTCCAGTCTCGCCATACGGGCATGCGCCTGGGGTTGGAGCGGCCGGCCGGCGCCGGCGCCGTCGGCGTCGCCTTCGGCTTTGGCCCGGGCGACGCCACCGTCCTTGACCGCGGCGAGGCCCGGGGAACGGTTCAGTCGACCCAGGCCGCCGTGTACGGCCGCTGGGGCGGCAACCCGGATCCGGGAAGCAGCCCGTGGCAATTCGCAGGGGCCGCGTCCTACGGCTGGCACACCGTAAACAGCGAGCGGCGGATCCAAGCGGAAGGCCAACCCTCTCCGGCCACGGCCAACTACCGGGCCAGCACGTGGGCCGTCGAAGCCCGGGCGCTCCGGCGGTTCCAGATGGGCAGCGTGCAGGTGGAACCTGGCTTCGGCTTCCGGCTGGCCGCCGTCGAGCAGCCCGGATTCACGGAAACCGGCCCCGGCAGCCTCGAGGTGCAACGCTCGACGTTCCGGTCCCAGCGGGCTTTAGTCGGCGTCCGGCTCATCCATGAATCCGTCCGGGAAGACGGCTGGGTCCACACCGAGCTGCGGCTTGGGTACGAGCGGGAGATGGGCGACGCCGCGCCGCAGCTTACGGCCCGCCTGCGGGAGGCAAACAGCGGCTGGTTCAACGTGCGGGGGACCGACATCGGCCGTCTTCACCGCGGGCGCCGGTTTCCAGGCCCGCCTATCGGATAGCTTCGTGGTGCGCGGGGATCTCGAAGCCACGTGGGGCGAGCGCCACAACGCCCACGCGTTCGTGGCCAGCCTGCAGTACCGCTGGTGAACCCGTCCCCTCCGGCGTCGAAGGCGGGGGCCAGCAACATGCTGAGGTATTGTCCTCCGGCCCATGACTTCTCCTCGTGGTGACTTCCCGGCCAATAAGGCGGGGGCAGGACGCTGGTCGTCCTGCCCCTGCCTGCGTACATCGGCCCCCTGCGGCCGATCCCCGCGACCCCCTTTTTCGAGAGCCCGATCAGAACGGCGAGTCGGGGAAGTAGTAGTCGGCCGCGTTTTCCGGCGTGATGAGCGGCGAGTCCAAAATGTACTCGCCCAGGATGGGCGCGCTGCTCACGAAGCGCAGCGCCGTGACCTCCATGGCGGTGGCGATCATGCCGGGCGGATAGAGCACGTCCACCGGCGTCAGCCGATCGCCCTGCATCACCCGGTAGATGATCTCCTTCATGCCGGCGCCGCCCACGATGAACATCTCGTTTTCGCGGCCCGCCTGCATGACGGCCTCGATGACGCCCAGGGCAATGTCGTCGTCCTGCGCCCAGACCGCGTCAATCTTGGGGAAGCGGACCAGGAAGTCCTGCATGACGCGGAACCCGTCGTCCCGGTTCCAGTACGCGTACTCCCACGCCAGCACGTTGATGTCCGTGTCCTTGATCACGTCCATGAAGGCGTCAAAGCGCTGGTTGTCGATGACGGTGGGGATGCCGCGGAGCACCACGATATTGCCCTTGCCGCCCAGGGCCTCCACCATGTACTCGGCCGACACCCGGCCCATGGCGGGGTTGTTGCCGGCCACGTACACGTCCGCGATGCCTTCCTTGGACAGGCCGCGGTCCACGACGGTGATGAACACGCCCCGCTTCTTCAGCTCCTCCACCGGCCCGGTCAACGGGTCGGACTCAAAGGGCAGGATGACCAGGGCGTCGATGTTGTGCACCGCGTACAGGTCCTCAAGGTCGTTGGCCTGGGTGGCCGCGTCGTTGGCCGTCACTAGCACGATGCGCAGGTTGGGATAGGTGGCCTCAAGACGCTTCTGGGTTTCCCGGGCCCAGTAGTTGACGCCGCCCGTCCAGCCGTGGGTGGCCGCCGGGATGGAAACGCCGATGGTCACCTGCTGCTGGGCCAGCGCGACCGCAGGCAGCACCCCGACTGCCAGCAGCGCGACGACAAGCAAAAGCGCAAGCCTGGTTTTCATACCTTCCGTGCCTCCCCTGCTCATTTTTGCTTCCGTGACTTGCGGGGGCCGCCGCCCCCCGAAAGGCCGGTGCCTAGAGGGCCCGTCCACCGGACCCGCCGTCTCCCGTGCCCCTCGGGGACGCCGTGGCTCCCAAGGCTCCATTTCCGCTGAGGCCGCAGCCTCCGCCCAACGTGTCGGTGCAGCCCGTCCTCGGCCTGCCGGGCCTCACCCCCTTACATGCCGGTTTCGCAGCAGCCGCTAGCGGCGCACTCCCCGCTGCAGCAGCACCGCCAGCATGATGATGAGCCCCTGGATGGCGCCGTTGAGGTACTGGCTGACGACGTCGGTCAGGTTGAGGATGTTGCCGATGAGGCTCAGCATGACGGCGCCGGCCACGGTGCCCCAGATGCGGCCGTAGCCCCCTTTGAGGGCCGTTCCGCCGATGATGACGGCCGCGATGGCTTCAAGCTCCCACAAGATGCCCGTCTGGCCCGAGGCGGAGCCGAGCCGCGGGACGTAGATGATGGTCGCAATCGAAACGCACAGTCCCTGGAGCACGTACGTCCAGGTGCGGATGCGATCCACGTTGATGGCCGAGTAGCGGGCCACGTTTTCGTTGGAGCCCGTGGCCAGGCAATAGCGGCCGAAGCGGGTCTTGTTGAGCAGCAGCCCGCCCAGCAGGGCCACGATGATAAAGATCAGGACGGGATACGGGATAAACCACAGGGAGTCGTAGTAGACGGGGCGGTACGTGCCGCGAAGGCCGAAGTTCAACGACAGGGTGCCGCCGTCGGCCAGGTAGGTGACCAGGGACCGGTAGATGCCCATGGTGCCCAAGGTCACGATAAACGGCTCGATCTTGCCCTTGGTAGTCACCAGCCCGTTCAAGAGCCCCGCCAGCAGCCCCACCGCCACCGACAGGCCCATGCCCAAAAGGATCACGTTCCAGCCGGTGCCCATGGTGCTCACGGCCTTGTTCATCGCGATGATCATGACCCCGGAGATAAACGCGGCCATGGAGCCCACCGACAAATCGATGCCGCCCGCAATGATGACAAAGGTGGCCCCCACGGCGATGATGCCCGTAAAGGCGCTGCGGGCCAGGACGTTGGTGACGTTGGCCGCCGACAGGAAATTGGGATTGACCCAAGCGCCCAGCGCGATCAGGAGCAGGAGCGCCCATAAAGGTCCCCACTTTTTCCAGTCGAAGCGCGTCGCGACCGCCCTGGCCGGCGGCACCGTCTCAAGCTCCCGCTGCATGGCGCCCCGCTCCTTTCACGCCCGTGGCGTACTGCATGATCTCTTCCTCGTTGATGTCCTCCCCCGAGAGCACCCCCGTGATTTCACCGGAGCGCATCACCACCACCCGGTGGGCGAGGCCGATGATCTCCTGCAGCTCGGAGGAGATGAGGATAACCGCCCGGCCCTGCCCGGCCAGCTGGTGGATGAAGTGGTAGATCTCCCGCTTGGTGCCCACGTCGATGCCGCGGGTCGGCTCGTCCAGGATGATGATCTCGGGCTCCACCTGCATGATCTTGGCCAGGGCCAGCTTTTGCTGGTTTCCCCCGCTCAAGGTGTTGACCGTAGTCTCCAGGTGGGGCGCCCGGATGCCGAATTCGTCCACCGCCTGCTGCAGGGCGGCGGTTTCCATCCGCACGTCGACGAACGGCCGGCAATAGCGCTCCAGGGACAACAGGGTGAGGTTGGGCCGGAGCGGCTTGTCCAGAAGCAGCCCCTTGCCCTTGCGGTCTTCGGTGAGATACACGATGCCGGCTTGCCGGGCGTCGCGAAGGCTGCGGAGCCCGAGGGGCCGACCGTTGCGGTAGATGCGGCCGGCGGTGCGGGGCCTCAGGCCCAGGATGCCCTCCATAAGCTCCGTGCGGCCGGCTCCCACCAGCCCCGCGAAGCCCAGGATTTCCCCGCGGCGCAGCTCAAAGGACGCGCCCCGCACCCAGCCGGGCACGTCCACGCCCTCCACCGCCAGCACCACGTCCGCTTCGCCGATGGGCTGCTTGGGCGGGTACATGTCCTCCAGGTCCCGGCCCACCATGAGGGACGCCATCTGCTCCTGCGTCAGCTCGGAGGCGGGCCGGGTGACCACCCGCCGCCCGTCCCGCAGCACCGTCACCCGGTCCGCAATCTCTTTGACCTCGTCCAGCTTGTGGGAGATGTAGACGATGGCGACGCCGGCGGCCTGCAGGCGGCGGATGAGGCGAAACAGGACGTCGGTTTCGTGCCGGGTAAGCACCGCCGTGGGCTCGTCCATGATGAGCACCCGGGCGTCCCGGGAGACGGCCTTGGCGATCTCCACCATCTGCTTTTCGGAAACCGTCAAGTACCGCACCCGCTCCCGGGGATCGACGCGGCACTCAAGCTCCCCCAAGACCCGCCGGGCCGCCTCCACCATCTCGCGCCGCTGCACAAAGGGTCCCCGCACGATCTCGCGGCCGAGGAAGATGTTTTCCTCCACCGTCAGATCTTCCGCCAGGTTAAACTCCTGGTGGATCATCACGATGCCCAGCCGCTCCGCCGCCCCGGGCCCGGCCAGCGCCACCGGCTGCCCTTGAAACCGGATGACGCCCTCCGCCGGCTGCTCGTAGCCGGAGAGAATCTTCATGAGGGTGGACTTGCCGGCCCCGTTTTCGCCGATGACGGCGTGCACCTCGCCGCCGGCCAGGTCAAGGTCCACGTCATGCAGCACCCGTACGGGGCCAAAGTCCTTGCAGATCCCCTGCACCTGCAGGATGGGTTCCGTCACCGGCCATGCCGCCCCCCTGCCGCCTGTTCCAGGTCGAGGGCGGCCCGTGCCCGGGCCGCCTTACCGCTTAAACGCGTCCTCAAAGCTGCCGCCGGCAGCCGCCGGCGCATCCAGCGACTTGACAAAGGCGCACGCCTCCCGGGCGCCAAACTCCCGGTCCATGGTGTTATCCTCCCACTCCACGGACAAGGGGCCCGTGTAGCCGATGTTGTTGAGGGCCCGGATGATCGCCTTGAAGTTGATGCCGCCCCGGCCCGGCGAGCGGAAATCCCATCCGCGGCGGGGATCACCGAAGGGCAAGTGCGAGGCGAGAATCCCCGTGCGGCCGTTGAGGCGCACCTCCGCGTCCTTGACGTGGACATGGAAAATCCGGTCGGGGAACGCGTACAGGAACTCCACCGGGTCCACGCCCTGCCAAAAGAGGTGGCTCGGGTCAAAGTTGAAGCCGAACGCGGGATGGTTTCCGATGGCCTTGAGGGCCATCTCCGCCGAGTACAGGTCAAAGGCGATCTCGCACGGGTGCACCTCCAGGCCAAACTTCACGCCGCATTCCCGGTACACGTCCAGGATGGGCCCCCAGACCTCCGCAAACCGGTCAAACCCCCGCTTGACGTCCTCCGCGGACACCGGCGGGAAGGGGTACACCATATGCCAGATGGGCGAACCGGTAAAACCGGTCACCACCGACACGCCCAAGTTTTTGGCCGTGCGGGCCGTGCGCTTCATCTCCTCGATGGCCCACTGCCGCTTGGCCTCGGGGTCGCCGGCCAGCTCCGCGGGCGCCCACGCGTCGCTGCGGTGGTCCAGGGGATCCAGCACCATCTGTCCGGCCAGGTGGTTGCCGATGGCCCACACGCTGAGGCCGTGCTTCTCCAGCACCCCTTTGCGCTCCGCGCAGTAGGCGGGATCATCGGCGCCCCGGCTCGGGTTGACGTGGTCGCCCCAGCAGGCGAGCTCGAGGCCGTCAAATCCCCACTCCTTGGCCTTGGCGGCCAGCGTCGTCAGGGGCAGGTCGGCAAACTGTCCGGTAAACAACGTCACAGGCCTTGGCATCGGCGCGTCCCTCCTTGCTGCTAGTCCAGGCTGCTAATCCAAAAAGTTGCGCACCGGCGTCCACGCCCGCCGGGCGGCCGACTCCAGCACGCTCTCCAGCACCGACTGGGTCTGCAGGCCGTCCCGGAACGAAGGCGCCGCCGGCGTGTCGTTGGCGACGGCCTCGATGAAGTCTTTGACCTCGTGGATAAAGGTGTGCTCCCAGCCGATGATATGGCCCGGCGGCCACCACGCGGCCAGGTAGGGATGGGTCGCTTCGGTGACGATGATGGTGCGGAAGCCTTGCGCGTAGTCCGGGTCTTCGCGGTTAAAGTACTGCAGCTCGTTGAAGCGCTCCAGGTTAAACACGAGGCTGCCCTTGCTGCCGTTGATCTCGAAGCAGTTGTAGTTCTTGCGGCCGGCGGCAAACCGGGTCGCCTCAAAGGTTCCGAGCGCGCCGTTGGCAAAGTGGGCCAGAAATACGGACGCGTCCTCCACCGTCACCTCGCCCTTGGCCCTGGACTCGCCGGCCGTGGAGCCCCACGCCCCCTGGTCCTCCGCGGGCAGCGGCCGTTCCTTGATAAAGGTCTTGGTCGCGCCCGCCACCTCGGTGATCTCTCCCACCAGAAACCGGGCCAAGTCCACGATGTGGGCGCCCAGGTCTCCCAAGGGCCCCGAGCCCGCCACCTCTTTGCGCAGCCGCCACACCAGCGGGAAGTCGGGGTCGATGATCCAGTCCTGCAGATAGACGGCGCGGAAATGATAGATCTCGCCCAGGGCGCCGTCCTCGATCATGCGCTTGGCCAGCTGCACCGCGGGTACCCGCCGGTAGTTGAAGGCCACCATGTTCTTGACGCCGGCCCGCTCCACGGCCTCGACCATTTCCTCGGCCTCGGCCAGCGTGTTGGCCAGCGGCTTTTCGCAGATGATGTGCTTGCCCGCCGCGGCCGCGGCCAGGGCCACCTCCTTGTGGGTGTCGCCCGGCGAAGAGATGTCCACGATGTGCACGTCGTCCCGGCTCACGGCCCGCCGGAAGTCGGTTTCGGCCTCCTGCCACCCCCACGCCCGGGCGGCCTCGGCCACCGCGGCCCCGTTGCGCCCGCACAGCACCCGCATGACGGGCTTGGCCGGCAGGTCAAAGAACATGCCGACGTCCTTGTACGCGTGGCTGTGGGCCTTGCCCATAAACTTGTACCCGACCAGCGCCACTCCCAGCTCCACAGGCTCCACTCCTTTCGACAAGGTCTCCCGGCCCCGGGCGGGTCGTCCGCCCGGCGGCCGCGTCCTCCCGCCGCCGCTTGCCCCGCCACGTTATCGCCGGCATCCGCCCGCTGCCGCCTGCACGCTCCGGGCTTTGCCGCCAGCGTCCTCGCGCCGCCCGCGCCGTCGGGGCACGACCTGCCCGCTCACGCTGCGCCGGCGCGGTCACGCCACCACCTGCGTGGCAAACTCGGGCTGCACCGCGAGCACGATGCAGCCGGCCAGAGACGCCTGCTCCAGCTCGGACGGCATCACCGTCACCCGGTTGGGGCTCAGCGTGCGGCGCTGAAGCTCCTTTTCGAGGCGGGGCGCAAGGACGGGCCATGCCCGCCGCACCCGCCCGCCGACGATGACGTGGGGCAGGCTCAACCCGTTGACCAGGTTGGCGATGCCGATGCCGAGATGACGGCCGACTTCCTCCAGCACCCGGCAGGCCAGCGGGTCGCCCTCCAGCCCCCGGGACACCAGCGTTTCAAAGGAAACCGGCTGCACCGCCGGGCCGCCCACCAGCGCCTGGTACGCCTGGACGGCCGCCCGCTCGGAGGCGTACGTCTCCCAGCAGCCCCGGTTTCCGCACGCGCACAAATGCCCGTTGTCGTTTAGGGTCGTGTGGCCGTATTCCCCGGCATGGCCCCCTGCGCCGCGGTACAGCGTGCCGTGAAACACAAGCCCGACGCCGAGACCTTCGGTGACGGACACGTAGCCAAAGTCCGGGCTGTCCTCGTCCCGCAGCCGCCCGTACCACATCTCCGCCAGCGCCGCCAGCTTGGCTTCGTTTTCCACCAGCACCCGCGGGCCCAGGTCCTCTAGGGCCTTGGCCAGGGGCACCTCCCGCCAGCCCAGGTTGGGAGCCATGAGGAGCGTGCCGGCTTCGCCGTCCACCAGCCCGGGTACGCTGAGGACGATGGCCTGCAGACCCCCCGCGGCGGCGGCCACCCGCCTGACAAAGGCCCGCACCGCCGCGATCATGTCCGCCGGCGCGGCGGGCGTCGGCATGGACTCCCGCAACCACGCGGCGCCGTTGATGTCCGTCAACAGCAAGTGCGAAGTGGTGACGCCGATCTCCACGGCCACCACCTGAAACCGGCGGGGATTGAGCACGAGCTGGATGCCCGGCCGGCCGCCCGTGGACGGATCGGTGCCCGCTTCCTGCACGAGCCCTTCGTCCAGCAGATCCCGCACGATGGAGGTGACCGTGCTCTTGTTGAGGCCCGACAAGTCCGAAAGCCGCGCCCGGCTCACCGGCTGCCACCGGCGGGTCAAATCCAGGATCAAGCGCCGGTTGAGCGCCTTGACGTACTCCGGCGTCCCGGTTTGGTACGGGCGACGGCCGGGAGCGCGAGGCCGGACGGTGTTTGCGGCTTGGCGTCCGTCCGCTGCGATGGCGTCGTCTGCGTTCAGGGGGGCTGCGTCTTTGGGTTCGTTCAAGTCCGCATCTCTCCGCACCAGTTTCTTTGTTCCGGCAACTAACGGTCCGGCTGCTCGGTGTCCCGGTCGGTGTCTAGATCCGTGTCTGGGTCGGTATCTAGGTCCGTGTCTGGGTCGGTGTCTAGTCCGTGTCCCGGCTCGTGCCCGGGTTCGTATCCTGGTTCGTTACCCGGTCAGTGCCGGGGCCTGGCCACGCTCCGTCTCCCGGTCCGGCCCGAGCCCAGCCGGAGGGCCCGCGGCCCGTGCCGACGGGGCCGCCGGAGGCGCCCCAAGCCTTGGCCGGCTCCCGCCCACTAGTCCCGCAAGGAAATCGCCGGGAGCCGCGGATCAACGGCGGCGCCGAGCAGAAACATCCCGGTTGATTAGTTTGTTGTAGCAACTAATTTACTCCAGTCGTTCGCCGCGCCGCAGACAACTCCTGCCGGTCGCGCACCAAAGGTTCAAAGTTTCGCGTTTTTCTATGAAAAGATATGTGCAGAACCAAAATGAGATGACCCGTCTGTCAACGCAATATACTTCCGATACCTAAGGCCCGGGGAAAACCTCCGGGCGCCGCCGGGCGCCTTCGGGCACCGCCGGGCGCCGCCGGGCGGTGCCGGGCGGTTCAAGCAGCCCGCCACCTCCCCACAACCGTCATGAGGCTGTCAAAACCCATTGGACGGCGCCGGAGGTCACGGGGACCATCATGCCCCGGGCGGCGGTGGAATAGGATACAGCGGCTAGGTACGGCCGCGCCGGCCCAGGCCGGTCCGTAGGATCAGGCGCCCAAGCAGGTGCGCGGTAGCCTCGATCCGGGTGCACGTGGCGTGTCGCCGCAGCGACGCGCTAAAGGGGGCTGCCAGGTGAGGATTGTAGCGGTTGACAAGCGGCTTCTTGCATTGCTGGCCGCAGCGGCTGGCCTGGGGCTTCTCACGGCGTTTGGTTGGCCGCTCCTCCGGGGCAATGAGAGCGGCGCCATAGATCCCGTGGCTTTTCAAAAGACGATGCGTGAGCTGTGGACGGATCACATGCAGTGGACGTTCTTGACGGTCAACGCGTTTTTTCACAACCCTGATGCCGTGCAGGCATACCTCGACCGGCTCTTGCAAAACCAGCGGGAAATCGGCGCTGCGTTCGTTCCGTTTTACGGCCAGGAGACCGGCCAGCGACTGGCTGAGCTTCTCACTATCCACATCCAACAAGCTGTCCCCGTCCTCGCGGCGGCGCAGGCCGGGGACCAGCCGGCGCTCAACCGGGCCCTCGCCGACTGGTACGCAAACGCCAACGATATCGCCAACTTCCTGTCTTCGCTCAACCCGGACGCCTGGCCCAGGTCCGAGATGCAAGAGATCTGGCGAGTGCACATCGACCAGACTACTACCTACTCGCTCGACGTCTTGAACCGTGACTACAATGCGGCGGTCAGGGATTACGACAGGGCCTTTGACCACATGATGGGGTTGGCGGACCTACTATCTGCAGGCATCATCGCGCAGTTTCCCAAGCGGTTCGCCGGGTAGCCGAAACGGGGGATAATCTCAGCCCGGGGCGGTCCGGAGCGGATCAGTTCTGAGTGAGTCCTTGGGCGGGGCGCTGTTGCGGCGGGTCGTAATCCCATTCGTCCGCGCCGGGCTCATCCATAGGCGGCCCGTACTGCTCGAAGTGGTGCCTTATCCGCTCCCACTCCGCCGAAGTCATCGCTCCGCGCCGGCGGTGGCGACGGTACCAGGCCAGGAATCGCTTGAGGTTGCGCTCGCTGGCCAAGGCGACGGCCACGGCGTTCCCGGGCTGCATGAGCACCCGCTGGTCTTCATGGCGCGGGTGGACGGCGGCGTTGCCTACTTTGCGCACCGCGTGGGCCAGCCCTTTCTCGCGCTCGGGCAGCTTCCCAAGCATCGACAACGCCTGAATCCCGCTGAACAAGTTCACTCCCTGAGTCGCGTGCATCGGCTCGGTCAGTTCCGAAACGGCCTTCTCCAGCATGAGCCGCTGGCGGACCAGCGCCATTTGCGGGTCCACCACGATCAGCATGCGCATACGAAGCAACTCGTCGGCGAAGCCGTAGCGAAGGCTGTAGTACGATCTGCGGAGGAACGCAAAGGTCACATAGGCCCCGGCGGAAACCAACAATCTGTAGGGCGTCAATCCGTAGCTTACGGCCTGAGAAGCCGCCGCGGCGTGCGCAGCGAGAGATGGATTTCCGCTTGAGACGGGGTTCACCGGGGATGCGAAGCCGGCGAAGGAAGATTGCACGCCGCCTACCCACCCGTCGTGAATGGCCGCTAAGACTGAGACGAGGGGCTGCAGCCGGTCGGCGATCTCTTCGGGCCAACTCTCGGACATGGCCACAACCGTGCCGACCACCGGCATCAAGGCGCTTATGACGACGAAGGTAACAAGAATCGCGAAGATCCAGCCGACGGCCCGAATTCCCCAGTACTGCAACCGGGCGCTGAGCCACGCCAAACCTCGTCCGCGCACCGCCGATACTGCTACTCCTGTCGAATGTTGTCAGTTCAGCAATCTTTGCTACCCATTTCGTAGTATCCCTCGCGTTTCCTTCTCGGCCAGTAGGGCTGACCTAACCCGGAACGGCCGCGGCCGCAGGCAGCGCCGAAGTCCTTGGGCGGCAGGTTTCGCTTCGATGTGTGCTGAATTATGCAATGACTTATTCAGCTTGACCAACTCATTGCCGCATGGGCGAAAGGAGACCGACCCTTGGCCAAGCTGCTCGTCGCCACCGTCGGAGGAACGCCCGATCCTATCCTCATCACCTGCCGAGCACTCAAGCCCGACAAAGTTATCTTCATTTCGTCCAAGACCTCGAGGCCGGTCGTGGACACCATCGTGAAAACCCTGAAGGCGGAGTGGCCCGCTTTCGGACCGGCGAATTACGAGGACCATCACGAGCTTCCGGACCCCCAGGATTTCGGATTGTGCGTCCGCACCATTCGCCGCTTGACCCCGACGGTGATGCAGTGGGCCCAGCGTGGGTCCGATTACGAGGTCTACGTTGACATTACGGGCGGAACGAAAAGCGCTTCGGCCGCTTTGGGCCTGGTGGCCCACCGCTGGCCTTGCCGCTTCGTGTACGTAGGAGGGGAAAAGCGGGATAAAGACGGGCTCGGCAACGTGCTGCCGGGCGAGGGAAGACCCTTCTTTTTCGCCAATCCGTGGGATGAGCTGGGCTATCAAGTGCATGACGACGCCGTGCTCTTGTTCAACGGCCACAACTACGCTGCGGCCAACGAGTTGCTGATGCGCAGCTTGACCCACGGCAGGATCGGAAGCTCGACGAGGCGCGAAACGCTGACACTGGCCCGCTTGGCCGAGGCGTATTCCGCCTGGGACAGGTTTCAGCATAGCCGAGCAGCGAAGCTCCTTCGCGAGGTTCTGGAGCACGTGAATGACCTGCGTCAACTCTTCGGGCAGGCCGAGGGGGACGAACTCGAGCGCACGCTGCGGGAACATATGAAGCTCCTGCAGTCGCTGCAAGCCAACGAGGCGACGAGGGAGCTGTTCCTCGACTTGCTCAGCAATGCCCAGCGGCGCAGCTCGGAAGGTCGGTATGACGACGCCGTCGCGCGGCTGTACCGGGCCATCGAGGCGCTGGCGCAGTACCGATTGCAGAGCCGGTATGGCATCAAGACCAACAACGTCGAAAGGCACCACGTGCCGGATGAACTCGCGGCGGAATGGTGGACGGCGGACGATGCGGAGCCCCTCAAAATCGGCCTGCGGCAAGCGTACCAGCTACTGGCTGCCCTCGGCGATGATCTGGGTGTGCGGTTTCAGGCGATCTTTTTGGACGACCCCGACAATGACGGCGCTTTGGGGGCCCGCAACGCGTCCATTCTGGCCCACGGCTTTCAGCCCGTGGCGGAGGCGGTATTTCAGCGGCTGTGGAACGCGACCCTCGAACTGGCGGAAGTCGACGAGAAGTCATTGCTGAAGTTCCCGCAGCTCCGCTTGGCGTATTGACTTGCATGCATGCTCTAGTGTTGCTCCGTGGCGAGAAGAAAGTTTAGGTCCGCCCCGTTCAGTGCCGGAGTTCGGAGGGTGAAAGCCTTACGGGCCGCTCAAGGCAAGGCCGCCGCGGGGTTCCGCGGCGGCCTCGCCTTTGCCATTCTCGATGGTGTTGGCCCCTGGTCGCCGGAGAGCGGGAGGAGCACGCCGATCCGCACCGCCCCGCCCTGGGCGCCGGGGGGCGAGGCGCTTATCGCGAGGAAAGCGAGCAACAAAGCCGCAACGACTCGACTCCTGCGCATGTCCGTCACCTTCCTCCTTGGTTGCGGCCCGGTTAGAGTCCCAGATAGTGGTGTAAATTCCAGTCCGTGGGATTTCTATTGACAGGAATGGCCACGATTGGGTTCTATGCGTGTAGGACCATCACAACGCAAAGGAGGAACCCAACCATGGCCACTGACTTTAGAATGGCACTTGAGGAGCTGCTTGACAAGAGGGGAGCCAGC
>DATGPV010000046.1:0-12661 GCA_035304545.1 Limnochordales bacterium | reverse complement strand
CCTCGGGCTGGCTGTTCCTGGTGGCGGGCAGCGCGTTGGGGCTCACGTTCGTCTGGAAAGCGTGGGTCCTTTTGCGGGACAAGTCGGCCGCGGCGGCCCGGGAACTGTTCAAGTTCTCCAATTACTACCTGGGCCTGCTGTTCACCGCCGTCGTGCTGGACCGGCTCATTCTGTGACACCCTTTCCCCCGGGAGGAGACGGTTTTCTATGTCCATTTTGACCACCATCGCCCACACCGTGCGGGTGCTGGCCGCCGACGCGGTGGAAAAGGCCCAGTCGGGCCATCCCGGACTGCCCCTGGGTTGCGCGGAGATCGGCACGGCCCTTTTTGCCCAGGCTCTGCGCCACGATCCGGCGGCGCCCCAGTGGCCCAACCGGGATCGGTTTGTCTTGTCCGCGGGCCACGGGTCCATGCTGCTGTACGCGCTGCTGCACTTGTCCGGCTACGACCTGCCCATGGAAGAGCTGCAGCGCTTCCGCCAACTGGGCTCCCGCACCCCGGGGCACCCCGAGTACGGCATAACCCCGGGGGTGGAAACGACCACGGGTCCCTTGGGCCAGGGGCTGGCCAACGCGGTGGGCATGGCCCTGGCTGAGGCGGTGCTGGCCCAGCGGTTCAACCGGCCCGGCTACCCCGTGGTGGATCACTACACCTACGTCCTGGCCAGCGACGGCGACATGATGGAGGGCGTGGCCGCGGAGGCAGCGTCCTTGGCCGGGCACCTGCGCCTGTCCAAGCTCATCGTCGTCTACGATGCCAACCGGATCAGCATCGACGGCTCCACCGACCTGACCTTTACGGAATCGGTGGCGGACCGCTTCCGGGCCTACGGCTGGCATGTGGATGAAGTGGACGGCCACGACGTGGACGCGGTCATCGCGGCCCTGGCCGCCGCCCGGGAGCGGGGCACGGGCCCTAACCTCATCGTGGCCCGCACCCGCATCGGCCGCCACAGCCTTAAGGAGGGCAGCGCGGAATCCCACGGCGCGCCCCTGGGCGCCGAGGCGGTGCGGACCCTCAAGGAGGCCTTGGGCTTTCCCCCGGATCCCTTCCACGTGCCGCAGGAGGTCTATGACTATTTCGCGGACCGCCGCCGGGCGTGGACCCAGGTCCGGCAGGAATGGGAAGCCATGTTTGCCCGCTGGTCTAGGGAATATCCGGAGCTGAGGGCCGAATGGGACCAGCGCCACAGCCACGGGCTGCCCGCGGAGCTCCACGGCCGCCTGGCCAGCTTGGACCCGGGCAAGCCGGTGGCGACTCGCGAGGCCAGCGGCATGGCCTTGCAGGTGGCCGCGGCCCACGTGCCCGGGCTCATAGGCGGCTCTGCCGATCTGACGCCGTCCAACAACTCCTACATCCAAGGCGCCCCGCCCGTGGCGCCGGGGGATTTTGCCGGGCGCAACATCCACTTCGGCGTCCGCGAGCACGCCATGGGCGCCATCTGCAACGGGATGGCCCTCCACGGCGGCCTGCGGCCTTACTGCGCCACCTTCCTCGTGTTCTCCGACTACATGCGGCCAGCCATCCGCATGGCGGCCCTCATGGGCCAGCCGGTGATTTATATCTTGACCCACGACTCCATATACCTGGGCGAGGACGGCCCCACCCACCAGCCGGTGGAGCATCTGGAAGCGCTGCGGGTCATCCCCAATCTGCGGGTGTTCCGCCCGGCCACGCCCCAAGAGGTGGGCCTGGCTTGGTGGCATGCTTTGGCCCGCACCGACGGACCCACGGCCCTGGCCCTCACCCGCCAGAAGGTGCCGGTCCTTCCCGGGGCGGCCGTGGACCCCGAAGGCTTTGCCCGGGGCGGCTACGTCATCCGGCGGGAGGCCCCCGACCGGCCCCTGCAGCTGGTGCTCATCGCCACCGGCAGCGAGGTGGCCCTGGCTTGGTCCGTGGCGGAGCAGCTGGAGGCCCAAGGCCACGGCGTGCGGGTGGTATCCATGCCGTGCCGCGAGCTGTTCTTGGAGCAGCCGGCCCAGTACCAGGAGCAGGTGCTGGGAGGCCCAGGCGTGCGCCGCCTGACCCTGGAAGCCGGCGCCGGCGCAGGCTGGTACCGCTTGATCCGGCCGGGGGACCGGGTGTACTCGCTGGAACGGTTTGGCGAAAGCGGCCCGGGCCCGCAGGTGGCTGCCCACCTGGGCTTCAGCGTAGACCAGGTCCTGGCAGCGGCCCAAGACCTTCTGGACACCCATTGACACCCGGCCGGCAGGATCTTCCTGCCGGCTTGGTGTATGGAGGCGTGTCCTGTAGGTTGCCGGCCCCCCGGGGGGTCACGGGCTGCCCTCGGGGGCATGGCCTACGGGTCCGCCACTGCCGGCGGTTCCTCGGGCGCCCGCACCAACTCCCAAGCCTGCTGCGCCCGCTCCAGCACCTCCGCGACGCTGTCGCCCACGATGGTCACATGGCCCATCTTGCGGCCGGGTCGGGCGTCGGCCTTGCCGTAAACATGCAGGTTGAGCCCGTCAATGGCCAACAGCCTCTCCACCGCGCCCATGGCGGCGGACATATGCTGCCCCAGCAGGTTGATCATCGCCGCCGGCCGCAGCAGGGCCGTGGAGCCCAGGGGCAAACCGCAGACAGCCCGCACGTGCTGCTGGAACTGGGATGTGACGCAGGCCTCGATGGTGTAATGGCCCGAGTTGTGGGGCCGGGGAGCGAACTCGTTGACATAGAGCCGATGGTCGGCGGTGAGAAACAGCTCCACGCCCAATACGCCCACCGCGCCCAGGCCCTCGGCCAGGCCTACGGCTAGGGCCTGGGCCGCCTCCGCCACCGCTGCCGGCACCCGGGCCGGGACGATGGAAAGATGCAAGATCTGGCGGCGATGCACGTTTTCCGCGACGGGATACGCGGCCGTCGCCCCTTGGGGGTTGCGGGCCACGATGACCGACAGCTCCCGGACGAAGGGGACGCGGGCTTCCAAGATAAACCGCCGCCTTCCCCCTCCCCCGGATCCGCCGGCGCCCGGCGGCACCGCCTGCGCCCACGCCCAGGCGCTCTGCAAGTCCCCGGGGCCGTGCAGCCAGTGCTGGCCCTTGCCGTCGTAGCCGCCGGTGGCCGTCTTGAGCACGCATGGGTACCCGATGGCCGCTGCGGCAGCCACGAGGTCGTCCCAACTGGCCACCGGCCGGAAAGGCGCGACGGGCAGACCGAGGGCCCGGAACGTCTCCTTCTCCCGCACCCGGTCTTGGGCCACCGCCAGCACCCGGCTGGAGGGCCGCACCACGGTGGCGTCCTCCAGGACCCGGGCCACAGCGGCGGCCACGTTTTCGAATTCGTAGGTCACCACATCGGCCGCGGCCGCCAACGTCCGGGCGGCCGCGACGTCGTCCAGCTGCGCCACCACCCGGTAGTCGGCCACTTGGGCCGCGGGCGCGTCCTCCGTCGGGTCCAGGGTCGCGATGCGGTAGCCCATATGGCGGGCGGCCAGGGCTGTCATGCGGCCCAGCTGACCCCCGCCCAATATGCCGATGGTGCCGCCGGGGCCCACCACTTTACCGTTCCGTCGGTCCCCCCGGGGCGACGAGATGTCCGCCCTCGGGGTGATGTCCCGAGCTGCGCCGGTCATGGCAGATCCTGCTGCTCCATGACCGCCCGGGCCATGCGCTCCCGGCGGGCCTTGAGGCGCTCCCGGATGGCGGGATACTTGTTGGCCAAGATGGCCGCTGCCAGCAGCGCTGCATTGGCCGCTCCGGCCTGTCCGATGGCCATGGTGGCCACGGGCACGCCCGCGGGCATCTGCACGATGGACAGCAAGGAATCGAGCCCCGACAAGGCCCGGGACTGCACCGGCACCCCGATGACGGGCAAGGTGGTCTTGCTGGCCGTCATCCCTGGCAGGTGGGCGGCGCCGCCGGCACCCGCGATGATCACCTCCAGCCCGCGCTGTTCCGCCGTGGCCGCGTACTCAAACATGCGGTCCGGCGTGCGGTGCGCGGAGACGACGGCCTTTTCGTAAGGGATCTCCAGTTCGTCCAGAATTTCCGCCGCCGCCCGCATGGTCTCCCAGTCGGAACGGCTTCCCATGATGAGCCCCACCAGCGGCCCTGTCATCGCCGCCGTCCTCCCTTGCCGTCCACCACAAAGCGCGCCTTGAAATCTTCGGTCATGACGGGTTCCTGCTCCGTCAGCCACCACAATTCCGTCCACTCCCGCATCAGGTAGTGGGCGAAATGGGACGCGTAATCAAAGTCCACGTACACTTCCCCCGCCTTTTGCAGCTGGCGCGCCAGCACGGGAAACACTTGCGTCTCCAGGGTGCGACCGTCCAGCGACCTCCAGCTCCCTTCCAGCCCGGCACCGGGGGCCCGCCCGGCCGCCGGGCCTGCCTCACACGTTGAACCGGAAGTGAATCACTTCCCCGTCCTGCACAAGGTAGTCCTTGCCTTCCACCCGCAAGAGGCCCTTTTCCTTCAAGGCGTGCAGGCTGCCCTCCCGCAGCAGGTCCGCGTAGTCAGCCACCTCGGCCCGGATGAACCCCCGCTCCATGTCGGAGTGAATCACTCCCGCGGCCTCCCGGGCCGTGGCACCCCGGCGCACCGTCCAAGCCCGTACCTCGTCACTGCCCACGGTGAAAAAAGAGATCAAATCCAAAGCCTGGTAAGCGGACCGGGCCAGCCGGGCAATCCCCGGCTCCGCCAGCCCTAGATCCTGTAGGAAGTCGGCCCGTTCCTCGGGTGGCAGCTCCTCGATCTCCGCTTCGATCTGTGCCGCGAGCTCCACCACCGGGATCCGGCGCTCCTGGGCCCACTCGTGGATCCGGTCCCGGCCGGGATATTCCCCGGCCCGCAGCTGCTCTTCATCGACGTTGACGGCCAGCACCAGGGGCTTGGTGGTGACAAAGGAATAGGGCTTGAGCAGGGCCTCCTCGTCACTGGTGAACTCCAAGGCCCGCATGGGCCGGCCCGCCTCCAGCTCTGGCCGGATCCGCTCAAACAGGCGAATCTCCTCGTCGTGGCGCAGTCCCTTCTTGCGGGCCTCGGCCAACCGCTCCAAGCGGGTCTCCACCAGCGTCCAGTCCATCAGCACCAATTCCTCGTAGACGGCCTGCACGTCCCGCCACGGATCCGGCTCGCCCAGCGGGTGCGGCACGTGGGGCGCGGCAAAGGCCCGCACCACGTGGACCAGGCAGTCGATGGACCGCAGCGCCTCGGCCAAAGCCCGCGCCGCTGCGCCGGCGCCGCCGGCCCCCTCCAGCTGCAGGTCCGGCAGCTCCGTGGCCTCCATTTGGGCGTAAACGGTACGCTTTGGCTTATAGAGCCGGCTGAGCCCGTCGACCCGGGCATCGGGCACCGGGGCCGCGCCGATGCGGGCCTTGCCCGGGCCGCCGGCTTGCCCCTGGGTCAACAGCCGCAAGAGGGTGGACTTGCCGGCACCCGCGAGGCCGATGAGGCCGATTTTCATTCCCCGCCGGCCCCCTCGTCCGGGTCGCCCGAGTCCACAAAAGCCGTGAAGGTTTCCACCTTGTTGGGCCCCCGGAACGCCTCCCGGGGCAGCCGACCCGAGCGCGCGTGGCCCTGCTGGAAGGCCTCCGACTGCGTCCAGGCCGTATAGGCCTCCTTGGACTCCCAAAGGGTGAGTACTACGTAGGGATCTTCCGGGTTGTCCGGCCGCAGCACCAAGGTACGCACGAAGCCCGGCATCTGGTCCACGGCCCCCGCCCGCTGGCGGAACCGCTCCTCAAAGGCTTCCGCGAAGGCCGGCTGGACGGGGATGCGGTTCATGACCACATACACCCTGCAGCACCTCCCGACACGTTGACCCGGGGATCTTCGGCCCCGGGCGGCAGGAGTCCTTTCCTGGAGGCTCCCGGACCGTCACGGCACGCGGCGCCCCATCCAGCTCACCCGGAAGCCCATGTCTAGAGCCCCTCCCCGGGCAACGAGGACGGTCTCCCAACTTACCGTCCTCTGCTGGACCCCGTCGAGGGCGTAGTGTACCCCAAAGGTCAGGGTGGTGGCCGGCGCCTGCAGCACGCCCGCCGGGAGCAGGTGGGAAACCCCGGCCACGAAGCTGACCCGTTGGTTGGCCACAAACGCCGCCTTGGCCGCAGTCACGACGCCCAGCCCGGGCGCTGTCCCGCCGGGCTCCCAAGCAGCACGCGCGGCCAGCACGCCCAGCCCCCCCGTCAAGACGACCGGATCCCGCAGGCGGCTGACGCTCAGGTGGGCTTCGGCTTGCGGTGCGGGCCCCAGGTGCCACTGCACGTCCAGTCGCGGGTCCCAGTCGGTGCCCGGAGCCCACCGCCAGCCGACGCCTACACTGCCGAACCCGGACCCCGCCGACCACTGCCACGCCCCGAGGCCATGGTGCCCATCCCCGCGGCGCCAGCCGCCGATGCTGGTGCCGGCCGCCGCCCGCATCGACCAGCGCTCATTGACGGCATAGCGGAACGCGACTTGGGGCATCAACGTATACCGCTGCTGCACCAGGGCCAGGGGCTGGCCCCGGTCGTCCTTCCCCACCGTTTCCCCGCCTCCCGGGAATACATCCACCCCGAACTCGTACTCCAGCAAACCGGCCCGCTCCGGCGGCCGCCGCAGTGGGTCGATGGACCCTTGGCCCCAGGCGGGCCCCGGCAGCAGTGCCAGGAGCAGCGCGGCCAGGCCCAGGCTGCGCGCAGCCAACACCCATCCCCGCCAGCCTGTTCGCAGTCGGCGCCGGTCAACGGCCATGCCACCCCTACCCGTCACAGTCGTCCGCCCCCCCATTGCTCCAGCTGCGCCCACCGGTCCTCGGCCCAGGCCAGGGCCGCCTGCTGGAGGGCCCGGGCCGCCGCCGCCAGCTCCGGAGGCGGTACCGGCACCAGCACCACCCCTGTAAAGCCCTTCTCCGTGTCCAACTCCGTCCAGGACACCAGGTGCCGCCCCCAGGACGGATCCGCCAGCAGCACCCAGGGCCCCACCGAACCTACCGCCACCACATAGTGGGGCTCAGGCCGTGTCACGTGGACGATGACCGGTAACCCGCCCTGCTGGAAGTAGGTCTTGAGGGCCGCCAGGTCCAGCCGGTACCCCCGGGCGGGAACGCCTTTGCGCTCCAGCGCCCGCACCAGGGCCAGGGCGGAGATCCCGTCCTGGGGGTCTTCGCCCGCGGCGGCCATCACCTGCACCGCCAGCTCCAGCATTTCCGTCTCCGTCGCCGGAATCCCCACGTAGTGCTGCAGCAGCGTGGCCGCAGCCGCCGGGCCGCACGTATACCAATCGGTCTGCCCGATGACACCCCCGTAACGTAGCGACCGGTAATCCTCGAGGGCGGTCCCCCGCACCCCTGCCCCTTGGCCCACACCCGCGCCCAGCAACACCACAAGCGCGGCCACCAGGAGCCGCGCCCGCGACCCGGCGCCCGGCGCGCGCCGGCGCCTCCCGGGGAGCCTCGAATCCTGGAGTTCCGGCCGCGGGCCCCTGCCCCGAACGGTGGCCCCTGGCTTGGTTGCCGTTGTCCTCACCTCCCCTGGCCTCGGCACCGCCGGCCCTCGGCGGTCCCCGCCTTGGCCACGGGCCGTAGGACGCCCGCCGCCGGCGCCCGATGGCTGCCGCCTTTATACCACGCCGGGCGCACCGGGCACGACCTGCAAAACGCGGTAATTTTGCAAAGCGGCCCGCCCAGGGCCGTTCCGAGTAGAAGCGCGCGTTCTGACAATGGACGGCGGCCCCGGCGGCGGGCAGGAAATCGGGACGCGCCGGGGGAAACTCCGAAGGGGTAACGCCGGACGCCTGGGCGTGGGCGGCCGGTCAGAAGTCATGGGGGGACGTGCACATGGCAGCCAACAGTGTCTTCGTCCACTACACGGTCTTTCGCCGCCGCGACACGGGCCAGCTGCCGGCGGTTCAGCTTCCGGCCGCCCGGCAGGAATGGGAGCAAATCCTCTCCGAGGCAGAACCGGAAGTGCAAGTGCGGGGCGTCTATTCGACGGTGGGTTTCCGGGCCGACAGCGACCTAATGCTGTGGACCATCTCCGAATCGCCCGACGCGCTGCAGCGCCTCACCGTACGCCTGCGCCAAAGCCAACTGGGCCGCGGGTTGGACCTAAGCTGGGCCTTTATGGGCGTGCACCGGCCGGCGGAGTTTGCCCCCGACCACATCCCCGCGTTCATGAAGGGTGTGCCGCCGGCCCGATACATCTCGGTCTATCCCTTCGTGCGCAGCGAGGAATGGTATTTGCTGCCGCCCGCCGACCGCGGCCGCATGCTGCGAGAGCACGGCGCCCTGGGCAAAGATTTTGGCGATGTGCTGACCAACACCACCCAGGCCTTTGGCCTCACCGACTTCGAGTGGCTGTTGGCCTTTGAGTCGGACCGTCTCGACCGCATCGTGGACATGATCCGCCACCTGCGGGCGGCGGAGGCCCGGCGCTATACCAAGGTGGAGATTCCCTTCATTGTCGGCATCCGCAAGCCCGTCGCGGAGGCCTTGGCGGATCTGCCCTAGACGTCTTCGCCGGCACCCGCCCACCAGGCAATCAAAAGCCCGCCTGCACGTGCAGGCGGGCTTGTTGCCTTCGGCCCCTCAAGACGCGCGCAAATCCTGCCAGCTGGCCTGCCCGGCCCTCGGCCCCGGGGCCGAGGGGCCCCAACCGCCGCGGGCGCCTTCTTCCCGGGCCCAGCGGAAAAAGGCCCGCCCCATAAAGTAGACGAGGATGATGAGAGAGCCCAGCTTCATGGTGACGCCGGCCGCCTGCTGATCCGCCAAGGGCGCCATGCCCCAGATCTCCGGCGCGGCCGCGTAGAACTCGTAAAACACCGAGTTGGAGAAGGTGATCCCCGCGAACACGGGCAACTGCACCAATAGGATGAGGAAAATGTAAATGACTTGACCGCCGTAGGACAAGCGAGGCAGTTCCGGCACCTCGCTGAGCAGCGGCCACCACATCATCAAGGCCGTCACCACCATGATGATATGCTGCACCGGGTGCAGCCAGTGGGTGATGAGCGGCGCCTGGTAAAAATAGGGCAAGTGCCAGGCGGCGTTGACCACGTTAAAGGCCAACAAGGCGATGATGGGCCGCGTGAGGAAAGTCAGCAACGGCTTCACGCCGGGCCAGCGAAAGGCCCGGCGGATGAGCCACGGCGGCGTCCCCGCGATGAGAAGGGGCGCCATCACCATGGTCAACAGCACGTGCTGGAGCATGTGCACGCTGAACAAGTACTGCTCCGAGATGCCGTGGATGGGCGTCGCTTCGGAGATGGCCATCACCAGCATCGCGGCGGTGAAGCACAGCAGATGCCGCCGTTCCACCCGGTCGGCTAGCCCCCACCGCTCCCGGTAAGGGCCGACCAGGTAATAGTATAGGGTACAGAAGGTCAAGATGACAGCCCACACTTCCGGATACCACCAACGCCAGCCGTTGGCCACCGCGTGGGCCAGCACGCCTCCCATCGCCCAGCCGCTCAACGCCACGGTTCACCCTCCTGCCCCATGCCGGCCCCCGGCCGCTTTACAGGATGATCACCGTGACGGCCAGGGTGATCAGGATGGCCAAGGTGACGCCTACGGCAAAGAAGCCCGCGTAGACGCGGCTGTCGTATTTCAGGTGCATAAACACCTGGGCCACCAGCAAGAACTTCCACGCCGAAAGGAGCACCAGCACCGCGGCCAGCACCGGCTTCAAGGCTTCGATGTAGATGGCGACCACTTCCGCCACCGTCAGGACAAAGAGGATCACGCCCACCTTCAAGTAATCCCGGGTGGTGGGCTGGGCGCCCGCCTGCTGTGCCTTGCCCATCTTCCTCCGCCTCCATCAGACGCCGGCTTCCGTCAACAGGAAGACCAGGGTAAAGATGACGATCCACACCACGTCGACGAAGTGCCAGTACAGGCCGGCCACATCTACGTTCACCGCGTGCTCCTTGCGCAAGGTGCCCCGGAAGGAGCTGATGGCGATGACCGCCAGCCACAGCATGCCAAAGATGACGTGGGCCTTGTGAAAGCCGGTCAAGATGAAGAAGATGCTGCCGAAGATGTTGGTGCGCCACGTCAGACCATAGTCCACGGCCAGGTGCCACCACTCATAAAACTGGATGCCCAAAAACCCCAGGCCGCCCAAGATGGTCAGGGCCAAAAACTTCCCCACCTGCCGCGTCTCGCCCCGGTGGGCCGCCGACACCCCCAAAGCCATGGTCAGGCTGCTCATGAGCAGGATAAAGGTGCTCACCGTCGTCAGCGGGATGTTGACCACCTCGTCGGGATGGGGACCCACCACGCTGCGGTAGCGGAACACCATATACGTGGTGATGAGGGCCGCGAAGAACATGGACTCCGAGGCGATGAACAGCCAGGTGCCCAGCTTCTGGTTGGGAATCCCCAGCGCGGCGGGATGATGGTGGGCGTGGGCCTCCTGGTGCACGTCTACCGCCTCCGCCGCGTGGGCCGACGCGTGGCTCATCAGCGTTTCCCTCCAAGCCGAATGATGCGCTCGTTGTCACCCTCAAGGCCCCAGCCCGCCAGGGCCAGCAGGGCCACCGCGATGCCGCCCCAGAACACCGGCAGGCTGTACAGCAGCCCGTAGCCCGCCACGAAGAGCCCAAGGGATACCAGCAAGGGCATGTAGGTCCCGCCCGGCAGCACGATGGTCTCGTCCGGCCTGTCTTCGGCCTTAGGCGGCGCCCCCGCAGCCAGGTGCGGGTGCTTGCGAATCCACAGCTCGTCCCGGGCGGACACCTGAGGCGTCGCGGCAAAGTTGTATTCGGGCACCGGCGACGGCAGCGTCCACTCCAAAGTGCGCCCGTCCCACGGGTCGGCCGGCGCACGCTCGCCCCGCCGCAGGCTGGTGAGCAGGTTGTAAAGGGTGATCATGATGCTCAAGCCCATGATGAGGGCGCCCACCGTGGAGATGGCGTTCCAAATCTCCAGACCCATGCCCGCATCGTAGGTGTAGATGCGCCGGGGCATGCCCATGACGCCCATGATGTGCATGGGGAAGAAGGTCATGTTGAAACCGATAAACAAGGTCCAAAAGCCCAGCTTGCCCAGGCGTTCATCCAACATGCGCCCGAACATCTTGGGCCCCCAGTAGTGGATGGCGGCGATGAGGGAGAACAGCGCGCCGCCGATCATGACGTAGTGGAAGTGCCCCACCACAAAGTACGTGTGGTGGATCTGGGTGTTGCTGGGCGCCGCCGAGAGCATGACGCCCGACAGCCCGCCGATGAGGAACAGGGCCAGGAAGCCCAGGGCGTACATCATGGCCGCCGTGAACTTGATGCGCCCGCCGTACAAGGTGCCGATCCAGTTGAACATTTTGATGCCCGTAGGCACCGCGATGACCATGGTCGCCAAGGCAAACACCGTGTTGACCACGGGGCCCATGCCCACCGTAAAGAGGTGGTGGGACCACACGGCGAAGCCCACAAAGCCGATGAGCATGGTGGAGAACACCATGACCGAATAGCCAAACAGGGGCTTGCGGGAGAAGACAGGCAGGATCTCCGAAACGATCCCCATGGCAGGCAAGACGATGATGTACACCTCAGGGTGGCCGAACACCCAGAACAAGTGGTGGTACAAGGTCAGGTCCGATCCGGCGAACACGTCGAAGAGCAACGTGCCGAAAATGCGGTCAAACAGGCTCAGCAGCAGCGCGACGGTGATGACCGGGAACGAGAACACAATGAGGAACGACGTCACCAACGTGGTCCACGCGAACATGGGCATGCGCATGAGGCTCATGCCCGGCGCCCGCATGTTGAGGATGGTGACGATGAAGTTGAAGCCGGAGACCAGCGTGCCCATGCCCGCCAAGAGCAGGCCGATGAGCCAAAAGTCCACGCCCAGGCCGGGGTTGAACTCCTTTAGGCTGTAGTTGGGATATCCAAACCAGCCCGCATCCGACGCCCCGCCCAGAAACCAGCTGGAATTGAGGAAGATGCCGCCCGTCAGGAACATCCAGTAGCTGAAGGCGTTGAGTTTCGGAAACGCGACGTCCCGCGCCCCGATGAGCAGGGGGATGAAGTAGTTGAAGAAGGCCGCCGTCAACGGCATGATGGCCAGGAAGATCATGGTCGTCGCGTGCATGGTGAACAGCTGGTTGAACAAGTCCGGCCCGATGACCGACAGGTTGGGACCGGCCAGCTGCAGGCGGATGAGCAGCGCCTCCACGCCGCCGATCAGGAAGAATACGATGGACGTCCAAAAGTAAAGGATGCCGATGCGTTTGTGATCGACGGTCGTGATCCAGCTCCACAATCCCGTTTGGGACTGGGGCTTGGGCAGCGCCTGCCAAAAGGAACGCTCCACCGTTGTCGCCATGGTGCAATCTCCCCTACAGACTTGTTTCGCGGCCTGGGGCGCCGCGCAGCCCGCCCGGCGTCAGAGGGCCACGTCTACTTCAGGCTGGTCAGGTAGGTTACCAGATCGCTGAGCTCCTGGGGGGTCAGACCCACCACCGGCATAAGGGAGCCCGGCTTGATGGACTGGGGATCCGAAATCCAGCGGGCCAAGTTTTCCGGCGTGTTCTGCATCATGCCCGCGGCCAAGGTGGTCCGGACCCCGATGTCGGTCAGGTTGGGCCCGACGTCGCCCTGGGCCGTCGTCCCCTCGATGGCGTGGCACGCAAAGCAAGCCCGGGTTTCAAACACCTCGCGGCCCCGCTCCACCGCGGCCAGCTGGGCCTCGTCCTCCACCACCGGTCCGCGCCCCCAGTTGCGGACCCACTCCTCA
>DATGPV010000045.1:0-7440 GCA_035304545.1 Limnochordales bacterium | reverse complement strand
CCCCCGCCGGCATCGAGCACGGTTTCCGCAACGCCATCGCCGGCGCGCAGGAAGCCATTATCGTGACGACCCCCGAGGTG
Organism: Limnochordales bacterium; assembly: GCA_035304545.1. GTDB lineage: Bacteria > Bacillota > Limnochordia > Limnochordales > ZCTH02-B6 > ZCTH02-B6. Next base: position 7,360 of record DATGPV010000045.1, on the reverse strand, counting down.
GCCGCCGTGCGGGACGCGGACCGCATCACCGGCCTGTTGGAGGCCCACGAGGTGTCCAATCCCCGGCTCATCATCAACCGGATCCGCCCCCAGATGGTGCGCCGGGGCGACATGATGGACATCGAGGACGTCATCGAGATTCTCGCCATCGAGCTGCTGGGGGTCGTGCCCGACGACGAGTCCATCATCGTGGCCACCAACCGGGGCGAGCCCTTGGTGTTGAGCGGGAACTCCCGGGCCGCGCAGGCGTACCGCAACATCGTGCGTCGTCTGGAGGGCGAGGATGTGCCCTTTATGTCGCTGGAGCAGGATGGGTTCATGAGCCGCCTGCGCAAACTGATGGGGATCGGCCGCTGACAGCGGCGCGGCGCCGGAGGGCGACGGGCAGCCTGAGGAGGGGACGCGCATGCTGGATTTCTTTGTCAGGCTCTTTCGGGGCGAAGATCAGAGCAAGCACGTGGCCAAGGAACGCCTCCGGCTGGTGCTGGTGCAAGATCGAATGTCGCTCTCCGCCCAGGCGCTGGACGCGCTGAAAGAAGAACTCATTGCGGTCATCTCCAAGTACCTGGAGATCGACGAATCCGGCCCCGAGGTGGTGCTGGAGCGGGATGGGGAATCGGTGGCGCTGGTGGCCACCATCCCGGTCAAACGGGTAGCCGGTGTGGCGCGAGCCGGCCGCTAGGCGGGGAACGATGCCGCGAACATGGATCGGAAGTGGCTGCGCAATCTGGACTTCGTCTTGCTGGCTGCCGTCGTGCTCCTCCTGTTGTTTGGGCTCGTGGCCGTATACAGTGCGACCCGGGGGCTGGCCGAAACCCGGGGCGACCCCTTCTTTTTCGTCAAGCGCCAATCCATCGCGGCCTTGCTGGGCTTTGCCGCCATGGCCGCCGCGCTGACCGTGGATTACCGGCACTTGGTGCGGCTGTCGCGCCTGTTTTATCTGGCCAGCTTGCTGCTGCTTTTGGCCGTGCTTTTGGTGGGCCGCACCACCGGGGGCGCCGAGCGGTGGCTCGCGGTGGGCCCCTTGAGTTTGCAGCCCGCGGAGCTGGCTAAGATTAGCCTCATCTGTGTGCTGGCGTGGGCCTTGTCTGAACGGGAGCGGGTGCAGCGGTGGCACGGCATCGCTGTGGCCCTGGCGTGGCTTGCGCCCCTCTTGGGCCTCATCCTGCTGCAGCCGGACCTGGGCACCGCCATGACCTTGGCGGGCATCACCGTGGGGATGCTGTTTTTCGCGGGGGCCCGCCTCAAGCACCTCGCGGTGCTGACGGGGCTGGGCCTGGGCGCCGTGGTGGGGGCCGTGGTGGTTTCCCTCAAAGGGTGGCTGCCCCTGTTGAAGCCGTACCAGATCAATCGCTTGATTGTGTTTTTTGACCCGTACCGCTACCGCCACGACGAGGGCTGGAACGTCATCCAGTCCATGATCGCCATCGGCTCCGGGAGCCTCTTTGGCAAGGGCCTCTTTGGCGGTTCCCAAACCCAGCTCAACTTTTTGCCCGCCCGCCACACCGACTTCATCTTTTCCGTCATCGGGGAGGAGTTCGGCTTCGTGGGCGGGGTGTTCGTCCTGGCCTTGTTTGGCGTCATCTTTTGGCGCAGCGGGCGCATCCTCCTCCAGGCCAAAGACGTCATCGGGAGCCTCTTGGTGGCCGGCGTCATGTCCATGATCTTTTTCCACGTCTTGATCAACGTGGGCATGACCTTGGGCGTGATGCCGGTGACCGGCCTGCCCCTGCCCCTCATCAGCTACGGCGGCACTTCGGTGTTGACCACCCTCACGGCCGTCGGCCTCGTCCTCAACGTGGGCCTGCACCGGAAAAAGATCCGCTTCTGAGGGCGGCCCTCGCGCCGGCATCACGCCCAAGACGCGGTCATATAGTGTGCTAGAGCCTGCCGTGGGCGGGCGCCGGCTGTGGGCGCCGGACCCGGGCCAATCCCGGCGGCAAGACCCCAAGGCGGGAGGTCGGGGCGGGTGCGCTGGGCTGGCTTTGTCCGCAATGTGCTGATGGCCCTCATCCTGCTGCTCCTGGTGGCCGCGATAGAAGAGGCCAACCTGCCCTTCACCCAGGGCGTCCAGGAGTACCTGGCCTTTGTCCTCACCACCGACTTTGATTACGAGCCTTGGCTGGAGTACGTGCAGGCCCAGCTGGCCTGGCCCGATCTTTCGTGGGTGCCCGTGTTGGGCGGTGCGGCGGGTCCACCGGCGGACGAAGCGCCCCGGTGACGCCCGGTGAAGCTGGCGACGCTGTGGGGCATCGGCTTCCACCTGAATCCGCTGTTCTTGCTGCTCATGGCCGCGGCCGCGTGGACCGGCCGGCTCACCGAAGCGCTGACGGTCTTTGGCGTCGTTCTCCTCCACGAGCTGGGCCACGTGGTGGCCGCCCGGGGTTTTGGGGTCCGGGTCACCGCGGTGGAGCTGTGGCCCTTTGGCGGCGTGGCCCGCATGGAGGGGCTGCTGGAAGCGGATCCCCGGGTGGAAGCGGGCATCGCCCTGGCCGGCCCCCTGACCAACTTGGTCCTGATGGGCCTGGGCGCGGTGGCCTGGCGCTACCAGCTGTTTGATCCCGCATGGGCGCAGCTGTTTGTGGGCGCCAACGGCCTTGTGGCGGGCTTCAACCTGCTGCCGGCGCTGCCCCTGGACGGGGGCCGCCTCTACCGGGCCCACCGATCGCGCCGGATCGGCTACCGGCGGGCCACCTACCAGGCGGTGCGCCTGGGCCGCTGGCTGGGCGGGCTGTTGGCCTTGGCCGGCGGCGCCGGGGTGTACCTGGGGCCCGTGGCCGTCACCGTACCGGTGTTGGGCGCCTTTGTCTTCTGGGCCGCGGGCCGGGAAGCCGCGGCGGCCGCCTACGTCTTTATGGCCGCCTTGGCCCGCAAGCGGCAGGAACTGGCAACGGCCGGCTGCCTTGGAGCCGAAACCTTGGTGGCCCGGGCGGACACCCCCGTCAAGCAGGTGGTGGAACGCTTCGTGCCCCAGCGCTACCACGTAGTGTGGGTGGTGGACGGGGCGGGCCAGGTGCGGGGCGTGGCGTCGGAAGCGCAAATCTTGGACTGCCTCTTTGACCGGGGCGCCGACGTGCCCGTGGGTGACGTGGCCGCCCCGTGGCCCCATCCATTCATTGACATCGCGCCGCCGGTGTGATATGCTGTTTCCATACATACGTTCGCTGTTGCGGGGGCAGCGCATACTTTTCCACTGCGGGGGTAGCCGGGGTGCGGAATAGCCGTCGTCCCGGCTTTCGCATACTAAGCACAGCTTTTTCAATTTTGTTTCCCCTTGTTCGGGAGTGACCAGGAGTGACCTTTTGGGATGACACGGGAAATCGTGGTCAATGCCGGTTTCGGCGAAACCCGGGCCGCGGTGCTGGAAGACCGGCGGCTGGTCGAGCTCTACTTGGAACGGGATGCCCACCACTCGGTGGCGGGCAACATCTACAAAGGCCGGGTTGAGAACGTCCTGCCGGGCATGCAGGCCGCCTTCGTCAACATCGGTCTGGAGCGCAACGCGTTCTTGTACGTGGACGACGCCCTGGCCCACCTCAACGGCACCGAAGAGGTGGTGGAGGCGCCCCGGGTCCGCTCCATCGACGATGTCTTGACGGAAGGCCAGGAAATCGTGGTGCAGGTGGTCAAGGAACCCATCGGGACCAAGGGCGCGCGGGTGTCCACCAACTTGACGGTGCCCGGCCGCTACCTGGTGCTCATGCCGACGGTGGACCATGTGGCCTTGTCCCGCCGCATCACCGACGAGGCCGAGCGGCAGCGGCTCAAGGAGATCGCACGCGACATCCGCCCGCCGGGCATGGGGCTCATCGTGCGCACCTTGGCCGTGGGCAAGGACCGGGAAACTTTGGCCCAGGACTGCCGCTTCCTGATGGGCGTGTGGGAAGGGATCCAGCGCCGGGCGCAGACGGCCGCGGCGCCGGCCCTGCTTTACGAAGACTACGATCTGATCTACAGGCTGGTGCGGGACGAGTTCACCCCCGAGGTCGGCCGCTTTGTGGTGGACGACGAAGAGGTGTACAAGAAGGTGCTGGACCTTTTGGATTCCCTGTCGCCGGCCATGAAGCCCCGGGTGTACTTGTACACGGGGCCGAAACCCATCTTTGAGTTTTATGACATCGAGGAGCAGCTGCAGCGTTCCCTGCAGCGCAAGGTGTGGCTGGACAGCGGCGGCTATATCGTCATCGACCACACCGAAGCCCTCACCAGCATCGACGTCAACACCGGCCGCTTCATCGGCACCACCAACCTGGCCGATACGGTGCTCAAGACCAACCTGGAGGCCGCGGTGGAGATCGCGCGGCAGGTGCGGCTGCGGGATATCGGCGGCATCATCATCATCGACTTTATCGACATGGAATCCGATGCCCACCGGCGCCAGGTGCTGCAGAAGCTGCAGGAGGCGCTGGAGCCCGACAAGACCCGCTCCCACGTCATCGGGTTCACCAGCTTGGGGCTGGTGGAAATGACCCGCAAGAAGGTGGCCGAGGACATCGACGCTAAGCTGCAGCGGCCGTGCCCCTACTGCGAGGGCGCGGGCCGGGTGATGTCCGAGGAAACCGTGGCCCATGCCACCCAGCGGGAATTGGAGCGGCGGGCCCGCATCGGGCGGGAGGAGGCCTTTTTGGTCACCTGCCATCCGTCGGTGGCGGCTCAGATCATCGGGCCCAATGGCACGCTGCTGCGCCGCCTGGAGGAGCGGACGGGCAAGGCCATCTACGTCAAAGGCGCCGACGGCATGCACATCGAAGATGTGGAGATCGTAGCGGGCACCAAAGCCGAGCTGGAAGAGCGGGCCCTGCCCGTGCGGGAAGGCCAGGTGCTGGACATGCAAGTGCAGGAACCGCACCTTACCAATCCCCGCGACGGCATTGCCCGCATCGACGGGTACGTCATTGACATCGTGGACGGGGGCCAGTACGTGGGCCAGAAGCTCAAGGTGGAGATCACCAAGGTGTTCCGCACCTACGCCAAGGGAAGGGTGCGGTCTGTGTAGGGCGGATGCACTGCGGGGTGCAGGCGGCCCTGGCCCGGCCGGCAACGCAGCTGAGGACGCAGCCAAAGACGCAGGAAAAGGGTGATGCCACGTGACCGACGTGCTGGCGGCCATCGCCGCGGCGGCCCCGGCCCTGCGGGAGCGGGGCGCGGAGATCGAACGCCTGGGGCGGCTGCCCGCGGACATTCTGGAATGGATTTACGATCACCGCTTGTTCAAGCTGCTGGTTCCCCGGGAGCTGGGCGGCCGGCCGGTGCCGCTGCCCACGATGCTGCGCATCTTCGACGAGCTGTCGGCGGTGGACGGTTCCTTGGGGTGGCTGGTACAGATCGGCGCCGGGGGCGGCTACTTTGCCCCGTCCTTTGCCCAGGACACCGCCCGCGCGCTGTTTTCGCCCCGGGAAGCGGTCATCGCCGGCAGCGGCTACCCGGTGGGCCGCGCCCAGCGGGTAGCCGGCGGGTACCGGGTGACCGGCCGCTGGCGCTATATCAGCGGTTCCCCATACGCGACGGTGTTTACCGCCACCGCCGTCTGCCAAGAGGACGGCAGCGAAGTCATCCGGGCCTTTGCTTTTGCCCCCGACCAAGTGAAGATCGTCGAAGACTGGGGAGCCTTTGGCCTCAAGGGCACGGCCAGCCACACCATGGAGGTCCATGACGCGTTGGTCCCCGATGAGCGGGTGTTTGTGGTGGGGGAGGCCCGCTGGGCGGTGGCCGATGAGGTGGCGGCGGCCCTCTACCGGCTTCCCTTTGATCTCCTGGCGGTGGTCATGATCGCGTCGGTCAGCGTCGGCCTCGCGCGCCGCTTCTTTGAGCTGGCGGGAGGGCTGCCCCGTTGGGAAAACTTGGGCCCGCGCCAGCGCCAGGCCGACGCGGTGGCCGAATACCGGGCGCTGTTTTACTTGCTGGCCGAGCGGGCCTGGTCCTATGCCCAGGCGGGCGCCGGGTTTCCCGCGGCGGAAAAGGAGACGATGATCAAGAGCGTGCAGCGGCTGGTGGCCGCCTCGGTCGCGGCGGTGCAAGACGTGTTCGCCTACATGGGCATGCGGGTGCTGTGGGAAAGCGAGCCCATCAACCGCGTCTACCGCGACTTGCAAACGGCCAGCCAGCACGTGTTCCTGCGCCCTTAGACCTGCAGCGGGCCTAGGCGGGCGGGCCGGTGATGACCAGGGCGGCGCCCTCCCGCAGGGACAGCTCTGCCGGCCCGTCGAGAAACTGGTTGCTCACGGTGCGGGTGTCGCCGGGGACCAGGTCGTGCTCCGTCAACTCCCACCGCAGTCCCCGCAAGGTAAGGCCCCGGCACCGGGGGAAGAGGGGCAAGATGGAGAGGATGTAGCCGCGCGGGGCCGTCAGCCGGAGGTGGTCCTGGAGGAGGTGCACCGCTTGGCGCCCGTCGGTGACCACTCCCGCCGCGCCGCGGCGGGCCAGGCCCAGCAGCAGCTGGGCGTTGGCCAAGGAGTGGTCAAAGCGGCTGCCCAGGCCGGCCCCGATCACGATCTGCCGTCCGCCTTGACCCAGGGCCCACTCCACGGCCAAGTGGGTGTCGGTCATGTCCTTGTCGGCCGGGTGGACGATGGCCGGCACGTCCCGCAGGGCCTGGCGGTGGTGGGGCGCGATGGAGTCCATGTCGCCGATGAGCACCGACGGCCGTAGCCCCAGAGCCAGGGCGTGGGCCGCTCCCCGGTCCACGGCCACCACCGCTTGCCACGGCCCCTGGAGCAGATGGGCTTGGCCCCCGTCCCGGTACAGCTGGCCGCCGGCCAGGAGCAGGATCCGGCCTTGGCCCTTAGCGCCCACGGCGGTCACCGGCCATGGCCGGCCGGGGGAGCGGGCGGTTGGCCCCGGCGGGCGCGGGTCCCAGGGTGCCGTCGCCCAGATGGGCCAGCACGGCCCCTTTGTAGGCGGCAAATTCGGGCGAGAGGATGTCCCGGGGACGGGGCAGTGCGATGTCGGCCGTGTGCACCACCCGGGCCGGGCGGGGACCTAGGACGACGACCCGGTCGGCCAGCACCAGCGCCTCTTCCACGTCGTGGGTGATGAGCAGGATGGTGCGCCCCAGCTGGCGGTGGACATCGGCCAGCCAGGCCTGCATGCGGCGGCGGGTGTGGGCGTCCAGGGCGCCGAAGGGTTCATCCAGGGCGATGATGTCCCGCTCCGTGAGGAAGGTGCGCAGCAGCGCGGCCCGCTGCCGCATGCCGCCCGACAGTTGGCTCGGGTAAGCATCGGCGAAGCCGTCCAGCCCAAAGAAGGGGAGCCAGCGCCGGGCCTCGGCCCGGGCCGCCGCCCGGGACATGCCCTTCAGCTCCAGGGGCACGATGACGTTGTCCAGCAGCCGGCGCCACGGAAAGAGCAGGTCATCCTGGGG
>DATGPV010000044.1:0-14864 GCA_035304545.1 Limnochordales bacterium | reverse complement strand
CGGAAATCCGCTTCCGAAGGGGCTTTTCGTTGGTGGACCTGAGCGGACTCGAACCGCCGACCTCTGCAATGCGAGTGCAGCGCTCTCCCAGCTGAGCTACAGGCCCCTGCCGCTTTCGTATTATACCATCCTTCTTCCCCGCTGTCCATATGGAGTTCGCCGCAGGCCGGTTGGTTACACTACGGCGGGATAACGCCTGCTGAAAAGGAGGCCCTTCCCCGGTGTCCGGCTGGAAGCTCCCCCTCAAGACCTTTCCCGTGCCCGTGCCCATCCTGGGCGGCGGCCCGCCCCCGCCGTGGGGCGGCCCCCTGGCCGAGGAACGCTTTCTGCCGCCGGTGCGGGCGGGGGGGATGGAGGTGGTGGCGTCCGAAACCGCCCTCCTGGACCTGGCCCGGCGTCTGCAGGCGGGCCAGTGGTCCCCTTGGGAATGGCACCAGTTGGCCCTGGCCGCCTTGCCCTGGGCGGTCCGGCCCGGTGCCGAGCAGCTCCTCATCGAAGCGCACTGCCGGGAGCGCTGGCGCCGGGTGGGGCTCGTCCCCTACCCCTACCAGCTGGCCACCTGCCGCAAAGTGATCCGCGACATGGGGGGCCGGGCCATTTTAGCCGACGAAGTGGGCCTGGGCAAGACCATTGAGGCCGGCATGATCCTCAAAGAGTACATGCTGCGCGGCCTGGTACGGCGGGCGCTGATCTTGGCCCCGGCTTCGCTGACGTGGCAGTGGTACCTGGAGCTCAAGGAAAAGTTCGGCATCGCCGCTGCCCTGCAGCGCACCGAATACGACTGGGAACGGTGTCCCGTGCTCATCGCATCCTTGGACACCGCGAAACGCTCGCCCCATTGCGGCATCATCCACGGGCTCGACTACGATCTGCTCATCGTCGACGAAGCCCACAAGCTCAAAAACGCTCGCACCGCCAACTGGCGCTTTGTCAGCGGGATCCGCCGCCGCTATTGCCTGCTGCTGACGGCGACCCCGGTGCAAAACGACTTGCGGGAGCTATACAACCTGGTCACCTTGCTGAAACCGGGACCCTTGGGGACGTACCGCCAGTTCCAGCGCCGCTTCATGCTGGACCGGCGCACGCCCCGGGACGCGGGAACCCTCCGGGCTCTGTTGCGCACTTGCCTGATCCGCAACCGCCGGGGCCCCGGCACGGTCCAATTCCCTCCCCGGCGCGTCCACGCCCTGCCCGTCCAGCTGTCGCCGGCCGAGCGGCGCTTTTACGACGCGGTCACCCAATTGGTGCGGGAGGAGTACCGCCGCGCCGGCGGCAACGGTGTCCTGCCCCTGATCACCCTGCAGCGGGAGGTGTGCAGCAGCGTCCTCGCGGCCATGGACACGTTGGCAGCCCTGTGGGACCGGGCCTCCGGCGACGGCAAAGACCGCCTGGGCCGGCTGTTGGCCATGGGTCAAGCCTTGGGTCACGCCAGTGCCAAAGCCGACCGGCTGCTGGCCCTCATCCAGTCCAGCCCGGAGCAATTCATCGTCTTTACCGAGTTCCGCTCCACACAGCGCTTCATCCTGTGGCGCCTGGAGCAGGCGGGCATCCCCGCCCTCGGTTTCGACGGATCCATGTCCGCTTCCAAAAAGGAGTGGGTGCGGCAGCTGTTTCGCCACGGCGCCCAGGTGCTGGTCAGCACCGAAGCCGGCGGGGAGGGGCTCAACTTCCAGTTTTGCCGGCACGTGGTCAACTACGATCTGCCCTGGAATCCCATGCGGCTGGAGCAGCGCATCGGCCGGGTGCACCGCCTCGGCCAAACCCGGGAGGTGCACATCCACAACCTGGCCACCCAGGACACCATCGAAGAGTACATCCTCTACCTGCTGCACGAGAAGCTGCACATGTTCCATGCCGTCCTGGGCGATGTGGACGCGGTGCTGGCCCGCCTGTCCATGGACCGTTCCTTTGAACAGGCCATCGCCGCCATCGTCCTGGACAGCGCCGACCACCGGGAGCTGGTGCAGCGCCTGGACCAGCTGGGCGATGAGGTGCAGGCCGCCCGGGCCGCGTCCCGCACCGCGGACCTGCTGGATCGGATCTTGGGGTGAGGACGGGCTGTATGGAGAAGCACGAGCCGCCGCTGGCGGGAGGCCCCGGGAGCATCCGGGATTTTGCCCTTGCGGTCCTCGAGCAGCTGGGCGCCCAGATCACGCCCGGGGACGCCGGGACACGGGTGGAGCTGGATCCAGCCCAATTGGAGCGGTTGGAAGGGCAGCCCTGGTGGCCCGCCGGACCCGACGCCGATCCCTCCCAGCGAATCACCCTGTACCTGGCCTTTGATCCGGACAGCGCGCGCGCCGACGACCGGGCCGAGCTGGTCACCCCCGGCAGCTGCCGACTGGAGCAGCTGGTGTCCCTGGCCCTGCGGGAGGGCCGCCTGGGGCGGGCCTGGGTGCGCATGCCCGGCGTGCGCCCCCGCACCTACCGGCCCTACCTCCTGTTCCATTTCCTCCTGCGCTGCGTGGGCCACCAGCCCCGGGAGAACCTGGCGTCGGTGGCCGTGGACCTGGTCAGCGGGTACGCCTTGCCCTGGCCCGCCCGCCCGGGCCCGTGGCGCCTGGCCGCCGACGGCGGCGGCGCCCCGGCCGAAAGCCCGCGGCTGTCTTTGGGGGAAGCCCACCAGCGCGCGGTCGACGCCCTGGCCCGGGCCCTGGCCGCCACCGAGCGGGCCTGGCTCGCGGCCGCCCGGGCGTGGCTGGAGCGGGAGCTGGACAGCCTGTACGCCTACGTGCGGGCAGCCTTGGCGCAAGACGGGGAAACCGGCGTCGCGGCCGGGCCCAAGACCCGCCTGGAAGAACTGCAGACCATGGCCCGGCCCCACGTCCGAGCGCGCGCCGAGGCCGCGACGCTCCTGTACATGCCGCTGGTGCGTCGCGGCCCCGGCGATGACGCCCTGCACAACCCCGTCCTCCATCTGCCCGTGGCCCCTGCGGCGACGGGCCCCACGGGCCCGCCGGAGGCGGGCTCCCCTTGACAGCCTCCCTGTCCCGGGGGTCAGCGGATGCCGAAGCCTTCGGCCAGGAACTGGTCCCGCCGCCGGCAGTAGTTTTCCACGCCCTGCAGCACCCGGGCTTGGTCTTCCGGCGTCAGCGGCCGCACAACCCGGGCGGGCACGCCCATGGCCAGGACCCCCGGCGGGATGACGGCCCGCTCGGGCACCAAAGCCCCTGCAGCCACCACGGCGCCGCGGCCCACCCGGGCGCCGTTCAACAAGATGGCGCCCATGCCGATCAAGGCTTCGTCCTCTACGACGGCACCGTGGATGATGGCCGCGTGGCCGATGGTCACCCGCTTGCCTACTTCCACCGGATACCCTTCGTCGGTGTGGACGACCACGCCGTCTTGGACGTTGCTGTCTTCGCCGATGCGGATGGGCTCGATGTCGCCCCGCAGGACGGCGCCGAACCAGATGCTGACGCCGTCGGCCAGCGTCACATCCCCCATGATCTGCGCATTGTCTGCGACAAAGACGCGAGCCCCCACCACCGGCTCGCGGCCGCCAAAGGCACGGATCATGCTGCTGCTCCTTCCCTAATCGATAAGAAAAGGCTTTCGGCATGGACAATTTCGGCGCAGGCACCGGATTTCCTCCGCTCCTACGCGCCCCTCAGCCCGCCATCACCTGGGACAGGGCCACGCAGTCGGGACAGGTGCGGGTCCGACAGGCGGGGCACACGGACAACCGGGGGCCCGCCGCCGCGGCTTGGGCGGCCGGCGCGCCCCCGCCTGCGGCCAAGGGGCACGCGGCGTCGCAGCGGCCGCACAAAGGCGCGTCGCACAAGTGGCACCGGCAAGGGGTGCAGCGCTGGCACAAGGCCTGCCCGCATCCGGCACAAGGGGCGAAACAGCGCGCGCAGACCAGGTCGCCCTCCGCGCACAGATAGACCTCGGTCAGCGGCGCGCCGCACCCCTCACACTCCAGGTCGAGGAAGCGGCTGCGGACCGGATCGTAATAGAAGACGACGTCGCGCGCCGCCGGGCCCAGCAGCTTGCAGCGCATTTCCACCCGGGGCGCCCACACCAGGGCCGCCCCTACCAGAGCCACCTCCGCCCGGACGCGGTACTTTGCCCTTATCTCCTGGATGCGCCGCTGTCGGTCGGCGGCCAGGGCGGCCAAGATGTCGTCCACCCGGGCCCGCAGGGCCGCCAGCTCGCCGCCGGCGGCGTCCTCCGAGGCGTCCGTCTCCTTATGCGAGGGTCCGCCCACGAAGCGCCACAGGCGCTGCCGGTTGCGGGCAGCCTCCAGCCGGTGCAAGTCCCGGGCGACCGGTTCCAAGGCCTCTTCCCGCAGGCCCGCGTAGTAGTCTTCCAGGCGCACCATGTCCCGGGCCAGCCGCTGCTGGGCCTCCTGCTCGAGCTGCCGGCCCCGGGACAGCACGGCCTGGCGGACCCGCTGGCACGCGCGGCGGTAAAGGCGCTGCAGCGGGTAGCCGTCCAAGGGCGCTTCCCCTTCCGGCACCATGTCCACGAGGCCCGGCAGGATCGGCACCGGGTCGGCCGCTTCCGTCAGCGGATCCACCCACAGCGAGACCAGCTGTTCCCGGGTTTCGTCGGAACGGTAGACCACTTTGAAGCAGAACATCACCTGCCGCTGGTGCAAGAGGCGGCGGCCCCGCTCCCGGACGCGCGCGTTTGCAAAGCGCACGGCGGGCGCATCCCCGGCGCCCACCGGGGGCGGCTGCCAAAGATCGCCGGCCCAGGGGGCCCCGCCCTCCAGCACAGCCCGGGCCCAGTCCACGTTCAGCGACAGGGGATGCAGCCCGCTCGTGGCCAGTCCCGCCGTGTCCTGGGCCGGTTCCGGCCGCCCGTGGGTGGCCATCGTCATCCCTCCTCTGAAGCGTCCTCCCCGTCCTCCGGCCCGTCCAGCACCGCCGCGTTGCGGCGGCACACGGCCTCCCATTGCCGGCGGGCTTCCTCCAACCGGTGCTCCAAGCCTGCCAGCCGCTGGCGCACCTGCGCCTCGTCTTGGGCTTCGAGGAATATGCGGCCCACGGCCCCTTCGACCCCGGCGGGCTCGTTGGTCAGGATGAGGTCCAGGTCGCCGATGACCTGCTGAAACAGGCGGATCTTTTCGTGCAGCAGCCGGTACACGTGGTCCTCGATGGTATCCGGCGCCACCAGGTTGATCACGTGCACGTCCCGGGTCTGGCCCAGCCGGTGGACGCGCCCGATGCGCTGTTCCACCCGCATGGGATTCCAGGGCAGATCGTAGTTGAGCACCACCCGGCAAAACTGCAGGTTTTGTCCCTCGCCCCCCGCCTCGGTGCTGATGAGCACGCCGCCCTGGCCGCGAAACCGCTCCACGGCCGCCAGGCGCTGGTCCCGATCCAACCCGCCGTGGAACAGCGCGACGGGCACGCCGGCCCCTTGCAGGCGCTGGGCCAGGGCCGTTTGGGTGGCCCGGAATTCGGTGAACACCAGCACCGGCTCCCCCCGAGCCCGGATCCAGTCCACCGCCGCCGCCAGTTTGCGGGCCTGGGGAGCAATGGCCAGGGCCTTCTGGGCCAGGGCCCCAGCCTGGGCGCGTGCCCCCGGAGCCAGGCGCGGGCCGCCGGCCATGGCCCGCAGGGTGCGATAGGCGGCCGCGGGGCTGCTGCACAGCTCCCGCAGCAGCAATATTAAAGGGAGGACCCGTCCCGGCTCCCCTCCGGGACCGGCGTAAAGGGCCCGGGCAAAGGCCAGCACCCGGTCATAAAACGCCCGTTCCGGCTCCGACAAGGGGACGGACACCGTCTCCACCACCCGGCGGGGCAAGCGCAGCAGCGCGTCCCGGCGGGTGGAACGCACCATAACCTCCGCCAGGCGCTCCCGCAGGCGGGCCGGCTGTTTCGCGGCCCGGCGGTCCAGCATGAACTCCCGCTTGAAGGCCGAAAAGGTGCGCAAGAGTCCCGGTTTCAACAGCGTAAACAGGTTGTACAGCTCGGTCAGATCGTTTTGGATGGGCGTGGCCGTCAGGAGCAGCAGGTATTTTTTCGATAGCCCGTCCACCAGCCGCCAGCCGGCGGTGGCCCGGTTTTTCAGCCGGTGGGCCTCGTCCACCACCACCACATCCCAGGGGATGGCTTGGAGCCGGGCCGCGTGTTCAGGCCGGCGGGCCGTGTCCAAGGAGGTGATAATGCAATCCCACCGGTCCCAATGGTGGACCGAGCGGTTGATGCGGGCGGGGATGGCCAGCTTTTCGTTGAGCTCCTGCTGCCACTGGGTAAGCAGGGACGCGGGCGTGAGGATGAGCACCTTGCGAGCCAGGCCCCGCACCATGTACTCCTTCACGATGACCCCGGCCTCGATGGTCTTGCCCAGGCCCACTTCATCGGCCAGGATGGCCCGCCCCCGCATGTCCCGCAACACCCGCACCACGGCCGTGCGCTGGTGAGCGTACAGCTGCAGATCCAGCCCATCCAGGCTCAAGAGGCGGTCGAAGCCTTGGGCCAGGGCCGAGCGCTCCGCCCGCAGACGCTCGTCGAAGCAGCGCCACGGCATGAAGCGGCCTTGGGCCAAGGCCGCCAAGACCGCTTCATTGTCCGGATGAAACGCGACCTCCACCGCGCACCCTCCCCGCCCTAGTATGCGCGGTCTTGCCGGGCCCTTGGGTCAGGTCCACGACCTGCCCCGAGGTCACACGCCCTCCCGTTCCCGGAGCACCTCCGCCACCACGTGGGCCAGGAGGCGGGCCGCTTCCCGGGCTTCTTCGACGGTGTTGTAGCGGTGGTCGCCGATGAACACCTGCACCGAGTTGGGATGGAGACGGCCGTTGTAGTCGGACTGCTGGATGCGGATGCCCCGGGAGAGCCCTGGGTACAAGGCGTCCATCTTGGCCTTGAGGGCTTCGGCGAAGGCAGCGTTCTCCTGGGCATAAGGATTGTTCTGGTCCCCCACCACCAGCAGAATCCGGGCCACGGGCCGGCCGCCGATGGTGGCCGTGGTAAAGGCCCGCCCCACGTCCCGGGCGATGGCGTCCCGGTGGACGTCGATGACGGCCCGCACGCCGTCGTGCTCCTGCAAGAGGGCGCCTACGGCCTGCGCGGCCCGGGGGAACGCCTCGGCCCAGCTGGGGTGATCGTGAATCTGGGTGTGGTGGACGGCCCGGATACCCCTACCTTCCAAGGACTCGGCCAGGGCTTCGCCCACCTCCACCACGTGGCCCGGACGCCCTTGGGCGGCATGGGGTTGGCCCGGCCCGTAGTTCTCCGTGGCGTGGGCGTGATAAATGAGGACCGTGGGCGGATCCGCGGCGGCGGTAGGTGCCGGGGCCGACGGCGCCGGCGGGGCCTGGGGAGCCGGCGCGGGGCTGGTGGGACTGGGCGGCCCGACCCGGGTTTGCACCGGCTCGACGCCCAGGCCGGGTCCAAAGCCCAACAGGCGCGCCCCCGCGACGGCCACTGCCACCAGCGCGACGAGGATAAACAAAAGGCCCGGCCCGGCCGATTCCGGAGCCTTGGGCAGCCGCGACAACTTGCCTCGCGTCCAGCGTGACACCGCCATCTCCCCCTTCGGGACGATCTATATTCCCGGGGGAGAGGGGCTATGCCAAGCCCGTCGGGGATGTCCCGCCGTTACTGCGGCTGGCCGGCCAGTCGCCGCAGGACGGCTTCCAGCTCCTCCAACGCCGCGCCGTACCCGGCCCAATCGCCGTCGGCCAGCCGGGCCCGGGCCTCCTCGTACCAGCGCAGCGCCTCCGCGGCCAGCCGCTGGGCGGCAGCCTCCGCGGGCCACAGCGCGTCCGCCGATCCAGGGCCTTCGTCCCCCGCCCTCGGGGCGCCCGCCGGGGGCGCCCCGGCATCCCTCGCGGCCCCCGCCTGGGCCGCGGCCGCCGGGGCGCCGGGCAGCACCGCCTGCAGCGCGCCCATGAGGGTGGGGTGCCAGGCGATTTCATCGCCAAAGGCTGCGATGACCCGCACCAGCTCCGGCAAGTCGCCGGTTTCCGCCTGCAGGTAGATGGGCTTCAGATACAGGAGGCTGCGCTCCACGGGCAGCACCAGCATGTTGCCCCGGATGACCTGGGACCCCCGCTGGGCCCACAACGTCAACAGCTGCGAGATCTCGGGATGCTGGTCGATGCGGGCCTCGATTTGCATGGGCCCGTAGATGAGCACATCCTTGGGAAACTCATACAACAGCAGCCGCCCGTAATGCTCGCCGTCCATGCGGGCGGCGAACCAGGCGATCATGTTGTTGCGCTCGGTGGGGGTAAAGGGCAGCATCAGCACCATTTCAGGCTCCGCGCGGTCGGGCAGCTGCACGATGGCATAGTAGGGGCTCATCACCTGTTCCCGGGTCTGCCCGGCGGCATCGCTGCTGAACACTTCCCGGGCCAGCCGCCACACGTCCTCCCGGTTGTAAAAGATGGTGGGGTTGTCCATGTGGTACAGGGCCAGCACTTCGGCCTGAAGGAGAAACAGGTCCTCCGGGTAGCGCACGTGCTCCCGCAGGGCCGCGGGCATGGCTTCCATGGGCTGGAAAAGGCCGGGGAAGGCTGCCATGTAGGCTTGGATCAGCGGGTCCCCGGGCGCGAAGACATAAAAGTCCACGGTGCCGTTGTACGCGTCCACCACCGCCTTGACCGCGTTGCGCACGTAGTTGGCCTGCCAGCGGGGATGCGGCATCGCGTAGGGGAAACCGGCCGCGGTGGTGTAGGCGTCGATGATCCAGAAAAGGCGCCCGTCGGCCAGCACCGCGTACGGGTCGCTGTCGTAGCGCAAGAAGGGAGCCAACGTCTGCACCCGTTCCATGATGTTGCGGCGGAACAAGAGCCGGGTGCTGGCCGTGATCTCGTCGGACAAGAGCAGGTTGACGGTGCCAAACCGCGCCGCAAAGGCGGCCCGGTGAAACAGGGTGCGCAAGGGAATGCCGCCGGTGCCCCGGTACGTGGTGCGCACGTTGTCGTCGCCCGACGGGTAGCTGAACTCGAAGTCCGGCGTACGGGTGCCCACCACCACATAATGGTTGGTGCGCTCGCCGTAGTATATCTCCGGCCGCTCCACCATCAGGTCCACGTCCCGGGGCCGCGGCGGGATGTCCGCGAGGAGAAACCGAGGCAACCCTTGGGGCGTCACTTCGCTCACTGGGCTCATGACCAGGCCGTAGCCGTGGGTGTACTGGAGGTGCTGGTTGACCCAGGTGGGATTGGGGATCTGGCTCAGATCCAGCTCCCGCACCGAAAGCATGACCTGGCGCAGCTGGCCATTGATGCGATAGCGGTCCACGTCCACGTCGGGAAAGGTGTAATAAAACCGGATAGACTGCAGCTGCGCGAAGCTGCGGGCCAGGGGACGCCAGTCCCACAGCCGGGCATTTTCCACCAGGTGCCGGTGGCGCTCCAGCCCTTCCCACGTCAGTCCATTGTCCACCACAAAGGGCTGCTCCTCGATGGCGTCCAGGCCGTACGCCAGCCGGGTGAAGGCCAGGTGGTGCTCGATGAAGGGCCGCTCCCGCTCCAGCTCGTTGGGCTCCACCACAAAGCGCTGCAAGGCGCCGGGGTACACCTGGCCCAGAAGCAGGGCCGCGGCCAGCCACACGGCCCCCGCGCCGGCGAGCCAACGCCACCGCATCTGCCGGAGGGAAGCCAACAGCGCCGCGGCAAACAGCAACGCGACGATGAACAGGACCCGCAGGGCCAGGGCCCGGGCGTGCCAGTCGGTGTAGGTGGCGCCGTAGATCACATCGCTGCTGGTCGAAAACAGCAGGCCAAACAGCTCCAGGCGGTAGTCCACCGCCTTGAGCACCGCCAGGGCCGCCGCCAGCACCAGCAGATGCCGCCGGGGCCCTTCGTCCAAGAAGACCTGGCTCCCCCGCCACTCCACTGCCCGGGCCAGCAAGTAAACGCCCAGCACCATGAGGGCGGTCAAGAACAAGACGCCCGCCAGCGACCCGTGCACCAACCGGTAGAAGGGCAGTTCAAAGATGTAAAACCCCACGTCCCGGTGAAAGAGGGGATCCGCCACGGCAAAGGGCGCCCGGTGCCAGAAGCGGGCGATGACCAGCCAGTTTTGCGCCACCGCCTCCGAGGCCAAAAGGCCTACGACGGCGCTCACCGCGAGGAGCACCCGCCGCACCACCCGCCAGCTCAAGAAGGCCGGCACCTGGCCCTGGAAGCGGAACATGGCCCGCGCCAACGCGGCCTGTGTCAGGCGCAAGTTGCCGTACAGCAACAGCGCGAAGGCCACGGCCCCCGCCAACCGCACTGCCCACGGCCAGGAAAGCAGCCGGACGAAGACGCCGGGGTGGCCCACTTCCAGGAACCACCACCAGTCCGTGACCAGCTGGGCCGACAGCGTGACCGCGGCCACCAGCAGCAGGGCCGCCAAGACCAGCAGCCAGAAGATGCGGCGGGTCGTCTCCACAGGCGCGCTCCTCCCCTGCTGCCCCGCTACTGCCGCCGCCGGGCGGCTTCCGCCAACAAGGCGGTCAGGTCCTCGGCATCAAAGCGGTACACTTCCGCGCAAAAATGGCACACCAGCTCCGCGGACCCGTCGGTGTGGAGCATGTCCCGCAGCTCCTCCTCGCCCAGCGCGATGAGGGCCCGCTCAAACCGTTCCCGGGAGCAGTTGCATTCAAAGCGCACCGGCAGGTGGCGGAGCACCTGCACGTCCAGAGGACCCGCCGCCAGCCGGATCAGGCCCTCAGGGTCCATGCCGCCGTCCACGGCGCTGGAAACGGGCGGCAGCCGCCGGGCCTGCTCCTCCAGCTGGGCGATGACGCCCTCCGCCGCGCCCGGCATCACCTGCAGCAAGAGGCCGCCGGCGGCCCGCACCCGGTGGTCGGGGTCCACCAGCACCCCCACGGCCACCACCGACGGCGTCTGCTCAGAGTGCATGAAGTAATGGGCGAAGTCCTCGCCGATCTCGCCGCTGACCAGGGGCACGAAGCCCCGGTACGGCTCCTTGAGGCCCAAATCCCGGATGACGTACAGCGTCCCTGCGCCCACCGCCCCGGCCACGTCCAGCTTGCCCCGGCTGTTGGCCGGCAAGTGGACGTGGGGGTTGCCCACGTAGCCCCGCACCCGGCCCTCCCAGTCGGCCTGGGTATGGATGGACCGCAAGGGGCCGTCGCCCACGATCTCCACAAACACCCGCTGGGGCTCCTTCAGCATCGCGCCCAAGAAGGCCGTCACCGTCAGCGTCCGCCCCAAGGCGGCCGCGGCGGTGGGGTACAAATCGTGGCGCCAGCGGGCCTCTTCCACCGTGCGGGTCGTGACCGCCGCCAGGGCCCGCACCTGCCCGCCCGCGAACAAGGCTTGCACCAGCAGGTCACCGTTGCCGTACCCCTCCATCGGAGCCGATCACCTCCCGCGGCTTGCTGCCTTGATAAGGGCCCACGATGCCCCGCATTTCCATCATGTCGATGAGGCGCGCGGCCCGGGAATACCCGATGCGGAAACGGCGCTGCAGCATGGAAACCGACGCCTGCCCCGCCTCCCGCACCAGCCGCACCGCATCCTCAAACAGCTCGTCCTCGGCGTCCTCATCGGGGTCAGCCCCTTGGGCCGGCGTTGTCAACACTTCCTCAATGTACTCAGGCTGCCCCTGGCTGCGCCACGCGTCGGCCAGCGCTTCCACTTCCTGGTCCGAAATCCACGCCCCCTGGGCCCGGATCGGTTTCGGCGCGCCGATGGGGTAAAACAGCATGTCGCCCTTGCCCAAGAGCCGCTCCGCGCCCGCCATGTCCAAAATGGTGCGGGAGTCCACCTGGGAGCTGACGGCAAAGGCGATGCGGGAGGGCACGTTGGCCTTGATGAGGCCGGTGATGACGTCCACCGACGGCCGCTGGGTCGCGATGATAAGGTAGATCCCCGCGGCCCGGGCCATCTGGGCCAGCCGGCAAATGCTGTCCTCCACGTCCGCGGCGGCCACCAGCATCAAGTCCGCCAGCTCGTCGATGATGACCACCAGGTAGGGCAGGAAGGGCTCCGCCCCCTCGGGTTTCCGGGAGCTGCGGTTGTACGCGTCCACGTTGCGGGCGCCGGTTTCCGACAACAGCTGGTACCGGCGCTCCATCTCCTTGACGGCCCAGCGCAAAGCCCCGGCCGCCTGGCGCGGATCCGTCACCACCGGGGCGATGAGATGGGGAATCCCGTCGTAGACCGACAGCTCCACCCGCTTGGGATCGATCATCATCATTTTGACCTCGTCGGGGTGGGCTTTGAACAGCAGGCTCGCGATGATGCTGTTGAGGCACACGCTCTTGCCGGAACCGGTCGCGCCGGCGATGAGCAGGTGCAAGAGCTTGGTCAAGTCCGCCACCAGCGGCTTGCCGGCGATGTCCTTGCCCAGGCCGATGGTAAGCCGGGACGGGGACTGCTGGAACTCTTCGCTTTCCAGGATTTCCCGCAGCAAGACCGGGCTCGTCTCCCGGTTGGGCACCTCGATGCCCACCACCGATTTGCCCGGCACCGGCGCTTCCACCCGGACGCCGGCCGCGGCCAGATTGAGGGAGATGTCGTCGGCCAGCCCCACGATGCGGCTGACCTTAATCCCTGGCGGCGGCTGCACTTCGTAGCGGGTCACCACGGGCCCGCGGCTTATGCTCACCACTTTGGCCTGGATGCCAAAGCTGGCCAGGGTCTCCTCCAGCAGCTGGGCCTGGTCCTCGGCTTCGCCCGCCCGGGGACGCCGTACGGGCCGCGGGCGGGAGAGCAGCGACAATGGCGGAATTTGGTAGCCCGCCCCGTCTTCCCGGCCGCCCTGGGGACGGGATTCGGGCGCGGTCCGCCGCCGGGGCCGGCCGCGCGCGGGCTCGGGTTCTTCATCCTCCACCGGTTCCAGCGCCGGCGTCGCCGCCGCCGTCCGGGGCACTTCGTCTTTTGGGGCCGGGATTTCTCGGGCCGCGGCCGGCTCGTCCGCGGTCCGGAAAAGGCGCATGCGGCGCCGCTCCAGCCCCCTTCCTGCCGTCCGCACCCGCTGGCCGGCGGCGGCCGCGCCGTGGGCCACCCGGCCCGCCAGCTCCCGCAGGGACGTGTCGGCTACCAGAATCCAGGCCACCACCACCAGGGCCGCCCCCGCCAAGGCCGTGCCCAAGGGCCCCAGTAGGGTCATGAACACGGCAGCCAGGGCACCGCCTACCACGCCGCCGGCCTGCATGCGCCAGGGCGAAGCCGCCTGCTCCGCCACCACCCACGCCCCCGGCCACGCGGGGGCCAGGCGATACAGGTGCAGGGCCGTCGCGGCCACCGACCACAGGAGCACCACGCCCGTCAGCCGGCGTCCCACTCCCCAGTCCCATGGGCGGCGAAACAGCACCGCCCCCAGCCAAATCACCACCAGGGCGATGACAGTGGCCGCATGCCCGCTCAAGGTGCGCATCCACACCGACAGGTGGCGGCCGGCCTCGCCGGTGGCCGTGGTGTGCAAGCTCAAGAGGCTGAACAGCCCCAAGGCGATCAAAAATGTGGCGGCGATCTCACGGCCTCGCCCCACAGGTACGCACCTCCCGTGCACAAGGGTTCGTGAACCCCGGAACAAGTCCTGCCCTGCGGCGGTGCTATAGGCCGATGATGGCCGCCATGCGCCCCGTGCGCCCGCCGGCGCCCCGGTAGGAGAAGCACAGATCCATGCGGCAGCGGGTGCAGATTTGGGCGATGACGATGCGGTTCGCCGGCACGCCGGCCGCCTCCAGCAGGCGCCGGTTGGCGGCCCACAGGTCAAGATAGAGCTGGTGGCCGCGGGCGTGCACCACGTCCCCCATGTCGCCCGAAAACCGGGCCGCCACGTCCTCCCCCACCGTGTAACAGCAGGGACCGATGCTGGGACCGATCAGCGCCTGGCAGGACGCGGGATCGGTGCCAAAGGCCTCGGCCATGGCCGCCACGGCGCGCACCACCGCTTGGCCCGCCGTGCCCCGCCAGCCGGCATGGACCAGGCCCACGGCCGGGGTGCGGGGATCCAGCAGCAGCACCGGCACACAGTCGGCGAACAGGCCCATCAGCACGGGCCCCGGCTCGGCCGTGATGAGCGCGTCGACGCCGGGCAAGGCATCGGCCGCGTCCCACGCGCCGCGGCCCCGGTGGGCGGCGCTCACCCGGGCCACGCTCGCGCCGTGCACCTGCTGGCCCACGACCAGCGCCCCCGGCGACACCCCCAAAGCCTGACACAGACGCCGGCGATTTTCCCGCACCCGCGCCGGGTCGTCGCCCACGTGCAGACCCACGTTGAGGGAGTCAAAGGGCGGCGGGCTCACGCCGCCGGTGCGGCCCGCAAACCCGTGGACGATGCCCCGTTCCGCCCACGCGTCCAGCTGCCACAACTGCACCCCGGCCAGGGTACGCGCCACCAGCGCCGGGTTCCTCACTCCCGTTTCACCAGCTTTTCCACTTCCCCCAGCAGTGCGGTCAAGTCGCGAAATTCACGGTAGACGGAGGCAAAGCGCACGTAGGCCACTTCGTCGATGCCCCGCAGCGCCTCCATGATGCGCTCGCCGATCTGGCGGCTGGTGATCTCCGCGTCCCCTCGCCGGCGGGCCTCCCGTTCGATCTCGTCCACCACCTGCTCCAGCACCGACACGGGGATGGGCCGCTTCTCGCAGGCCTTCATCAGACCGGTCAGCACCTTTTGCCGCTGGAAGGGCTCCCGGCGGCCGTCCTTCTTGATGACCATGAGCGGCGTCTCCTCCCACCGCTCGTAGGTGGTAAACCGGCGGCCGCACCGCTCGCACTCGCGGCGGCGCCGGATGGACGCCCCTTCGTCGGTGGCCCGGGAGTCCAGCACTTTGCTGTGGCTGTGGTGGCAGTACGGGCAGCGCACCCCGGCCCCTCCCTTCGTTCTTTACCATTATACACCCAACGCGGGGCGGCAGGTTGGGCCCTGGGCGCGCGAGGCGCCCGCCGTGGTGGCCGCGGGTGCACGGGAATATAGTAGCCTGAAGGGGGG
>DATGPV010000043.1:0-51674 GCA_035304545.1 Limnochordales bacterium | reverse complement strand
TCTGGTCATCGACACCGATGCCGGCCGGGTGGTGGCCATCATCATCCCCAGCCGGGGCGGCTGGTGGGCCCGGCGGGAGTTGGAAATCCCCTGGCACGGCATCCGCAAGATCGGCGTGGACCTGATCATTGTGGATATGAGCACCGCCGTGGACCCCCACCGCGCCCACCGCTGGGACCAGGGGACCGCGGAGCGCCACCGGGCCCGCTGGGATCCGGAGTCTTCCGAGCCTGACCTGCGCTGAGGCGCATACCCCCGGAGCGGGAGGGAACAATACCGCGGGAAACCACTCGCTCTGGGGGGAAGGACGATGGCGACCACCATCGGTGTTTTTGATTCGCGCGAGCAGGCCGAGCGGGCCGTGCAGGAGCTGCGGCAGCGGGGCTTTTCCGAGCAGGACGTGTCGCTGGTGGCCCGGGATCAGGGCGGCCGGGGCCGCGGGCCGGGCCGGGGGGATATGGAGGCGGGCGATGAAGGCATGGTGGGCGGCGAAAACATTAGCGACGGCACCATGTGGGGCGGCGGCATCGGCGCTGTGGGGGGCCTTTTGGCCAGCGCCGGCGCCCTAGCTATCCCCGGGATCGGGCCCATCATCGCGGCGGGGCCCCTGGCCGCGGCCCTGTCGGGCGCGGTGGCCGGCGGCTTGGCCGGCGGTCTCTTGGACATGGGCATTCCCGAAGACCGGGGGCGCCAGCTGGAGGAGGACGTCAAGCAAGGCCGGGTCTTGTGCGTGGTGGAAGCCGACGGCGGTCGGGCGGAGGAGGCGGCGCAGATCTTGCGGGCGGCGGGCGCCCGCAACGTCGAAACCCACGGGGCCCGTTAAGCGCTGCATCTTGACATCGGTGGCCGCGTGTAGGAGAATGATCCCAAGGTCGGGCGGTTGGCGCGCGCTCCATGGCCAACCGTCTGCTATTTTTGCACGGGGAAGCGATCATGCGGCACCGAGTCCTGGTCTTAGGATCTACGGGGCGGATGGGCCGTGAGGTGGTGCAGGCCGTCACCGAGGCCCCCGACATGGAGCTGGTCGGGGGCTTGCGGCGCGGCGACGACGTGGCCGAGGCGATTCGCCGCACCCAGCCGACGGTTGTGGTGGATTTTACCATTCCCGAGGCCGTTCTGGACCACATCTATACAGGCATCCGCTTCGGAGTGCCCATGGTGGTGGGCACCACGGGGTTGTCCCAGAGCGACCTGGAGGATGTGGACCGGGCGGCCCGGGAGCGGGGCGTGGGCCTGCTGGTGGCGCCCAATTTTTCGCTGGGCGCAGTCCTCATGATGAAGTGCGCGGCCCTCGCGGCCCGTCACTTTCCCCACGTAGAGATCATCGAGCTGCATCATGACGGGAAAAAGGACGCCCCTTCAGGGACCGCGCTGCGCACGGCGGAGTTGGTGGCCCAAGCCCGGGGCCCGGCGTCCCCGGAAAGGGACGACCTGGAGCTTTGCGCGGGCGCCCGGGGCGGCAACTACGAGGGCGTGCGGATCCACAGCGTGCGGCTGCCGGGGCTGGTGGCCCATCAGGAAGTGATCCTCGGGCTGCCCGGCGAGACGCTGCGCATCCGGCACGATTCCGTGGACCGGCGTTGCTTTATGCCCGGAGTGCTGCTGGCCATCCGGCGGGTGCACGAATGGCAAGGACTGGTGTACGGGCTGGAGCAGCTGCTCTTTCCTGAAGGGTAGGGATCCTGGCCCCGCCTCACTTCCCCTCCGCCGGGCTCATATATTGCTACTGCCCATGGGGGGATGTCCGGGCGGCAGGGCCCGGGCCAAAGGAGGCCGGGGCGGTGATGGGTGCGCTGGCGGGCGTACCTCTGGCTGTGGTGGGGGGCGACCGCCGCGAAGTGGAGCTGGTGCGGGCGCTGGCGGCCGCCGGCGCCCAGGTGCGGGTCGTGGGCCTGCCGGTGGCCCAGGCCGCGGGCGTGGAGCGGGTGAGCAGCCTCGCCCAGGCCGTGGCCGGGGCGCGGGCGGTGGTGGCGCCCATGGCGGGCACCGACGAGGCGGGGCGGGTGGCCGCGCCGCTGGAACCGGGGGCCGACCTGCGGCTGGATGAGGCCTTTATGGCCCAGTTGGGTCCGCGCGTGCCGCTCTTTGTCGGAACCTTGAAACCGGTTGTGGCTCAAGCCGCGGCCCGCCACCGGGTGCGGGTGGTAGAGCTGGCCGCGGTCGAGGAGATCGCCATCGCCAATTCGGTGCCCACCGCCGAAGGGGCGGTGCAGATTGCGATGAAGCGGCTGCCCGTTACCATCCACGGCTGCGCCGCGCTGGTGATCGGGTTTGGGCGGTGCGGGATGACGCTGGCGCGGCTGTTGGCGGCCATGGGCGCCCGGGTGGGCGTCGCGGCCCGCGGCGCGGCGGAGCTGGCCCGGGCCGAGGCCATGGGCCTAAGCCCGTGGCCGTGGCCGGAGCTGCCCCTAGCGGTGGCAGAGCAAGACGTCGTCTTCAACACGGTGCCCGCACCCGTGCTGGGGCGCGCCGTGCTGGAGCGAACCCGGCCCGATGTGCTCGTGGTCGACATCGCCTCGGCCCCAGGCGGCACCGATTTTGCCGCGGCCCGGGACCTGGGGCGGGCGGCGGTGCTGGCCTTGGGGCTGCCCGGACGGGTGGCGCCGGTCACGGCGGGGCGGATCCTGGCCCGCTATCTGCCGGGTCTCATCCGGGCCGAGCTGGACCGCGGGTAGGCTTCCCCTCCATGGGCGATCCTGCGACACCTGGGGGGAAGCGTGGATGCGGCTTTCGGGCAGGACCATTGGCGTCGGGATCGCCGGATCCCACTGCAGCTACGATGAGGTGCTCCCGCAGATCACACGGCTGCGGCAGGAGGGCGCGACGGTGGTGCCGGTCATCTCGGAGACGGTGCGGACCACCGACACCCGCTTCACCACGGCCCACCAACTGCGCCAGCGCCTGACGGAGTTGACGGGCGTGGCGCCCATCGACTCCATCGTGGACGCGGAGCCGACGGGACAACAAAAGACCTTTGACGCCTTTGTCGTCGCGCCGTGTACGGGCAACACGCTGGCGCGGCTGGCCAATGCCATCACCGACAGCCCGGTGCTGATGGCGGCGAAAGGAACATTGCGCAACGGCCGCCCGCTGGTGATCGCGGTTTCCAGCAACGATATCTTGAGCGGCAACGCGCTCAACCTGGCGCTG
This sequence comes from Limnochordales bacterium, assembly GCA_035304545.1. Taxonomy (GTDB): domain Bacteria; phylum Bacillota; class Limnochordia; order Limnochordales; family ZCTH02-B6; genus ZCTH02-B6. The sequence goes on along the minus strand of DATGPV010000043.1, from coordinate 48,524 downwards.
CTGCTGACGCGCAAACATGTGTTTTTTGTGCCCTTCGGCCAGGACAATCCAGACGTGAAGCCGTATTCGTGCGTGGCTGAGTTTCGACTGATCACTGACACCGTCGTCGCGGCCTTGGAGGGGCGGCAGCTGCAGCCCCTGCTCATCCAGCGGGAGCACCGGCCCGTGCGCTGAAGTTCCCGGTGAGGGACCGCGGTGGTGGCGGGACCGGCCAGCGACGGACGGCGCGGCAGTATGGGGGAGTGAACATGAGAGCACTGAATGTGGCCATCGTCGGCGCGACCGGGGCGGTGGGCGCGGAGCTGATCCGCCTCCTTGAGGAGCGGCGGTTTCCCATGCAGGAGCTGCGGCTGCTGGCGTCGCCCCGCAGCGCGGGCAAGCGGGTGCGCGTGGGCAACGACGAGCTGGAGGTGCAGGCGGCCACGCCGGAGGCGTTCCGGGGCGTGGATGTGGCCTTCTTCAGCGCGGGCGGGTCGGTGAGCAAGGCCCTGGCGGGCGACGCGGTCCGGGCCGGGGCGGTGGTCATCGACAACACCAGCGCGTTCCGGCTGGATCCCGACGTGCCCCTGGTGGTGCCGGAGGTCAACGCCCGGGCGGCCCTGGAGCACCAAGGGATCATCGCCAACCCCAACTGCTCCACCATCATCATGTTGGTGGCCGTGAACCCGCTGCACCAGGCGGCTCGGGTGCGGCGCATCATCGTGTCCACGTACCAGGCGGTGTCGGGCGCGGGGCTCCAGGCCATGGAGGAGCTGCTGCAGCAGGTGCGGGACTACGCGGCCGGCCAGGAGCCCGTGGCCCGGGTGCTGCCCGTCGCGTCGGGTTCCCGGCACTATCCAATCTTGTTCAACGTCATCCCGCAGGTGGACGCCTTTGACGAGGGGGGCTACACCCGGGAAGAGTGGAAGATGGTGCGGGAAACCCACAAGATGCTGGGCGACGCGTCCATCGGCATCACCGCCACCACGGTGCGGGTACCCGTGCTGCGCAGCCACGCGGAGAGCATCTACGTGGAAACCGAGCGCCGCCTCTCGGTGGAGGAAGCCCGGGCTGTGCTGGCCGCGGCGCCGGGGGTGCGGGTGGTGGACGACCCGGCCGACGCCCGCTACCCTATGCCCATCGATGCCGCCGGCCGCGACGAGGTGCTGGTGGGCCGCATCCGCGCCGACCTGGTCGCGGAAACCGGGCTCAACCTGTGGGCGGTGGGGGACCAGATTCGCAAAGGCGCTGCCCTGAACGCCATCCAGATCGCCGAGTATCTGGTGCAGGAAGGGCGCCTCGGCTGACGCGGCCATCCCGCCCCGGGGAGGTAGCGGCGTGAAGGTCCTCGTACAAAAGTTCGGCGGCACCTCGGTGGCCACCCCGGAGTTGCGCCGGCAGGTGGTGCGGCGCATCATGGACGCCCGGCGGGCAGGCTACGCCGTGGCGGCGGTGGTGTCAGCCATGGGACGGGCCGGCGATCCGTATGCCACCGATACGCTGCTGGGGCTGCTGGACGGCGGCACCGAGCCGGACCCCCGGGACCGGGATCTGCTGCTGGCCTGCGGGGAGATCATCGCCTGCGTGGTGCTGGCCCACGGCCTCCGGGCCTGCGGATGTCCGGCGGTGGCGCTGACGGGCCGGGACGCGGGGATTATCACCGACGGCAACTTCGGCAACGCCCGCATCCTGCGGGTGGACGCCGAGGGCGTCTGGCGCCACCTGCGGGACGGGCGGGTGGCGGTGGTGGCCGGTTTCCAGGGCGTGACCGCCGACGGCCAGGTGACCACCTTAGGAAGGGGCGGCAGCGACACCACCGCGGCGGCCCTGGGCGTCGCCTTGCGGGCGGAGGCGGTGGAGATCTTCAAGGACGTGGAAGGAGTCTACACCGCGGACCCGCGGCTGGTGCCCGAGGCGGTGCCGTTGGAGCGGCTCAGCTACCGGGAAGTCGTGGAGATGGCCCACCTGGGGGCCAAGGTGGTGCATCCCCGGGCGGTGGAGATCGCGATGGAAGGGCGGGTGCCCTTGCGCATCCGCCCCACCGTGGGCGATGGCCCGGGGACGCTGGTGTGCGACGGCCTGGGGGAAGGGCTGGGCCGGGGCGGCGACCGGGTGGTGACGGGGGTAGCCCACGTGCCGGGCCGGGTGCAGTTCCGGATTCCGGGAGCGGTGGGGTCTTCCGGCCCCGACCAGGGCCCGGGACGCGACGACGGGATGGCCGGCGGCCGCGGCGGGGCCGGCGGCGCCGGGCAGGGTGACCCGGAGGACACGGTCCGGAACGTGTTTGCCCAGTTGGGTGCGGCAGGGGTCAGCGCGGACATGATCCACGTTTCGCCCGAGCTGGTGGCCTTCATCGTGGATGAGGGGAGCCGGCGGCGGGCCGAAAAGGTGCTGCGCTCCCTCGCGGTGCCCTTTGCCGTCACCGCCGGCCTGGCCAAGGTGTCGGTGGTGGGCGCCGGCATGCACGGCGTCCCCGGGGTGATGGCGCGCGTGCTCAAAGCGCTGCATCGGGCCCGGGCGCCGGTGCTGCAGACGGCGGATTCCCACGCCAACATTTCGTGCCTGGTGCGGGAACCCGACGCCGCGCGGGCCCTCCGGGCGCTGCACGAGGAGTTCCAATTGGGAGCGACGGGAGCTCACCGACAGGAGGCGAAGGCGCATGAAGCTGGGTAACGTGCTGACGGCGATGGTGACCCCCTTCAAGGACGACGGGACGCTGGACGTGGAACAAGCGGCCCGGCTGGCGGCCCACTTGGTGGAGATCGGCAACGACGGGGTGGTGGTGGGCGGCACCACGGGCGAATCGCCGACGCTGACCGATGAGGAGAAGCTGGAGCTTTTCCGGGCCGTGGTGGACGCCATCGGCGGCCGGGCCACCGTCATTGCCGGTACGGGCACCTACAGCACCCAACACAGCATCCACCTGACCAAAGAGGCGGAGAAGGTGGGCGTGGACGGCATCATGGCCGTGGTGCCCTATTACAACAAGCCGCCCCAGGAAGGGCTGTACCGGCATTTCCGCGCCATTGCGGAGAGCACCAGCCTGCCCGTGATGCTCTACAACGTCCCGAGCCGCACCAGCTGCAACCTGCTGCCGGAAACCGTGGCCCGGTTGGCCGAGATCCGCAACATCGTGGCCATCAAGGAAGCCAGCGGCAACATGGACCAGGTGTCCGAAATCCGGCGCCTGACGCCGCCCGAGTTTCAGATTTTGAGCGGCGACGACTCCTTGACCTTGCCCATGCTGGCCTTGGGCGCCAGCGGCGTGGTCAGCGTCGCGGGCCACCTGGTGGGGCGGCGCATCCGGGCCATGATCGAGGCGTTTCAAAAGGGCGACACCAAGACCGCGACGGCCATTCATCTGGAGCTTTTGCCGGTGTTCAAGGCCATGTTCATCACTACCAACCCCATCCCGGTAAAGACGGCCGTCAACATGACGGGGTTTCCCGTGGGGCCCCTGCGGCCGCCCCTGGCAGATCCGACCGAAGAACAGCGTCAGGCCCTCCAGCGGGTGCTGGAACAGAGCGGCCTGTTGAACTAGGAGGAATCGTTTATCGCAATGGCCCTTCGTGCCAACTCCATCGCCCTCATCCCCTTGGGGGGACTGGGCGAGATCGGCAAGAATATGTGGGTGGTGGAAACCCGCGACGACATCGTCATCATCGATACGGGCGTCATGTTTCCCGAAGATGACATGCTCGGCGTGGATCTGGTCATCCCGGACATTTCATATCTCAAGGAACGCAAGCAAAAGGTGCGGGGCATCCTGCTGACCCATGGGCACGAGGACCACATCGGCGCGCTGCCCTATGTGCTGCGGGAGCTCAACGTGCCCGTCTACGGCACCCGGCTCACCTTGGGGCTGGTCAACAACCGCCTGCAAGAGCACGCGCTGGACGGCGTGAAGCAGGTGGAGGTACGGGCCGGGGAAACCTTGCGCATCGGCGGGCTGACCTTTGAGCTCATCCACGTCAACCACAGCATCCCCGACGTCATCGCCCTGGCTATCCCGACGCCCGCGGGGCATATCGTCTTCGCCACGGACTTCAAGTTTGACCAGACGCCCATCGATGGCCGGCCGGCCGACGTGCAGCGCCTGGCGGAGCTGGGGGCCAAGGGCGTGCTGGCCCTGTTTTCCGACTCCACCAACGCGGAGCGTCCCGGCTACACGCTGTCGGAAAAGGTGGTCGGCGACGCCTTCATGGACGTGTTCCGCACGGCCCGGGGGCGCATCCTGGTGGCCACCTTCGCGTCCAACGTGCACCGCATCCAGCAGGTGTTTGACGCGGCCAAGGCCTTCAACCGCAAGGTGTGCGTCATCGGGCGCAGCATGGTCAACGTGGTGGGCATCGCCTCGGAGCTGGGGTATTTGCGGTTTCCCGGCAAGATGCTCATCGAGCCCCAAGAGCTGGATCGCTATCCCCACGAGCAGCTGGTGATCCTGACCACCGGCAGCCAAGGGGAGCCCATGTCTGCGCTGTCCCGCATGGCCGCGGCGGAGCACCGCCAGGTGGAGATCGTCCCGGGCGACACGGTGCTCATCTCGGCCCATCCCATCCCCGGCAACGAGCGGCTGGTGGGCAAGACCATCAACCAGCTGTACAAGCTGGGCGCCGAGGTCATCTACCAGCCCTTCAGCGGCATCCACGTGTCGGGGCACGCAAGCCAAGAGGAGCTCAAGTGGATGCTCAACCTGTGCCGTCCCCGCTACTTTGTCCCCATCCACGGCGAGTTCCGGATGCTGTGGCACCATGCCCGGCTGGCCCGGGAAGTGGGCCTGCCCGAGGAGCGGGTGTTCCTGCTGGATCTGGGCGATGTCCTGGAGTTCACCGCGGACGGCAAGGCGGCGGTGACGGGCCGTGTCCCCGCGGGCCAGGTGCTGGTGGACGGGCTGGGCGTGGGCGACGTGGGCAACGTGGTGCTGCGGGACCGGCGGCAGCTGTCCCAGGACGGGATCTTGATCGCGGTGGTCACCATCGACAAGCGCACCGGCGCGGTGGTGGCCGGGCCCGACATCGTCTCCCGGGGGTTTGTGTATGTGCGGGAGTCGGAGGCCTTGCTGGAGGAAGCCCGCGAGCGGGTGCTGAACGCCCTCAACCAACTGCAGAGCCAGCAGATCACCGAGTGGGGCACCATCAAAAACAGCATGCGGGAAGCCTTGAGCCGGTTTCTGTACGAGCGCACCAAGCGCCGGCCCATCATCCTGCCGGTGGTGATGGAGGTCTAGCGCCGCGCGGTCCTGGCCCTGGGGCGCCGGGGCCTTGGGCCGCTGGGCTCGGGACCGTCGGGCTCTGGCCGCCGGGCTATTGGGCGGCGGCCCGGGTGTGCATGAGGGGCCTTGGGGAAACGGATACTAGCGGGTGCCGCCGGGGGACGCCCAAACGACGCGGCAAAGCGAGGCGGAGCATGGACGCGAGCGCACCCCTCCAACCCCAAGGCCCCAAGCCCGCGGGCGCGAGCAGTCTGGCGCAGTTGGAAGCCATCCGGCAGCTGGGGCTGGCCACAGCCCCCAGCCGCCCCGAAAGCGCCTTCCACGTGCTGAGCATCATCGGCCAGATCGAAGGCCACCTGATGCTCCCCGCCAAGAACAAGACGACCAAGTACGAGCACGTCATCCCCCAGTTGGTGGCCATCGAGCAGGATCCCAAGATCCAGGGCCTGTTGGTCATCCTCAATACCGTCGGCGGGGACATCGAGGCGGGGCTGGCCATCGCCGAGATGGTGAACAGCCTGTCCAAACCCACCGTATCCCTGGTGCTGGGCGGCGGCCACTCCATCGGGGCGCCCATCGCCGTGGCCGCGGACTACAGCTTCATCGTGCCCACGGCCACCATCACCGTGCACCCCATCCGCCTGACGGGCTTGGTCATCGGCGTGCCCCAGACCTACGAGTACCTGGACAAGATGCAGGACCGCGTCATCCGCTTTCTGGTGGAGCATTCCCGGGTGAGCGAGGAGAGGCTGCGGGAAGCCATGTTCCGCACGGGGGAGCTGGTGCGGGACGTGGGCACCGTCCTGATCGGCCGGGAAGCGGTGGAGCTGGGCCTCATCGATGAGCTGGGCGGGCTGGACAAGGCCATGGCCAAGCTGCGGGAGCTGGCGGGCGTGCCCGCGCCGGGGGCGGAGGAGAGCGGCACCGACCTGGCCCCGGGCCCCGGGCCGGGGGGCACCGAGGAGCGGGGCGCGGGCGACGCCGGGCCGGCGGAAGGCCAGGGGCGGGCGCCCGGCGGCGGACCCGGCCACGGCGCCCCCGGCCGCCATGCCGCCGGCGATGATGCGCCCGGGGACGGGTCCGGCGGGGAGGGCGGCGGCCCGTGATCCTCTGGACTATCGTCCCGGTGGAGTGGGTGCTGGAAGAAGACGGCCCCTCGCCTCCGCTCATGGACGTCGCTGTGGGAGCCCTGCGCCTGGTGCTGGAGGCGGGTGCCGACGGCAGCGCCCGCATCCACCGGGTGCTGTCCACGGATCCGGCCGATTACCTGCGCCCAGAGCTGCAGCCCGGCGCGCCGTGGTCGCCCGGGCCTTGGCCGGGCGCAGGCTGGCCCCAAGGCGGCTGATCCTGGCCCTAGGCCGCGGATCCGTCCTCCGGAACCTGTGGACCGCATACCGCTCCCCGGGAAAGGGAACCCTGGCAGCGGAGGAGGGAATGCCCGTGCCGAGGCGTTACGGCGGACCGGTCCTTGTGCTGGCGGCGCTGCTCGTCCTGGCCCTGTTGCCCGTGCTGCGCCCGCAGGCGGTCTACTCGCAGTCCACCTACACGGTGCAGCCCGGCGATACCCTCTGGATCATTGCCCGTCGCTACGGCACGACGGTGGCCGAGCTCCAGCGGCTCAACCCGGGGGTGAACCCCCAGCGGCTGCAAGTCGGCCAGCGGCTGACGGTGCCCGGCCCGCAGGACAGGACGGCGGCGGCGCCGGTGGCGGGGGTCAGCCGGGCCGAGGACGTGGAGCTCTTGGCCCGGGTCATCGCCGCGGAAGCCCAGGGGGAGCCCTACGTGGGCCAGGTGGCTGTGGGCGCGGTGATCCTCAACCGGGTGCGCAGCCCCCAGTTCCCCAACAGCCTCAGCGGCGTCATCTACCAGCCCCACGCCTTTGAGTCCGTATCCAACGGCCTCGTCTGGCGGCGCACGCCCAGCGCCGAGGCGTACCGGGCGGCCCGGGACGCGCTCAACGGGTGGGATCCCACCTACGGGGCGCTGTTCTTTTGGAATCCCAGCAAGCCGGTGAATCCTTGGGTCTGGTCGCGGCAGATCACCGTCCGCATCGGCAACCACGTGTTTGCCCGCTGAACCGGGCCCCGGGTTCCCGGCACGCGCGGTCGTGGCTGGCCCTACATAGGGGGGAACGGACGTATGGAGGGGCGCATGGGGCGCACGGTCGGCCTCTTGGCCGTGGGCCTGGTGGCGGCGCTGGCCTTTGGCGGCTGGCAATGGTGGCAGCGGGAACAAGCGGAGACCATGCTCGCGGCCCAGTACCAGCGGGCCTTTTATGAGCTCCTTTCCCAGGTGGAAAACACCGAAGTGCTGCTGGCCAAGAGCCTGGTGGCCGCGAGCCCCGGCCAGCAGGTGATCCATCTCACGGACATCTGGCGCCAGGCCTTCGGCGCCCAAGCCAATTTGAACCAGCTGCCCCTGACCGACATCTCCCTGCTGCGCACCTCTCGGTTCTTGACCCAAGCCGGCGATTACGCCTACGCGCTGGCCCGCCGGGCAGCCCGGGGCGAAAGCGTCACCCCGGAGCAGTGGGAGCAGCTGGAACAGCTCAAGCGCCAGGCAGGGCTCGTCGCGCGCCAGCTGCAATCGGTCATCGAGGAGAGCCGGCGGGGCCAGCTGACGTGGCAGGAGGTGCGCCGCCTGGCCAACCGGCGGCTGGCCCGGGGCGAGAACCGTTTCCGGGACGGCTTTGAACGGCTGGAGCTGCAGCTCACGGAGTTCCCCACCCTCATCTACGACGGGCCCTTTTCTGACCATATCGAACGGCGGGATCCCCGGGGCGTTACGGGCAGCATGGTGTCCCGGGAAGAGGCGGTACGCATCGCCCGGGAGTTCGTCCCGCTGCGGGATCCGGCCCGGGTGCAGGTGACGGGTGAAGTGGAGGGCCCCATCCCGGCCTTTGCCGTTCGGGTGGAGCGGGAGGGCGGCGGGCCCGCCGTCGAGCTCCATGTGAGCCGCCGGGGCGGCCACGTAGTGTGGATGCTGGACGGGCGCGGCGCCGGGGAGCCTGCCCTTTCCCTGGAACAGGCCGTGGACCGGGCCCGGGAATTCCTGGCCCAGCGGGGGATGGGCGGCTTTGCGCCCACCTGGGCCACGGCGGCCCAAGGCCGGGCCGTGATCCCCTTTGTGCTGGTGGAGGACGGCGTGCGCATCTACCCCGACCTGGTCAAGGTGACGGTGGCCCTGGACGATGGGGCCGTCCTCGGCTACGAGGCATTGGGCTTTCTCATGTCCCACCACCAGCGCCAACTGCCCCGACCGCGGCTCAGCGAGGCCGAAGCCCGCGAGCGGGTCCACCCCGCCCTCCGCACCGACGGCGGGCGGCTGGCCCTCATTCCTTTGGAAACCCTCGAGGAAGTGTTGACGTGGGAGTTCCCCGGCGAGCTGGACGGCGATCCCTACGTCGTCTACATCAACGCGCTCACCGGGGCCGAAGAGCAGATCTTGAAGCTCCTGCCCACGGGCGAAGGCACCCTGGCCCTCTAGACGCCCCCGCCTCCGGCCTCCGCGGCCGCATCCCCGCCCTTCGCGGCCGGCGCCGGGGAATTGCTCGAGCCATGCCCGCCCTTCCGTGCCCACGGACTTCGCCGCCCCGCGGCGGGCGGCAGGACCGGTCCTGGACGAGCCGAAGTTTATGACAGAGGCGGTGTTCCATGCTAGCGGCCCGCTGGCGGGCGGGACGGTGGTGGCGATGACGACGGCGGGCCCCCGGCGCTGGCAAAGGTGGATACTGGCTGCGGCGGCCCTGGTGGCGGTGGGGGCTGTAGCCGCGGCCATCGAGGCGCGGCTGGAGCTGTGGCTATTGCGCACCGCCGCCGCGGAGCACCGGACGCTGGAGGACAGCTTCGCCGCCCTGGCTATGGTGGTGCGGGACGAAGTCGTCTTGACCGCGCCCGCGGCCGGGCGGATCCACCTGCTGGTCAGTGAAGGCAGCCGCGTGCGGGCCCAGGCGGTGGTGGCCAGCATCGAGACCGCCGGGGGTGAGGAGCTGGTGCGGGCCACCGGGCCCGGCACCGTCCACTTCTTCTGGGACGGCTGGGAGCAGCAGGTGGATGTGGACCTCCTCCTGCACCGAGCCGTGCGGCACTGGCGGGAGGTGCAGCCCGCGCCGGGCCGCATCGTGGACGGCCAAGACGTGGGACAGGACGCGCCGGTGGCGCGGGTGGTGGACAGCCACCGCATCCGTCTGTACCTGGACCTGCCCGACGGCGTGCAGCTGCCGCCGGGAAGCCGGGTCGAGCTGCGCATGCCCAGCGTGGCCCCCGGCCTCGTGGGGGCGCGGGTGGTGGCGTTGGGCGGCGGCGAGCCCCGGGCCGCGCTGGTGGAGCTGGACCGGTACCTGCCGGTGCTGGATGCGGCCCGGTGGGTGGATGTGGAAGTGGTGCGGGCCCGCCACCGGGGCCTGGTGGTGCCCAACGACGCCATCGTCTGGCAGGGGCAGGCGGCGGGCGTGTATCTGCGGCGGGAAACCGGGGTCGTGTTCCGTCCGGTGCGCATCCGCGCCCAGGTGGGCCCGTGGGCGGTGGTGGAGGGCGTCGCGGCTGGGGACGCGGTGGTCATCAATCCGGGCCGGCTGGGGAGCCGCTAGGCCGCCGGCACTGCCTTCGGCTCGTGGACTTCGACAGCAGGGGTGGCGCAGGCGATGGAGAATTTGGCAGACAACCTGGCCCGGATCCGGGCGCGCGTCGCCCGGGCGGCGGAGCGGGCGGGGCGCGATCCCGCGTCCGTGACGCTGATCGCGGTGACGAAGGGCGTCGATGCCGGCACCATCGCCCGGGCCGTGGAGGCCGGTGTCACCGACATCGGCGAAAACCGGGTGCAGGAAGCCCGGGCCAAGTTCCCGGACGTGCCGGCCGGGGTGCGCCGGCACATGATCGGGCACCTGCAGACCAACAAGGTGCGCCAATGCCTGGAGCTGTTTGACGTGGTCCATTCCCTGGACCGGCTTTCCCTGGCGGAAACCATCTCCCGCCGGGCCACGGCCATGGGCAAGGAAGTGCCGGTGCTGGTCCAGGTTAACGTGGCCGGCGAGGCCACCAAGCACGGCCTGGCGCCGGCGGAAGTGTTGCCCTTTGTGCGGACGGTGGCGGAGATGCCGGGGTTGGCCGTGCGGGGACTGATGACCATGGCGCCCTTGGTGGACGACCCGGAAACCGTCCGGCCGGTGTTCCGGGAACTGCGGCGGCTGGCCGAGACCGTGGCGGAAGCGGGCATCCGGGGGGTGAGCATGGAATGGCTTTCTATGGGGATGAGCAACGATTTCGAAGTGGCCGTCGAGGAGGGATCGACGATGATCCGGGTCGGGACGGCCATCTTCGGACCGAGGTCGGTGTGAGCAAGGACCCCGGCAGCCGCGGGTTCATGGACCGGGTGTTCGGCTTTCTCGGCATTGAGCAGGAGAGCGCCGTGGCCCAAGAAGAGCCGCCCCCCCTGCCCCCGCCGCCGCCCCGCACCGAGGCCAGTGCCCAGCGCCGGGGCCGCCTGGTGAGCTTGCCCGGCGCCCGCCGCGCCGGGGAGGGCGAGCGGCTGAGCGTGGTAGTGCAAAAGCCCGCTCGGTTTGAGGACGTGCAGGCGGTGGTGGACAGCCTGAAGGAACGGCGGCCCGTGATCTTGTCGGTGGAGTTGGTGCCCAAGGAGGTGGCCCGCCGCCTGGTGGATTTCGTCAGCGGCGCGGCCTATGCCCTGGATGGCCGCATGCACCGGCTGGGCGACACCCTTTTTCTGTTTACGCCCAGCAACGTGGGCATCGATGTGGCCGAGGGCAGCAGCGCCTATCCTGGCGACCGGGAGGACGAAGGCGACGCCTACGACGGGCGCAGCGCCTACGACGGCGGGGCCCGTTACGGGGGCGGCCGGTACGACGAAGAGTTCGACTACCCCGGTCAGCGGGAGGTGTAGCGGTTGGCGGCAGCGGAAACCGAGCCGGCCAAGACGCTAGCCTGCATCGGCGTGGGCGCCATGGGCGAAGCGCTGGTGCGGGGCCTGTTGCGGGCGGGGCTGGTGGCCCGGGACGCGCTGTGGATCGCAGACGCGGATGAGGCGCGGCGGGCCCGGGTGGCCCAGGAGCACGGGGTGCAGGCCGGCAGCAATGCAGAGGCTGCGGCCGCGGCCGACACCGTTATCGTCGCCGTGAAACCCCCCGACGTGCCGCCGGTGCTGCGGGAGATCGGGTCTGTCCTGCGGCCCGGAGCGTGCGTCATCTCCATCGCCGCCGGCGTGCCCCTGCGGGTCATCGAGGGCCACCTGCCGCCGGGCACGGCCGCGGTGCGGGCCATGCCCAACACCCCCTGCCTCATTGGACAGGGCGCCATCGCCCTGGCACCCGGACGCCACGCCCGGCCCGAGCACGTGGCCGAAGCCCAGCGGCTGTTTCGCGCCTTGGGCGTGGCCGTCACCGTGGACGAAGCCCATATGGACGCGGTCACCGGCTTGAGCGGTTCGGGGCCGGCCTACGTCTACCTTTTCATTGAAGGGCTGGCCGACGGAGGCGTGAAGGCGGGTCTGCCCCGGGACGTCGCCCTGCTGCTCGCGGCCCAGACGGTGGCCGGTGCCGCCCGCATGGTGCTGGAGACCGGCCGCCATCCGGGCGAGCTCAAGGATATGGTCACCTCCCCGGCCGGCACCACCATAACCGGCGTCAGCGTGCTGGAGGACCGCGGGCTGCGGGGCGCCGCCTTGCGGGCGGTGGAGGCCGCGGCAGCGCGCTCGGCCGAGCTGGGGCGGCTGGCGGGACAGGAGGCTGCCGATTGATTCCGCTCATCCGACTGGTCAACACTTTGTTTGATGTCTACTCGTGGCTGCTGATCGCCCGCATCCTCCTCAGCTGGCTGCCCGTGGATCCGTACAACCCGGCGGTGCGGTTCATCGCCCGGGTCACCGAGCCTTATCTGCGCCTGTTCCGGGGCCTGTTGCCGCCTGTGGGCGCGCTGGATTTGTCGCCCATCATCGCGCTGCTGGTGTTGAATCTGGCCCGAAGGCTGGCCATTAATCTCTTGTGGGCCCTGCGTTTCTAGGTCGCGGGGCGCCGCAGGCCGGTGCGGGGCGGGCGCCAGCGACAAGGGGGAAGCGGTTCATCGACGCGCAACGGGAACGGTTGCTGGGCCATTTGACGGACCCAGAAGATCGCCTGCTGGCGGGCCGGGTGCTGGATCTGGCCGCCAAAGCCTACTCCGAAGACAAACCCCAGGCTACCGGTTTCTTGGATCCCCGGGAGCGGGACGTGGCCGAGGCGGTCCTGCGGGCGGTGGAAGGCGTGCGGGTGCTGGCGGTGGGGGGCTACCCGGGCGCGGAACGGCGGCGCCTCGTCATCTACCCGGACTATTTCCCTCCCGAGGCGGTGGAAGCGCCCCTGGCGGCGGTGGAGCTGACCGGCGCCGGCGTCGCCCAGCTGCGCCACGGCGACGTGCTGGGAGCCCTTTTGGGCGCGGGCGTGGAGCGGGATCAGGTGGGGGACTTGCTGCTGGCGGGCGACCGCTGGCAAGTGGTGGTGACCCCGCCGGTGGCCGGGTTTCTCTGCACCCACCTGCGGCGGGTGGGACGGGTCGCGGTGGCCGTGCAGCCCATCGATCCGGAGCAGGTGGAGGCGCCCGCGGCGCGGGTCAAGGAGGTGCGGGCCACCGTGGCGTCGCCCCGTCTGGACGCGGTGGCCAGCATCGGCTTTGGCACGTCCCGCACCCGCATGGCCCGGGACATCCGGGCCGAGCGGGTCAAGCTCAACTGGAAGGTGGTGACCGACCCGGCCGCCGCGGTCAAGGAAGGCGACGTCATCTCGGTGCGGGGCCGGGGGCGGGCCGTGGTGGAGCGGCTGTCGGGCGTAACCCGCAAGGGGCGCATCGGCGTCACCGTAAAGCGGTACCTGTGAGGGGCAGCGATGCCCGCGGTACCTGACGGGGGGCGAGACCATGCTGAAGCCGCGCGATTTGGCCAAGGTGGAATTCAAGCGGGTCTGGCGCGGGTACAGCGAAAAAGAAGTGGACGAGTTTGTCCAAAAGGTGGTCACCGAGTACGAGGCGCTCTACCAAAAGAACCAGGAGCTGGAGGAGGAAATCCGGGCCCTCAAGGAGCGGATACGCAAGTACGAGCAGAGTGAGGGGCAGTTGGAAGAAGCCCTGGCCCTGGCCCGGCAGATGCACGAAGACCTCAAGTCCGCCGCCGAGCAAAGGGCGGCAGCTATCGTGGCTCAAGCCCGCATCCAAGCCTTTGGCGTGCTGCGGCGGGCCCGCGACGAGCTGGAAGCCCGCACCGCGCAGGTGGCGGAGCTCGTGCGCCAGGAGGAGGCCTTCCGGTCCCGCTTCCGCGGGCTGCTGGAGTCCTACTGGGCGCTGCTGGAGGAAGAGCGCCGGGAGGCCGACCAGCTGTCCCGGCTGGTCCAGGCCTTGACCGAGGCTGCGGCGGCCCTGGAGCCTGTGGGAGGAGACCTGCCCGCGGCGGGCGAGGAGGATGCCGGCGACGGGGCGGGGCCCAAGGCGGTTCCTGGGGCCGGGAACGACGACCGGGTCCAAGGTGAGCTGGAGGACGAAGGGTTGGGCGGGCCGGCAGCCGAGCCGGCGCCCGGGGGCTCGGCGCGGGCGGCGGGCTGGGGGATGGGCTCCGGCAGCACGGCCAGCGGAATGGGGGCCTCCTGGGACGAGCTGGATTTTGAAGAAACCCGCCGCATGCCTGCCCTGGGCAGCCGCCGCCGGGAGGATCCCGGGGAAGGGGAGGTCCCCGGGACCAGCGGCGCGCGCCGCGAGGAGGATGGGTAAGAGGTGCTCCTGGACTACCACATGCACCTGGTGCGGGACGATGTGACCGGCCCTTGCCCCTACACCGTAGCCCGCATCGAAGAATACGTCCGGGCGGCCGAGCAGCGGGGCGTCGCGGAGATCGGCATCACCGAGCATTGCCACCGCTTCCGCGAGTTCCGGGAGCTTTTCCGGCCGGTGTACAAAGGGCCGGGCGCCGACCACGACGCCGTGGCCTGGCTGCAGCAATTCTTCTATGAACCCTTAGAGCGCTACGTGGAGGCGGTGGCCGCGGCCAAGGAACGGGGCCTGCCGGTGAAGCTGGGCCTCGAGGTGGACTGGTTTCCGGGCGCGGCGGAGGCCATCCGGGAGCTGTTGGCGCCGTATCCGTGGGACTACGTCCTCGGCTCCGTCCATTTTCTCGACGGCTGGCCCATCGACGTGACGCCCGACTACGGCTGGCCTCAGCGGGACGTGGCGGCCACGTATCAGCAGTACTTCGCCGAGCTGGCCGCGGCGGCGCAGAGCGGCCTCTTTGACATCTTGGCCCATCCCGACCTCGTCAAGAAATTCGGCCACCGCATCGACGATCCGTCCCCGCTGTACGGGCCGGTCATCGAGGCCGCGGCCCGGAAGGGCGTTGCGTTGGAGATCAGCACCGCGGGCCTGCGGGTTCCGGCCCGGGAACTGTACCCGGCACCGGCCTTTCTGCAGCAGGCGGCCGCGGCGGGTCTGGCCGTCACCTTTGGCTCCGATGCCCATGACCCCGCCGACGTGGGCCGGGACGTGGCGCAGGCCGCCCAAGCGGCCCGCGCCGCCGGAATCGTGCACCTGGCGCGGTTCGCCCGCCGCAAAAGGGAGCTGGTGCCCCTTTAGTCTCCGGTGGCCGCCACCCCCGCCGTCTGTCCCTGGAGGCGTTCCTCAGCCATGAGCAGCGCGGCCTCGTGGGTGGTGATGCCCCGCTCTTCGGCCAGGGCCAGGGCCCGGGCCACCTTGTCCCGGATGCCGGCCACCTGACGCAGGGCCCGCTCCCGGTCGTAGCCGCCGGGCGCCAGCTCGTTGGCCACATTGATGACGCCCCCGCCGTTAATGATGAAGTCGGGGGCGTACAAGATCCCCCGCTCCTGCAGCTCCCGCGCGTGGCGAGCCTCGGCCAGTTGGTTGTTGGCGGAGCCGGCCACGATACGGGCCCGGAGGCGGGGGATGGTGTCGTCGTTCATGGTGCCGCCCAGGGCACAGGGCGAGAACACATCGCACTCCACGCTGTAAATTTCCTCGGGCGAGACCGCCCTCGCGCCGAACTCCGCCACCGCCCGATGCACCCTGTCCTGCACCACGTCCGTGACCACCAGCTCTGCACCTTCCCGGTGCAGGTGGGTGCACAGGTGCCAGCCCACCGCGCCCACGCCCTGCACCGCGACGCGGCGGCGCCGCAGGTTGTCGTCGCCAAAGGCGTGGGCCAGGCACGCCTTGATGCCGTTGAAGACGCCCAGGGCCGTCATGGGGGCAGGGTCGCCGCTCTTGCCGGGCAAGCCGGCCACGTGGGTCGTCATCCGGCTGATGGCCACCATGTCGTCAGGGGAAGTGCCCACATCCTCGGCGGTGATGTAGGCGCCGCCCAGCCGTTCGATAAAGCGGCCAAAGGCTTCAAAGAGCGCCGGAGACTTGTCCTGCCGCGGGTTGCCGATGATGACCGCCTTGCCGCCCCCCAAGGGCAGGTCCATGGCGGCGTTCTTGTAGGTCATGGCCTTGCTGAGGCGCAGCACGTCTGCCAGGGCTTCGGCCTCGTCCCGGTACGGCCACATGCGGCAGCCGCCCAGGGCCGGCCCCAGCCGGGTGCTGTGAATGGCCACAATGGCCCGCAGGCCGGTGGCCCGGTCGCAAAAGAACACCACTTGTTCGTGGCCCTCGGCCTGCATGGTGGCCAAGGTCTTCATGTCCCCCATCGCCTCCTTGAACCTTCATCGGTGCCATGCCAAAGTGGTGGCCGTCTCCGCTGGCCGCCGCGCCCGCGGGCAGCGGGTCCCCCGGGAGTCGGGGATCCGCGAACCGATCCGCTGCTCCCGGGTTTGGGTGCAGGCCTGTGCCCGGCAGCACAACCGAAAAAAGATAAAAGGCCGCTGTCCCCAGCGACAGCGACCTTGGTTGCCCGTGCCCGGTTTCCTGGCGTTGTCAACCTGCACAGCCCCTTTCGCGGCGCCGCACAGTGCGCGTCAGGAGGACGGCCATATTTAATAATATTATACTCAACCTCCCGGCGAAGGTGAAGCCCGGCCTGGAGGGTCAGAATTGCGGGTCCTTCCGGGCCGCCAGTTCCTCCACCCAGTGGTCGATGGATTGCCGGTCGTGCAACACCGCTGCGGCCCGGTCGCCGTGGCGGGCCACAAGGGGCGGCACGGTTTCGATGGTGAAGTCGCCGGGCTCGCACGCCGCGAGCTCCTCCCACGTGACGGGCATGGACACGGTGGGCTGCGTCCGCGGGCGCACGCTGTAAGCCGCGGCGATGGTTTTGCCCGGCAAGTTTTGCAGGTAATCCAGGTAGACCCGGCCCCGGCGGTCTTTGACCCGCCGCTCCACGGTGGCTTCGTGGGGGAGGAGGTCCGCGACGATGCGGCCGATGAAGCCGGCCAGGCGGCTGGCGACGCGGTAGGGATGGCGGGGCGCCACGGGGATGCAGATGTGCACGCCCGTGGCACCCGAAAGCTTGGGGTAGCCCCGCAGTCCCATCCGGTCCAGCACTTCCTTGACCACCAGCGCGACCCGGCGGGCCTGCGGAAACCCGGCCGGCGGGTCCGGGTCCAGGTCGAGGACGATGCGGTCGGGGTTGTCGGGGTTTTCCGCGGTGGAAAGCCACGGATGGAGCTCGATGCAGGCCTGGTTGGCCAGCCAGACCAGGGTGGCGGTGTCTTGCGCGAGGATGTAGTCGATGGGCTTTTTGCCGTCGCTGTCGGGGTCGCGATGGGGAGCACGCCAGGTGCGCACCCACCGCGGGGTGTAAGGGGGAGCGTTTTTCTGGTAGAAGGACGGGCCCGTGACGCCCTCGGGCCAGCGGGTAACGGTGAGGGGCCGGCCCCGCAGGTGGGGCAGCATCACCGGGGCCACTTGGGCGTAGTAGCGGATCAGGTGGGCCTTGGTATAGCCGTCCTGGGGCCACAGGACCTTGTCCAGGTTGGTGAGATGGATCACGCGGCCGTCCACTTCTACCGGCGTGGACCTTGGCCCAGGCATCGTCCCGCCTCCCCTCGCGGGCCTCCCGGGGGCAATCCCCGTCGCTAGACATGGCCGTTTCCGGGCGGCAGCACACAGTCTTCCGGCGCCTTGTCGTCCCGCAAGCCCCGGAATACCGGCTGCCGCAGCTGGCCGTGGGGTGTCCGCTCGAGGTAGTCGACCCTTGCCACCAGCCGCGGGCGCACCCACTGCATGGGCGGCAGGCCGGCGGGCGTGGCGGCAAAGGGCGATTGGGCGGTGCGCAGGGGCAACAGGCGGCGCATGAGCTGCGACCGGGTTTCCGCCGAGAAGCCGGTGCCCACGTTGCCCACGTAGATCAGCATCCCCCGCTGGCCGTTTCCCGGCGGATACACCCCGAGGGCCAGGGACTTGAAATCCAGCGCACCCCGGGGCACGTAGCCGCCGATGACGCCGTCCAGTTCCTGGCGGCGCCGCACTTTGAGCCAGTGGCGGGTGCGCCGGCCCGGCACGTAAGGGCTGTCCGCCCGCTTGGCCACAATGCCCTCGAGCCCTTGGGCGATGCTGGCCGCGTACAGGTCCTGGCCCCGCCCGGGCACCACGGGCGAGAGGGCAGTGTGGGGGGTGTTGCCCCGCCATCTTTCCTCCAGCGCCGCCCGCCGCTCCCGCCACGGCCGGTCGACGATAGGCCCGGTTTCCCCCTCCAGCAGGTCAAAGACCATGTACGCGGCCGGGTGTCGGGCGGCGGCCCGGCGTACCGCCGCGGGAGAGCTCAGCAGGATCCGCTTTTGGACCAGGTGAAAGCGGGGGACGCCGCCAGCCAGGACGCAGATCTCGCCGTCCAGCACCGCGGCCCGCAGTCCAAGGGCTTGCGCCGCGTCTTGCAGTTCGGGAAAATGGGCCGTGATGTCCCGGCCGGTGCGGCTGTAGAGCCGCACCGCGCCGTCCTGCAGCCAGCACAGGCACCGCACCCCGTCCCACTTGACTTCAAAGGCGTAGTCGGGCGAATCGAAGGGCGCAGGGATCGGGGTGGGCAGCATGGGGGCCCAGGGGATCACCGCTCCGTCGAGCTCCTCGCGGCGCCGGCGGGAGTGGGGTCCGGCTGCCGGTCATCTCCCGTCTTGGGAGAAGGGCCGTCCCCATCGCGCTGGGCGGCGCGTCCGGCGGTCGCTCGTAGGCTGGCCTCCAGGGCCGCCATCAGGTCCGCGACCCGCTCGGTGGGCGGCGGCACCGGCGGCCGGGCCACGTCGGCGCCCCGGATTTTCTCGTTGATGAGGGTCAAAAGCGCCTGGCGGTGTTCATCTTCGTAGCGATCCGGGTCAAAGGGTTCCGACAGGTTTTCGATGAGCTGCACCGCCATGGCCAGCTCGCGGTCGCTTGGGGTGGCCCGGGCGGCGAGGCCCTCGAGCCCTTGGGGGGAGCGAATCTCGTCGGGATAGAACATGGTTTCCATGATGAGGACGTCGTCACGGACCCGCACGCAGCAGATGGAACCCTTGGTGCGCAGGACGACCCGGGCCAGGGCGATGCGCCCCGTCGCCTGCAGCGCGGCCCGGAGCAGGTGGTACGCCTTGTGGCCGCCGTCCGCGGGTTCCAGGTAATAGGACTTGTCAAAGTAGATGGGATCGATTTCCTCCAAGTGCACAAACTGCTGGATGTCGATGGTGCGGGTGCCCTCCGCCGCGACGCTTTCCAGCTCTTCGTCGGTGACCAGGACGTAGCGTCCCTTGTCGTATTCGTAGCCCCGGACGATCTCCCCAAGCTCCACTTCCCGCTGGCAGTGGGGGCAATACCGCTGGTAGCGGATGCGGCTGCCGCACACTTGGTGCAGCTGGTTGAAGGACACGTCCTTGCGCTGGGTGGCCGGGTAGACCTTGATGGGGATGTGCACCAGGCCAAAGCTCACCGCGCCTTTCCACAAGGCATGCATGGCGCTCGGGCTCCCTTCGGACGCCGGCATGGATACCTATAGCGTGCCACGGCGGGCACCGGCGCACACGCCGCCGGACTCGTGCGGCGATGGCCGCCCCATGCCGGCCCTTTCGTGGGCCGTCACATCCGCCATCGGCCGCGAAGCGTTGACGTCCAGGGCCCGGGAGCGTATACTCTAGGTGCAGGCACCGGCGCGACCGGCCGGCATCGGCACAACCTTCCGTGCGGGATTAACTCAACTGGTAGAGTGCTACCCTTACAAGGTAGAAGTTCCGGGTTCGAGTCCCGGGTCCCGCACCAGCCAAGAGCCCTTCGGGGAACAGCCCTCCGGAGGGCTGTTGCCTTTGTGGGGCAGCCCGGATCGGGCGCGGACTCCTGGACCTGGCGCACCGCGGCTTTCGCCCGTTCGCTTGCCGCGGTGACAGTCCGAGGCCAGGGAAGGGGAAAAGGGATGCACCGAATAATCTAATTTAACCGGAAATGCCGGGTTTCAACGGCAACAAGCACGCCAGCCGGCGACGGCGAAAGGGGGCTTCCCACGTCCATGGGCGGGCAAAGGGACGCGCAGTCACTGCTGGACGTTCTGCGCTGGCGGGCGCGGCACAGGCCCAGCTCCGCGGCGGTGGGCTACCGGCAGGCGGTGCTGACCTTTGCGGATCTGGATCGCGAATCCGCCGCCCTGGCCGCGGCGCTGCACCGGTTGGGGGTCCAGCCCGGCGACCGCCTGGCCCTCTACCTGCAAAGCGTGCCCCAGGTGTTGATAGCCCAGTACGCCGCGTGGAAGCTGGGGGCCATCGTGGTGCCCCTCAACATCATGTTCAAAGCGTCGGAGCTCGCTTACCATTTGGCGGACGCGGGCGCCGTCGGAATAGTCTGCCTCGAGGAGGACGTTCCGCGGGTGCTTCCCGTGGCCGAAGGGGCCGGACTGAAGTTCGTCATCAGCACCGGCGCCGACGATTACTCCGGCGAGTCGTCCGGATCCGCCGCGGCTCCGGGCCCGCGGGGCGACTCCCCGCTGTCCTGGCGGGAGCTGCTGGCGGCCCACCGGGGTGACCCGCCGCCATTCCACCGTCCCGGCGCTGGGGACGTCGCGTACCTGCACTACACCTCCGGCACCACCGGCTCGCCCAAAGGGGCCATGATCACCCACGGCAACATCATGTTCAATGCCCGCACCTACGTGAAGCTGGGCGCCATCGCGTCCCACGACAAGATTCTGGCGGCGGCGCCCCTGTTTCACATCACGGGCACCATCGGCCACCTGGCCCTGGGCTGCGTGGCCGGCATCCCCATCGTCCTGCTTTACCGCTTTACTCCCGAGCGGGCCCTGGAAGCCATCGAGACGTGGACGACCACCTTCACCATTGCGGCCATCACGGCCTACATCGCCATGCTGGACCACCTGCCCGGCCGCCGCCGGCGGGGGATGGAGGCGTTCCGGAAAACCTTTAGCGGCGGCGCGCCCGTCTACCCGGCCGTGGTGGAGCGCTGGGAGCAGCACACTGGGGGGTACATCCACAACGTGTGGGGCATGACCGAGACCACTTCGCCGGGTACGTGGACGCCCTTCGGCGTGCGGGCGCCGGTGGACCCCGACACGGGGGCCTTGAGCATTGGCAAGCCCGTGCCAGGCACCCAAGTGCGCATCATCGACGCCGACACGGGCCAGGCTTTGCCGCCGGGGGAAGTGGGGGAGATCGCGGTCCGGGGCCCCCATGTCTTTGCGGGCTACTGGAGCAAGCCCGAGGAAACCCGGGCCGCCCTGCAGGACGGGTGGCTCCTTACCGGCGACTTGGGCAAGATGGACCGGGACGGCTGGGTCTACTGGATCGATCGCAAGAAGGATCTCATCAACGCCAGCGGATTCAAGGTGTGGCCCCGGGAGGTGGAGGACGTGCTGCATCAGCACCCCGCCGTGCGGGAGGCGGCGGTGGTGGCCGCGCCCGACGCTTACCGGGGCGAAACCGTCAAGGCTGTGGTGGTGTTGCACCCAGAGCACCGGGGACGGATCCGGGCCGAGGACATCGTCCAGTTTTGCCGGGAGCGCCTGGCGGCGTACAAGTATCCCCGCGTTGTGGAATTTCGCGACGAGCTGCCCCGCAATCCCCAGGGCAAGGTGTTGAAGTACCTGCTCCGGGAGGACGGTGTCCGGCCCGCGGCAGGCGCCTAGCCTGCGGGAAGGCCCTTCATCCTTCGGCCCGCAGGGTTCCGGCCCGCCGCCGGTTCTCGACCTCGTCCGGGGTCGGCAGCACTTTCTCAGCGGGGATGACGGTCCAGTCGGTGATCATTACCCGAGCCGGGGCAAAGCCGGCCTGGGGGCCCGTTTTGCCCAGGTAGATGTCCTGCACCATCTGATGGTCGATGGCCCGCATCACCGACGGCCGTCCCGGCAAATCCCGGGGCGTTTCCAGCACGAACCCTTCGGCGCCCTGGCGAAAGTCGTCGGGGTCCAGGCTGCCCACGTAGTTGACTACCGCCGCGATGAAGTGAATGCCCACGTACGCGCCGTGAGCCGTGTAGCTGGGGTACCGGTGGGCCCGCTCAAAAAACCGCTGCACAAAGGCCCGGTTGGCGGGGGTGTCAGGGAAGTTGTTGTGATGGCGGGCGCCCAGGACGAGCCCCGTAGGCATCTCAGGGCCAAGCCCTTCAAACACGTCAAAGTTGCCGCCGGCGTCGAAGCTCATCATCTCGGTGGTTTCCAAGATCCGGGTCTTGACCAGCTCCCGGACGAAGGCCACGCTGTCGCCGCCCCAGAAACCGTGGATGACGACGTCGGGGCGCCACGCCTGGAGCTGCTCCAGATACTCCCGGTACGTGGGGGCGTACAGCTTGGGCCACAGCGCGCCTACCAGGCGCGTGTCCGGTCGCAACTGGCTAAAGTATGTCCGGAACTCGGCGAACTGGCGGTGGCCGTACTCGTAGTCCGGCCCGATAAAGGCCCATGTGCGGATGGGCTTGTCGGCCAAGTACAGGGCGCCAGCCCGCATGGACTGCATGGTGTTGTTGGTGACCCGGAAGTAGTAGGGGTGGAAGTCGTCCAGCGTCAGGCGGCTGCTGGCGTGGTCCGCGCCGACGAAAACGACCTTGCGCTCGTAGGCCACGCGGGTGACGGCCAGCGCGACGGCGCTGCTGACGATGCCCGTCAAGAAGTGGACGCGATCGTGGTCGATGTAGCGCTGGGCCAGACGCACCGCGTAGGTGGGGTCCGAGCGGTCGTCGCTGAAGTAGAGGCGGATCTCCCGCCCCAGCACGCCGCCGGCTTGGTTGACCTCTTCGGCCGCCATGTCCGCACCGATGATGGCGTCTTGCCCGTAGCGAGCCGCCCGGCCGGACATGGGCCAGAGGCAGCCGATGCGCAGGGTGCCTTCCCAGTCGGGGTCTTGATCGTGGTCGCCGTCCGCGGGCCAAGCGTAGGCGACGGCGTCGTGGGGGCGCGACAGGGACAACCGCGATCTCTCCCCGTTTTGGAATCCTCGTCAGGATAAAAGGTTACGAGAAATGTCGCGCATAAACAAGTACATCACGTGCCGGTCCCCGGAGGGGCGGGCCGGCGCGAGGTGGGAACGATGCAGCTGACGGTGGCCGACATCCTGCAGCTGGAGATCATGCAGCAGGCGGAACTGGTGGCCGGCCACGCGGGGCAGGATCGCCCCGTCCGCTGGGTGCACACGTGGCCGGAAGTCTTGTCATGGTTTCACGGAGGCGAACTGTTGCTCACCACCGGCTACAGCTGGCCCGAAAGCCCTGCCGATCAGCGCCGCATCGTGCGGGAGCTGCACACTTCCAACATCGCCGCCCTCCTTTTCCAGACAGGCCGTTACTTTCCCGACGTGCCGCCGGCGGTCCTGGAAGCCGCCGACGCCCTCAAGCTGCCCGTCCTGCGCATCCCCGCGAACGTGTCCTTCGTGGAGCTGACGGAAACCATCAACCGCGAGATCATTCGCCGGCAGTACATGGTCATCGTCCGCTCGGAGCAGATCCACCGGACGCTGACCGCGTCGGCCTTGGACGCGGCCGATGTGCGCACCATCGCCCAGTGCCTGGCGGGTCTAGTGGAGAAGCCGGTGGCCGTCACCGATGCGGAGCTGCGGCTGCTGGCCTTGGTCCCGTGGGAAACCGGGACCGGCTCCGGCCCGGCGGACGGTGGCGCGGCGACCGGGGGACAGGAGGACCTTGTCCAGCTGCGGGAGCTGCTGACCCGGGAGCAGGCCCGCCTGCGGCAGGCCCTGGCGTACCTGCGGGAACCCCGCACCCTGGCGGCGGTGGACGGTCTCGCGTCCTTGACCCGGCAGCTGCCGGTGGATCCCATCGTCGCCCCCGTCCGCACCTCTGGTGAACTGTTGGGCTTTCTGTGGATTGTGCAGCGGCCGGGCGCCGTCGAGGAACTGGACGTGCGGGCCGCGGAGCACGGGGCCATCGTGGCAGGGCTGCACCTCTTGCGCCAGCGGGCGGTGGCCGAGGCGGAGCTTCGGCTGCGCAACTCCTTTGTGGAGGCCCTGCTCCGGGGCGAATTCGGCTCCCTGGCCGGCATGCGGGAGCGGGCCCATCTGTTGCGCTTTGACACCAGCGCCACCTATCAGGTGGGCCTTCTGGGTTTCGTCCGGGCCCGGGCGCGCGGCGCGGGGTCCGGGGATGAGGGGCAGCGGGCCGGCAGTGGGCCGAGGGGGGCGCTAGATGGGGTGGATCAGAGCGGCCAAGACGGCCACGACGATCTGGCCGCGCGCGACCGCCTGGCCCGCAGCCTGCGGCACGCGCTGCAGGAGGCCGGGCTGGAGCCTTTCTTGTCCTCGTTCCTGGACTACGTGGCCTTTCTTGCGCCCGTGACCGCCGACGGCGCCCGGACCCCTTTGGAAAGGGTTTGGCGACGCCTGCGGTTTCACGAACCGGGGCAGCCCCTGGTGCTGGCGGTGGGCCGTCCGGCGGCCACCTTGGACGACATCCCCCGCAGCCTGGACGAAGCCCAGCGGACGTTGGAGCTCATGGCGGAGCCCGGGCTGTACTGGTATGAAGATTGCCTGCTGGCCCGCATCCTGGCGTCGGTCCAGGACCAGCGGGCGCTGGCGGATCTGTGGGAGACCACCTTGGGCAGGCTGTCGCGGCTTAGGGGCGGCGACGCCCTACGGGCCACGGTGGACGCCTTAGTGGAGGCCGGTTTCAACCGGCGGGCGGCTGCCCGGGCCCTGGACATCCACTGGAACACCTTGGCCCAGCGCATAAGGCGGCTGGAGAAGGTGATGGACGGCTCCTTGGACGACCCGCAGTTGCGGCTGCGCCTCATGCTGGCCCGAGAGATCGAGAGGCACGGCCTCTTACGTACAACCGCACTCAACTAACCAGCCAAAGATATGACAATATCATATTGAAATCACGCACAAAACCGCCATAGATTGGTATTAACCTGTGTGTTCAACTTCATTGGCGCAAGATCGGCTCTTGGAGGTGCGCCGGATGCGGGTGCAAGCCGCGGTGTTGCATCAATGCGGCGCGACGGCTCCTTATGTTTCGTCCAAGCCTTTGGAGGTTGCAGAGCTGGAACTGGAGGGCCCCGGTCCAGGGGAAATCCTGGTGCGGGTGGCCGCGGCGGGCGTGTGCCATTCCGATCTGTCGGTGGTCAACGGCACCCGGCCGCGCCCGGTGCCCATGGTGTTGGGGCACGAAGGCGCCGGGATCGTGTTGGAGGTCGGGCCCGGCGTCACCCGGGTGCGCCCCGGGGACCACGTGGTGTTTGTCTACGTGCCCATGTGCGGTCAGTGCCCCGAGTGCTTGTCGGGCCGGCCGTACTTGTGCGCGGCGGGACAGGCGGCCAACCGGGCCGGAACGCTGGTCAGCGGCGGCACCCGCTTCCGTTTCCCTTCAGGTGGCGCCATCCACCACCACCTGGGCGTTTCCGCCTTCGCTGAACACACCGTCGTTCACGAATCGTCGGTGGTGCCCATTGACAAGGATGTGCCCCTGCACATCGCGGCGCTGTTTGGGTGCGCGGTGATGACGGGCGTGGGGGCCGTGGTCAACACCGCCCGCGTGGAGCCGGGGACGGCGGTGGTGGTCTTTGGCATGGGCGGTGTTGGGCTGTCGGCGGTGATGGGCGCGCGGGTGAGCGGGGCCTGGCCCGTCATTGCCGTGGACATCGTCGACCACAAGTTGGAGCTGGCCCGTAAGGCGGGGGCCACCCACGTCATCAACTCCACCGCCGAGAACTGGTTGGAGCAGGTGCAGGACTGGACCGGCGGCGGCGCGGACTACGCCATCGAGGCCGTCGGGGTGGAGGCCGCGATCCTCGACGCTTTCCGGGCCATCAAGCCCGGCGGCACCGCGGTGGCCGCCGGTCTGCCGCACCCTAGCCGCCTGCTCAACCTGCCGGCCGTGGCCTTGGCGGGCGAGGGCAAGCGGCTGCTGGGTACGTACATGGGCCAATCGGTGCCCGTGCGGGACGTGCCGCGTTTTCTCCGCTTGTACCGGGCGGGGCTCTTGCCCGTGGACCAGCTGGTGACGTCCACTATCCGCCTGGAGCAAATCAACGAAGCCATGGACCGGCTGGAGGGCAGCCAAGAAGCCCGCCAGGTCATCCGGTTTGGCTAGCTGGTGCCGGATCGCGGCTGAGGGGCGCCGCGCACCGGGGCGGGCGGCGAGCGGGAGCCGGTTCTTAGGAAGCGAGGTGGTGCCGGAACGGGGTCCAGCGGGTTTGCGCAGTGGAAAAGAGCGAGGACTTCTGTGCGACGGGATGGCCACCAGTCGTCGACGCGACAGCAGGACAGCACGAAGTAGGTCAACGCCAAAGGAGGGGTATGCGTGCGGTATCTGCGGAGAGGTCGGCGGCCCGCCGGCCTGCAGCGGTTGGCTGCCGCCGGCATTGGCCTGTTGACTGTTGCCCTGTTGCTGGGTTCCCATGCAGTGCTGGCCGTGGCTGCACCGCCGGGAAGCCCCGAGGTCTTCAAGATCGGTGTCGTGACGTTTCTTTCCGGTCCCCCCGCCGGGCCCTTTGGCATCCCCGGACGCAACGCCGCCGAAATTTTGGTGGAGCAGCTCAACAACGGCTTGGCGCCCGAGCCTTACGGCGAGGCGGGCATCGGCGGTGTGCCCATCGTGGCCGTCTACCAGGACGAGAGCGCGGATCCGGTGACCAACTACCGCCGCCTGGTCACCGAGGAGCGGGTGGACGCGGTCATCGGCTACATCTCCAGCGCCAACTGCCTGGCCCTCGCCCCCATTGCCGAAGAACTCAAGGCATTGACCATTTTCTTTGACTGCGGCACTCCCCGGATCTTCGAGGAGGCCCAGCACACCTATGTGTTCCGCACCGCGGCCCACGCGGGCCTTGACAGCATCGCAGCGGCCCGGTACCTAATGGCCGTCAAGCCCGACCTGCGGTCCATCGCGGGCATCAACCAGAACTACGCCTGGGGCCAGGATTCCTGGTTCTTGTTCCGGGACGCGGTCAAGGCGCTGAAGCCCGACGTCGAAGTGGTCTCGGAACAGTTCCCGCAACTGTACGCCGGCAACTACTTGGCCGAGATTTCCGCGCTCATGCGGGCCCGGGCCGATGTGATCCACTCCAGCTTCTGGGGCGGTGATCTGGAGGCCTTTGCCATTCAGGCGGCGCCGCGGGGCTTGTTTCAGATGAGCACGGCCCTATTCTCCGCCGGGGAAACCATGATGCCGCGGCTGGCCTCGCAGCTGCCCGAAGGCGTGCTGGTGGGCGCCCGGGGTTACCACGGCCTGATCGGGCCTGACAACCCGCTGAGCCAGTGGTTTGACCGGGTGTACGAAGAGCGCTACGGCATCCCGCCCGTATACCCGGCCTACCACATGAGCCAGGCCATCCTGGGTCTCAAGCACGCGTACGAGAAGGCTATCGCCGCCACCGGCCGGTGGCCGACCACCGAGGAGGTGGTGGAGGCGTTCCGGTACGCGGAATTTGAGACGCCCTCAGGCACCATCTCCATGGCTATCGGCGGGGGCCACCAGGCAGTGGAGAGTGCGGCCTACGGCGTCACCAAGCGGGATCCCCAGACTGGCCGCATGGTGGTCACCGATGTCATGGTGTTTGGTCCGCAGTGCGTGAACCCGCCCGACGGCGTCAGCACCGAAGACTGGATCGCCCAGGGCTTCCCGGGAGCGGTGTGCCCGTAGTCGGCGCGGGGCAAAAACCGGGCGAACGCGCGCGGGGCGGAAGGCGGCCGCCTTCCGCCTCGCCGCCCGCGGCGCCCGGCGGGGCGCGCGAGGACGGAGGAGTCGCGTATGGCGGAACTCATCGCCATCATTGCCGTGGACGGCCTGGTGTACGCGTCGTGGCTGTTTCTGGTCGCCCTCGGGTTGACGCTGATCTACGGCGTGCTGCGCATCTTGAACATGGCCCACGGGTCCTTTTACGCGTTGGGGGCGTACACCGCCGCGTCCCTGATCACCATGCACTTCGCCCGCGGCTATCCCGAGGCCCAGAGCTACCTCTGGCTGCTGGTGGCGGCGGTGCTGGTGGGGCTGCTGGTCGGCGTGCCCATGGAGCGGTTCATCGTCCGCTGGGGGTACGGCCGGAACGACGTCTTGCAGTTGTTGATGACTTTCGCCGTCTTTCTGATCTTGGAAGACCTGATCAAGCTCATCTGGGGCGTGCAAGCCTATTACGCCTTCCAGCCCTTCGCCCTGCTGGGGAACATTCAGGTGGGGACCGTCTTTTATCCAATGTACTACTTGCTGCTCCTGGGGGCGGCGGTGGGTGCGGGAGTGCTGGTCTGGTACCTGGTCAACCGGACCAGCTTTGGCAAGCTGGTCATCGCCGTCATTCAAGACCAATCGATGGCCCTGGCCATGGGGATCGACGTGACCCGCATTCGGCTCGTCACCTTCGTGTTGGGCACTGCCCTGGCGGCCCTGGGCGGCGCGTTGACGGCTCCCCTCATCTCGGTGCAGCCGGGGTTGGGCGTGGAAGTCATCGTGTTGGCCTTCGCGGTGGTGGTCACGGGCGGGCTTGGCAGCCTGGAGGGGGCCGCCGTGGGCGCGGCGCTGGTGGGTCTGGCCCGGGCCGCGGCCGTCCATCTCCTGCCGGAGGCCGAGTTGTTTGTCATTTACATGATCATGGCCATGGTGCTGTTTGTCCGTCCGCGTGGCCTTTTTGGTAGGACGGAGGTTCGGCGCATATGAGCACGGGACTCTTGCCGCGCACCGGCGCCTTTCCCGCCTTTGGCACGGTGGCCCTGGGCATCCTGGCCGTGCTCGGGCTCCTGCTCACCGACTGGGCGGCTTTCGTGTTCACGGTGGCCCTGGCCAAATCCCTTATCGTCTTGGGCATCATCCTGCTCATGCGGGCGGGGCTGGTGTCCTTTGGGCAGGGGCTGTATGTGGCCGCCAGCGCCTATGCGGCTGCCTTTGCCAGTCGCCTGTGGGGCATCACCGACGCCTTTGTCCTCCTGGTCCTGGGCGTGGCGGTGAGCGTGGTCCTGGCGGTCCTTGTGGGGCCCATCGTCAGCCGCTACCGGGAGATCTTCTTCGCGATGCTCACCATGGCAGTTTCCATGGTGCTTTACGGGTTCTTGCTCAAGGCCTATTCCATCACCGGCGGCACGGATGGGATCGGGATGCGGGAACCGACCTTGCTGGGCATGGTGGTGTCGGGCATCGCCGCTCGCCGGGCCTACTACTACCTTTCGCTCTTGGTGGCCGCGGTGGCGGTCTACGGAGCGCACCGGCTGGACCACTCGCCCCTGGGCTACATGGTGCGGTCCATCCGGGACAACGACATCCGCTTGGAGTACCTGGGGGTGTCGGTGCGGCAGGTGATCTTTTCCACCTACGTGCTGGCCGCCGCCTTGGCGGGGTGTGGGGGCGTGCTGACCGCCTTTGCGCTGGGCCACATCACGCCCGACTTGGCCAACTGGACCGCGTCGGGCGAGTACGTCTTCATCGCCTTGTTTGCCGGGTCCGGCAACGTCTTTGCCCCCGTGGTCGGGTCCATTGTGTACCAGTTTCTGCAGACGTACGCCGCCAAGTACTGGCCATATACCTGGCATATCGCCATGGGCGCCGCCATGCTGCTGATCATCTTGTTCATGCCGGAAGGGCTCTGGGGAATCTACGAACGCATCACAGCGTGGCGGGCCGGAAAGGAGGCGACGGTGGTTGCCAGAGGAGCCGCAACCGATGGTCGCGTTGGAGACGCGTAACTTGAGCCGCCAGTTTGGCGCGGTGCAGGCGTGCCGGGACATCAACGTGCGCCTGCTGCACGGGGAAATCGTCGGGATGGTGGGCGCCAACGGCGCGGGCAAGACGACGCTGCTCAATCTCATTACCGGCTATTTGAAACCGACCGCAGGCCAGATTTTTTACATGCAGGACGACATCACCGGCCTGCCGCCCCGGGAGGTCAGCCGCAAGGGGCTGGCTCGATCCTTTCAAATCCCGCAGCTGTTCAGCAGTCTAACCGTGCTGGAAAACATGCTCATCGCCGTCGCGGGGACCCGGCGGGAGCACCGAGATTTTTGGCGCCTGCTGGCGGATCGCCGCCGGCTGGACGAGGCCCGGGAGATCCTGGACCTCTTTGGCCTTTTGCCCATGGAGCACCAGGCGGTGGACCAGCTGCCCCAAGGCGCCCGCAAGCTGCTGGACATCGCTGTAGCCTTTGCCCAGCACCCCAAGGTGCTGCTCCTGGATGAGCCCACCAGCGGCGTCAGCACCAGCGACAAGTTCCCGGTCATGGACACCATCATCGCCGCTTTGCGGCAGCAGGGCGTCACCACGCTGTTTGTGGAGCACGACATGGAGGTGATTGCCCGCTACGCCCAACGGGTGCTGGTGCTGCATGAAGGGCGCATCATCTTCAACGATCTGCCCCAGCGGGTGTTTGATGACGAAACCGTCCGCCGGCTGGTGGTGGGACAGCGGGCCCGGGGCCGTACCGGCCTGGAGTCCGGACCCGGGGGAAGCCCGAAGGCGGCGGTGCCGGATGCTTGAGGGAGGGGTCCCACGGTGACGACGCCGACGCTGGTCTTGGAGCGGCTGGACGTCAACATCGGGCGGGTGCCTATCCTGCGCAGCGTAAGCTTGACGGTGCCCAGTGGCAGCATCGTGGGCCTGGTGGGCCACAACGGCGCTGGGCGGACCACTACCCTGCGGACGGTCATGGGGCTGTTGCCCCGCCTCGCGGGCCGGATCCGACTGGATGGCGTCGACATCTCGGATGCCTCGCCGCGGCAACGGGCCATGGCCGGCATCGGCTACATGCCCGAAGAACGGCGCCTCCTGACGGGCATCACGGTAGAGGACAACATCCGCATCCCCGCGTGGTCGTTGCGCCTGGCCGACGAGGCCCAGCGGCTGGCCATGATTTTCGACGTCATCCCCGAGCTGCGGCCGCTGGCCCAACGCACCGCCGAGCAGCTCAGCGGCGGCCAGCAGAAGCTCGTGGCGCTGGCCCGCGCGTTTATGTACGGCCGGCGGCTGCTCCTACTGGACGAGCCCTTTGAGGGTGTCGCTCCGGCCCTGGCCGACCGGCTGGGCGAGGTGGTGCAAGCCTTTAGCCAGCAAGGTGTGTCGGTGCTGTTGGCCGAATCCGACGCCACCCGCTTGGAGGCCTTGGCCGATATCGTCTACACTATCGAGCGGGGCGAGATCCGTGACGAAACCGTCCTGCGAGCCCCCAGCGGCGTCGCGTAGCCCGGGGCGGTGTCGCCTGACCCGGTGCGGCATCGGCAGCCCCGACGGCCCCATGGCCCTATGGCCCCTAATCACCCCCCTTCGCCTGGCCGAACAGGAGCCGTCAACCTCGACGGAGAGCGGGTTTCCATGATACGGTAAGGAGGGAGAGCCCGCAGGACCCCTTCGCCGGCGGCTGCCCTGGCAAGGGTGCAGGCCGCGAGCGGGGAAGCGCCGTAGAGGCGCCCCGGAGCCTTCCCGAAGGAGCGACAGGTTATGGCGGATACCATGTCCCGCGCGGGTGAGCGCGCCCCCGCAGCGGGTGAGGGGCACAGGCGGGGCGCGGGTGAGCCCGGCGGGAGTGCCCGCCACGGCCATGTTCAGGCAAATCTGACCAGACTCTGGCAACGCCACCGGCTGGCCTTGGCCGTGGCCGGGTGTACTCTATTCCTGATCGCGGCGCAGGTAGCCGCGGCCCAAGGGGCAGCGCGCCCATGGGTGGTCGCCTGGTTCGTGCTGGCCTACGTGGCTGGCGGCGCCTTCAGCTTGTGGGAGGGCTTGCGGCAGCTCATCCAGGATCGCCGCATCGACGTAGACCTGCTGATGGTGCTGGCTGCCGCGGCCGCGGCCAGCATCGGCGAATGGCTTGAGGGCGGCGTGCTCCTGTTCCTGTTTTCCTTGAGCAACGCCATGCAATTTTACGCCATGCAGCGGACGCGGCAGGCCATCACGGCCCTGATGTCGCTGCGGCCCCAGGAGGCGCTGCGCAAAGACCCGGACGGGGAACTGCGCCTGGTGCCCATCGAGGAGCTGGCGGTAGGCGACATCATCGTGGTGCGGCCCGGCGAGCGGGTGCCCATCGACGGCCGCATCGTCGCGGGGAATTCCGCCCTGGACGAGTCCTCCATCACCGGAGAGTCCATCCCGGTGGACAAGGGCGAGGGCGATGAGGTGTTCGGCGGCACCGTCAACTTGTTTGGCGCCCTGGAGGTGCGGGTCACCAAGCGCGCGGAGGAGACGGTCATCGCCAAAGTCATCCACATGGTGGAGGAGGCCCAGAGCGAGGCAGCCCCTACCCAGCGGGTGATCGACAAGATCGAGCAGTATTACGCCACCGGCGTCATCGCGGCCACGGTGCTCGCGGCGGTCATTCCGGGTCTGATGGGCCATGACTGGTCGGCGGCCGTCTACCGGGCCATCACCCTCATGGTGGTGGCGTCCCCTTGCGCGGTGGCCATGGCGGTGCCAGCACCGGTAGTGGCGGCCATTGCCAACGGCGCCCGCAGCGGAGTGCTCTTCAAGGGCGGCATGCACTTGGAAAACTTGGCCGAGGTGGCCGTCGTCTGCTTTGACAAGACGGGGACCCTCACCGTGGGCAAGCCCCGGGTGACCGATGTGGTGGCCCTGGCCGGGCAAGACCGCGAGCAAGTGCTGGCCCTGGCCGCCGCCGCCGAAGGCCAGTCGGAGCACCCCCTGGCCCGGGCCATTCTGGATGCAGCCGCGGCCGCGGGTCTGCAGTGGACCGCCGCGGAGAACACGGTGGCCGTGCCAGGCAAGGGGATCACCGCGGTCGTGGAGGGCCAGCCCGTCTGGCTGGGCAACCGCCGCTTGGCCCGGGAACAGGCGAAAGACGCCGTCGAGGAGCATTTGGCCCGGGTCGACGAGCTGGAACAGCAGGGCAAAACGGTGATGTTTGTGGGCGTGGCGGACGCCATCGTCGGCCTCATCGCCGTAGTGGACGGCCTGCGGCCCGGCGCGGCCGACATGATCGCCCGGCTCAAAGACCAGGGTATCAAGAAAGTGGTGCTGCTCACGGGAGACAACCGGCGGGTGGGCGAGGCCATCGGCCGGCAGGCAGGCGTGGATGAGGTGTACGCGGAGCTCCTGCCCGGCGAAAAGGCCGAGATCGTCGGTCGCCTCAGGCAAACCTTGGGCCCCGTGGCCATGGTGGGGGACGGCGTCAACGACGCACCTGCCCTGGCCCGGGCTACCGTGGGCGTGGCCATGGGCGCGGCCGGCACCGACGTGGCCCTGGAAACCGCGGATGTGGTGCTCATGAGCAACGACCTGGCCAAGCTCAACCACGCGGTGACGCTGAGCCGGCGCGTCCGGCGCATCATTTGGCAAAACCTTATCTTCGCGCTGGGCGTCATCGTCGTCTTGTCGATCCTGGTGCTCACCCGGGGGCTGGTGCTG
Source organism: Limnochordales bacterium (assembly GCA_035304545.1). Taxonomy (GTDB): domain Bacteria; phylum Bacillota; class Limnochordia; order Limnochordales; family ZCTH02-B6; genus ZCTH02-B6. The sequence continues at coordinate 15,671 of DATGPV010000043.1, read as the reverse complement.
GCCGTGGGCGTCGTGGGGCATGAAGGCAGCACGGTGCTGGTGATCCTCAACAGCCTGCGGCTCCTGTTCCGGCAGCACCGCACGGGGCTTGAGGGAGCCGCCCCCGCGCCTGGCCAGGCGTGAGGGCGGTTGTGGGCGGACCTTCCGATGGCCTAGGCGGAGCTACGGACGATCCAGGAGCGCGTCCACGTCGGCCCGCGCCGGCAGCGATGGCTGGGCACCGAAGCGGGTGACGGCTACGGCGCCGGCCGCGCAGCCGAAGCGGACGGCGTCGGGCAAGGCCATCCCTTCGGTGAGGGCCACCGCCAGCGCGCCGACAAAGGCATCCCCGGCCGCGGTGGTGTCCACGGCCTGCACGGGAAAGGCGGGCACATGGCCCTCGCCGTCGGGGCCGAGCCAATAGGCGCCCCGCTGGCCCAGGGTGATGACCACGTGGCCGGCTCCCATTTCCCGCAAGGTGCGGGCCGCCTGCCGGACGCCCGCGTCATCCTCCACCGGCTGCCCGGTCAGCCGCGCGGCCTCCGTTTCGTTGGGCACGATGTAATCGGTGGAGGCGATCCACGGTCCCACCTGATCCAGGGCCGGCGCGGGGTTGAGAACGGTGATGACGCCCTGGGCCCGGGCCTTTTGCAGGGCGTGCGCCACGGTGTCTACAGGGATCTCAAACTGGCACACCAGCACTGAACCCGGCTGAAGCCACGGGCCGGCCGCGTCCACATCCGCCGGCTGGACGCGGCCGTTGGCTCCGGGATAGACGATGATCTGGTTTTCCCCGCCGCTGCCCACCGCGATGAGGGCCACGCCGGTGGCGGCCTCCTGGTCAACCGCCACGTGGCTCACATCCACGCCGTTTTGGCGCAGGTTGTCCACCAGGGTTTGGCCGTAGCCGTCCTGGCCCACGCGGCCCACCATGGCCACCCGGCCGCCTAGGCGGGCGGCGGCCACCGCTTGGTTGGCGCCCTTGCCGCCGGGAATGGTGTCGAAGGCCGTGCCCAGTACCGTTTCTCCCACCTGGGGCAGACGGGACGCCCGCACCACCAGGTCCATGTTGAGGCTGCCTACGACGATGATGGACGACATCGGTTTCCGCTCCTCCAACAAGGCGCAGGGACGCGCCGGCCCCATCAATCGAAGTGCTCCATGGCTTCAAACAACATGGCCATGAAGCGGTCCCGGTCTACCTCCAGCGCGACGTCCACATTGGGCTCCATGCCCGTCACTCCATAGAAGTCTACCACAGTGCGGCCGGTGGTGTATTCCCCTTTGGTTTCAATCACCACAGGCAGGCGGCGGGTGGTCACGATGTCTGGCTCGATGACGGCCGCCACCGCCAATGGATCGTGGAGGGGGCTGCCTTCAAAGCCGAAGCGGTGGTGGAACTGGCCGAAAAAGTCCAAGAGCTCCGCCACCATCCGGGCGACCCGGCGGCCCATAGCCTTAAGGGCTTCCACGTCCCGCCGGTAGACTTGCGCTTTGTGGGTGACGTCCAGGCCCACCATGGTGATGGGGACGCCCGAGGAGAAGACGATGTGGGCTGCCTCGGGATCCACCAGGATGTTGAACTCGGCCGACGGCGTCCAGTTGCCGGTATAGGCGGCGCCGCCCATGAGGGTAATGCGCTCGATCTTGTCTTTGATGTCGGGCGCCAAGAGGAAGGCGGAGGCCACGTTGGTGAGGGGACCGGTGGGGATGAGGGTGATCTTCTCTTCACTGGAGCGGGTCACATCGATGATGACCTCCACCGCCGAGCGGCGGCTGGGTTGGAGGGTGGGCGGCGGGAGGACGGGCCCGTCCAGACCGCTGTCCCCGTGCACTTCTGGGGCGATGATGAGGGGCCGGGTGAGGGGCGCGGCTGCGCCCGCGGCCACTTCCACTTGGGCCCCCACGAAGCTGAGCACCTTCAGCGCGTTGTCCAAGGTCTTTTCCAAGGTCTGGTTGCCGGCCACGACGGTAACGGCCCGCAGATCCAGCTTCGGAGAAGCCAGGGCCATCAGCAGCGCGATGGCATCGTCGTGGCCGGGATCGCAGTCAATGATGACCGGAATGCGCGACAACAGGGTCAACTCCTTTCTGGGACGGGCGATGGGCGGCCCGCTTGCGAGCCAGCTGGCGCCGGGAGTAGATGGCCAAGGCCAGCACCGTGGCCAGGTACGGGATCATCTGGACGAACTCCGACGGCACCCGCAAGGACTGCATGTAGTTGGACAAGGCGTCGGCAAAGCCAAAGAACAGGGAGGTGAGCAAGGCCCCCTGGGGCGTGTCGCCGCCCATGGCGGAAGCGGCCAGGCCGATGAAGCCCCGGCCGGCGGTCATGTCCCGGGAAAACCAGGACACGTATCCCATGGAAAGGTGGGCCCCGCCGAGTCCGGCCAGCAGGCCGCTGATGCCCAGCGCCATAAACTGGATCCGGTGGACGCTGATGCCCACCGACTCCGCGGCCTCGGGGCTTTCGCCCACCGCCCGAAGCCGCAGCCCCAGCGGGGTCCGGTACAGGAAGTAGTACAGAAGGATCACGCTCACCAGCGCGATGTAGGTCAGGACGTTGTGATTGGAAAAAATCTCGCCCAGCACGGGAACGTCCTTGATGATAGGGATGGGCACCTGGGGCATGACCTTGCTGGGCAGCGAGCTGGAGATGCCCTTGTCGCCGGCCAGCACGTACAAAAGAAAAATGGTGCCGCCGCTGGCCAGCAGGTTGAGGGCGATGCCGCCCAGGATGATGTCGGTCTTGAGCTTGAGGGAAAAGTAGGCCAGCACCATGGCCATGAAGATGCCAGTGATCACCGCGCCCAAAAGGCCCAGCCAGGCGCTGGCCGTAAAGGCGCTGACCGCGACTCCGGCAAAGGCCGCCGCCAGCATCATACCTTCGATGCCGATGTTGATGACGCCCGCGCGGCCGGATACCACCGCTGCCAGGGAGGCGAAGATGAGCGGCGTGCTGACCCGCAGCAGCGAATACCCAAAGGCCGCAGAGAAGATGGCCCGCAAAGGTTCCATCAGGCCATCGCCTCCCGGGTGGCCCGCACCACGGCCCGGTGCCGGTACTGTTGCAGGAAGGCCTGGGCGGTGACCAGCAGGATCATGACGCTTTGGATGACGGTCACCATTTCGGCGGTAACGTCGGTCATGCGGGCCATGATGTCGGCTCCGGTGCGCAAGTACGCGAGGAACAGCGCGGCCAGCGGCACCAGCAACGGGTGGTTGCGGGCCAAGATGGCCACGATGATGCCGTCAAAGCCGTAGCCCGGCATCATTTGCCACTGAAACCGGCGCAAAATGCCCAGCATCTCCACGCCGCCAGCCAGCCCCGCAATGCCACCGGACAGCACTTGGGCATAGAGGATGACCGTCCCCACCGCGATGCCCGAGTACGCGGCAAAGGACGCGTTGATGCCCGTCATGCGCAGGGCGTAGCCCCAGCGGGTGTGGTAGAGAAACAGGTAGGTGAGGACCACCGCGGCCAGGGCGATGAACAGCCCTCCGTGCAGGCGGGTGGGCGGCCAGAATTGGTGCAGCCACGCGGTTTCGGCCAGCCGGAAAGACACCATGGCCCCCGCCCGCTCGTCTCGGAAATGGTAATTGATGATGTACAGCCCGAGGCGATAGTAGACATAATTGAGCATCAAGGAGGAAACCAGCTCGTTGGCGCCCCAGCGGGCCTTGAGAAAGCCGGGCACCAGTCCGCCCAGGGCACCGGCCAAGATGGCGGCCCCAAGGGCCGCCGTCACGTGGAGGAAGGGGGGCAGCTGGAAGGCGATGCCCACCATGGTGGCCGCGACGGCGCCCAAGAACAGCTGGCCTTCCGCGCCGATGTTGAACTGGCTGGCCTGGAACACAACGGAGATGGCCAACCCGGTGAAGATCAAGGGAATGGCCATCTCGATAAAGTTGCCGAACCGCCGGGTGGTGGTCAAGGGACCCGTCACCAAGGTGGCAAAGGCTTCCCACGGCTCCTCGCTGACCAGGTAAATGATGAGCAGACCCAGCGCCAGGGCCAGGGCAACGGCCACCAGGGTGCGCAGGACCTCAAACGCGATCTCGCCCTTCATGCCGCCACCGCCTTCATGATGCCGCCGCCTCGGGGGGCCGCCGTTTCAAACCCAGCATGTACAGTCCCAGCTCCTCTTCGCTGACCTGGTCGGCCTGGTCAAAGGACGCGACGATTTCGCCGTTGTAGAGGACCAGCAGCCGGTCGCTCAAGCCCATGACCTCGTTGAGGTCCGCCGAAATCAGCAGCACGGCCACGCCGGATCGGGCCGCGTTGATGAGCTGCCGGTGGATAAACTCCGCCGCCCCCACGTCCACGCCGCGGGTCGGCTGGTTGGCCACGATGAGCTTGGGTTCCGATGAAAACTCCCGCGCGACGATCACCTTTTGAATGTTGCCGCCCGACAAGGACTTCACCGGTGTGCCGGGACCCGGCGTGCGGATGTCGTACTGGCGGATTAGCTCTTGGCTGTGGGCCCGGATGGCCTTGCGCAACAGCAACCCCGCCCGCTGGAAGCGAGGCCGGTGAAAGCGGTCGGAGATCAAATTTTCCTCCACCGTCGCCGCGGCCGCTGCGCCTTGGGTCATGCGGTCTTCGGGGATGTGGGCCACGCCTAGGGCCCGCAGGCGGTAGGGGGGCATGTTGGTCGCATCCACCCCGTCGATGGTGACGGTGCCCCCGTGGGCGGGGCGCAGTCCCGTGAGGATCTCCGCCAGCTCCAGCTGACCGTTGCCTTCCACGCCCGCCACGCCCACGATCTCGCCGGCTCGCACCACAAAGCTCACATCCCGCAGCACTTCCTTGCCCAGGTCGGAGTAGTGGCGCAGTCCTTCCACCCGCAGGACGGGGTGGGTTGGGTTGGCCGGGGGCTTCTCCAACTGCATGACCACGTCCCGGCCCACCATCATGCGGGAGATGTCGGCTTCGGTGACGTCGGCAGTGCGGGCCACGCCCACCACCTGTCCCCGGCGCATGATGGTCACCCGATCCGAGATCTGCTTCACCTCCCGCAGCTTGTGGGAGATGAAGATGATGGTGTGCCCGTGCCTCCGCAAGTTTTCCAGAGCGGCGAAGAGTTCCACCGTTTCCTGGGGCGTCAGGACGGCGGTGGGTTCATCCAGCACCAGGAGGCGGGCGCCGCGGTAGAGGGTCTTCAGAATCTCCACCTTTTGCCGCATGCCCACGGGGATGTCCCGGATGCGGGCCCGGGGGTCCACCGGCAGGTTGTACTTGCGGGCCAGCTCCTCAGTGCGTTGGATGGCGGCCTCCGCGTCCAAGAAAGGTCCCCGGCGCGGCTCGGCGCCCAGGACGATGTTTTCGGCCACCGTCAGGGAGGGGGCCAGCATGAAGTGCTGGTGCACCATGCCGATGCCCATGGCGATGGCGGCGTGGGGCGAAGGGATCCGGACCTGGCGGCCCTCGAAGAAAATCGTGCCGTCATCGGGCTGCTCCAGGCCAAACAAGATCTTCATCAGGGTCGTCTTGCCCGCGCCGTTCTCCCCCACCAGCGCGTGCACTTCCCCGGCTTGGACCGAGAAGGTAACGTTGCGGTTGGCCACGACCCCGTTGGGATAGACTTTGGTGATGGATTCCATCCTTAGCAGATCCGGCATGGCGACGCTCCCCGCACTGCGGGTGCGGGCGCCCGCCGGGGCGCCCGCCCACCGTGATCCTGGCTGTGACAAATACCGCGGCAGAACTGCCGGGCGGCAGGGGCGGACCCTACGGCCGCACGGAGTTGCGCAGCTCGTCCAAGGTGCGGGTGTCCATGCCGAAGGCGGTGTCCACCACGATCTCGCCCGCGACGATCTTGGCCGCCAGTTCGTCCAGTTTGGCCCGCATCCATTCGGGCACGTGGGTCCGGTAAATCTCGTTGTCGGCCAGGCCGACGGCCTCTTCGGCCAAGCCCAAGGTTTCAGCCTGGCCAAAGGGCAGCTTGTCTTCGGCCAGCAGCCTAAGCGCACGGACGAGGGAGTTGTCGATGCGCTTCAACATAGACGTGAGGATGAGGTTGGCCTTGTCTGGATCCGTGTCCTTAAACAAGAGCGCCTGGTCCGAATCGACTCCGATGGCGTAGCGGCGCATTTCCTTGGCCGCGTCCAGCTGGCCGAGGCCCGTCATGCCGGCGACGTTGAAGCCGATGTCGGCGCCTTGCACATATTGGGCCTGGGCCATTTCCTTGCCCCGGGCCGGGTCGGAAAAGTCTCCCACGTAGGAGATGGCGACCTTGATCTCAGGATCGATGTAGCGGGCCCCTTGGATGTACCCCACCAGGAAGTCGTTGATGACGGGGATATCCATGCCGCCCAGAAAGCCGATGATCTTGTTGCTGGGATCGGCCAAGGGCAGATCCGAGGTGGTCACCATGGCGGCCAGCGCGCCGGCCAGGAAGGAGCCCTCGTTCTGTTTGTAGAGGATGGAGTAGACGTTGTCCAGGCCGCCCTGGCTGTAGTCGACCTCGCTGTCAAAGAGGATGAAGCGCTTGTCGGGGTTTTCCCGGGCCACCTTTTCCAGGTGCTCGGTCATCTGCCAGGTGCCCACGATGATAACGTCCCAGTTGCCCTCCGCGATGTCGGCCAAGGTAGGCTCCCACCGGCTGGGATCGTCGCCCATCTCAATGACCCGGGCGTTGATGCCCAGCTCCCGGCGGGCCATTTCAATGCCGGCATTGGCCGAGTCAAAGAACGAGCGGTCGCCCAAGGTACCGTTGATGAGCAGCGCGACCCGCATACCCTGGGCTGCGGCGCTCAGGCCCATGGCCGTCACCAGGACGGCCACCAGCAACCCCACTACCAGTCCACGTTTCATAAGACAAACGCCCCCTTCCCGCAAAGTGATCCTCAGCGCGTCGGCGCTGGTTTCCCCTGCTTGCCAGTGGCAGCGGGGAGCCCGCGTTATGCCGTGACCGCCTGGACGAACAGGTCGGCCATTTTGGCCACGTCCACGCCCAAGCAAACGGTCGCATTGGGCTCCCGGCCGCTTAGTTTGTTGTAGTCCACGGCCGTGAGACCCCGGGCCAGGGTCCCGGCCGTCTCCACGCCGACAAAAGCATCAACGTGCTCGGTCATGACGCTGGGGTCGACGGCCACGGCCGCGGCCACCAAGTCGCAGAGCAAGAGCCCGTCCGAGCCCAGCCACTGGCGGGTGACCCCCCGCAGCGGCGCACAAACCCGGGCGAAGGTTTGAGCTACGGGGCTGGAGGCGGCGTCCAGCTGCGCCAGCGCCTCGGCGGGCAGGATGGCTTCGGTGGTGGTTTCCCACGGCACCAGGGTGATGGGGATGCCCGCGCCGAAGACGATGGCGGCCGCTTCGGGATCCGCGAGCACATTGAACTCGCCCACGATGCTGGTGTTGCCCTTGGCCTGGCTGGTGCCGCCCATGACGACGAGGCGGTGGATCTTGTCGGCGATGGAGCGATCCTTGGCGATGGCCAGCGCCAGGTTGGTGAGGGGCCCGACGGCCAAGATGGACAAATTGCCGGCATGCTCATGGGCCGCTTCGATAATGCGGTCCACCGCGTGCTGCGGCGCCAGGGAACGCCGCGGAGGGGGCAAGTTCGCGTCGCCCAGGCCGTCGGAGCCATGGACTTCCAACGCGTTGAGGGGCGGCTGCAGGAGCGCCCGCTCGGCGCCGGCGTACACGGGCGTTTCCACGCCCAGGAGTTCAGTGAGGATGAGGGCGTTGCGGGTCGTGTAGCGCAGGGGGGTGTTGCCGTGCACCACTGTCACCGCGATGACGTCAAGGCCGGACCGGAACGCGGTGATGATGGCCGCCGCGTCGTCGATGCCGGGGTCCGTGTCAATGATCCACTTCACTGGGCATCCTCCTGGTCCGAGGGCTTTGCGGGCGAGGCGGTCCGGGCCCGCGCGGACGGTTTAGCTGCGGCCCCGACCCAAGCCTAAGTATGAATTCAAAGTTCGGCGGCCAAGGACAGTTTCCTGTTAACTCGTAGGGGTTGCATGCCATTGTCGTGAATTGTCTACAATGAACACAAAGCGCCCCCCCGGCGTTGGAGATGCGCCGGCGGCGGGCGGGCCCCTACGGGCTCAACGCCCACGAGGCGGCACGATGGCATCGTCGGCCATCGGCCCGGCCGGTGGGCGGCAAAAGGCGCCAGCAACGCTTGACAGGCGGGGGAGGCTGTGCTAGTATAGCTGTTGCCAAGGCGGTTTCCCGCCACTCGGTTCGCGGAGCCGTGGTGTAGGGGTCTAACACGCCGGCCTGTCACGCCGGAGATCGCGGGTTCGAATCCCGTCGGTTCCGCCATTTTTGCCGAGATAGCTCAGTTGGTAGAGCACGGGACTGAAAATCCCGGTGTCGCCGGTTCGATTCCGGCTCTCGGCACCAACACTGAGGCCCTCCGGGAGAACCCTCCGGGGGGCTGTTGGTTTTTGGCCCCGGATGAAGGCGGCGTTGCCCGCGGCAATGCGACTTCTCTGAAATGGGCGTGAGTTTCCCACTTCAATGCGGTGGCCCAGCAGGACCGCGACGGCCCTTGTCACTGTATTTCCCGTCCTTTACAATCAAAGGCGAGTGGGAAAATTCTGGCTGGCAAGGAGGCGAAGGTGTTGCGTCGCTCGCGGGTCCTGCTTGTGCTTTTATTGCTAGGTTGTCTATTGACGGCGGCCTTGGCGGCCCAGGCAGCGCCGGTCGAGATCGTCATCGTCCACACCAACGATACCCATGCCCGGCTGCAGCCCATCATGGTGGATGACGAACAGCGGGGCGGGGTGGCACGGGTAGCCGGCTTCGTGCAGGTGATGCGGGAGCTGTATCCTGGCCGGCTGTTGTGGTTGGATGCCGGCGACACCACCCACGGGACCAACGTGGCCAACTTGTTCTTTGGCGAATCCGTAATTGAGGCGCTCAACACCGCCGGCGTCGATGCCATGACCGTGGGGAACCACGACTTTAACTACGGCCAGGAAGCGCTGTTGTCCCTGGCCGCCCAGGCGGCTTTTCCCGTGCTGGGAGCCAACATCGTGTACACCGACACCGGCCGGCCCTTCCTGCAGGACAGCGCCCGGTTTGAGCTGGACGGTGTCACCGTGGCGGTGCTTGGCTTGACCACCAAAGAGACCCCCATCGTCACCCACCCCAAGAACGTGGTGGGCCTGACCTTCTTGGATCCCGTGGAGGTGGCGAGCCAACTGGTGCCCAGCCTCCGCAGCCAGGCGGACCTGGTAGTGGTCCTGAGCCACTTGGGCTTTGATGAGGATGTACGCCTGGCCCGCACGGTGCCGGGCATCGACGTGATCGTGGGCGGCCACTCCCACACCCGGCTGGACGAGCCTGTGCAGGTGGGTGACACCGTCATCGTGCAGGCCAATGAGTACGGCAAGTTCCTGGGCTATCTCAAGCTGACGGTGGATGAAGGCCGCATCGTGGACGCGGTGGGCCAGCTCCTGCCCATCACGGCCGACGCCCCGGTGCACCTGTCCGTCCAGGGCGTGGTGGACCGGTGGGACGAGCAGCTGGGCGCCCGTTTGGATCAGCCGGTGGGCGTCACCCGGGTCGATCTCAACGGCGAGCGGGAATTTGTGCGCACCGGCGAAACCAATCTGGGCAATCTGATCGCGGACGTCATGCGGGAGACGGTGGGTGCGGACATCACCCTGCACAACGGCGGCGGCATTCGGGCTTCCATCCCGGCGGGCGAGATCAGCCTGCGGGATGTCTACACGGTGCTGCCCTTTGACAACGTGCTGGTGGGGATCCAGCTGACGGGCGAGCAGATCCTCGCGGCCTTGGAACACAGCGTGTCCCAGTACCCTGCCCAGTCGGGCGGCTTTCTGCAGGTCTCCGGCTTGAGCTTTGTCTTTGACGCGGACCGGCCGCCGGGCCAGCGGGTGGTGGAGGTCTTGATCGGCGGGGCCCCGCTGGACCGCAACCGGCTGTACCGGGTGGCCACCAACGATTTTCTGGCGGCGGGCGGCGACGGCTACGAGATGTTCGTGGGAGCGCCCCGCTTTTACGGTTCGCAGCTGGCCGACGGCGAGTTCCTGCGGGACGTGGTGGCCCGCTGGATCGAGGAGCAGGGGGTCATTGCCCCCGCGGTCGAAGGGCGGATCCGGGCCATCGAGTAAGACTCGTGGCAGGCCGGGACGGGTGCCTGCAGGCGCCTGTCCCGGCCGTGGCCTCCGCGCCGCCGACGGCGGGAACAGGGGCCAATAGCGAATGTAGGTTTGGGTTGACAGGATGCCACGCCCATGGCATAATCAGAACTGCCAGCGGGCGGAAGTAGTTCAGTTGGTAGAACGTCGCCTTGCCATGGCGAAGGTCGCGGGTTCGAGTCCCGTCTTCCGCTCCAGACCTAGGGACCGGCGGACGCCGGTCCCGCTTTTTGTCCCGTGGAGGTTGCACCCGAGCGGCGGGAGTGGTACAATGGGGATCGCCGAGGCGCAGTAGCCAAGGGGCTAAGGCGGGAGTCTGCAAAACTCCTATTCGGCGGTTCGAGTCCGCCCTGCGCCTCCAGCCGTGGGGACGTAGATCAGCTGGTTAGATCGTCACGTTGACATCGTGAAGGTCGGGGGTTCGAGTCCCTCCGTCCCCACCAAGCGGAAAGGCCCTTCGGAATCGGGTTTCCGAAGGGCCAAATTCTTTCTGGTCGCCGTCAAGAGGTTCTTGCCGGACGACAAACGGGCCACACAAATTCCCGGCTGGTTCCCGGCGTTGTCGTGTTCCATCGGCCGTCAGGCGGCTCTGGGTGGGGCCGAGGACGGCCGCTTTGGGGCCGCCAGGGCCAGGCGCCGCGCCTGCACCGGCTCCACTACACCGGCCATTGCTCCTCTTCCCAGCACATCTGCCAGAACAAGTACTCAAAGCGGGCGCTGTGCAGGTAGCGGTCTTCCCACACCGCCAGGTCCTCGGACTTGGCGCCGTCTGCCAGCCGGTCCAGCAGTTGGGCGCAGTAATCGCCCAGGGCCTTAAACTCCGCCGAGGTGTACATCTCCACCCATTCCCTGTAAAAGGGATTCCCGGGCAGGCGGCGGGCCCGCATATGGGCGGCGGTTTCCGCATAGCCGGCCAGGCAAGGCAGGAGAGACGCGGTCAGCTCGCCGAGGCTGCCCTGGGCCGCGTGCAGCAGCTCCCTGGTGTAGGCCCGGCAAGTGGGGGCCATCTCGCCTTGTTCCAGCTCCGCCGGGTCGATGCCAAACCGCTGGGCGTAGCGGCGGTGGCCGTCCATCTCAAAGTTGACGATACCGTCAAAGAGCCTCGCGAACCAGCTCATCGTCTCCAGGTCCGGCGCCTTCGCGGCGCCCAGGGCAAAGATGCGGGCGTATTCCTTCAGGTACAGGTAATCTTGGCGCAGCCAGTAGCGGAATTTGGCCTCGGGCAAGGTGTCATCGTTCATCCCCTGGACAAAAGGGTGATGGAAGATGGCCTGCCACACCGCTTCCGTCTTTTCCCGCAACTGCCGGCTGAAACCCACTGCATGCACCTCCTGCGTTTCATCAGAAACGCCGTCTCCGGCAGTGGAGACGGCGCGTCGGCATGCAGCAGGTCCATCTCCACTTTCCTCCGCTGGCATGACCCAGGTCAGGTTCGAGGGTCGAGGTCCGCGCGACCTCTTCTCAGCCCCCGCGTGGGGCTCCCCTAGTGGCAGACGGCGTTTCCAATTTTGGATTTATTTTATCCCAGGACGTCCCGGGCGTCAAGGGCCCAGGGTCAGGGCTTGCCCCGCCAGTACTGGGGCGGCCATAGCTCGGTCTCGGCCCCCAGCTCCAGGGCGGCCCGCAGCGGCCAATAGGGGTCCCGCAGCAACACTCGCCCCAGCAGGATGAGGTCGGCTTGCCCTCGCTGCAAGATTTCCTCGGCCTGGCGGGGTTCGGTAATGAGTCCCACGGCGCCGGTGGCGATGCCTACGTCCTGACGGATGCGTTGGGCGAAGGGCACCTGATACCCTGGTTCTGCCGGCACCCGCTGCTCCAGGGACAGCCCGCCCGAAGAGCAATCGATGAGGTCCACGCCCAGATCCCGCAGGGCGGCGGCGAACACGACCGACTGCTCCAAGTCCCAGCCGCCTGGCACCCAGTCGGTGGCGGAAATCCGTACGAAGAGAGGATACCTTTCCGGCCACACCTCCCGCACGGCCCGGACCACTTCCAGCGGGAACCGCATGCGATTCTCCAGGCTGCCGCCGTATTCGTCCTCCCGGCGGTTGCTCAAGGGCGAGAGGAACTCATGCAGCAGGTAGCCGTGGGCCGCATGGACTTCGGCCACCCGGAAACCGGCGGCTAGGGCCCGCTCCGCGGCATGGCGAAAGGCGGCCACCACCTGGTCCATGTGGCGGCGGGTCATGGCTTCTGGCACGGGGCCGTCAGGACGGAAGGGGATAGGGCTGGAGCCGATGACGGGCCAGCCGCCCTCTTGGGGCGCGAGGGGGCGGCCGCCTTGCCAGGGTGGGCTGACGGAGGCCTTGCGGCCCGCGTGGGCCAGCTGCACCCCCGCGACTGCGCCGTGCTCCTCGATAAAGCGGACGATGCGGGCGAAAGGTGCCACGTGCTTGTCGTCCCACAGCCCGAGGCAGTAGGGGCTGATGCGGCCCCGGGGTTCCACAGCCGTGGCTTCGGTCATTACCAGGCCGGCACCGCCCACCGCGCGGCTTCCCAGGTGAACGTAGTGCCAGTCGTTGGGCACACCGTCCTGGGCGGAATACTGGCACATAGGCGAGACCGCGATGCGGTTGCGCAGGGTCACATCCCGCAGGGTCAAGGGAGAGAACAGGCGAGGGGCCATGGCGTCCGCTCCTTTGCCAGAGGAATTCTCGGCTCCAGTCTAATCGCGAAGGTTCACCGCGGGCCAAGCCGGCACCTTTCGGCGGGGGGCGGGTTCCCCTCCGGCGTCGCTTCCGAGGACTTGGGCGTCGGCAGGAGTTGGCTCCGCCAGCGGGAACGAGGATCCGGGTGGCTGCCCCGGCACCGGCGGGCCTGCCGGCCGGCCGCGGGCGATCCAACAGGGAGGGATGCAGGTGTCCAGCCAGCAATCGCCGCAGGACGCGGCTTCCCAAGACCGATTTCCCGTCGCCCCGACGGCGGCGGGGGGCGACGGGCACGTGGACCGCGGAGGCCTGGTGGCTTCCCTGGCCGCCATGGTGGGGGAGGCCCATGTGTCCACGGACCCCGACACGCTGGCGTGGGCCAGCTGGGACGCGCTGGACGCGTACCGGTCCTTTGGCCGTCCTCCGGCGGCGGCCCCCGTTTTGGCCGTCGTGCAGCCTGGCACCGCGGCAGAAGTCGCGGCCATCTTGGCCTGGGCCACGGAGGCGGGCGTGCCCATAGTCCCACGGGGGGCGGGCACCGGCGTTATGGGCGGCGCGATCCCGCTGCGGCCTGCCGTGGTTCTCGATCTGACCCGCCTGGACGACGTGTTGGTCCACCGGGAAGACATGCGCATCGAGGCCGGGGCAGGGGCGACCCTGGCGCGCGTTGCGGCTGCGGCGGCCAGGGAAGGCCTCCTGTTTGCCCATGATCCGTGGAGCCTGTCCATGGCTACCGTGGGCGGCGCCATCGCCACCAACGGCATGGGCTACTTGTTCGGCCCCTACGGCAAGATGGGGGATCAGGTGCTGGGCCTCGAGGTGGCCCTGCCCGATGGGACGGTCATGCGGACGCGGCCCACCTTGTCGGGGGGGCCGGGCCCGATGCTACACAAGCTGTTTGCGGGCGCAGAAGGGGTGTTGGGCGTCATCACCCGGGCCTGGCTGCGGGCATGGCCGGCACCGGAGGCCCGCCGTTTTGGCAGTTTCCGCTTTCCCACCTTCGCCGCGGGCTTCGCGGCCGTCACCGCCCTGTTTCGCCTGGGCCTGGTGCCCGCGGTGATGGACCTCTTTGACTCGGCGGCCGATGAGATCGAACCCCAGGCTGACCCCCACGCGGCGCCAGGAAAAGGGGCGCCGGTCCGGTCCGCGCCGGCCGCGGACCGGGAGGTCAGCGTGCTGCACCTGGGCTTCTTTGGGTTCCGGGAAGGGGTCGAGGCGAGTTGGCAGCGGGCGGTGCGGGAACTTCTGGCCCGGGGCGGTGAGCCCCTCGGCAGCGGGCCGGCCCAGGCCTACTGGGACCAGCGCTACGACGTGGCCGAAGGGTACCGGCGGGACGTGCAGGAACCCCGGGATTGGCGGTCCCGGCCGTGGCGGTTTCGAGGTTTTGAGTATCTCAACGTGGAGTTGCCCTTATCCCAGGTGCTGCGCTACCGGGAGGCATGCCTAGAGCACCTGGCCCAGTACCCCGAGCTCCGGGCGGGCGAGACGGGTTTGTGGGGACGGCCGGAAATTTTTTCCCTCATCATTCACGATGTGGACGGCGGCCCGGCGGGGGCGGCGGCCATGGAGGCGGCCACGGATCACCTGCTGAGGCTGGTGCAGGACCTGGGCGGCACCATGGAGGCCATTCACGGCCCCGGCGTGAAGCTGCAGCCGCTGCTGAGGCGGGAGTGGGGCGCCGCCTACGGCGTCATCAAAACGATCAAGGCCGCCCTGGATCCCGCGGGGATCTTGCACGGCCAGCGGTGGCAGTAGGGCCGGCGGCGTGCCCGGGAGCAAAAGGGCGCCCCCTAGGTGGGGCGCCCTGCCCGTTGTCCGCCGACTAGGCCGCCCTACTCTCGCCGGTAGGGCTGGCCGCTGGCGGCCGGGGTGCGGAACCGGCCGATGACGCCCGCCACCACCAGCAGCGTCACGACATACGGCATCATCTGGATGAACTGGTACGGGATGATCCGAATAAGCTCCCGGCTGGTGGAGGCAAAGAGCCCCAAGCCGTCAAAGAAGCCAAAGATCAACCCGCCCACCACCGCCAGCCACGGATTGAGCCGGCTAAAGACGACGGTGGCCAGGGCGATGAAGCCCCGTCCCGCGGGCAAGTTGCGGGTGATGGTGGCCAGCCAGTCGATGGACAGGTACGCCCCCGCCAGGCCCGTCAACGCGCCCGCGTAGATGGCCCCAAAGAGCCGCACCCGCTCCACCCGGACGCCTGCCGCGTCGGCGGCGGCCGGGTTTTCGCCGCAGGCCTGGATTTTGAGGCCCAAGTTGGTGTGGTGGATGATGTAGTGGGTCAAGCCGGCCAACAGCAGCGTCACGATGACCATGGGGCTCATGGCCCCCAGCGGGGTGGCGATGTGGGGCACCCGCAGGGCCCGATCCACCTGGTGGAAACCGGCCACGCCCCAGTTCCACACGAGGCCGATGGCCACCACGCCCAGGGCCAAGATGTTGAGCCCCACGCCGCTCACGGTCTGGTCGCCCCGAAAGTAGACGGCGAAGATGCCGTGGAGAAGGCCCAAGAGCGCGCCGACCAAAACGCCCGCCATAAGTCCCGCCATGGGCCCGCCGGCTTCCGCGCCCACCACGGCGGCAAAGGCGGACAGGAGGAGAATGCCTTCCAGGCCGATGTTGACCACGCCGGCCCGCTCGCTCAGGATCTCGCCGGTGGCGGTGATGGTGAGCGGGACCATGGCGTGCAAAGCCCCGAGCACGAGGGATGAAAACAGCACGGGCCTTCCCCCTTACCGTGACAACGTCTTGGCCTAGCCCGCGGCCGCGGCGTCATGCTGCCGGGCGCGGAGGCTGCCCAAGAGCTTGCCCAGGATAGACCACGCTTCCGGCGCCGACAGGGCGATGATGACGACGCCGTGCACGATGCGCACCATATCGAGGGGCACGCCGGCCATGATCTGCATCATGCGGGCG
>DATGPV010000042.1:0-12169 GCA_035304545.1 Limnochordales bacterium | reverse complement strand
CAGTGGTTCATGCAGATGCGGCCCACCACCGGACAGCGCCGGCCGCGCACCAGGACTTGCAGCTTGTGGGATAGGCCGCGGCTTATGCCGTCGGCGTAACCTACGGGCAAGGTGGCGATGGCGGTCTCGGACGGGGTGACGTAGGTGCTGCCGTAGCTGATGGGCCAGGCGGCCGGCACCCGCCGCGCGGCCACCACCCGGGCCCGAAAGGCCAGGGCCGGGCGGAGCGCCACGCCCGCGGCCGCCGCCCGGCGGGCCACCGCGGGCGACGGCGCAAGGCCGTATATGGCCAGCCCCAGCCGGGCCAGGGCAAAACGGCTCTCGGGCAGGGCCAAGGCCGCCGCGCTGTTGGCGGCGTGAACCGCAGCCGGTTTCAAGCCGTCCCAGGCCAGGCGGTCCAGCAGCTGGGCAAAGCGGGCCAGCTGCGTGCGGGCGGAGGTCAAGTCCTCCTCATCGGCCGCCGCCAAGTGGGTAAACACGCCCGCCACCGCCACCCCCGCCAGTCCGCGCACGGCCCGCACCAACGCGGGCGCGTCCTGGGGCATCACCCCCAACCGGCCCATGCCGGTGTCCACCTTGATGTGGACGGGGATGGGCCGGCCGCGGGCCTGCCCCGCCGCGGCCAGGGCCGCCGCCGTGTCCAGGTCCCCCACCGCGGCCACGAGATCGTAGGTCGCGTAGGCCGGCGCCTGCGGGGCCAAGGGCGGCGTCAAGACCAGAATCGGCCCCTCCAGCCCGGCCTGGCGCAAGGCCACCCCTTCGTCGACGGTGGCCACCACCAAGCCCGCCGCGCCCGCCGCCATGGCCGTCCGGGCGGTTTCCACAGCGCCGTGGCCGTAGGCGTCGGCCTTGACCACGGCCCAAACTTGCGTCCCGCCCAAGGCCCGGCGCAGCACCGCTACGTTTTGGGCCAGCGCGCCATGGTCGATCTCCACCCACCGCAGGGGTTCGCCCACGGGCATCACCCGCCGTTTTGCCGGCGCGCGTTCAGGTATACCGCCCGGATCACGTCGTCGCGGGTAATGATGCCCACCAGACGGCCATCCCGCACGACCGGCAGCCGGTTAATCCCCCGTTCCACCAGCAGCGTGGCCACTTCCTCCAGGGGCGTGTCCTCGGTGACCGTGACGACGTCGGCCGTCATCACGTCCCGCACCCGGGCGGCGGTAGCCTTGCGCAAATCCTCCTCAAACCGCTTGGGGTTCTCTAGGTAAATAACCCCGCCCAAAAACGGGAACAGCTTGGGCAAATTCAGGCGTTTGGCCCGCGCCAGGAGATCCGCTTCGGTGACGATGCCCACCACGCGGCCTTCGTCGTCCACCACGGGCAAGCCGGTGTAGTCGGCCTCTGCCAAGATGGCCGCCACCTCCTGCACGGTGGCGTCGGGGCCGACGGTGCGCACGTCGCGGCGGCAGATGTCTCCGGCCCGCATCAGTACCCCTCCCTGTCCAAAACCGGCCCGCGCCCTTGGCGGGCTTGGGCCAGCGCCGCCGGCAGGCTGGCAGCCACGTCTCCGGCGACGATGCCCGCCGGGCCGCGCGCCTGGGCCGCGAGGTCGCCCGCGAGGCCGTGGACGTACACGCCCGCCACCGCCGCGGCCCAGGGCGCCGCGCCCTGGGCGATGAGACCCCCGATGGTCCCCGCCAGCACGTCGCCGGTGCCGCCGGTGGCCAAGGCCGCACTGCCGGTGCTGTTGATGAAGACCCTTCCATCGGGCGCGGCCACCACGGTGGGCGAACCTTTAAGCACCACCACCGCCTGCCACGCCCGGGCCCGGTCCCGGGCCAACGCCAGCGGATTGGCGGTGACCTCCCGCACCGGGACGCCGCACAGCCGGGCCATCTCGCCCGGGTGGGGCGTCACCACCAGCGGGTAGGCCCGCTGCCGGGTCCGCTCCAGAAACCCGGCGCCCTCCCCCAGCGCGTAAAGCCCGTCCGCGTCGGCGACAACCGGCTTTGTGGCGGCCTCCAGCACCCGCCGCACGGCTTGGCCCACCGCGTCGGCGCGGGACAGGCCGGGCCCGATGACCAGCACGTCGGCCCGCCTCAGGGCGTGGACCACTTCTTCCGCGGCCTCCGCGGCCAGCCCCCCGTCGGGGCTTTCCGGCAGCGCCCAGGTGAGGGCTTCCAAGATGGCTCCGGCAAATACCGGCTGCAGTCCCGCGGGACCGGCCAGGGTTACGAGGCCCGCGCCCGCCCGCTGCGCGCCCCGGGCGGCCAGCACCGCGGCCCCGGCCATGCCCCGGGCGCCGGCCACCACCAGCACGTGGCCGAAGGTGCCCTTGTGGCCCGCGGGAGGCCGCGGCGGCAGCAGGCGCTGCACCAGGTCGGGCTCCACCCACACCGCCGGGGGGAGCCCCTCCCCGGCGCCAGCAGCGCTCCCGGCGCTCCGGCCCGCCCCGCTTTGCCCCGCATTGTCCGGCGTTCTGTCCGGCCCGTTGTCCGGGGCCCGGCGGGCCGGTTCTCCGGCCGGCCCTTCCGCCGGCCCGGGGCCACCGTCCAGCAGCGCCCTGGGCAAGCCGATGTCGGCCACCACCAGATGGCCCGCGAGCTCGCGGCCCGGCGGCAACAGGAGCCCCACTTTGGGCAGGCCCAGGGTCACCGTCCACCGAGCCCGCACCGCCGGCCCGGGGGCCGAGCCGGTGTCGGCGTCGACCCCGGTAGGGATGTCCACCGCCAACACGGGCCGGCCGGCCTCGTTGAGGATGTCGATGGCCGCGGCCACGGCGCCCCGGGGCACCCCGCGGCTGCCCGTGCCCAACAGCGCGTCGATGAGCAGGTCCGCGGTGGCGGCGTTGAGCTTGGCCTTCTGCCGGGTGTTGTCCCCCAAGGGGACCACATCGATGCCCAGTTCCCGGACGATGGCCAACTGCGTAGCCGTCTCGGCGGAGGCCCGGGCAGGATCACCGGCCAGGAACACCCGCACCCGGGCGCCCCAGTTGGTCAGGAGGCGGGCGGCCACCAGGCCGTCGCCGCCGTTGTTGCCCACGCCGGCGAAAATGACCGCTTTGCGGCTCCGGGTTTCCGCCAGCTGCTGCCAGGCCCGGCGGGCCACCGCCAGCCCTGCGTGCTCCATGAGGATGAGGGACGGGATGCCGAAGCCTTCGATGGCCCGGCGGTCGATGGCCCGCATCTCCGCGGCGGTGACGACCTTCACAGGCTTCCTCCTTGGCGGGAATGGCCGCCCCCGTCCTGGGCCTCGGCCAGCGCGTGCGCGATGGCCACCGGCCCGTCGTGGGCCAGGCTCACGTGGATGGCCGTGACGCCCTTTTCCTTCGCCAGGCGGGCCGCCGCGCCCTGCAGGCGCACCAGGGGCTGGCCCCGGGGGCCCCGGCAAATTTCGATGTCCCGAAACCCGACGGGCCCCCAGCCGCAGCCCAAGGCTTTCATGACGGCTTCCTTGGCGGCAAAGCGGGCCGCAAGGCACCGCACCCGGTCTTGGCGGGCGCTGCACCGCTCTACCTCCGACGGGGTGTAGACGCGCCGGAGAAAGCGGAGCCCCGACCGGGCCAAGGCCCGCTCCACCCGCGCCACATCCACCACATCCACACCGACGCCGACGATCATCGCTGCTCCACTCCGCCGTGCTGCCGGGCCGCGCCCCGCGGCCGGCCCGCTGGCGCCTTTCTACTCCACCGTCACGCTCTTGGCCAAGTTGCGGGGTTTGTCCACGTCGCAGCCCCTTAGGACCGCCGCGTGGTACGCCACCAGCTGCAAAAAGACCGCGGCCGCCACCGGCATGACCTCATCGGCGGCCGCGGGCAGAGCTGCCATCCCGGGGGCCGCCATAGGCGCCGCGCCTTCGGGCACCGTCACCGTCAGCACCCGGGCGCCCCGGGCCTGGACTTCCTGCACGTTGCTGGCCATCTTGTCCAGCAGCGGCCTCTGGGTCGCGACGGCCACCACCGGGACGCCGTCGGTGATCAGCGCCAGCGGCCCGTGCTTCAGCTCGCCGCCCGGATAGGGCTCCGCGTGGATGTACGCGATTTCCTTGAGCTTCAGCGCGCCTTCCATGGCCGTGACGGCGTCCAGCCCCCGGCCGATGAAGAAAGCGTGCCCGTGGCCTGCCAGCGCCGCCGCCCACTCTTCCGCCCGTTTGGACATGTGCAGCACCGATTCGACCAGGCGGGGCAGCCGCTCCAGCTCCTGGGCCAGCGCCGTCACCGCCGCCGGCTCGGCCGCCTGCCGGACCAGCCCCATGTAGCCCGCCAACAGCGCCATCACCACCAGCTGGGTGGTGTAGGCCTTGGTGGAGGCCACCGCCACCTCCGGACCGGCCCGGGTGTACAGGACGTGATCGGCCTCCCGGGCCACAGAACTGCCCACCACGTTGGTGACGGCCAACACCCGCGCTCCCCGGGCCCGGGCCTCCCGCAAGGCCGCCAGCGTGTCCGCGGTTTCGCCGGATTGGCTGATGACCACCGCCAGGGTGTCCTCGTCCACCAGCGGCTCCCGGTAGCGGTACTCGGCGGCCCAGTCCACTTCCACAGGGACGCGGGCAAAGCGCTCCAGGAAAATCTTGCCCGCGAGCCCCGCGTGGCGGGCCGTGCCCATCCCCACCACGTGGACCCTCTGGACGTGGCGCAGGAACGCCGAGTCCGGCTCCAGCTCCGGCAGCAAGATGCGCCCCCGCTCCCGGTCCAGCCGTCCCGCCAGCGTGTCCCGGATGGCCTGGGGCTGCTCATGGATTTCCTTGAGCATGAAGTGAGGCCAGCCGCCCTTTTCGGCCGCAGCCGCGTCCCATTCCACACGCCAGACCCGTTTGGGCGCCGGCCGTCCCTGGCAGTCAACGATGCGCACCCCGTCGGGCGCAATGACCCCCAGTTCGCCGTCTTCCAGCACGTAGACGGACCGCGTGTACGAAAGCAGTGCGGGGATATCCGACGCGGCGTAATTGGCGCCTTCCCCCAAGCCCACCACCAGCGGGCTGTCCCGGCGGGCGACCACGATCCGGTCCGGCTCCGCCGCGTGCACCGCCGCGATGGCCCACGATCCCTCAAGCCTGGCCACCGCGGCCCGCACCGCCGCCAAGAGGTCGCCCTGGTAGTTCTCTTCGATCAGATGGGCCAGCACTTCCGTATCGGTTTCCGACAGGAAACGGTGGCCCCGGCCCGAAAGCTCCTGCCGCAGCGCCCGGAAGTTCTCGATGATGCCGTTATGCACCACCGCGACGCGGCCCGTGCAGTCCAAGTGGGGATGCGCGTTGTGGGCCGCGGGGCGGCCGTGGGTCGCCCAGCGGGTGTGGCCGATGCCGGTGAACCCCGGCACCGGCTGCTGCTCCAAAAGGCGCGCCAGCATCTCCAGCCGGCCCTCGGTTTTGCGCACTGCCAGCCGGCTTCCGTTGACGATGGCCACGCCCGCAGAATCGTAGCCGCGGTACTCCAGCCGCCGCAAGCCTTCCAGGAGAACGGGCGCGGCCTGCTCGCGCCCCGTGTATGCCACAATGCCGCACATCGCGTCGACTCGCCCAGCCCCAGGGGAGCCCCCTCCCGCTCGCCCAGCGGGACCGGGGCATCACCTCCCTTTTTCGGGGCCGCCTGGACGCTGTTTTCCCTCCGTGATCGCTCACGGGCTTTGTCAGCGCCCTCACGACCGCGGCCGTGGCCGTGGGTCACCCGCCGATGATCCGAGATCCCCAACCTCGTCACCTCAAGCCCAGGGCCCTGGGAGCCGGGCCTGAGGCCTGGCGCTTATCCCAGCTCCGCCGCGACCACCGCGGCGATGCGGTCAACGGCTGCCTGGATCCGGGCGTTGTCCATGCCTTCGCCCATGATCCGGATGACCGGCTCCGTTCCCGAGGGGCGGACCAAGAGCCGGCCGTCAGCCCCCAATTCCTCCTGTACTTCGCGGATCACCTCCTGCACCCGGACGTTGTGGTGGAAGGCGCGCTTGTCCCGGACCGCAACCTTGATCAAGATCTGCGGCACCCGGGACATCTGCCCCGCCAGCTGGCCCAAGGATTGGCCGGTTTCCCGCATGATCCTCAGCACCTGCAGGGCCGTCAGCAGCCCGTCGCCCGTCGTATTGTACTCCAAAAAGATGACGTGGCCCGACTGCTCGCCGCCCAGCACCAGGTCCCGTTCCAGCATCGCTTCCAGAACGCAGCGGTCTCCGGGCGGGGTTTCGACGACCTCGACCCCGGCGGCCTGCAAAGCCCGCTTGAGCCCCAGGTTGCTGTAGACCGTCGCGGCCACCGCCCGGTTGCGCAGGCGGCCCTGGGCCGCCAGGTGGCGGCCGCAGATGGCCAGGATGGCGTCGCCGTCCACCAGGCCGCCCCGTTCGTCGGCCATGATGACCCGATCGCCGTCCCCGTCGTAGGCGATGCCCGCGTCCGCCCCGTGCCGGCGCACCGCGGCCTGCATCTGCTCGGGGCTGGTGGACCCGCAGCCCACGTTGATGTTCATGCCGTCGGGGGCGTCGCACAGGGTGATCACCTCGGCCCCCAGGCGCCGCAACACCGCGGGCGCCAGGCGGTAGGCCGCGCCGTGGGCGCAGTCCACCACCACCCGCAGGCCGTCCAAGGATACGCCGGCCGTCTCCGCGAGGAAATGGCTGTAGGCTTCGGCCCGGTCTTCGCCGGACAGGATGCGGCCTACGCCCGCCGCCACCGGGCGGGGCAAGCCGTCCGCGGGGCTGAAGTTCACCCGGTCGGGTCCGGGCCCCACCAGCGCCTCGATGCGGGCTTCAAGGGCATCGGGCAACTTGTAGCCGTCCGCGGAGAAAAACTTGATGCCGTTGTCCTCGGCCGGATTGTGGGACGCCGAGATCATGACCCCGAAGGCCGCACCCTGGGTGCGGGTCAGGTAGGCCACCCCCGGCGTGGGCACGACGCCCACCCGCAGCACGTCCAAGCCCGCGGAGGCCACCCCCGCGGCCAGGGCCGCTTCCAACAGGTCGCCCGACCGGCGGGTGTCCCGCCCCACGATGACCGGCCGGCCCCCCTCCGGGCCGACGCTTTCGCCCGCCAGCACCGCGGCCGCGCACCGGCCCAGGCGGAAGGCCAGCTCCGGGGTGAGCCCGTCATTGGCCACGCCCCGCACGCCGTCGGTGCCGAACAACCAACCCACAGACGTCCCCCCTCATGCCATCCCAGCGTATGTGGGGGGCCCGACGGCCCGTGCCTGGCCCCACCATCTGGGCAGTAAATCCTTCGCTTCGGGGGGGTCCGTCCCCTGTCGGCGGGACCCGGCCAGCGCCAGGGCCAAAGGCGCCCGGCGCCGGGGACGGGGGGCGGGGGTCAAGAGCCCGCGGGGCCGTCCCGGTCGATGATGGGCAGCGCGCCGGGATCGCCGGTGATGGCGTCAACAAATTCTTCCATCAGCTCGGGCGACAGCTCGCCGATGAAGCGCCCCCGCACGATCCCGTCCCTATCGATAAACACGCTGGTGGGATACGACCAGACGTTGTAGCGGTGGGCCACATCCCCCTGCACGTCCAACAGGGCAGGAAAGTGGAGATCGAGGTCCTCCATGAAAGCTTCCACCTGGGCCCGGGTTTCCCGGTAATTGACGGCCAGGATGGCCACCTCGTGGCCCCGCCGGGCGTACAAATCCTGCATGGCCGGCATCTCCCGCAGACACGGCGGGCACCACGTGGCCCAGAAGTTCACAAAGACGCCCTTTTCGCCCCGCAGATCCGAAAGCTGCACGACGCGGCCGTCCACGTCGTACAGGGCGAAGTCGGGTGCCCGCTGGCCCAGCTCCGCCTTGGCGCCGCTGTCGGCCGCCTCCACCCACGGCACCGCCACGTCCAGGGCCTCCACTCGAAACGCGCCCTGCCACCGGCCCTGGCCGCAGCCTTGCTCACAGACGATCTCGTAGGTGCCGGGGCTGGGCACATCCAGTCCCATGCGGATGACCTCGCCCGGCCAGAGGGCCAGGGGGATGCCGGTCCCCTTGGGGGTCAGGACCTTGGGCCCGTGCAGGCTGGTGCCGCCGACGATGGCCCGGCCGCCCTCCAAAAGCCGCACTTGCCGGGGGATGAGCTCGGCCTCGGCGGCGATAATGGCCACGGGATATTCTTCGCCCATGGCGGCGAGGCGAGCCAGGCTGTCCACCACCCGCACTTCCGGCCCGTGGGGGCCCAGCGGGCGGCCGTCCCAGCCCTGATCCACCGCAAATTCCATCCACACCACTTCCCCAGGCCCCACTTCCCGCCGGTTGGGGTCCACCGGCTCCGCCCCGGCCAGCGCGGGCAGGGGATACACTTGGTCCAGGCTGGTCAAGGCCACCCGGTACCGGGCGCCTTCTTCCAGGTAAAGCGTCGCGGGAAAAGGGCCATCGGCGCTCAATATGACGGCCACTTCCCGCAGGGGCGAGTCGGTCTTGTGCCCTTGGTTCAGCTCCCACACCACCAGACCGGCGGCCAGCAGCACGACGATGGCCACCGCCGCCCAGCGGGGCAGCTTCACCATCTCCTTTCACCTCCGTGACCCGGCAGGACCCACGGCCGCGGGCGGCCGGCTTCAGCCCGCCAGCCGGGGCACCAGCAGCGACCACGTGCGGCCGCCGTCGTCGCTGCCGTACACGTCGCCGTTGGGCGCGGCCGCCACCAGCCACGTCCCGCCGCCAGGCAGCACCGCCGCGTCCAGGGCGGCCAGCACCCGTTGGGGGCTGCCGGCCAGGCGCTCTGCCCGCCGCCCCCCGTCGTGGCTGAGCCACACGCCCGTGTCCGTGGCCAAGTAGAGGCGCTCCGGCGCCGCCGGGTCAAACACAAGCCCGTACACCCGCACGCCCAGGTCCAGCGAGCGCCACGTGCGGCCGCCGTCCCGGCTCTCCCACAACCCGCCGGCGGTGGCCGCCAGCCACCGGTCGGCCACCAAGGGATCTGCGGCCAGGGCCGCCACTCCGTCCCTGCCCCCAATGCCGGGCGTCACGGGTTCCCAGCCGGCGGCCGCCCGGGGGTCCCCCGCCGGCGCCGCGGCCCGGAAAAGGCCGTGGTCGGGCACCCACGCCAAGTGGTGGCCGTGGCCCGTGGCCACCGCTGCGGGAGCGGCCGGCAGGCCCGGCCAGCCGCGGCCCGTTACGGCCTGGGGCTCTCCCGCCGCGCCCCGCACCAGCGCCAGCACCCCGTCGCCCGGGACCGGCTCCCAGGCGTAGTCGGCCCCGGGGGCGCCGCCCTCCTGCAGCCGGTAGCGGGCCACGCCCCCGCGGCCGCCAATGTGGATCTCGCCGCCGGGGCCGATGAGAACGGCCCGGACGCCGCCGGTGCCATGGAAGGGCCCGCCGTCGGCCGCGTCGATGGGGAACCCGGTGACCTCGTAGTACGCGGCCTGCAGCTGCTCAAAGGTGACCGGTCCCAGCCAATGGCGGCGGGCAACGCCCTGGGGGTCCACAAACCACGTCTCGGGCATGCCGCCCAGCCGGAAGGCCTCCCCCACCGCGCCGTTGCGGTCCAGAAGGATGGGAAACGCGAAACGGCTGCCTTCCTGGGCCACCTGGTCCAGGTGCGTGCGGATTTTTGCCGGCGGCTCCCGCTGGTTGATGCCCAGGTACACCACGCGATCCCGGTACCGCCGGTAAAAGGCGTCGTGGGCCGGCATCTCCACCAAGCACGGCTCGCACCAGCTCGCCCAAAAGTTGATGACCAAGGGCATCCCCAGGGAGGCGTCCACCCGCTGCACCGGGCCGTCCAGCTGCGGCAGTTCAAAGGCGGGGATGGGCGCACCCACCTGGGCCCGGGTCTTAAGGCTTTCGGAGTAAATCACGGCGCCTACGGCGAACAGGGCCAGCACCAGCAATGGCACGATCCGTGACGGTTTCATCGCGGCGTCTTGCCCCCGTTGCGGCTCAATTGCAAAAGGCGGGCCTTAAGGACAGCCCGGCGCTCCCGGTACACGTCCTCATCCAGCTCGCCGTTGTGAAACGCGACGTCCAGCTGCACGATCTGGTCCTTGAGGCGCTCCATTTCCTCCCGGCCCCCAGGCGCTAGGGCATGGGCTCCCGCGGCCCCGGTCCCGGCCTGAGGGGCCCTCCCCCCGCCCGCCCCGCCCCGCCCCGCCGCGCCGGTCCCGTCGGGTCGGGCCGCGCGGGAGCGGGCCTGGAAACGCCGCACCCCCGCCACGATCCCCGCCACCGCCAGGGCAGCGAGGATGAGGCGGGGCAATGGGTGGCGGGCCAGCACCTCAGCGGGGTCGCTGCGCATGCCCACCTGCATCAAGACGGGCAACTCGCGGGCCCCACCGCCCGGGCGCTCCAGCACCACCTGCCAGGCCGGGTGGGGCTCCAGCCGCTCCATGTGGTACACGGCGAACTCCAGCCCCTCGATCTCTTCCCGGCCCACCGGCACCAGCCCCACGCCCCGCACCGCCAGGCCCGACGTCTCCGCCCACAGCCACAGCTCGGCGGTGGGGTACAACAGGGGCCGGCGCAGCACCATGGGTTCCCGCCAGGGCAAGCTGTAGATCAGCGCGTACTGCCGCCCCTCGCCCACGGCCAAGGGCCGGGGATCCACCAGCCCGCCGGCCCCGGCCTCTACAGGCGATGGCAGCTGCTCCCACTGGGCCTCGGCCGGCACCGGCAGCGGCACCCGCTGGGCCGGCCGCGGGCCCAAGTTGACCAGCTCCACCATGTGCAGCACTTGGGCCCCAGCGGGACCGCGGGTCAAAAACAGGTGCTCCCGCACCACTTCCACGTCGGGAGCCTCATCCGGTGCCGCCAGCGCCCCCGCCGCGGGCCCCACCGGCAGGAGCAGCACCAGCAGGAGCAGCCGCGGCCAGAGCCCCACAACGGCCTGGGCCAGGGCCCGGCGCCCCCGCCGCGGGGAGACGGCACCGGTCATGGGCGGCCCTCCTGCCGCCCCGTGGCCAGCTCCGCGGCCAGCTCCCGCTCCAGCGCGCCCCGGGCGGCGGTTTCGGCGTCGGACAAGCGCGCCGCCTGTTGCACCAACAAGGCCCGCACCCGGACGTACTCATTCTCCGGGATGCGCCCCAAGGCCCGGTCGTACTCCAACTCCCGCAACGCTTCGAAAACCCGTTCCACGGGCGCGGCGGCCCGCTCGGGGCGGGGCCACAGGGCAAAGAGGGTGCCCGCGGTGAGCACAAGGCCGCCCACCCACAGCCAGCCGATCATCGGGTTCCAGAACAGCTGGAAGCCGACGACGCTGCCAAACTCATCCCAGCCCGCCAGCACCACGTACAAGTCCCCCGCCGGCGTGGAGTAAAGGGCCACCTCGGTGCTGGGCCCCTGGGTTTCCACCCAGCCGGGGTAGTACAGCTTCTTGGGCAGCAGGTACCCCAAGTCTTGGCCGTCCCGCTGCACCCGCACCCGGGCCGCGGTGTAGGGGATCCCCGACCGCTCCCCCTCTTCCAGGCCCTCAAACACGATGACATAGGGCCCGATGGCCGCCGCGTCGCCCACCTCCAGCCCCCGCAGGGCCTCCTGGTGGTAATGGGTATGCCCGGCGATGCCCACCGCGATGATAACGATGGCCAGATGGACCGCGTAACCTCCGTAGCGGCGGGGATTGCGGGCCAACAGGCGGGGCAGCGCGAGCAGGGGCGGGTCATTGGTGAACCGGATCCGCGCGGCCACCGACTGCGCCACCTCCAGCCCCACTGCCGCGAACACCAATACCGCCGCTCCCACCGCCATCAAAAACCCCGGCTCCCGCAGGCCCGCGGCCGCCAGCGCCCCGCCCGACAACACCGCGAGCCCCAAGGGAATGACCACCTGCCGGCCCACCGCCGCCCAGGTGGAGCGGCGCCAGGCGAGGAGCGGACCGACGCCCATGAGCACCAGCAGCGCGCCGAACAGGGGCGCGGTGATGCGGTTGAAGTAAGGCGCGCCCACGGTCACTTCCACGCCCATGAGCCGGGAAACCAGGGGGAACACCGTGCCCCAAAAGACGGCCACCGCCAAGCCGCCCAAGATGAGGTTGTTGAGGACGAAGCCAAACTCCCGGGACGTGTAGGACTCCACGTGACGCTCGTCCTCCAGCATATCCCGGCGGTCCAGGATCAAGTACAGCCCGCCCGCCAGGATCAGGCCGAGGAAACCCAAAAACAGCGGGCCGATGTCCGACTCCACGAAGGAGTGCACGGACGCGAGGATGCCGCTGCGGGTGATGAAGGTGCCGAAAATGGACAGAAAATACGTGGCCAGGATGAGGCCCATGTTCCAACGTTTGAGCATCCCCCGGCGCTCCTGGACCATCACCGAGTGGAGAAAGGC